>JAIOZL010000026.1 GCA_021740645.1 Bacteroidales bacterium
GAAGAGTTAAATTAAAAATGACGCCTGAAATTCAAAAGAGGCTTCGGAAAAAATTGTTAACTTTACGGGAAATTACTTAAAATTAAATTCTGATCAACATGGGAAAAGGTGATAAAAAAACAAAACGCGGAAAAATTATCCAGGGCAGTTATGGTATTTTAAGGCCTAAAAAGAAAAGCGTTGCCATCGAAAAAGTAAAAGAAAAAAAAGCTGCAAAAAAACCTGTGGTTCCTAAAAAAGAAGAGGCCGTAGCTAAAAAGAAAGCTGCACCTGCAAAGCCTGCTGAAAAGAAGGTTGCAGAAGTTAAGGAAAAGGCGGAAAGCAAAATGGAAGTTAAAAAAGCCAAAGAAGTAAAAGACGAAAAAAAGACCGATAAGCCCGAAGATAAAAAAGACTGAAAGTCACTTAAAGATTAGCCCATAAAAGGGGTGAATGTTTTACTTCTGTAATTGTTTTGTGTTTGATATTTAATAGAATGGCAGTTGATTTTATAGATCTTCTGCCATTTTTTTAAACGCCTCTCCCCTTTTCTCAAAATTCGAAAACATATCATAACTTGAAGCAGCGGGAGATAAAAGGACAATTCCACCAGGCTGTGAATGTGCTATAATAATTTCTTTCAACTCATTAAAGGCTGAAATAAAAAATACATTTTGATTTTCGGTATTAATGAATTGTCCTTCCTGCTGAATCCGTTTTCCGGCTGTTCCCATCATCACCAAATTTGGAATAGGATTCGATTTCAGATATTCAACCAGGCTTCTATAATTTATTCCCCTGTCCTTTCCTCCAAGTATGAGCGTATTCACTATTTTCAAAGTTTTTATGGCCTCAATGGTAGCTTCCGGAATGGTAGCGATAGAATCGTTATAAAAATGAAAATCCCTAAACTTACCCAGATACTCCAAACGATGCGACAGTCCATTAAAACTGAAAACACCCTCATTAATCTGTTCTATTGACAGACTGAATATTCTTCCCACAAGGACTGCCACCAGTATATTCAGAAGGTTATGGTTTCCAGGAAGGTTTTTTCTTTTACTAAAATCCAGGACCGTAAATTCTGAACCATCCTCCGAAAAACAAACTTTTTGGTCGTCGATAAAAGCCTTTGGCGAATCGATTTTATTTTTCCCAAAAGGAAGCTTATGCCCATTTAAGGTAAGTTCAGAAATAAACTTACAGATAACAGGATCAGTGGCATTAAAAATAAATTGGTTTCCCTCATTCTGAAAAGCAGCAATATTGAATTTTGCAAGGCCATATTCCGTGAAAGAGGAATAATAGTCAAGGTGTTCTTCAAATAAATTCAGAAGGACAGCCAAAGATGGCGAGTGCCTAACCAAAGCTAATTGATGCGACGACATCTCAAATACAATCAGGCTTTTTGGATCAATATCCTCAAGAATATCAAAGACTGGGTTACCAATATTACCTACAAGATAAGGATCCTTTCCGGACATCTTTAATATATGATAGATCAATGAAGCTGTGGTGCTCTTCCCTTTAGTACCCGTTATTCCAATCACCTGTTGTCCAAAATATTTTAGAAAAATATCCGTCTGTGAAATAATTTTATCTGAAGGGAGCCCTGATAATTTAGCGATAGGTATACCCGGGGATTTAATAATCCAATTATATTTTTGTAAATCTTTAATCGGGTCAAATGAGGTGTATGTCTGCATTTTATCCGAAGGATTTTCCAGAATGAATTGTTCAAGAGCATTTTTATTCTCATCACATATACCGATTCTGCCTGGTTCGCAAAAACTACGTAAAAACCGATAGGAAGATTTCCCTTCTTGGCCAAATCCTGCAAGCAGAATTTTTTTCCCTTTAAAATCCTTTTTCAATCTATTCAGCATGGATGGTGTCTTTCAGGATTTCGAAAAATATATCAGGGAGATTATGGTTTTCATTATTAAAATGCAAAACTTCATTCTCCGTCCTAATTATAAAATCAGGCATCACTTCTTCGAAATAATATTTTAGCAAGGCAGGTTGAGCCCCACCTCTGGTTTCTATCGTTTTTTGCAATGCCAGGTTTACTTCATCCACCGTTCCAACACATTCAAAAGGTTTTACAGGATTTACACCTATTAACTCATTCATTATCGCCTTAAGATTTTCATCTGCAAATAAATCTTTATTAAAAATTGAAAATAGTTCACTTTCCTTCACATAGGGTGCCAACATAATAAAAGTGAAGAGGCATTTTGGACACTTTCCGCACCATTCATTGGCTTTACTTCCCACATTACAGCTCCTGAATACGCTAAAATATTGGGTGTAATTTGCAAAAATCTTTGCGATATAGTATTCAGAAAGTGGCCGTAAAAAACTAAAATATGAAATGTCAGAAGTAAGAAAATTTTTTGAATAATCTCTAAAATCATTTTCAAACTCAAGGGATTTTGAATACTGATGATTTGCACCATTTACCACTGTAGGTTCATTGGCGCTGGATTCATTGGAAAGTGCAATAAATTTTGCATTTGCCAGACCAGCAGCCAATACTCCATGAAATGCTAATAATGCTGAAAATGGCGTATGCCCATTTAAAAAACCCTTTTCATTCAATTCAAGCAATAAGGGATCAATACTTCGCTTGACTTCGAAGATATTGTTTCGTTCAAAACCAGCATTATAACAGGTCTGAAGGCTGGCTTCCCTTGGATTCATAATGAAAGGAATAATGTCAAAATGACCTTTTAGCAACTCCAGGGTTACCACTGAATCTTTACCCCCTCCTACAGGAACCAATACTCCTTTTTCCCTTACCAATGCTGAAAACTCAGTAAATTCTTTTTCAGAATCATTCACAAATGAAACCAAATTATCCTTCGTTGGATTGATATTATTCAAATAAAAGAATTCACCCAGTCCATTGTAAAATAGCTTTTTCCAGAAAATTTGCTGCTCATTCGAAAGACGATATGGTTTTATAACAACTTTAGGGGGGCAGGCTGTTTTCCAGTAACTTATCAACTCCACCATTCCAATGTTAAATAATACTCCTTCTATATTTTTAAAAAAAGCAGTATCAAAAAAACCTTCTTTTTTTTCAATGCTAAATACCGGATAAAAATGATATTGATCTGCAAGGTTATAGTGATAGCTAACCCGAATATTTGAATCAAAGTCTTCGAGCTTATACCCCTCAAATACCATTGTTTGAAATTCCTTTCTGAACAGATCGAATTTTTTTTGGTTATCTTTAATCATTAATATGGTATTATTTTTGAAATAAACAAACAATATGTATGAATCACAAAGGTTATACAAAAGAACAAAAATTCATTGAAAATGACTGACATCAATAACATATTAACCATCAAGTCAAATAACCTGAAACCTTCCAGGGGAAGAATCCTGATTTCGGAACCTTTTCTGCTTGATTATTATTTTAAGCGATCAGTGGTTCTATTAGCAGAACATAATGATGAAGGTTCTTTTGGGCTTATATTAAACAAACCTGTTGATATGTTGCTAAGTGATGTGATTAAAGACTTCCCAAAGTTTGATGCGCCAATATATTTGGGAGGCCCTGTTAAGACTGAAAATTTATACTTTATTCATACCCTGGGAAATATTATTGAAGAAAGCCTTGAAATACTTGAAGGTTTATATTGGGGTGGTGATATTGATCATATAAAAGAGCTAATTTCCATTGGAAGATTAGGCCCGTCGCAAATTAAATTTTTCGTGGGTTATTCCGGATGGGTTTCTAAACAGCTCGATAGTGAATTATCCCGCAACTCCTGGGTGGTTTCAAACATTAATCTTAAGACAGTGATGGATGAGGATACAGAATCGATGTGGGATACTACACTTTTAGAGCTGGGTGGGGATTATTCATACTGGACAAAATTCCCTTCTGATCCGGCTTTTAATTAAAAACCGCCTGCTTTATTGTCAGCTGGCTTTTATTTGATTCCTGGTTGATTCCGGTAAGTTTGAGAAAATGTTGGGCAAAAAATGGCTTGAGTAATTTAATGTCGGCAAAGGTATCTAAATCAACAAGTTCAGCTAAAAGAGAATAAGACAATTTGGTTGAATTACAATTTTTTAAGGTTTGATTTAGTACGGCATCTGTTCCCCAATCTACATTTTCGAATAGTTCAGGATAATCCTTTTTCATGCCGATAAGGTAATATCCCCCGTCTTTAGCAGGGCCAAATACAGTGTCTGTTTCTTCTAGTTTATTAAATGCAGTCTCAATAATTGAACTTGTTAAACTAGGGACATCTCCTCCGATCAGAACAACTTTATTATACCCAATTCTCAAACCGGATTGTAAAGCATTATGCATCCGTTCACCAATTGAAGTGCCTTTTTGCAAAAACTTACCAAACTTATTATTTTCCCAAAGATCGTTGTCATCTATAAAATCAGAATAAAATACCACCTTACTTATGGGAAGGCTTACCACACTTTTGTGTGTCCGATGCAAAAGGTCCACATATATTTTGCAGGCATTGAATGTACCTATGCTTTGCGCCAGCCTGGTTTTAACTTTTCCTATCACCGGATTTTTTATAAAAACGATTAACAGATTTTGGCAGGAAGGCCTTTTGTTAGTTATATGTGTAGCATCATGTACCAATCTTTAATTATTGATGGGTTAAAAACAAATGAAAAAGAAGCGCAAAAAGTAAATGCCAATTAATAATTACAGACGAATTTAATAAATATTTGTCCAATATTAATTAAAAAAAAGGCCATTGGCTGAATCGGATGTATAACTAGCCCAAATCAAGTGCTCCCTGACAACTTGATCCTTCTCCGGCTGTGCACCCATAACAATGCTGCCCTAAAACGATCTCTCTTTCAGATAGCTTTTTAAAATTAAAATTCTTAATATGCTGAGATGCAGAGCCTTCAACTGCCATATCCAATTGCTGATTGAAGTCGCAATCGTAAATATATCCCTGCCAGTCGACAGACAGTGTATCCCGACACATCACAGTCATAGCAGCAGAAGGGTTAAAAGAATCGATCAACTTACCCATATAATATTCATACTTATCATTAATTACCAAATAATTGAGAAACCGGTTAATGGGCATATTGGTGATGGTATACAAATTATTAAACACGATGCCATGCCGTTCGGCCAATTCTTTTTTGTAATCCGCCTGCAATTGCATTTGAGAACCGGGTAATTCCGCTCCTCCCGGATTATATACAAGGTGAAGTTTCAGGTCATTATCAGCTTGGCCGTATCCAATGGTATTTAGTTTTTTCAGTGCATCAATAGAACGTTCGTACACACCTCTTCCTCTTTGTTTATCTACATTATCTTCGGTATAACATGGGAGGGATGAAACAATAGTGAGATGATGTTTAGCATAAAAATCAGGAAGATCAAAATATTGCTCACTCTCATTAATAATTGTTAGGTTACTTCTAACTATAATTTCTATGCCTGGAAAATTGCTTCGTAATTGTTCTACAAACCATCTGAAGTCCGGATTGTGTTCAGGTGCCCCGCCTGTAAGATCAATTGTTTTGAAAGGGTCCATTTTTATTGCCTCAATACACTTAAGCATAGTTTCACGGGTCATGATCTCATCTCTGTCGGGCCCGGCATCCACATGACAATGGCTGCAGGTTTGATTACACATTTTCCCCATATTGATCTGAAAGATAGTAATCGCCCAGGGTTTTAAAGGATAAAGTCCAACTTCTTTCATTTTATCTTTAAACCGAACCGACCCTTTTAACCTGTTTTCAAGTATACTTACCTGGAAATCAGCTACAGCAAACTCATGCCTGCTTTTTTTCAAGGTTGGATATATATCTCTGCTCATTTTTTATAATCTTAAATTAGTGCATTGTTAATAAATTTTTTCTCCTTTTAATAACCACTTGCTCCAGTTTTCGTCGTATGCATGAACCTCAATAGTTGGATTACCCTTTTTATCTACAATTATGCCGTCATGGTATACCCATTCAAAAATTCCGCCGTAGAGATTTTGCACATTGGTATAACCGGCTTCCAATAGTTTCTCCCCTATTTTTTCACTTCGCACCCCGATCGAACAATAAACAACAATAGCCTGATCTTTGGGAATATTTTTAAGGCTGTTTATATTGAATTCATTATAACCCACACAAATTGCTCTTGCCAAATGACTTACTCTGTATTCATTTTTCTCTCTGGCATCCAAAAGAACAATTTCTGGATTTTTATCCAATTTTACCAGTAAATCTGACGGGGTGATCAGCGGTACAGTTTGGTTATACATTTTTTTCAATTCTTCATCATAATTAGCAGGCTTTTGTGCAAATAGACCCGCACAAAATAAGATACTTAAAGCCATTAATATTTCTTTATTTATCATCGGTTACTGGTTTTAAACTACTCTTCCTCCATGGATAAATACCCTGGGTAACAAAAGAGCCGGGGAAGGACTCATCCTTTTCAAATCCCAGTTCAATATTTGTTCCTTCAAAGGGGATATAATTGGTTTTAAACAAATAATCCCAAATACTCAAACTGATCCCAAAATTAACCCCATATTTTCCTGGGAGTACTTTTGCATGATGCCATATATGCATTTGGGGATTATTGAAAATATATTTTAAAGGCCCAAGAGGCAATTTAAAATTGGAGTGATTAAAATGGCCGATAGCCAGGGCAAATATATGTACTGCATAAAAGTCAAGAATCCCAAAACCAATCATTCCGAGCGGAATATATTCCAGAAAACGATAGACCACATTCTCCATCCAGTGGTAGCGCAGGTGTGCTGCAAAACCCATTTGTTTTACGCTATGATGCACTTTATGAAACTCCCATAAAAATGAAGACCTGTGTAAAAACCGGTGAATATTCCACTGGATAAAATCTCTCAACAGGAATAAAATTAGCAATTGCACCAAGCCAGGCATATTGGCAACTGATATTGCGACCCAATTTGAAATTCCAAACAGGGCAAGGAAATCATTAAAAAGGTTCACAAATACATTGGATACTGCATTAAATCCTATCAATGAAAATATGAAAAAATTAAAAAACATATAAAAAGCATCCAGGCCGAAATCTTTTCGCAATACTGGTTGATCCTTTCGCCAGGGTTTAATTAATTCAAGTGCATAAAAAAACAGAGATACTATAATCAAAGCCCAAAAATAATTGTGCCATGAGGGGCTAAATATCTCCCCAATCAGGTAGTTGTAATATCCTGTAAAGGAATCAATAATTATGTTCAGGTACTTTTCAAACATGTAATAATTTATTAAGCGTAAATCTGGTTCCTTTCAAAACGGTATGTGCGATTATGAACCAGGATATCAACCTCATGGCTGATGTTAATTACAAAACCATAGAGTTTTTGTTCACCAATGTATACACTACAAATATCCCCTACTTTAAGTATTTTACGCTTAATGATATTGGCAAGGACCTTATAAAGAATATGGCCGCAATAAAAACATGTGAGAGCTAGTAAAAGCATATATACCAATGTAGTTCGCTGAATTGAGCCAATTTTCAACATAAAATTATAAAATTATTCGTAAACCAAGGTTATAAGTTGATCCGGCACCGCCATTTTTTGAAGTGAAAAAATAGGTATAAGATGCTTCAAGGTTCAAATTATTACTAACCTGATATTTGATACCTAAGCCTGACTGGGCATAATCACTGACCAAATCGAAGGGATCAATTGTATAATTCATTTGCGTTTCCCAATCAAAAGCTTCAGATGGCTCTAGTTGTAAACGCGGAGAATATTGAAGCATTGTGTACAAGGTTGTTTTTTGTGATGGAAACCAGCTTAGGAAAAAACTAAGTGGGATATCAAAATGCGTAGGAGTGCCTCCATCTTTTTTCTTAAACTTGAACAATAAATCAGCTTCCGTAAAAATCTGCCACTGTGTCCCGAAAGTTTTATCAAAGAAAAACTGGTTCCACCAAGTGTACATATCGTAATCCATCCAGGGATATTCAAGAAAACCACCAACCGCCTCCAAGTCTTTAGCCACCGGCATCCAAAAGGCACTTTGAACCGAAAAATTAGAAAAGTTTTTAAAAGGTTGAAATTTTATTTTAGGCCCAAGGGAAGTGAGTGCAGTTCTTGAAGATGGGCTCGTTTCAAAGCGGAACACGGCAAGCGGATTTCCTTTTCTGTTTTCATCAATGTATACCGCTTTTATGTTTATGTCAAAACCCACATTTACCCTCCCGGACTTTGATTGTCCGAAAAGGAGATAGAACAACCCGCTATAATAAGTGCTTCTTCCTTCCTGTTCCACCTTATCTCTTTTACCATCCCGGTAAGCAGTCTGGCTGTAAATATTATTAAAAAGCTGCATTTCAATTTCACCCTTTTTTAATAATTTGGAAGGGGTGTAAGTAAAGATATTGGAGGTTTCAATATTTTGGGTATTATTAGCTATTACTGATGGTACTTTATGCTCATTCAAAGACCAGTCATAATTATAAAATTCCACCGGCGCATTTTTTTCTATTTTAGTAGTACGATAAAGATTTATAAAATCCACAACAGATTGACCTGGTTTCACAAAGTCCATTTCATACCATTTAAAAATCTCAGATATTTCTGTCTTTTCTTTCGACAGCCTGATAAATCCGGGGTCATTCAATGCCAGCCTGGTTTGGTTCTCCAATTGGTCATCAAGCTGATCTGGCATATATGCAAAATTAGTTATAACTGGGCATCCAAGAGCACCACAAACAAGCACGAAATGCATCCTGGGGTCTGGGTAAACAAATCGCAGTATTTCATTCTCAATTTGATTAAGTGTTTTTAAACTCAAGGCGACTTCATATTTATTGGTTTCAAAAAAACCAGCAATATCCCTTGGCGAAGTCACCGGGTAATGGTCTATTACCTGTTTAATCACCATAAGGTTATAAGCATTGATATAAAAGGCTTTATTCGTATTTCCCGTTTCGTCGGTAAGTGGGTATGTTGCTATTTGGTTAACCAGTCTATTCACTTCAGCCGGAGAATTATGTAATGTTTGATAATTTACTTTTCCATTGATCACATATTTCTTGAAGAAAATATCTGCATCAGAAAAAAAAGTATTCTGTGAGAACAATTGCGTGCTGAATAATAAAAAGCTCAAATAAAATAGTAAAAGAATTGTTTTTTTACCCCTATTATCAATCATGGTTTTTATCTGTTTTAAAAAAAATATCATACTAATCTTTATCTGGTCATTAAGACGGACACTAGTCTTCAGCCTTACAGCAAGAATTAAATTTTTAACCCGGATTGGAGTTAAATATTCATTGGCACGATTTTGTATTATTATCGGGTAATAAAGTTAATCAATAAATTTTACTTAAGATAAACACAATGGAAAAACAAGAAAAAACGACGGTACTTAGAAAAGCAGCTTTGCTTCTTTTAAGCTTGTGTGCAACTATTAGCTTAACATTTGCCCAGGATGTAATCACCGTGGAAGCAGCCAATCTGGACATTAGTTTCAACCTCAACCTGGAAGCCGTAGCTACCATTTTTGGCGATGCCGAAAACCTTGAAGATTTTGAAAGAAAGTTAAATGACCCAGAACTTCAAATAAGCAATTTAGATTTAAACCAGGATGGTGTAGTTGACTACCTTAGGGTTATTGAAGCGGCAACAGATCAAACCCATGTGGTCACGATACAGGCAGTACTTGGAAACGATCTTTTCCAGGATATAGCAACGATTGATGTTGAGAGAGATGCATCAGGAGAAACTTCAGTGCAGCTAGTGGGGGACGTGTATATGTATGGCCCAGACTATATTATTACACCGGTTTATGTGCGGCCACCAGTATTTTTTGTATACTTCTGGGGTCCTGTTTACAGGCCATGGTATTCACCCTATTATTATGGATATTATCCACACTATTATCATCCATGGAGGCCCTACCCTACCTATGTGTACCAGCAAAATGTGCATGTACATGTCAACGTACATAACACATATCACTACACCAACATAAGGAAAAGTCGTACTGCAGCCAATATGCATAAAAACACCATGCGGAATGATTATGCCAGCAAGCATCCTGACCGCTCTTTTGCTAAAAGGAACGATGGATTTAAAAATACTCAGGAATTAAGGCAGGTAAAACAATCGGCTACTTTGAAAAGAGGTGACACACGTGTTTCTAAAGAAAGAAATGCAGAGCAAGGCAGAAATGTTAAGCTTGAAGCAAAATCAGAGAGCAGACAAGTTAAAGAAAAAAGGACGAGTGCATCGCAATCAAAGCAATACCGCACAACAACAGATAAGTCAACAAAACAAACAGTTCGGACAGCGACTTCCGAAAAAAGGCCGGCTGCCCATGAAAAAAGGACTGTTGAAAAGCAAACAGTTTCAAAACAAAAACCAGCAGTAGAAAAGAAGTCTGCAACAAAACAAAATAAGTCTGTCGACAAGAAACCTGCAGTAAAACAAAAAGTTGCGACACAGAAAAAAAAGAGTGTGAAGCAAAGTAATACTGCAAAAGCAACATCACAGCAAAAGCCAGCAAGCAGGTCAGGTTCGAAGGCCAAACGAAAATAATATCAGGATTACATTGAGAGAGGCCGGATTGATAATCAATCCGGCCTCTCTTTTATACAAAACTATACCTGGTAATAGCCTAAATCTTATTGCTGCATGCCCTGGTCAAAAAATTCACTTCTGTTAACAAATACCCTTTCAAATAATTTGTTCTTCTCTCCACTATATTGAGTATCAGGAACACGTGAACTCGTAATCACTGTATGATGCAGTGTATCTGCAACAGGGAATGCTTTTAATTCAACAGGCAAAATATTATTTCCTTCAATAACTACCATATGAGATGGTGTAGAGCTTAAGGGTTCAATACCATCTGCATAATTCGAACTGGTCAGCCTTTGCAGTTTTTGGATGTAACGTGCTGTTTTCGTCGAATCGGCTGGTTGCCCGTTCAGCATCCAATGTTCATTCTCTTTTGTAAGGGTAAAATTATCAAGCCCGGGATAATTAAATGAAACTTTTGTAATGTCATCTTTATTGGTCTGGCATAATGTTTTAGCCCTGTATGAATCAACATTGGGTTGAATATTCATTTTTATGAATCCTTCTACAACATAAACATTTTCATCCCCAACTAATCGAATATTGGTAAACATTCTGGCCTGTTGCCTTTGCTGGTAAGGATTTTGCTGAGGTGGCTGTGTATAACTGAATTTACCAAGATAAACATCTGCAAGAACTTTACTGCCATCCAATACCTGTATCCTAGCCGCAGTGGAATCGGTTACTTCCAAATCTTTCCATTTTGATTTATCAGTCGCAGCTACCCTTTCAGTCTTCATTTTAATAAGTTCCGTAAGAATATTTTTAATCGAATTTGCATCAGGTTTATATACCTTGCCAGCCGACTCCATCTTCCATTCCCCACCTGTCCTGGTAAACACGATTTCGTTATCATCGCCTCCAAGTTTGGGTAAAATCTTCATCTGGGAAACAGAAGCAGTATCAATTTCTACCAATTGGCTTTTAAACGTCCTGTCTTCTTTTTCAGTAAGTTTTGTCACCAGAAAAATACCTACCAACAGGACCAGTAAAACAATAAGTGTTTTTGTATTTAAAAATTTTGATAACATGGCGTTAATTGAGTTATGAGTTTAAAATTATTATATGTATCCTTGTTCCATTCGTTTCACACGAAGGTTCCGGCGTCTTTGCATCCTGACAATGCCATAGATCAGGATCAGGAAAATAGGGACAAGGAAATTAAGCCACTTCAGAAATACCTTTCTTCCATCATCAATCTGGTCAAGAGGCCTGGATGTAATTCCTTTTGTCCGAAGGTCGATTAAACCAGTATCATCAGATAAATAGTCGATAGAGTTTACCATAAGGCTCACATTGTCTTTTGAAAGCTGCTGCGCCCTCTGCCCTTCTCCATTTACCATAAATTGTCCATCAGCAAACAATGCAATTCCTGACTCTGCATCCCCTGCCAGCTTACCCTCTAATATGGCACCAACCACAAGATTGGATAAAGGGAAATCGGTATCAGTCCACTGTTTATTAATGTCAAAATATAATGGGGTAGACTGTGTCCCAGATTTTTCAGATGTTCTGGCTAAAGGCACAAAATGATTCGCTGTGTCGCCTGTATATGTAATGGAGCTAACAAAAGGCATTAATACCTGCTCGAGGCCTTTCGTGGCCGGATGATCTTCAAAATTGGTGATGATGGGAAGATAAGGAAAACGGACCTGAGTAGTAAAATTAAAGAAACTCTGGCGCTGCTGCACCCCAACACTTCCGCAGTTTGCATCCACTACAAAATTATTTTCAACCATAAGGCCTTTATCACTTAACCATTTCTCAAGGCCTGTTTCTACAGACTTCCCCTGCACAGTGCTAAGGTCACCATCAACCCTATCTATACCAATAAAAAGGTTTCCGCCATCTGCAAGATACTTATCAAGCATTTGAAAATGACGGGGAGGAATGGTATCCCTGGGACCGATGATTGCTATCGTTTTATATTTCCGAAGATCAGCAGCAGAATCATCAAGGTTTACAGGTTCAACAGTATACAAAATTGACATGGACTCCATTACCTGGCTCATTGCATTTAAACCTGGCTCTCCATGTCCCTGTATTATCCCAATAAATGGTTTATCAGTAACTGATAACTTTTTAATGTTGGTGGAGAGGGCATACTCCATAGCTGCGCCGGGTTGCATAAATGGAATGATCTCTTTTTTATCACCTTTTTGCAAAACGGCCCCCATAAATACTTTTTTCTGGGTGGCTTCATCTTTTTCACGCGTTTGCACTAATACCGGCTGAACACCTGCCTGAAAAGCTTTTTGCTCTGACTCCTGGTCTTTATTTGGATTCACAAACTCATATAAAACCAGCCCTTTTGATACGCTTGCATATTCTACCAGCAAGTCTTTAAAATCACTTCGGGTGACAGACAGGTCAGGTGGAAGATCCTCAGTAAAATAGGCTGTAACAGTAATGGGTTCATCCAATGATTTTAATATATTTTTAGTCGCTTCACTTAATGTGTACCGCTGATCAGCCGTAAAGTCCAGTCTGAAGAAAAAGTTATTCGACAGAAAGTTGATCACCAGCAAAACCGCTATGATTAATAAAATCTGTGTTGTTATTGATTTTGAATTTTTCATTTCTTAATGTCCTTTTTGTTTTCAGATTAGTTTCTTTTCTTCGCAAGATTTGCTTCAGTAAGTATCAATCCCAAAAAGATCAGAGAGAAGAAAAAGATCAAATCTTTTGAATCGATCACCCCTCTTGAAATGCTATCGAAATGGGAAGATACACTTAGGAAATTTAATACTTCTCCAATCAGTCCTGAAAAATTGCCTGAAAGCATGGAGAATATAATCTGAAAGAAAATACCAATAAACAAAGCCAGTAAATAACTTACAATCTGGTTGCTCGACACACTGCTGGTATACACCCCAATGGCCACATAAGCAGCACTCATAAGGATTAATCCAAGGTAACCGGTAATAACTGCACCATGATCGATTGGGCCCAGATTAGCCACCGTGATATAATAAGGCAGGGTGAGCAAGAGGGCAATTAATATCAGCACAAAGGTTGAGAAAAATTTCCCAAGGACAACTTGCCAGTCACTAACTGGTTTGGTCAGTAACAGCTCAATGGTGCCCGACCTGTTTTCTTCAGCAAATTGCCGCATGGTAAGCGCAGGAATAAAGAAAAACAGGGTCCAGTATGCGATACCGAAAAAAGAGCCCAGGCTCGCCTGTTTTACAAAAAAGATATCAGAGCCAAACAACCAGGTAAAAAATCCGCTAAAACCTAAAAATGCAATCAGCATGATATAGGCCATAAGCGAATCAAAAAATGATTGCAACTCACGTTTCGAAATAGTCCAGATTTGTCTCATTTCTTTTATAATTTTGAATGTTGAATTTTAAAATTATTAATATGATTGTGATGTTCTATCAATTGATGTTAAAATGTTAATGATCTCCTTGCTTCCCTGCAAATACATTGTATAATCAATTTCAACATGAAACATTTACAATTCATCAATTAATTCATTGTCAATTCACGGAAAATATCTTCCAGTTTGGTTTCAATGGGTGTCATTTCCGTAAGTATCCACTTTTTATCACAACACAATTTAAAGATAGCTTTACGCGACGATAACTCAGGTTTGCTCTGAACTTCATAAGCATTCTCATCTCCTTTATAAAAATCGACTGCACCCACTGTATCAATGCCCTGTAAAGCTTTAAATACTTCATTCTTTTCCCCTTCTTCAATCCTGATTTTCAATATCTCCCTTCCTTCTGACTGTTTGCGTAAATCTTTGGATGTGCCATCTGCTACTATTTTCCCCTTATTAATGATCAATATTCTGTCGCAGGTAGCTTCAACTTCTGCCAGGATATGGGAGCTAAGGATCACTGTTTTTTCACGGCCTATCTTCTTGATCAATTCCCTGATCTCGACAATCTGGTTTGGGTCAAGGCCGGAAGTTGGTTCATCCAGTATCAGGACTTCAGGGTCATGAATCAAAGCCTGGGCAAGGCCTACACGTTGTTTATAACCCTTTGAAAGTTCACTTATCTTCTTGTGCTTTTCGCCTTCCAGTCCACAAACGATGATCATCTCAAGAATTTTATCCCTGATTTTGCTTTTTTCTATACCCTGCAGGTTAGCCACAAAATCCAGATAGTCAATTACAGGCATATCACTGTATAAAGGATTATTTTCCGGCAGGTAACCAATATTTTTTTTCACCATATCGGGGTCGTCATGAATAGAATACTCCCCTACCCTAACGGATCCCTGTGTGGGGTTCAGGTAAGTAGTAATTGCTTTCATGGTGGTGGTTTTTCCGGCACCATTTGGCCCCAGGAAGCCCAGAATTTCACCGGTTTTTACCCGGAAAGAAATATTATCCACGGCATTTTGTGCGCCGTATTTTTTGGTCAAGTTTTCAACTACTATGTCCATAGGTTATAATTTTGTGCAAAAAAAATAATGAATATTAAAATTTACAAATAATCTAATATCAATTAACATTATTTAACGTTACATAAGGTCTAGAATAAAAGAATGGCAAAAGTATCGAAAGTTATAGCGCAGAAAACTTATTAATGCTTTTTCTGAAGAAAGGTCAACCAGGCCATTAAAATTTTTTTGTTAAAGGGATGTTAAAGTCCTCCCCTACTATAGTCTCACTTCTCGTATTCAACATCCCGGCTAACAAGGCTTTAACTTACTTCCTGAATTTTGAAATAATTTTATTAAATCCTAAAAGTTTGAAATTGAAGATTGAATTCAACTAACTTTGTTCTGACAAAACTATTTTCTAAACTTTTTTTAAACTTAAATTTATTTCCATGGCAGTAATAAGAGAGACCCATACAATTAAGATTAATAATTTAACTGAAAATTATTACATTTTATTAAATGCATTGAATGGGAGCACCCAGGATTCATCATATTTTGATATCGATGGAAAACTTACCCTATTAAATAATTTGACAAACAAAGGGCTTTTAGGAAACGGAGAGAAGCTGAAGGGGAAGAAAATTATTATTAAATCAAATCTGGAAAATAATACTCCAAATGTTGATAATGACGAAGATCAAATTACATGTGAATATTTACTTTCTTCTGCCGAGGGTAATAAACTTATCTATAAATATGATAAACCTGAAACAGATGATGACTATCCAACTGTTAAATTAACTATTATATTCGAATGAAAAAAGTCTACCTGCTATCATTAGTTTTCGTTGCGCTCCAAATAATAGGTCAGGAATCGGGTGTTGATTTAGAAAAGCTAAAAGCCCCATCCTCACCAGCTTCAACCATCATTGGAATTCAACCTTCGGATATTTCAAGGCCAAAATCAGTAAAAGATGTTGAGCTTTCTCTCTTTAATAATTTTACTGATAATGGTTCTCTATCCGTTCCAAATGATTATGCGCTCGAGTTTATGCCTTACTGGTTGTTAAACAAGAAGAATGTTGATGAGATTAAATATCTCGAAGCCGACAAGTTTAAAGCTATGTATTCTAATTTATCACTTTCAGTTAGTTCTACTACCTCATCAATAGTAAATGATTCTATTAATTCAAATGCAATTGGGGTCGGTCTCAGAACAATTATATATAAAAGTCCGGTTAAGGAGCAAAAAAAGAAAATAATTAATATGATTATTTTAAATAGGCGGATAAATGCAGTGAATGTGATTTTTAGTACTTTAATTAACGAACAACAACTTGAAAAGAATAATATTGAGATATCAAATTATGATGAAATGAAACGTTATATTTCTGAATATATATCCAGGGATGATTTTATCAAAAGCACATTTGGAGATGATCCTTATTATCGAAAGATCACTAAAGAAGAATGCTTAGAAATTGCTGATAAAATGTTTTATTTTCTTGATGCTCATAAAGATGATTTAAAAAACATTGATGCATGGGAAGATAAAATTGACGCAATTAAAAGTGATATGAAAAAAGCTCATGAAATTATAAACATTGAAGACAGTATAACGAATTACTTAACCAACAGAGCTGGATTTCAACTAGAACTAACCGGTGCCTTGTCACTGAATTTTCCGTCAAATGATTTTGAATATAGCAGAATTCCTAAAGCTGGAATATGGTTAACCGGATATTATCAAAACAATACAGATTCCTGGATACAATATCTGATTTTAGCAAGATATTATAGAAACGATGTTGACTTTTTTAAACAATACCTGAACAACGATTCTATTGTATACTCTAACAGCTATGACTTTGGAGGGAAAGTTGTTATATGGCCCTCTAATAAATTTACTTCAGAGTTTGAATTTATTGGAAGATCTCAAAGCACTATTTTGGATCAGACAATAGAAAATGGTGTAAAAACAACAAAAACTCAAAATGACTTTAATTTTAAATGGACCTTATTATTCAACTACCAAATAAACAATAATCTTGTGATTACTTATACATTTGGCAAAAATTTCGATCCATTGCTTAAGCTTAATGGAAATATTATTTCGGCACTAGGATTGAATTTTGGCCTGGGTAGCCCAAAAATCTAAATAACAATTTCTTTCATACTGGTTTAAATTGAATTAGTAACTTTGCGCAATGGTAGAATTAGTAAGATGCCGTCCGTGCGGATATGTTATGGAAGCTGGAAAACTTGGAGATGTTTGTCCTGCTTGCGGGTTACCCCGAAAAGTTTTTGAACCCTATAGAGAAAAAGTGTCCAGAAAAAGATTAACGGTATTGAACCTTGATCTCCACCCAATTGCTATTCACTTCTCACAAACCTTTGTGGGTGCAATACCTTTACTATTTCTTTTTACTTTTCTCTTCCCGGACTTCTATTCTGAGGAACTTAGCATTGTTAATAAAGTGATGATCATTACTTTACCTTTAACTATGATTGTTGCATTATTCACAGGATTAATTGATGGTTTTACCCGCTTTAAAACTTATAATACTCCCATGCTGATTCAAAAGATAGTTTTAAGCGGGATTGTTACTCTCTTATCCATCATAGCCTCTGCCCTGGTAATTTCCAGTGGCCTGACTCCAAATAATACTTTTATAATTATTTTGCTAATTCTTGGCTGTTTAGCTTGTGCAGTGCTTTTAGGTTTGTTAGGCAAAAAACTTATTGATGTTATATTACCCGGAAAGATTTTCTTTTTCTGGGAAGCAAAGGTTAGAGAAAAAAAGCAAATAAATTAAAACGTCCTTCTTTCCATATCTCTCGCAGTATCTTTGGTTTTTATGCTATCCCGTTTATCGTAAAGTTTTTTTCCTTTGGCCAGGGCAAATTCCAGTTTAGCAAGACCCTTTTCATTAATAAACAAAACAGTAGGGATAAGTGTAAACCCTTTTTCTTTTACTTTAATAGTGATTTTTTTTAGCTCTTTTTTGGTGAGCAGAAGTTTACGGTCACGTTTGGGTTCATGATTATTGTAAGTACCAAACTGGTATTCGGCAATGTGCATATTATTAACAAAAAGTTCACCATTTTTAAAGCTGCAATAGGCTTCGGCCAGGCTCACTTTTCCGGTACGAATAGATTTAATTTCTGTCCCTAACAATTGGATACCTGCTACAAACCTTTCCACTAAAAAGTATTCAAAGGAGGCTTTCTTATTTCTTATTTTGATTTGTTTATCCAATTTCTGCGATGTTGTTTCAATAAACTATTATGGGAGCAAAAGTAGTAAAACTTTATTCGGAATCCTTTGGAAAGAAAAAGTACCGGCCATAAATCCAGGCGAAGGTTTCATTTGTCACCTCTCTGAACCCGAAGCTTGTAGACCACCATTTTATCGGATCATAACTTTTGCTTTCTATCGAAATAATTCCAACCTCAATAGTTTCTCCAAAAGCCTCCTGGAAAAGATAATGGGAGCGTCGGCCATGACATCCAAGGGTGATAAGGTTAACGGCCCTGCAACCCGGCAAATTTTTGTCCAGCCATTTTTTAACTGACAATGCACTGTAATAGGTTCGGTCCCTGGTAACGTCAAAGGCTACTTCCACGACTTTGAGTTTTTTCATATCAAATCCCATATAATTTAATGTAGCTGCTGAATATTCCCCGTCATTAGTAAAATGATCAAGATGGGCCCCTTTTATTCTTTTTTTTCCGGTCACGATCATCAAATCATAATTCCCCTCGTTGAAAATATGCATAGATTCTTCAATGGCATAGTCGGTAATAAAACCCTCCACAACAAGCACCCTGGCCTCAATGGGTTCCACTGGCGCCAGATAAGTCCTTATATTTACAACATAAATCCAAACTACAATTAGCAGGATCAGGATTTTTACTATGTTCCCCAGCCAGGTGGCAGACCATCGTTCTTTTTTTCGGATCAGGGCAAACCTTCCCATGAAATAATTGTTTAATAATTGGTTCAAACCTACAAAATAATTATGAATATTGAATCCCTTCGCAAAGAGTATAAGCGTGGTGAACTGTCCGACAACAGCCTTGAACAGGATCCAATGAGCCTTTTTAATAAATGGTTTGAACAGGCCATGCATGCAGATATTATCGATGTGAATGCTGTAACATTAGGTACCTCATCCAGTGCGGGGAAACCCTCTTTACGAACTGTTCTACTGAAAAAATTTGACACTAAGGGTTTTACATTTTTTACCAATTATAACAGCCGTAAGGGTAAAGAGTTGACCGAAAATCCTTTTGCATCCATGCTGATTTTCTGGAAAGAATTGGAGCGGCAAATAAGAATTGAAGGGAAGGTTGAAAAAGGAACTTCTCTTGAATCCGACAGTTATTTCAACTCCAGATCGCTGGAAAGCAGAATAAGTGGCGCGGTTTCGCCTCAAAGTGAAAAAGTTCCATCCCGGAGATACCTTGAGGAAAAGTGGGTAAAGTATTTAAAAGAGGTTGGAGAAACAGGAGTAAAACGTCCGGATAACTGGGGGGCTTTTCGTCTTATCCCAGAGCGAATTGAGTTTTGGCAGGGCCGCCCCAACAGGCTTCATGATCGCATTCTATATTCCCTTGAAGATAATGTATGGCAAATTTCAAGATTAGCACCGTAGACTCGGGTGTATGCTGTTATCATCCGTTTTGATATTCCTCATTTGAAATAAATAAATAAAAAACCGTTTCCTGATTTTTTTCTACCGTTAACTTGTTTTCCATTGGAAGAAGTGAAAACATTCCCTAGTTTTAAGGCACTAAATCCCTGAACCCTGTCAGCATTAAGTGATTACTACCATCCAAATAAATGCTGCTTGTTCTTAATTCGTTGGCAGGGTTTATTTTTTTGAAAACATAAACGACAATGAGTAGGTTATTTCAAATAAAAATGGATTATACCTCAATGATCAAGACAACAAATTGTTGTAAATTTGTTTATGTAAACGTCAATGCTAAGCAATCGGATCTCCAATTTCTTTGTCCAAAATATATGCGTCTGGTAATAGCCATCCTGTTTATTATATTTTCCATTTCCTCTTTCGGGCAGAAAGAAGGCCTCATCTGGTACTTTGGAGGAAAGGCAGGACTAAGCTTTAAATCAGGCAATCCACAGGTTTTGACAAATGGCAAGATCAGCACAGCTGAAGGATGTTCTGCCATATCAAGCCCGGAAGGTGATTTACTGTTATACACGGATGGCTTGAAAGTTTACAATGCTATGCATCAGTTAATAAATGCAGATACGTCACTCAAGGGAAGCTCTTCAGCCACACAATCCGGGGTAATTGTTCCCATTCCAAATGTCGCCAAAAAGTTTTATATTTTTTCTGTCAATTCACTTGAATTTCAACATACAGGTTTGCATTATTCTCTGGTTGACCTTGAACAAAATAATGGATCAGGTAAGGTAGTGGCCAGTAATAAATTATTATCTTCTAATTCTACCGAAAGGATTACATCTGTGCACCATCAGAATGATTATGGAATCTGGGTAATCATGCATGAATGGGAAAGCAGAAGATTTGCAGCTTTCCTGGTAACATCTGAAGGGATAGATATTGAAAACCCGATATACTCTATAGTAGGGTCGTATCATGGGGAGAACAATGGAAACGACCGCGACGGGATTGGGTATATGAAGGTTTCCCCTGACGGGAATAAACTTGCTGTCGCCATATTAGGCCAGGATAAAGTTGAGTTATTCGATTTCAATGATCTTACAGGCCAGATTTCAAATCCCATTGAATTACCGGTAGATACCATGCCCTATGGTGTTGAATTTTCGGCAGGAGCTGAATTCCTTTATGCCAGTGAAAGAAATGGAGATAAAATCTACCAATGGGACATCAGTGCTGGTTCCCCACAGGATGTGATCAATTCAAGGGTAGTGATAGGGGTGCTGTCGAATGCTTTTGGAGGTGCGCTGCAAATGGCTTCTGACGGTAAAATTTACATCGCACGTAAATCCAAATTTTATTTAAGCCGTATCAATCAACCCTATTTAAAAGGTATTGATTGTGGATTTGAAGAGATTGGAGTTGATCTCGGCGGCAGACAAAGTAAAGAAGGTCTTCCTACCTTTATTCAAAGTTATTTTAACAATCCCTGGTTTTTGATCGAGAACAACTGTATTGACCAGGAAATATTCTTCTCCTCAATTTCAGTAACTAATATTGATTCCGTTAAATGGAATTTTGATGATCCTGACAGTGGTGACCTGAACACCACAATGGGATATAATGTCTCCCACTTTTTTACTTCACCCGGGGTGTATACCGTAAGTGCAATTTATTACCACCTTACTACTCAAACTGAAATATCATCACCCGTAACAATCCTCCCTTTACCACAGGTAGAAATTGGTGCGGACTTAAACATATGTGAAGGAGATACCATTAAAATTGAAGTACCCGAAGGTTACAGCACGTATATGTGGAATAATATCCCTGAAGAAAATAATCCATGGTTTTACGTATGTCAGGAAGGGCAGATAACCATTGAAGTGACAAATTCCTGCGGTACCGATTCGGATGATGCTTTTTTACATTTATTGCCATTACCCGAAGTCGACCTGGGAGAAGACTTTGAAATTGAATACCAGTCGCAGGTTTACATCGATGCCGGCTATCAGACGAAGTACCTATGGAATAATGGATCGGTTGATCAAGAGTTAATTATTGAAATTCCCGGGAAATACTGGGTAGATGTTTGGGATAATAATGGATGTAAATCTTCTGATACAATTTTGGTGGAACCATTGCCTTTTCAATTTTTTATTCCTAATGCATTTGTACCAGAAGGGCAAAATAATAAACTTGAGATTATTACAACCTATGATGTAGAAGTGGAATACGAGTTTATGGTATTCAACCGCTGGGGTGAAATGGTTTTTCACACGCGTGTCCCCAAAGAGTTCTGGAATGGTACCTTTAACGGCAAACCTTGCCCCATGGAAGTGTACACATGGATATTATCAACAGATGATTTTGAAGGAAACCCTTTCTTTCCTAATGAAACTCAATTTTCAGGGACGGTAACGTTGATTAGATAAATCGCTTGTATTACCATAGCCTTTCACAAAAAGACTGCACAAAAGCCAGTGTCTTTTCTTTCGATTCAATATGTCCCATATGTCCAACATTTTCCATGACAAGGATTTCACCGTGTGGAGGAATTTTAACTTGTGAAAATATTTTTTCAAGAGGAATCCGGACATCTTTTTTTCCCGCTACAAATGCAACTGGAAATGGCAATGTTGAAATCAATTCCAGGTAATCCATTCTTTGTTTCATCCCATGCAATGCAGACACTATAGCGCCCTCAGTCATGAGGCCAGCTTCAGCTTTGAGTTTTTCTATATCACTAGTATAGAGTTCAAGGTTTTCAGGCGCAAATAGGTCAGGAATAAAACTCCTGATAAAGCTCACTTTATATTTTTCTATCAGTTCGATAGTACGGTCGCGGTTTTTTTTTGCTTCATCATCATCTCCTTCTACCTGGGAATGAAAAAAACAAATACCTGATAATTTTGCTGCAAAAAGAGATGCAAATTCAGCTGTCACATAGCCGCCCATCGAATGGCCTACCATCGCACACTTCGAAATTCTTTCGTTTTCTAATACTGTATTTACAACTTCGGCCATTAATTTCATCGTATGAATTTGAGAGAAAACATCTGTTTTACCATGTCCAGGCAAATCGATGCTGAGAACCTGAAATTTCTTTGACAACTGCCTTGAAAAAAAATTCCACATCGTTTTTGACTCCAAAAAACCGTGCAGTAAAACAATTGTATTCCCTTTACCCTCTAATCTGTATGATACCGTATTTCCGCTTAAAACAAGTTTTCTTTCCATTATAGCAGTTATTAGTTGGTCCTATTATCTCAATTTAGAATATTTACTAATTTTATACAAAAATACAAATCCCATGAAAAGCACTCTTCTCTTTGTATTCAGTATCTTTATTATTCACCTCAATGCTTTATGTCAATCAGTAAGTGAGGCCGAAGTTAAAACCGCAGCAACCCATTTTTATTTCGAAAGAGCGACATCTGATCCAATTCACTATTCCGGTATACATATTTCTGAGGTGATTCCGGTAATGTACAACCAAACACTGGTATATTATGCAGTTAACCTAAACCCGGTAGGATTTGTACTGGTATCCCCTGACAGATCGGTTAAACCGGTATTGGCATATTCTTTTAACAATGGATACAAAGAAGAAGATCAACACCCGGCTTTTAGTGCATGGATTTTACAATACAAAAAGCAAATGGAATTTGCCCTTCAGAAAAAAATAATTCCATCTCCGGAAATCACTGCCGAATGGGAAAGATTGCTGAAATCCGGCCCATCAAAATTGAAAAAACTAACCAAAGATGATTCTGTGGAACCCATGTTAATTTCAAACTGGGATCAGGGACAATTTTATAACCAGATGTGTCCGCAGGATCCCGGTGGTCCCGGCGGATATTGTTATACTGGTTGTGTTGCAACTGCTATGGGACAACTTTGTTATTATTTCAGATGGCCTGACAATGGAATAGGTTCATACTCCTATCAGCATCCAGATTATGGAACAATATCCGCCAGTTTTGAAGAAACAGATTATCAATGGAACAGTATGTCTAACACACTGAATCAGCCCAATATTGCAGTTGCCGAATTACTTTTTCACCTCGGGGCGGCTGTAGATATGGTTTATGGCCCGAATGGCTCTGGCATGTATAACCACAAAGCCGCTTATGCCTTACGTACCCATTTTAAATTTGCACCTGAAACGGAATATTTATACCGCGATAGTACTAGCCTTGACTGGGACAGCACTATTGTGGCTCATCTGGATCAGGGCATCCCCATGTATTATGCGGGATGGTCGGTACCTAACATTAATGGTCATGCATTTATAGTAGATGGCTACCAAACGGAAGAATATTTTCATTTCAACTGGGGTTGGGGGGGTTCTTACGACGGATACTTTTACCTGGATAACCTTAGCCCGGGTGGTTCCAACTTTAACCTTGCTCAGGAACTTATCATTCATGCCTCCCCCGATACAGAAACATACACCTATCCACCCTATTGCAACACCCCTGAAGTGCTCACTTCTCTCAATGGCACATTAGAGGATGGCAGCGGTCCTCAATACAATTACAACAATAACCTGGATTGCACGTGGTTGATCAGCACCCAGAGCATTCAAGATTCAGTGAGCTATATAAGCCTCAATTTTGATCGGATTAATACAGAACTCAATGAGGATATTATTACCCTTTATGATGGCGAATTTGATACGGATCCCATTCTAGGGATGTTTTCTGGCAATGCTATTCCGGGTACCATTACATCTACAGGCAACAAGGTATTGGTGCATTTTGAAAGCAACAGTACAAATATAGAAGCGGGTTGGTTTCTGAGTTATCATTCAACTCAACCGGTTTGGTGTAATGGAATGCAAATATTTACTGAACCCGATGATTCCTTTAGTGATGGTAGCGGAGACTTTTATTACAGAAATGGTTCGGCCTGCATGTGGAACATCCAACCTACAGATGCCAGTGAAGTAACCATTTATTTTACTTCTTTTGACACTGAAGAATTTAAAGATGAAGTGAAAATCTATGATGCCGGCACGAATCAAATGCTGGAAACTTATTCTGGAACATATAGTTCTGCTGCCTTACCTCCTCCAGTTACATCTTACTCAGGAAAGATGATGGTGGCTTTCTCTTCAAATCCTACGGTCAATAAACCAGGATGGGAAGCATATTATGAAAGCAATCTTACTGCAATAAGTGCGTTTTCCCCGCTTAAGAATGGAATTACGTTTTATCCAAACCCCGCATCAGAGCAACTATTTATTCATTTCAATGAAATAGTATCAACTAACTACCAAAT
The DNA here is from genome assembly GCA_021740645.1 of Bacteroidales bacterium. Lineage (GTDB taxonomy): Bacteria > Bacteroidota > Bacteroidia > Bacteroidales > JAADJA01 > JAADJA01. The sequence continues at coordinate 24,863 of JAIOZL010000026.1, forward strand.
CAGAATTTTTGCACCTAATGGTGTTGTATTAACATCAAAAGAATTTATTGCATCCAGTGAAAAGGGTACATATTTAATTGACATAAACAAAATAATGCCGGGGATTTACTTTATTCAACTTAAAAATGAAAAAAATATTTATACCAAAAAGTTAGTTATACGTTAACTTTTTGAGACTTTTGCTGTTTTGAAAAGAAAACTATTAAAGAGATTATGGCGGCTACACCAAGTAAAATGAACCCACTGGGATTTCGGGCTCCTGATTTTAAATTGTTAGATACGATTTCCGGAATCCAAAAAACACTAAAGGACGTTAAATCAGAGATTGCAACAGTTATCATGTTTATTTGTAACCACTGCCCTTATGTTAAGCATGTGAACAATGAATTGGTAAGATTAGCAAATGATTACTTCCCAAGGGGTATTTCTTTTGTAGCTATTTCTTCGAATGACGTCATCAACTATCCAGAAGACTCACCGGAAAAAATGAAATTCTGGGCTGAAAAGCTTGGATATCCTTTCCCATACCTCTATGATGAGACCCAGGATATAGCCAGAGCTTATAACGCAGCCTGCACGCCGGATTTTTATATATTTGATCAATCTCTTAATTGTGTATACCGGGGCCAATTAGATGACTCCCGCCCGGGTAACGGACTAGCTGTTACAGGTAAAGATATCCGTGCTGCACTGGATGCAATTATAGCAGGAAAAGAAATCAGTAAAAATCAAAAACCAGGAATTGGTTGTGGTATTAAATGGAAATCAAGCAAATAAAAATTAGTAATTAACCCTATTAAAACTAAATCTTATGCGAAAAATTAAATCTTTAATGCTGGCAGTAGTTTTTGTATTTGCCATGTTGTTTCAAACAGGATGTATCGGATCCTTTAAATTAACTAACAGCCTTTACGACTGGAATACCAGTTTGGATGGAAAAGCTGCCCAGGAACTTGTGTTCCTCGCTATGATCATTATCCCTGTTTATAGCGTGACGCTATTAATTGATGGAGTAATCCTTAACACGGTTGAATTCTGGACGGGAAGTAATCCTATGGCAATGCATGAAAACCAAAAAGAAGTACAATTGGTAGAGAACAATGGTATTAATTATGAAATTACGGCCACGAAGAACAAATTCCATGTTACCCAATTAGACGGTGAAAAAACAGGCCAGTCATATGACCTGGTATACAATTCAGAGGACATCGCATGGTACCTTGAAGCCAATGGAGAAAGTAAGAAGGTAGCACAGTATAATACAGAGGAAGAAGCTGTAAATCTTTTCAAACCTAATGGACAGATCATTCAGGTTGACCCTGCAGTGGATTCTAAAAATGCCGTGAAAGCCGCTATGAATTTAGAGTTGGAAGAATTAAGCAGAAATTAATTTTTAAATATAATTTTAGGCAGCGGGTAGACATGTTTTCTATTTGCTGCCTAATTTATTTTTTCGAGGCGAATCCCCACGTCTTCAATCCCCTTCAGGGTTTCTTCGCGCATGGCTTGCTGGAAATCAAAACGGTAAAGCCCCACATATGGAAATTGCAATCCTTTTTTTATCAGAATATTGTTTTCTTTTAACTTCCCGAATCCTTTTCCGAGCCACTTGCCATCTGGCCTGGCTAAAATTAGTTCGATGGTATCGCGAGAGTAAGTTTTGTCGGGATACCGGATACCCACAAAGAGATACAGGTTGCTATAGGAGTAGTCTGTATTGTGTCTCACATTGAGGTAAAAATTATAAGCCTGCAGGGTATCAAGAACATCTATTCTAAATTGTATGGTATCCAGGGCATCCCAACTTGCCTTTTTCACAACTTTATTCTTTTCAAAAAAGCTGTCTGGGTTGCAGGATTGTAACACAACCAATAGAAGTAAAACAGGAAGTAATTTCGAATTGCAGAAAATTGAATTCTTCACAAGAATTTTAATTCGGGTTTAACTTAAGTTATCTTCATCAAAACGATAGAAGTCATCATTTTCCATTTCATTGGTGTATTCGGCTTTTTGTTCCAGCGTTTCGGCAAAATCTTCAAGATTAGGAGGTGTTGTGCCTTTCTTATTCATTTCAATGATCTTTTTTACCTCATCCAATGGAATGGCCATCATACTTGAATAATCGCCAATGTAAGAGTACCAGATTGAACGTTTGAAAACGTCCGCTTTCTGAAATTCAGCATCGCCTTTTTTAGTTTTCAGAATAATTTCGGTATCCGGAAATTCCTTTAATGCTTCTACATAAGTGGCATGCTCGTAATTGAGGCAACATTTCAGTTTCCCACATTGACCGGCAAGTTTTGAAGGATTAAGTGACAATTGCTGTACCCTTGCATTATTGGTAGATACTGAGCTAAAATTAGTGCGCCATGTAGAGCAACAGACTTCTCGTCCGCATGAACCGATGCCTCCCAGACGAGCTGCTTCCTGTCGTGCTCCAATCTGGCGCATCTCAATCCTTACTTTAAACTTATCTGCCAAAACCTTTATCAGTTCCCTAAAGTCGACCCGGTCTTCTGCGGTATAATAAAATATAGCTTTGGTGCCATCACCCTGGTATTCCACATCATTGATCTTCATTTGCAATTTAAGATCAACAGCAGCCCTTCGGGAGTCAAAAAGTGTTTTTTCTTCAAGTTCAACAGAGGCAATCCATCGTTCAATATCCGACGGACGTGCCCTGCGATATACCTTTTTCATCTCATCGGGTATTACCTTGAATTTTTTCTTTTTCATCTGCAGGCTAACAGCTTCTCCTGTAAGGCTTACAATGCCAATATCATGACCCGGCGAAGACTCTACTGCCACAATATCTCCCTCTAAAAGTTTGATTTCGTAGAGTACCTTAAAAAATTCCTTTTTGCTGTTTTTAAACCTGACTTCGACATATTCGTCCCGGTTCCTTTCCGATGAAAGCTCAATATTTTTAAGCCAGTCGAACGAATCAAGTTTCGCACATGAGGGCTTAAAACAACCAGGATTATTAGGATCAGGGGGGGCACAGCAACCCCTGGTAAAAAAAGGATTTTGTATATTATCTGTTTGAGTATTGTTTTCCATCACGTAATATAATTAGCAAATGTAGTAATTATTAGTCCCCTGAAAAAAAAATTAATCTTTCTTTCCGGTAAAATCACATTTTAATTAAGCGGGCAAATTTAATCGACATATCTAAAAAAAGTATCCCCGGATTGGCATTTCTTTCAATATGAAAGATAGAATCATTTAACGTTGTGTGTAGCATTTGCACATTTCTCTGGTTGATAAAAGGATGAAACTTAGCTACAAACTCTTTCTCATTTTTGCTTAAGTGCGCCAGCTTGTCTTCACCGATATTTATCATTACCGACTCCCTTATCATTCGTAATGCATACTTTAAAAGTGACTTTTGGGTTTCTCTTGTTTGTTTTGAAAACTCGCTTCCAAAATCAATCATACTCTGAAATTGCCCTTTATAACAAATTCTCATCCATTCAGAAAACCAACTAAATCCCATCTCAGGTTCATCGGACTGACCTACCACTTTTCTGGCCGCAATATAGTTGCCTCCCGATATATTTACCGCTTCATTTACAACACCTGGCTGATGACCTTCATACGTTAACATTTGCCGGATATCCTCCTTATCAAAGTACGGAATCTTTACCAACTGGGTTCTGGATAAAATAGTATTGATAATTTGCTCCTGGTTTTCAGAAATTAATATAAACAATGTTTTATCGGGGGGTTCTTCCAGTATTTTAAGGATTTTTGGCGCAGCAGCGTGAAACAACTTCTCGACCATCCAGATGATCATTACTTTGTACTCCGCTTCGTATGACTTATAACTCAGTGTGGTAATTATTTCATTGCAATCACGAACATTAATAATGGCTTGTTTCTTTTCCACTTGAATCTGTTCGTACCATTGCGAAAGATTAAATATCCCTTTTGTTTCGAGTACCAGGCTTCTCCAATCAGAGATAAAATTCTTACTAATGGGTTTATCAAAAGATTTCGTCCGGGCAGTAGGATAAATGAAATGAAGATCGGGATGAATTAGTTTATCGTACTTAACACAAGAGGCACATTTCCCGCAGGAGTCGTTTTCTTGTTTATCGGTACAATTGATATATTGGGCATAGGCAAGTGCGAGGGCTAATTTCCCGGAACCTTCAGGCCCAAGGAAAAGCTGGGCATGGCTTACCCTATGATCGACAACTGTTTTTATCAGCTTTGACTTAACTGCATCAAGTCCTGCTATATCCGCAAATTTCATCCCTTCTCTAAAATGTAATTTGTCGTTTATTTAATAACTATTTTTCTAACTTCCCGTTGACTATCCATCTCCACAATACAGAAATATATTCCCGGGAGTACCTTTGTATGCCACGCTGTAATGCCATCCCATTTGAAGGTGTAATTCCCTGGATGACAATCACTGGAATAAATTAAAGCCAGTTTTTGCCCTTCGAGATTATACACTGATATATTTACCCTTCCGCTTTGTTCCACATTAAGGTCAATATTTATGTTCCCTTCGGCAGGATTAGGATAGATATTATTGATCATTCCAACTTTCCCGGAGACATGTTCTATTGTACCAAGTCCGATCTGAGGGGTTTCAAGCTTTACATCGGTATAGATCCTGAATTCACCTGGGTCCAAATCAATCATGTGAGAATTTCCCGTAACTTCAAGAGTATCGCCCTCAAAATAACTATACCAGCTGCCATCATGTGGGAAATTCACAGTCATGGAACCCATATTTACATTAAAACTCGCCAAAGCAACAGCATCCATTTCGGCATGGTTTAGGGCAATTTGTTTATATGCCCCGCTAACCGACATATCAAAGTCAGTGGTCCGGAAAGTGGCATAGGTCGTCTTTAAATTGATTAGCTCACTATATACATCATATACCAATTTTCGCCTGTAATCATCGTAATAATCCCAGCGAATGGGCTTAGGCCCGGTACGGCCATTATAATCAATTGTATAATCATATCCCAACTCGCCAAACTGCCAGATCATTTTTGGACCAGGGATAGTGAAAAACATGGCAGCTGCAGGCAATACCCTTCGCAGGGCAACCGTAGTATCTTTAACATTATGTGCCGAATTAGATGAATTGCCATAGGTTAAGTTTTTATACATCATACGCTCTTCATCATGGCTTTCCATATATACCACCGCATGCGGATCATCCCATCCCCTTGCCTGGTAAGATGCCCATGAAATATTCGAATTTGCTGTCCACCCCATAGCTGCTTCCAAATAGTTATAGTTCATGTTCCCCCATATCATCAAACCATCGTTAGCCAATACTTTTTCTTCTGAATTATCGGCGAAATGCTCAAGAATAACATAGGCATCTTCATTTATTGCCCAAATAGAATCAGCATAAGCTTCAAGAATATTTATCCTGGACTGGTCGTATTGACCCCATTGGTTCACATTACCCAAAGTATTGGTTTGGGTAAATCCCTTAGAAAGGTCGAAACGATAGCCATCAACATTAAATTCTTCGAGCCAGAATTTTAATGCCCTGCTGATATATTCTTTGGTGGCTTGACTTTCGTGGTTCATATCATAACCTACATTATAATCATGTTTGGCAACGACATTATAAAACGGACTATCTTCAGAAGGTGCGTTGGAAGCCCCGTCCCAATACATCAGTACATAAGGCGAAGTTCCAAAAGAGTGGTTGTATACTACATCAAGTATTACTGCTATTCCTTCAGCATGGCATGCATCAATAAAAGCCTTCAGGGTATTTTTCGGGCCATAATATTTATCTACGGCAAAATAATAATTAGGATTATACCCCCAGCTGAGGTTCCCTTCAAACTCGTTCACTGGCATTAATTCAATGGCATTAATACCAAGTGTTTTGAAGTAATCTATTTTATTTATTAGTGAATTAAAAGTATGCTGATTGGAAAAATCCCTTACTAAAAGTTCATACACCACCAGGTCAGTAATTGCAGGTGGTTCAAAGTCTGTATTTTGCCATACATATTCTTCCTGGTTGGTTTGTAAAACTGACATGATCCCCTGATTGTTTGATAAAGGATAAGGTTTTAGATTTGGATAGGTAGAATTGTTTATATACTGGTCATTCCAGGGATCCAAAACTTTCTCGCAATAGGGGTCACCTATTAAAGTATAGGCATCAATAACATACTGAAAAGCATATTCCTGACCTGGCACGAGATTGTTAATTTCAATCCAATACCGGTTACCGTCCGGGGTAATATTCATGTAATAATCAAGGGTATATTCCCAATTATTAAATTCTCCGATTACAAAAACAAAATCTTTTCCTGGTGCGAATAAGGATAAAAGCACAGAGGTGTCAGAAAGATAATTAATCCCATCCTTCATACCTACCGGTAATTCAATAACAGGTGGAGGTGGGATTACCTGAAGGCTAAATGAATCGGTTACCATTTCCATATCTTTTATGGCTTTTATTTTTACCCACTGATATTCACCCGAAGGTGAAGGATTTTCAGCAATTATGGTATAATCAATATAAATGCCTTCAACGGCAGCAATTTCTTCATCATTTAAATAAAGATATATACTATCAGCGAGAGGGCTAACGGCTGAAACAAGAAGTGAATCTCCTTCAATAATCACTACATTATCCTCTGTTGGCGATTGGATTACAATTCCTAATTCGTTGGAAAATACAGGTAAAAATAAATCAGATGATTGAGTTCCTGCATCTTCACTCCGGAATACCATGCACAATTCTGTAATATCAGCGGAACCAGGTGCACTGTAAAAACTACGTATACTTGGGTCCATTTCCAGTTTATAGAGATTGGAGCTGATTTTAGTAAGCTGAGGCTGTTGAGAATTATTGCCCCAGGTTCCAATAACATATTGCCATTGATTATCTCCAATAGTAATTCCGGAATGGGTATAAACGTCACCACTATAATTCTCCAGGGGTGTTCCTGTGGAATTAAAATAGACAGTTATAAACTCATCAGCGGTTGCTAACTCGGGGTCAGAATAGAGGGTTTGTGCAGAACTTAGTGAAGAGATTAAAATGGATAGAAATAGCACGGGTACTGTAAAATATTTCATTTTTGTATTTTTAAGAAGTAAACATTATGACAAATTTTATAAAGACACGAAAGGAATCCCTATTTAATCAGAACGAAAAGCAAAATTTAAAATTGACTAATCTGATTAAAAAGCCTGTCCCTCAGCGGGACAGGCTTTTTTAATATTTATAATGCACTTTATTGTGCTTCTGTGGTATACGACATAGTCGTTAAATCCACCCTGATCTTAAAAGTTCCTGTACCTGGTGAAGGAACTTCAGCCGGATCGGTTGTTTGCTCATCAGGCCTGTAAATCAATGGCCCGCCTAAACCAGTGGCCGTATCATCAGTACCCCATTGAGGAGCCCATGCTCCAACAATCTCCAGGAATTTCATACCACCATCAATAAGCGAAGTAGTTATTTCAAAAACGTGCGGTTCAACTTCTGTAAACGGAAGAGCTGCCGTATTATCCCAGCCTGCCAAGGTAGCAGAACCCACCAGGTATAATTCACCTGAAGTAAGGAAGGTACGATAACTTAAATTTACGGTATCCGCTTCAATGTAGTAAGCACCCAAAACATCCGGGCTGGGCATAGCCGGAGGATCAGCAGTTGCTTCATCGGGCCTGTAAACAAGTGGGCCTAATTCAGCAGTTCCTGTTTCATCGGTACCCCATTGTGGCGCCCAGAATCCAAGAACAGAAATAAACTTGAACCATTCTCCAGCTGGATCAAGTGTTTCAACCCTTGCAAAAACCCCTTCACCTATTTGAACCATCTCCAGTGCGGCCATATTATCCCATCCTACAGGAGTAGCATCTCCCAGCAGATATATGGATTTACTCTCTACCAGTGCTTCATAACAGGTAAAACTTAATGAAATTACACTTGAGTAAAGATCTGTAATATCTGAGTCGGAGCTTACATAACAATATAAGCGAAATTCATAATTAATTACACTATCAGCCGGGTTACCCAAACTCAGTAAAATTTTGTTCATTGCTCCCCCCTTCATCGCGTAAGTGGTTTCAGTAGTATTGACCAACTCATACATATTGGCAAAATTATTCCCGGCTTTATCCATCTGAAGAATATACTTTGTATTTTCCAATCCGGAAATATTATAAAGTGCATCCGACCATTGAAAGGTCGCAAAAACTTCCTCGGCCTGTTCTTCAGTAAAAACAAAGGCTTGTCCATCTGATGGGCCCGTAATTGCCGGCGCAGTCGACTGGCTGGGGTCCAACTTAGGGTCGCGTAATTCTTTTTCACATGAAAGGAAAACTCCTAGCCCTAAGAGTATGATGATTATTAATGTTATTTTTTTCATTTCAATCAAATTTAGATGTTAATATTAATAACCCGGGTTTTGGGAAAGATTGAGGTTTGCAGTAAGATCAGCCGAAGGAATAGGCATCAAATTATATTTGCTATCAGTGGCCACACCATTACTAACATTTCCTTTCCAGGGCCATACATACTCACTGGTAGTAAAATAATTAAATCTTACTAAATCTGTTCTCCTATGGCATTCCCAGAATAATTCCCTGGCTCTTTCGTCCAAAACTAAATCAAGATTAAGATCTCCACTTGCGATATCACCTGAATTATCCCCATAAGCTCTTTGTCTAAGCATATTGATATACCCTACGGCAGTTCCGGCATCTCCTCCCGATCCTCCACGCAATACAGCCTCAGCATACATGAGGTAAACATCAGCTAAACGAAACATAGGAAAATCAGTATCCACATAATAAATATCAGAACCCTGTTGTCCGGTTGAAGTTAAGTTTCTCCATTTGGTAATGGCATACCCTTCAGTGAATAATGACATGTCTTCAATTTCCAGATTTTGTCCTTCGGTAAAGAACATGGCCCTGCTATCGGTTTCGCCTGTTACATCTGCATATTTATTTACAAATGCACTGGTAGTCCTTAATCCACCCCAAGGATCATCTATCCCAAAATCGGCAGGATTCATGTCACCACCCACTGCTGCGTGCACCAGGAAGGTAGTTCCACCATAAGTTCGTGTATGAATGCCATCAAATGCCACCGGGAAGATTACTTCCGGTGAATTATCATTATCGGTACGGAAAATATCCTTATAATCCGCTTCTAGATCATATACCCCTGAGTTGATTACCTTATTACAATAGGTAACGCATTCTGTATTTCTGGCGGTGCCAGTGTAAACCTCTGCATTTAAGTAAACTTTGGCCAAGAGTGTCCAGGCAGCCGCTTTATCTGCCCTGGCGTATTCATTTTGGCCAGCATCAACCAACTGGTTTTCGATAGCTACTAATTCGCCGACTATATAAGAATACAGATCAGGCCTGTTTATCTGTTCCGGGAAAAAAGCGCCTACTTTATCTTCCTCCGTAACAAAGGGCACATTCCCGAAAACATCCAGTGCATGCCAGTAACTTAGAGCTCTTAAGAAGCGTGCTTCAGCACGGAAGGTTTCAATCTCTGTTCTAAGTTCTCCGCTTACTCCTCTCTCATCTAATTTCTCATCAGTAGTTTCACGGATGAACTCATTACAAACCGCTACCTGATAAAAAATACGATAATAAAATGCGGTAATAAAAACGTCACTCGGGCTCCAGGTTTGATAATGCAGATCTTTAATGGTCTGGTCGTTCCAGGCAATCACGGCTTCATCTGTAGTGAGTTCCTGCATATACCAGTAGCCTCTCAAATACTGTCCAAAACCTTCATCAATACCGCTGATATCACCCTGACCGGCAGGCCCTTGTTGCCCAGAGACAGCAAGACCGGCATATAATTTTGCCAATACCATTTTGTAAGAGGCAGGATCGTCATAAACAGAGGCTGCTGTTACAGCGTCAGGATCAATAGGTACCGTGTCCAGGTCCTTTAAACAGGAAACCATCATCAGAAAAATTCCTGCTATTGCTATTGTGTATTTTAATGTATATTTCATGATTTCAAAATTTTACCGTTAGAACTGAAAATTAATCCCCAACACATATACTCTTGGACGTGGATAGATATTGTTATCTATCCCTCCATTAATCTCTGGGTCAAGACCACCATATTTAGTTATAACAAATGCATTGTTCACAGTGGCAGAGATAAGCAGGTTGGCTTTCCCATTAATGATTTTATCAAAACGATAACTTAATCTGATATTATCCATTCTGAAAAACGAACCATCATTAATAAAGTAGTTCGACCAGTATTGCGGAGAGTTGAAATTGATCTCCCTGATATTGGATCTTACGTTACCAAGGTATGGCCCTTCAGCCCTGTATAACCTTTCATAGTATGAATTTTCAGAGCTTACATTATCATACACATAATTCCCGAAATTAGCTCTTCCTGAAAAAGAAAAATTCCATTTCTTATAATCAATGTTCGAAGAAATCCCGAACCAATAGTCAGCGGCGGGATCTTTATAATGATATTTATCTTCTTCTGAAATCTGCCCATCACCATTGCGGTCAACATAAAGTCCTTCAATCGGATTTCCATCAGTATCATAAACCTGCTCATACATGAAGAATGAACTGGCCGGATAACCTACGCTATGGATTTGAACATTATTACCTACACCCCCTGAAATTCCACCAGTATAAACACCAAGATAATTTGGATCGTCAATAGCAGTAAGCTTTGTGATTTCATTTTTATTATAGGTAGCATTAAATCCTACTTCCCATATAAAATCATCTTTCACGATGGGTTTAGTATAAATTGAAAATTCAACCCCCCTGTTTTCAAGGTCGCCTACATTTGTCAATAAATAGTTAGTGAGGTTAGACCCTGCAGGAACAGGTATAAAGTTGATCAGGTCTTTGGTTTCTCTTAAATAAAAATCAAGGGTACCATAATACCTGTCGTTTTCGAAACCATAATCAAACCCTAAATTATAGGTTGTGGTTTCTTCCCATTTGATGTTGGCATCATAACCCTCGGGACGGAGTGTAGTATAGAAAATATTTCCTAACTGATATTGTGCAGCATTATTACTGAAGGTATATCGTGGAAGATATGGATAATCATTGTCACTGATCTTCTGTTGTCCGGTAATTCCATATCCCAAACGAAGTTTCAACTGTGAAAATAAACCATCCTTATTCATCCAGGGTTCATCCAGTATTTTCCAACCAAAAGCCAGTGAAGGGAAGAGTCCCCATCGCGTGTCAGGAGAAAACCTTGATGTTCCATCATTACGCAGCGTAAAGGTTAGCAAGTACCTGTCTTTAAAAGTATAATTAAATCTTCCAAAAAATGAAAGAAGATAATATTCGGTTCGGTTATCCGTAGTATCCATATCCCATGTCCATTCCTGGTTTCCTGAAATTGAATAATCTGTACGTTTGAAATGCTGCCATGAATGTCCGACCATTACATCAAACTTGCTGTTGATGTTATCTAAGGACTTGGTATAATTCAGGTAGAATTCCATCAGCTCGTTATTCTTTTCCTGTTCATATTCGCTTCTGTAACCTCCACCATTTAACTCGTCGTATTCCCATGCAGCTTCGATAGGCACATTCACTGATCCATCGCTGTTGGACTTATCATAGCCCAAATTCAGGTTTGCACGAAGTTCAGGCAAGAAATGAAGTTTATAATCCAGTTGCACATTCCCGATCAATCGGTTAACTTTTGAAATATCATCGCGCATATTCAATAAAGCTACCGGGTTTGCCGGAGCAATCCCTTTAGGCACGCCATTATCCTGGGTCCATGTCCAGTATCCACCATAGGGACTTTCCGAATCAAGTACCGGTTTGGTCGGATCAAATTGTAAAGCTCCGCCAATGGCGCCCCTATCGGCGAAAGTATTGTCCACAAAAACCGACTTCACATTCACATTGACCTGCAGATGATCATCCAAAAATTTAGGATTTAAACTGGCGCCAATGGTTGTCCGCTTCATATTATCATTTTTCAATATCCCATCCTGGTCAGAAAATCCCGCAGAAACACGGTATGGCAAAAAGCCAACAGCACCTGCAACACCTACGTGGTGATCCATGCCAAAAGAATTTTTGTATATTTCATCCTGCCAGTTGGTATTCTGGTCGCCTAACAATCCTAAAACGCTTTCTGAGCCTTCATGCCTTTCATTAACCAGGGCACGGTATTCATCGCCATCCAACATCTCAACCCGCTTGGTTAAAGCATTTAAGGAGAAGGTACCATTATAACTAATCGTAAAGGGTTTGTCACCTGCTGCTCCCTTTGCACCTTTTTTTGTTGTAATGAGAATAACTCCATTCGATGCTCTTGAACCATAAATTGCAGTTGCTGAGGCATCTTTTAGCACGGTGAAAGTTTCAATATCGTTGGGGTTAATTGTATTCAATGGATTTCTCATCCCAGAAACGCCTTCATCATCAAGAGGTACATTATCTACCACAATTAAAGGATCATTACTCGCTCTTAAAGAAGAACCTCCACGAATCCTGATCGTGGCACCATCACCTGGTGCCCCACTATTACTTGTAATCTGAACCCCGGCAATTTTACCTGAGATTAGGTCGGTAGGTGAGTTCATTGCACCGGTATTAAATTGTTTAGCCGATACTGCAGTTACTGATCCTGTCGCATCAGATTTCTTCTGAATCCCATAACCGATTACCACGTATTCTTCAAGTTCTGCAGCGGCTACTTCCAGCACAATATTGGTTGTTGAACCTGGCTGGACCGTGACCTCCTGGGTCTCAAATCCAATGTATGAAAACACAAGCACTGCCCCCGGATCGACCTTAAGGACATATTTTCCATCAATATCCGTTGTAGTTCCCATCATCGTCCCTTTAATCATGATAGTAACACCCGGCAGCGTTTGTCCGCTCGAAGCATCAGTCACTGTTCCCGACACTTCACCGCTTTGTGCATAAATTGCCAAATTGCTCAGAAGCAATACCGACAAAACAACACACATCTTAGTGAATAATTTTTTTACCATAATTTTCAATTGATTATTTATAACTCGTTTTTTATAAAGATATGCTTATCTAATTGATAAATACGAAATAAATCACAGTAAAATTAATAAAAATGATCATACATATTCCACTTGTTATCAGCATAACAAGAAATAAAATATATCAAAGTCCTTAATCTACACTTACTTGCAGAAAAAAAATTCATATTAAATTAACCTTTCATAATTGTGAACTTTTTGTAAATTTGTGTTTTAATTGATTCAATTACTAACTTAAATTATGAATATGATGAAACAATTTACTTTGAAAATCAGTGCAATCCTTGTATTTCTGGCTTTTGGGATAGCATCCATAGCACAGGTACCAGATGCAATTACCATTGAACCTGAAGATGCCACGGCATTTGATGAAATTACCCTTACCCTTGATGTTTCCTTAACATGTCCTGACAGTGCTTTATTTATGGCCGACTCGGTGATGATGCACTCCGGTGTTAAAATTGGAGAAGACACCTGGCAAAATGTAGTAGCATTTGATGGAATGGGGGCGGATGGAACGTATCCTAAACTTGTAAAAATTGGTGGAGGCAGCTCCATGCCAATGGCTATTACCATTGAGCCTGCCGGTGCTACAGCCTGGGAAGAAATTACACTTACCCTTGATGCATCCAAATCATGCCCTGACAGTGCATTGTTCATGGCTGACTCGGTGATGATGCACTCCGGTTTAACCATCGATGGGGCAAACTGGCAGAACGTTATTGCTTTTGATGCCATGGGTGCCGATGGGACCCAACCCAAACTGATGAGCCTGGGCGACTATAAATGGTCTATAACCTATACCCCTGCTTTATTTTATGGCCTCACACCTGGTACTGAAGCCACACAAATTTGTTGTGTGTTTAATGCAGGGGATTGGGCAGCAGGCGAAGGAAAAGACTTTGATGAAACCGGTGGATGCGTAGATTTCTTTGTCCCATTAGGACCTCAGGAAGAAAGCTATTTGTGGCAGATTACCTTTACACCCTCCGAGTTTTATGGATTTGACGAAACAACAGTTGTTCAGGAGATCAATGCTGTATTTAATGCAGGTGACTGGGCATTAGGAGAAGGAAAAGATTTTGATACTGAAGGTGGCTGTACCGACTTCTTAATTCCATTATTCTATACAAATGTTGCCAATAATCCAGATGTTACTTTTAGGATGTATCCAAATCCTGCTCAAAGTGTTTTAAACCTCGAAAAACTGGATGGCGCATCTAAAGTAGAAATCTTTAATGTAGTAGGCAAACTGGTTCAAACAGTAGAGGTATATGAAAACCAGACGACCCTTGAAATAAACGAATTAAACAGCGGAATATATTTTGTTAATGTCCATTTTGTTGACAATGTTCAGTCGACGAAATTCATCAAGAAATAAGTTTTGCTTTAATTACACAAAAAACCCGGCTGATATACAGCCGGGTTTTTTATTGCCTTATATTTAAGTGCATCTTACTTTTTCCCTGCCCTGAAGGACAGGGCATCTCATTGTGCAAATAAAAAATCAGTTGCCCCATCCTTTAGGGTAGGTTATTGATATTTATCTCTGAAGTAAATAATAAATTTTATTACTGAACCTTTTTCCCCTGCCCTAAAGACAGAATAACTCGTTGTGCAAATAAAAATCAGTTGCCCCATCCTTTAGGGTGGGGTTATTGATATTTATCTTAGAAGTAAATCGAAATTTTAATTATTGAACCTTTTTCCCTGCCCTAAAGAACAGGGTTACTCATTGTATAAGTATAAAATCAGTTGCCCCATCCTTAAGGGTGGGGCATAGATATTCAATAATTATCGCTAATTTAGATGCTATAAAAAGCGCCGTAAAAATTTTGACAATGAAAAAATTGCTCTGGATCTTAACCCTATTTATCCTTGTACTTTTCTCTTCCTCTTGCATAAATCAACAACAATTTGAACCTGTAGAAATTAATTTTAATAAAAACTGGAAGTTTAGTATTGCAGAAGATAGCCTGGATGCCTTTTTGAATTTTGATAAATGGGAAAATGTAAACCTGCCCCATACACCGAAAATAGAACCATTAATTGTTAATGAGCAGTGGCAGGGTATCTGCTGGTACAGGAAATCCTTTCATATTCCTGCCAACTATTTGGGGAAGCAATTTTTCCTAAGGTTTGAAGGTGCCATGAATATTGCGGATGTTTGGATTAACGGTACAAAAAAGATAAAACACTATGGTGGTTATTTACCGTTTATAATAGATTTTACTGATGAAGTTTACATCGGCAAATCCAATGAAGTAATCGTAAGGCTTGATAACAGAGATAATCCGGTTACCGGGCCTAAACCATTGGATATTCTTGATTTTAATATGTATGGGGGCTTATACAGGGATGTAAGCTTATCCATTAAAAACCAGGTGTTTATTACAGACCCAATTCTGGAAAACTCACCAGCCGGTGGAGGGATATTTATTACTTATCCCGAAGTAAATGAGAGCATGGCAGAAATAAAAGTCCAAACCCATGCACGAAATGCCTATGAGGCTGATGTAGCTGTTTCTATCCTTCATGAAGTTTGGAAAGATGATATACTGGTAAGTGAAAGTCAGTCAGACCTGGAAGAAATATCAAGTAATAAAGCAATTACTAATATCCGGCAAATTAAACTCCTTGACCCTGAACTCTGGTCGCCACAAACACCGGAGATGTACGTTCTAAAAACTAAATTAATTTACAAAGGGAAGGTAGTTGATCAGTTAAACACTAAATTAGGAATAAGGCGTTTTGATTTTGTGGATGGCAAATTAAACATAAATGGGAAGGAACAATTTCTTCGTGGGGTGAACCGTCACCAGGAGTATCCGTATGTGGGATATGCCCTGAGCAATGAAGCCCAATACCGTGATGCTGTAAAAATAAAAGAAGCAGGTTTTGACTATGTACGTTTGTCGCATTACCCCCACTCCCCTGCCTTTATGGATGCCTGCGATGAGCTGGGCCTTGTTGTGATTGATGCGATTCTGGGTTGGCAATATTTTTCTGAAGATAGCGCATTTCAGGCACATGTATTTCAAACAGCAAAAGACCTTATCCGGCGCGACCGCAACCATCCCTGTGTGTTGGCATGGGAAGTTTCGCTTAATGAGTCATGGATGCCTGAAACCTTTATCGACAGCCTGACCTCAATCGCCCACAAAGAATATCCTGGCGACCAATGTTTCACTGCCGGATGGCAGGAATATGGCTATGACATCTACCTTCAGGCACGCCAACACCGCTTAAGTCATTATGAAGATCCTGAAAAACCCTATGTGGTATCTGAATATGGTGATTGGGAGTATTATGCGATGAATGCCGGCCTGGAACAAAATGCATGGCAGGATTTATTGCAGGAAGAACGCACGAGCCGACAATTACTTTCTTTTGGAGAAAAACGATTGTTGCAGCAAGCTACAAATATTCAGGAAGCACACAATGATAATTTTAACACCCCCGCATTTGCCGATGGGTACTGGGTGATGTTTGATTATAACCGGGGGTATGCTGATGACCTGGAAGCTTCAGGGATCATGTCGATTAACAGGCTACCCAAGTTCAGTTATTATTTTTTTCAAAGTCAGCGGGATCCATATGAGATATCTGATAAGTATAAATCCGGGCCCATGGTCAAAATTGCCTCCTATTGGAATGACCTATCATCCTTAGATGTAAGGGTTTTTAGCAATTGTGAAGAGGTTGCTTTGTATTTAAACGATTCATTGATAAGTAAACAATTGCCGTCAATTGCCCGGATATCAGATAATCTTACCCATCCTCCCTTTATATTCCATCTCGATCAATTTAAAAAAGGGACTTTAAAAGCAATTGGATTTATCGAAAGTAAAGAGGTAGCACAGGATATTTTCATGACCCCTCTGGATCCGGTTAGCCTTCAATTAAGATTGGATGAAAGCAGCAAGTCAGCAATTTCAGGGGTAAATGATGTACTTTTTGTTTATGCCACCCTAACAGATGTTAATGGAACAACAGTACCCTTAAACGATGTTGAGGTAGAATTCAGCATTCATGGAGATGTGTCACTTGTTTCCCCAAAACTTATCACCACTGAAGCCGGGATTGCTTCCATTTTAATACAAATAGGAGAACAGGCAGGGAAAATAAAAATTCATGCAAATGCGAATAACATCCTTATTGGAGAACTTGAGTTTGCCAGTAAATAGCATGTAACCCATAAAAAAAAGCTGCCCCGGATTTTGGGGCAGCTTCTCCCTTTAATCAATATATTATTAACGAACGATAAGCTTTTTCAGGGCTTTTTTACCATCAGCTGCAATGATATTTACAAAATAAATACCAGCATCCAAATGATCAGTCCTTAAAGTAATCATATCGTTTGCTCCAGAGAAGTTATCTTTTTCAATCATAATTACCCTTCCTGAAATATCAGAAACGTAGAATGTCATCTCACCCTGGAACACTTCACCAATTGCACGGATGTTAATATTACCGCTTGTTGGGTTGGGGAAGAGAACCATTTGGTCGTTATAGAAAACTTCTTTTACATCAAAGTAAGGTCCGCCGGCCAACTGTAGATCACCCAGAACGGCAGTGTTGCTCCAGTTGTTACCATCACCGTACCAAACGGATTGATAGTCACGGCCAAGGCCCTGGTCACTGTCATTGTTACCCAGGCTAAAGCCCATGGTACGTCCTTTGCCGGGATGGAAATCAAATATACTCCATGCAAGCCTTAATTCGAGGTTATAACCTGAACCGGTTGGGGTCCATATTGCGTCATACTGATCAGCAGTAAACTGCACACCATCAGCCTTGATCCATAAGGTATCATCACTTGCACTAGCTGCAAGGAAATCCTGGATTAATTGCGTATCAAAGTCACCATCATAGGTTTCATCCTGATCATGGTTGCCATCAAAATAATACTCAATAGCATCGTTGTCCCAGGGATTACCTGAACCTTCCACAACAGCATCTTCTACTTCCACACCCAGGTAGAGGTTATATGAATCCCAGAGGGCACCCCATGTAACGGTATTATTGATCGGGCCGGCACCGGCGGCCAGAATATCTGAAGTATAGTTCAAGGAATATTCACTTAAGTCACCATCAATGTTAACCGGATCTTCTGTTCGGTCGGCATAGGCAATTCCTTCAGCAGGAGTTGGATCCGCCACAAAACTATATTCTCCGGTTAAACAATCAAAAGTAATCCTGTACCTACCAGGTGTAGTTGGAATATCTGCTCCACCTAAACCAGCGGTTCCTGTTGGGAATGAATTATCACCCCAGAACACGGTTCCATCAAAATCTTTCCGGAAAACAGTACTTTGGTTTTCAAATATTTCATAAGTAGCTACATAAGTGGTTGGCAAATCTGTTGGATTCCGGAGAACCATATCGCCTATAGTTTCATTATATAAACTAATACATCCACAAGCAATTACACCCAGGTTACAATCACCGAAACCATCTGTTGTAGTAAGGTTATCCATATTCCCATTCCACGACATAAAATAAGCGGGTTCCTTGGCGCCATCATCGTCTCCAACAATAACATCCACACCAACCTGTCCACCTGATTCAGGAGTTATTCCCAGATCAGCCCAGGGGATACCAAATTCAACAGTATAGCCACCTGTTGTGGTTGCCCATTCGCCCATTGAAGAAACAGGTCCCTGAACAACGGTTAAAGTTCCTGTGCCATCGATGCTAAGGTGAGCATCAGCAGCTGTATAATCACCACCTGATTTATCGCCATCAATAAATACATGAACGATATCACCATCTTCCACAAGGCTGTCTTTAACACTTACTCCAAAGAAGAAGTAATCAGAATTCCATGCGGCACCAAATAATACCTCATTCAGATCTTCAGTTGCTTCACCTTCAATAATCTGAGAAACACTTTGGCTTAAGTTCCAATCTGTTTCACTTAATTCACCATCCACATTAATGGCAAATACTTCAGGAGCTGTAATGGCATTACCCAGGCGTTCAAAATAGAAGTCACCGGCAACACAATTAAAGGTAATATGATATTTTCCTCCCGGAACGGTAATGGTCGCTAACGGATCTCCAAAAACTCCGCCACCACCGGGATAGGTACCTCCCCAAACATTCTGGAAAGTTACATCAGCATCCACCCTGAATAAAAGGTTAGTAGTTCCGGCAAAATTGTAAGTTAAGCTAAATAAAGAGGGATACATCGGATCACGAACAAGGTATACATCCGATGGTGTTCCAGTTCCATCATCACCCCATTCATTAAAATCACCAACCATGCCTATTTCACCGCATGCATCAGTGTTTTCAATAAAACTATATTCGAATGTTTCACAATTAAAGCTTATGTCATAAACACCCATTACAAGAGGGATGTTTGGACCATTAGGTTCACCAACACCTGTGGGGAAAGTAGCTGCTCCCCAGTTATTGGTCCAGTCAGCATTCTCACGGAATTTTACTTCTGCATCAGCAAAGAACGAACGGGTTAAGGTCCATTCATTCGGGTTCATCATATCCCTGTTCATGGGGATATCGCCATTCCAGTTAATAAAAGCACCGATCATGCTCATATCTCCACAAGTTGCTACAAAATTGTAGTCACCTGTTTCATAATCAAAAGTAACCATGTAATCAGTTGTGATACCGCTTTCATCCAATGGGACCATAAGGTTAGGACCATCCTGATAGCCTGTCCCCATTGGGAAATCATCGCCTCCCCAGTTAACGCCCCAATCAGCGTTTTCACGGAATTTAGCTTCAATAAAACCATCCCCATTATCATCCTGGGCATCGGTTACACTAAAAATGGTATACCACATGTTTGGACTTCCATCCATTCTCATCATCGCATAATCAGCAGCCCATCCGTTAAATTCACCGATCATTGAAATAGTTCCACCAACTGCCATAAATTCATAAATACCTGTTTCGCAATTGAAAGAAACACTATAGTCAGTTGTTGTACCATTGGTATCGAGAGGAACCATAATGTTAGGCCCATCCTGATATCCTGTATCAGCAGGAAACTCAACGCCGCCCCAGTTTACAGCCCAGTCAGCTCCTTCGCGGAATTTAGCTTCAATAAAGCCATCTTCGTTGGTATCTTGCTCATCGGTTACGGTAAAAATTACCATCCATTGGTTGGGATCCATTTTATCACGCATCATCCAGTAATCATCGGCCCAACCGTTAAACTCGCCAATAAGGCCTATGGCGTCGCATGTTGTTGCGAATAAGTATTCGCCCGTAGAACAATTAAAGGTAACATAATAACTTCCTACCGGAACAGGAATATTACCACCATCTTGCATGGCAACCCCTGCCGGAAAAGTTGTATCTCCCCAGTTAACTGCCCAATCAGCATTTTCCCTGAACTTCAGTTCAACGATCCCATCAGGTGGGTCGCCTGAATCCTCTTCTGTAAGAACAAGGATAGTAGAAAACATGTTAGGGTCCATCGGGTCACGATCCATAAAATGATCATCAGCCCACCCTGTAAATTCACCAATTAATCCAACCTGGCCACAAGTTTGGCTGAAACCCTGAGAGGTAACAACAAATGCCAGCAGGACTAAAAATAATAAAGTTTTTTTCATAATGATAAAATTTAATATGTGAGTAATTAAAGTTTCGTGATGCTAAAATACTACATTTTTAGAAATAAATCCAACTTAGGGAATATCACCCATAAAATTAAGAATTATTTAAGTTTGTCCGATACAGGTAACGGCATTTTTTATTAATTTCGGCTCACAATTACCTAGTGAACAAAAAATTATATATGATGAAAGGACTACTTTTTAAATTAAGGATAAGTTTGTTGTGGACTTTCCTTGTGTATTGTTCTTTTACCGGCCTTGCGCAGGAAAAAACAATACGCGGTACAGTAACAGATGCTGATACCAAAGAAACCCTTATCGGTGTAAATATTACCCCGGCTTCGGATGTAAGTATTGGTACAGTAACAGATATTGATGGGAATTATGTTATCAAAGTTCCTGAATCCGTAAAAGCCCTCAGGTTTTCCTATGTTGGCTACACGTCGCAAACGGTGGAAATTACTTCGGATCTCATTAATATTGCACTGCAACCGGGCGAGTTATTGTCTGAAATTGTAGTAGTGGGATATGGTACACAAAAAACGAAAGAGGTTACCAGTGCAGTTACCAGTGTAAAAGCGGAAGACTTCAACGACGGACACATCGATGATCCCATACAACTCATACAGGGCAAAGTAGCTGGCTTGTCCATTGCCCGGCCAGGTGGCGACCCTAATGGTGATTTTGATATCCGTTTAAGGGGACTCTCTACATTCGGATCGAATACACAACCTCTTATTATTATTGATGGGGTGCAAGGAGCTGACCTCAATTCCGTTGACCCCAATGACATTGCCTCCATGGATGTACTCAAAGATGCCTCTGCTGCTGCCATATATGGAACAATGGCGGCCTCCGGGGTAATCCTGATCACAACAAAAAAAGGGAAATATACAAAAGGGGGTAAATCATCAAAAGTGGAATTTAGCTCCAACTTAACTCTCGAAACGCTGGATAAAAAATTAAATGTGCTTACCGGCGATGAATACAGGACGTTCAATAACATTAGTGATTTTGGAGAAACCACTGACTGGATGGATGCTATCACGCGGCAAGGGTTTGCTCAATCCTATGCCCTGGCAGTAAACGGCGCTACCGAAGAATCAAATTATCGTGTTTCCTTTAATTACAGAAAAGGAAATGGAACTGTCCTCAATACAGGTTTTGAACAAATAAATGGCAGGTTGAATTTTGAGCAAAAAGCATTAAACGATATGCTTACATTAAGTTTTAACCTGGCTACCACGGTTAGGGACGAAACCTATGCCAACCATGATGCCTTAAAATTTGCTGCCCGTTATAATCCTACAGCACCTACTATGGCAGATGATGATTTCTCAAAACAATGGGGTGGCTATTTTCAGCGTGAAGCATTTTTCTTTTTTAATCCGCTGGCTATTATTGAACAAAATACCCTTGACGGGAAAAAACAGGATATCTTAGGTAGCATTAAGGCAGACCTTGAACCTGTTAAAGGATTGCGTTTAAGTGCATTTTATTCCCAACGCCGCGGTAATGATCTCTTTGGCACCTATTATAGCAAACAGAGTTACTGGACACCTTATGCCATTGGTAGTGACCTCGGTTATGCCCGTAAGGAAACGCAAGACAGGTTTCATCAGTTATTCGAGATGACCGGTGAATATGAAAAGAATATCAATAAATTCAATTTTAAAATTTTAGGGGGATACTCCTGGCAGGAAAATATAAACGATATGTTCTTTGCATTTGGTAAAGGATTTATCACCGATGGTTTTCTGTATAACAGCCTCGGAAGTGCCTCCGGTGAATCTGCAGCTGACGAATACCGTGATAGTTACAAAGATGGAAATACACTTATTGGTGTATTTGGTAGGGTAACGGCCAATTATGATGATGCCATCTTCCTTACAGCAAATTTCAGAAGAGACGGTTCCAGTATGTTTGGCAAAAACAATAAATGGGGAAACTTCCCGGGAGTAAGCCTTGGTGTGGATGTGACTCATTATATTGAAATCCCAAAAGTTGACCGCTTAAAAGTGAGAGGTGGATACGGGGTCACTGGAAATTTACCTGCCGACCCATACTATTCCCGGTTATTATTTAATGCCGGAAGCGAAAGATTCTTTTATGATGGTGCTTTTATTCAGGCATTCGGACCTTACCAGAATGACAACCCCGACCTTAAATGGGAAGTTAAAAAGGAAATTGGATTTGGCATTGATTTCCTGATAGCTAATCGCATTAGTGGTGCCATTGACTATTATTCCAGCACGAGTTCTGACCTTATCCTCAATTTTGAAGTGGCCTCACCACCTGCCCTTTATGACAGAATGTGGTTAAATGTTGGGGAATTGCAAAATTCAGGGATAGAATTCGCAGCAACCTATGATGTAATTATAAAAGACAAATGGACCTGGTCTACCACCATTAATTTTACCAAATACTTTGAATCAAAACTTACAAAAATCACAAGCCCCCTTACCACAGGTAGCGGCGAATTGTATCTAGGTGAACTAGGTGCTCCATTCTTTACGGGAAAACAAACAGTATATGTAAACGAAGGAGAAGCCATAGGACAAATAATTGCTCCGGTATTTGTAGGTATTGACGAAAATGGTAAAATGCAATTCAGGGATGGTGATACCATTACTACATCCCCTGACATCGAAAATTATGAAGTCGTTGGAAACGGCCTGCCTACTTTTCAGCTTGGTTGGGGAAATAGTTTTACCTATAATAACTGGTATTTGAATTTCTTTGTGAGAGGAGTGTTTGGCCATTCTTTATTAAATGTTAACAATGCCCGTTATGGTGTACCGGTAGTTATTGGTATCCAAAGCGGAATGCAGCAAGCACTTGATTATATGGATGTGACAAATGGTCCTGAATACTCCGACGTGCATGTAGAAAAAGCCGATTTTGTTAAACTTGACAATTTCGCTATTGGCTACAACTTTAACTTAAAAGAAAACAAATATGTCACTGGTTTAAAAGTATATCTATCTGGTCAAAACCTCCTCACTTTTACCAATTACACTGGCGTCGATCCGGAAGTAAGGTATAAAGACACAGGAGATAATGACAATCCTCTGGCTCCCGGTATCGACAGGGAGAATACTTACTTTAGTACACGTTCATTTACATTTGGCGTAAATGTTTTATTTTAATTTTAATTAATCAGATATGAAAAATATAAAATATACATTATTATTATTACTGATCTTCATTTTCTCAGGAGTATTAAATAATTCCTGTACAAAACTTGATGAGGAAGTTTACTCCGACCTCACGGGAGAGTTGTTCTTTGCAGATCCTGACAACCTCATTTATGCATTTGGTACTGCTTATACAAACCTTTATTCATTAGTTGGCCATAAATATGGAATGGTTGGAATTGAATGTGGCACTGATTTACTGGTAGTACCCCAGCGCGGTGGCGACTGGCTGGATGGTGGCGAATGGCATCGCTGGCACCGGCTTACATTCACTCCCAATGAAGGCTATATCGAGAGATGGTGGAACAATATCTTTTTTGGGATTACGACCTGTAACCGGCTGATTTACCAGTTCGAACTGGTTGAAGGGGTAGATACGGAACCTGCCATTGCCGAATTGCGCGGTTTAAGGGCACTTTATTATTACTGGCTCGTGGATTTATTTGGCAATGTACCGATCGTTGACCGCTTTGATGTTCCTGCAGATTTCAAACCTGAAACCAGGGCAAGGCAGGATGTTTATAATTTTATTGAATCTGAATTACTTGAGGTGAGGGATAAACTCTCCAAAGAAACAGGGCTGGCTTATTATGGAAGGATCAATTATTATGCAGCTGAAATGATACTTGCTAAGCTTTATATGAATGCTGAAGTATATACCGGCACACCACAATGGCAAAATGCACTCGAAGCATGTGATTCTATAATTGAATCCAATAATTATGCTCTTGAAGGGGATTACTTCGATAATTTCGTAGAGGATGCTACCAGTTCACCAGAACACATCCTGGGCCTGCATTTCGACCAGGTTGAAGCGCCTCAGTTTGAAATCCATCTTTTTACCCTGCATTATAATCTTGTTAGCAAATATGGTTTTGAAGACAATTCATGGAACGGTATCTGCGCCCAGGAAGGATTATTCAATTATTTTGATGAAACAGATTTAAGGTTGGGAGGCTTGCTATATGGTTTCCAATATGATAATGAAGGGAATCCGATCGAGGATCCCAGCTACGAAAAATTCCCCAATGTTCCTTTCGACCCTGATGGAGCACATCTTAACCTTACCCCTGTGGTAAATATGTTGCAACCGAATTGTTTGAGACAAGCCGGAGCCCGGATTGCTAAGTTTCCGTTTATCGAAGGAAGTACAAGATATACAAGTAATGATTTCCCGATTTTCAGATATGCCGATGTATTATTGATGAAAGCTGAAATATTACTCCGTATGGGTGGCGACCTGGGTGAAGCATTAAATCTTGTAAATATGGTGAGAGAAAGAGCCGGAGTAGAAGCTTTTAATTCAATCGACTTTGATATGCTACTCGAAGAGAGAGCCCGTGAACTCTTTGCTGAAGGGCATCGCCGTTCAGATCTTATCCGTTTTGGAAAATATTTGGATGCCCGATGGGAAAAACCTGAAATTTCTCCTGACTATGTTACCCTTTGGCCTATCCCTCAAAGTCAGATCAATGCAAATCAAAATCTGGTTCAAAATCCTGGATACAATTAGACCTACCTTATTGCAATTAAAGGGAGAAATGCCTCAGCATTTCTCCCTTTTTTATTTTTTCTGAATTTTTTTATATCAATTGTTATTTTTTTGTAAATTTACACCAACTAAAAAACTGATTAAGGAAATACAAGTCTCTCACTTGCCTTAAATATTTAGGATTATTATTACAATTATTAAAGGAATAAGGCAGTATTTAAATGTATCTTCTTTGATTTATTAGCAATTGTAAAATTCAATTTCAGAACTAGTATACATTTTAAAACCAACAAAAATGAAAAAGTTGCAAAAACTTCTGGTAATAGTATTATTACTGGGTAGTGGCATAACTTTGGCCCAGGTTACCACAGAATCAACAAATGGGCAGAAAAGCACCCAAGAAATTCGGTACGAAATTGACAACATCCATTACTGGGTAGAACTTGCAGAAAAAGGCCTGGTTCCTTTTAACCAGCCAATACCCTTTTCTCCTGCAGTTGAAAAGGGATCCCAAATTGTCACTCCGGATTACATCACCAACTCACCAGATGTTGTTATTCTGGATATTTCGGGTAATACCCAAAGTGAAAACTCAGTGTTTATTGATCCAAATGACAATTCCCACGTTTTTAACTCCAACAATTCGGAGCAAAGTGGAAGTATTTATGGGGCCAACTATGTTTTCTCAGATGACTATGGATTAACCTGGACTGGAAGTAAATATGGAGCCGGTGGTTCCAACTCAGGTGATCCGGCCGCCTGTATTGGACTTAACGGACGAAGCTTTGATGGCTTTATCTATAACCGCGGGCAGGCTGTTGCCTATTCGGATAATGGCACCAGTTGGACTAGAGTAGTAGTAGGCGCTGACCCCGGAACCGGCGACCTTTTAGATAAAAATCACCTTTGGATCGACAATACAAATTCAAGCCAGGAAGGCAACATTTATGATGCCTGGACACGGTTTGACGCAGGACATGCTAACGACAACGAGATTGAATTTTCGAGAAGTACTAATAACGGGGTTTCATGGTCTACCCCTTATGAAATTAGCTCTGGAGTCAGCGCGGGTAATCATAACCAGGGTGTTAATATTCAATGTAATAATACAGGTTGGGTATTTGCTACCTGGGTAATTTATGATGACTGGGGAACCGGGGTTTACGAAGAAGATGCTATAGGTTTCGCACGATCTCCGAATGGTGGGTCTTCATTTTATTCCGCCTCGAGAATTCATAATAATATCAATGGAATTAGAGGTTGGGTGCCTACAAATGCTACAGGTAAAAACCTGCGGGTAAACTCCTTTCCTTCAATGACCATTGATGTAAGCGGCGGAACTTACCATGGCAACATCTATATTGTATGGGCCAATAACGGAGTACCTGGAGTCAACACAGGAACCAATGTGAGTGTATATTGCATGAAATCAACGAGCGGAGGTACCACATGGAATACACCCGTGAGGGTTAACACCTCAGCCGCAGCAGACCATTGCGCATTTTTCCCGTGGATAACCTGTGATCCAATCACTGGAAACCTATATTGCATTTTTTATGACGACAGGAACTTCAGCACAACAAGTGGCGAGCTGGAAACATGGTTGGCCTATTCGAATGATGGTGGTGCTACCTGGAATGATTTCAGGGTAAGTGATGTATCCTTTACCCCCTCACCAATACCCGGACTTGCCTCGGGATATATGGGTGACTATTTAGGTGTGGCAGCCCGCGATGGCTGGGTGTACCCAACATGGACCGATAACAGAAGTGGTAGAGCCTTAACCTATGTTTCTCCACTAAATTTTGGAGGAAATTGTATAGCAACGGGTGGCAATTGCTATGAATATATCGATAATGTGACCGTTGGTACTATAAATAATTCTTCAAGTTGTAATGGATATGAAGATTTCAGGGATCAATCTACCAATCTTTCCTTGTCTGGCAATCTTTCCATTACCGTATCCAATGCTACTTCCGCATACTCCCAGGATCAATGCGGAATATGGGTTGACTGGAACCGGGATGGTGATTTTTACGATGCCAATGAAACCATTGCGGTTACAGGCACACCCGGAACCGGGCCCTACACAGCCACCATTTCTCCACCGGCAGGAACAACTGCCGGGGAATGTACTCTTCGTACCCGGATAACCTATACAGGGGTTGTAGATCCTTGCGGGACAACTACCTTTGGGGAAGTTGAAGATTATACCTTAAATATAACTGCTACCCCTGGATTATGGACCGGGAATATAAGTTCTGATTGGCACACAAACGGAAACTGGGATGATGGAGTAGTTCCGGGTAGTTCGACCAATGTTACAATTCCAGGTGGTACACCATATCAACCCACTATTGGCCCCGGCACTTATGCATATTGCAACAACCTTTCCATTCAGACAGGGGCAACGCTCACTCAAAATGGTTCAACAGCAAACTATTTCTATGTTTATGGGAACTTCAACAGCGACTATGGTACCTTTACCCAAACTGGCATTGCCTATTTGTATTTTGATGGTGCTTCTGATACCTATTGGGATGATGATAATATGGATGACACGTATGAATATGTCAGGGTGCTAAAGGACAATCCGTCTAATACTTTATCAATGTGGCAGCATATGACAGTTAATCAGACTTTCCATATACGGGAAGGAATATTTGCTTATAGCAGTACCTGGACCTTAACTGTAAATGGTCTTGGTACGGATGCATTTCAGGTAGAAGCAGGAGGAGTACTTAACCTTGCTAATTCACAAACAATAAATTGTGCAGGTGACATCCAGTTTTTGGATGGCAGCCAGGCTAATGTTACCGGAGGTACGATTTATTGTGGTGATGAATTCCGGTTCCTTGCCAACACAGCATATGATATACAATTTACTGGAGGTACAGTTATTATGACTGGTGGGTTGGCACAGTACATCGAGGACTGGGATGGCAACTCTGAGTTTTATAACCTGACTATAAATAAATCGGGAGGAATTTGTGCGTTGAACTATGGTGATCTTGATGTAAATGGAAACCTGACAATTTCAGGCGGAACACTTAACCCCAATTCCTATGATATTTATGCTGCCGGAAACTGGACAAATTCTGTAGGTGACGCCGGTTTTGACCAAAGTACCGGACGGGTAATTTTTAATGGCGGCAACTATCATCAATATTGTTCCAACGAGATTTTTAACGAACTGGAAGTAAATAAAGCATTAGGCGGAGCCTTGCGAATGAACGGTACCAATGTGGAGTGTGCAGCATACGACTGGACTGCTGGAGCAGTAGATGTCCTTACCGGTTCGTTTACAGCCAACGACCTTTTGGATAATGCCGTGGCCGGAGCCTTCTACAATAATACCGGCGGAACTATCAACCTTACAAATTCAGGCACGGGACTTTATGTTGACCTGAATGGTGAATTGCACAATTTTGGTGGTACAATAAATATCAGTGGCAGTATTAGCTATTGGCCCTATACCAACAATGCAGTTGTGGAAATGACGGATGGTGTAATTGATATTACGGACTGTGGTATTTATATTAATAATTCAGCCAGTTATACATTAACAGAAATGATTACCGGGGGTGTAATTAGAACTGCAGGTGGTTTTTCTGGAAACCGGGCCGACTTTACCCCTTCATATGGTATATTTGAATTTTATGGTCCGAATGATGTAACTATTGCCGAGTCTAATGGCTGTACAATTAATAACGTGGAGATAAATAAATCAAATTCTGATGCTGGAATTAAAACCAAAAACTTCGAGATTGATGGCCAGCGTGTAGATAAAACAATAATCCAGAATAGCGAAGCAAACACAGTCAGCCTGTTAACCACCTTTCTTGCCACGGGTTATTTTAATATAAACGCAGGATCGTTTAACTTAAACGGACACCAGTTAGATGTGCCTAATCACGATATCAATATTAGCGGGAATCTTATTATGACCCAACCGGCTGATGTGATCAATGCAGGTAGCGAAATTATGTGGCTTTCCGGTGCCACTGAAAATGTAACTAATGGAGAATTTAACGTCGACTACCGGGTGGTATTCCAAAGCGGATCAAATGTTCAATTGGGGACTGGTAACGACCTCAATTTCATTGGTACTGGAACAACGGCTATCAGAAACTTCTCCCCTGTAGCTGAAATTGGAAACCTGAATATTGATATGCCCCCTTCGTCCGGTAACTTCTATATTTCATACACCACCACTGAGCCTGTTCACGTGGCAGGTAATTTAAATGTCGAACCTGGCAATATACTTAATATACAGGAATACGACCTGATCGTAGAGGGGGTTATGGATATAAAGAATACAGCCATATGTTATCTCGGTTCTGTGCTTGGTTCAGGTTATCTTGAAAACAATTCAGACTTCACCCTCAACGGAGAAATTTATGTAGACTATGATGCCAAAGACAATAGCAATGACAATCTAAAGTTAACGGAAGATGTATCGGTTGGTGAAACTGAAAACATGGATTGGCAGCCAGGTGAAGTATGGTTGCATGGTATGTATCAGCAAGCATCAACCGCCGCAGTACATATTTTGGGTGGCGGTAGTTATATTTGTGATGCACCTACAACAACAATATCAACTATTTATGGATTACTTGAGTTAAATGATGGTTTGTTTGAAATAACAAATAATCACCTTAAAATTCTTGGTTCAACAAGTATAAATGGAGGCATAATAAGAAGTGGCGGTTCATTCATTGCCACTGCTTCAGGTAATTTCCAACCAACCGCAGGTTCTGTTGAGTTAATCGGAACAGGAGGTACCGGCCAGTATATCCAGATGGATGCAGCTAATTATTTTTATGACCTTTTGATTGACCGGACAAATATGATTCAGATATACACCACTAATGACCTGCATATTCAAAATGATTTTACCATTAATTCTGGTGGGCTCAATTCAAATCAAAAGGATATCTATCTTGGTGGCGACTGGACCAATAATGTTTCGCCAGCTGCTTTCAATGAATCAACAGGTACTGTTATATTCAATGGAACAGGAGTAGAAATGCAATTTGTAAACGGCAGTGAAGAATTCAATAACATAACAAATAATAGCAATACCGCAATACGTGTGAATGCGTCTGCTGATGTTGTTTCGTGCGACAGTTATTATTGGATTTCGGGGGCTGTTAGTGTCTCCCTCGGGACATTTATTGCCTATGACCTTGCCCAAAGCGGACTATACGGCTCATGGTATTCCCTTACCAGCGCAGAGATCCATCTTTATCAGGATGCCGGGCAGTATGTGGATGTGTTTGGGAATATTTATATCAACGGTGGGCTTATCAAAGTATATGGAGGCGCAGATGAAAGTTACTGGTGTGGTACAAACCCTTTGAGTTTAGATTTGTTGGGAGGCGGCACACTCGACTTTGTTGACTGGGGAATTACTATTTGGAACAACCAGGCCTTAACTGAAAACATAGTTGATGGGACAATTAGGACAGGAGGACACTTCAGCTGTTATCGAAATGACTTTAATCCAACGGCAGGCGTTGTTGAATTCTATGGCGGAAATGATGCTTATATTGATATGTATGCCGGTAATAGCTTTAACGATGTAAATATCAATAAGTCAGGTGGGGATGAATCTGTTATAATATACAAAAACCGCAAAGGGCAAACCATAACAGATAATAAATCAAATACCGTATTCCTCGGAAATGACCTGGAGGTTAATGGGCTTTTTGACCTGAACGATGGAAGTTTTATGGTAGATGGTAATACGATGAATTGTTACAGTGATGTGAACGTTAACGGAGGCACATTATATGTTAATGATAATTCAAGCCTGCAGATGGATAACAATACGGGCTTATATGTAAATGCCGGAGGTATGCTGAATGCGGTGGGAAGTTCAGGGATTGAACCCACAATCTCAAACATTTCTACGGGTAATTATAAGCTTTGGATTGAAAACGGCGGATATATAGGAGCTGAATATGCTACCTTTGAGTACATGGCCTTGTCTGGAGTTTATCTGAGACCAGGTTCTTTTGTTGACCTTTCCTATCCTTTTAACAATTGTATATTCAGGAATGGCCAGTCAGGAGGAAGCCTTCTCACCATATACAACACCCAGACATTCCAGGTTACAGACGCTATATTCCCAATCAGTGCAACAGGAAGCAGTTACAATGTATTTAAAAATGTGACTTCGGGTGATGTAACATTTTATGACGCCAGTGGAGGATTTTCAGGAGCGGCTTATGAATTTGACCCTTACGATAAAGTGCATTGGGATTTTGCTCCCATTACATTTAATCTGGTTGTATTTATGGAAGGGCCTTTTGATCCCGGAACTGGTAAAATGCGAACAGATATAAACAGCCTGCTACCCACTGGCCAGCCTTTTAGTCCTTCACTTCCATATTATGGCAACCCTATGCCCGACTGGTATTATGCAGGAACCGAAAGTGTTGGAGCCATTCCCAGCCCGTTTATTGTAGATTGGGTACTTGTTGAATTCAGGGATGCGACAAGCCCTGCCAATGCTGTGCCAGCAACCTCAGTGGCTATTGTTCCTGCATTTCTACTGAATAATGGGGACGTGGTTGCCCTGGATGGTTCCGGCCCGCTTACTTTAAGTGCTGGGTTTACTAATGATATTTATGTTGTCATTTGGAACCGTAATCACCTGGGTGTGATCTCAGCCAATCCTGTAGTAGAAATAGGTGGGGTATTCCCTTACGATTTCACCACAGCATCTTCACAAGCCTGGGGTGGAACTTCAGCCCAAAAAGACCTGGGTGGTGGCACATGGGGAATGATAAGTGGCGATGGAAATGGTGATGGTACCATAAATATTCCGGATGAAATTTCCGTATGGACAAGCTGGGCAGGACTTATGTATGGTTACTCACCAGCCGACTATAACTATGATATGCAAATAAATAACAAGGATAAAAATGACAAATGGCAACCAAATATAGGTGCCGGCTCGTTTATCCCTGAATAAAATTTATTAGTAAATGAGTGTAGCCCCCAGCCAGATTGGTTGGGGGTTTTTTTATATATAACTTTATAAACTCTTATTCAAAACCATTATAAATTAAGTATCCCAATTGACATCAAGTATAAATATCTATATTTTTACATGTATTTTCAGGTTATTTTGTAACAACGAATAAGCACTACTACTATGAAAAATCACTCATCATTATCTAAAACAATACGCACTCTTGCTTTAATTATTTCAACACAATTATTTATTTCACCAGGTTATACCCAAAAAGCAAGTGCCCCAACCACTTTAAACGATTTCTTTCTACCAGGCTCTCAGCCGCTGGAGTCGGGGACCTTTTCTGATCCTGATCAATGTGACAATTGCCATGGTGGCTATGACCTAAACGTGGAACCGGCCTTTATTTGGAGAGGCAGCATGATGGCGAATGCACAACGTGACCCCTTATACCTGGCATGTCTGACCATTGCCAACCAGGATGCCCCGGATGTTGGGGATTTATGCATCCGTTGTCATACACCTAAGGGCTGGCTCGAAGGACGGTCCACTCCCACTGATGGTTCGTCCCTATTAGCTGGCGACCGTGAAGGAGTGCAATGCCATACATGCCACAGAATGATTGCACCCTCACCTGCCGGAGTTAATCCATACCCAGCTGATCCATTGTATAATAGTGGCCCGGGAAATGATCCATCAACCTATGCTCTGGACCAAAATTATTTATCCGCTCTCACTAATATTCCTCCCACCCATGCTAATGGGATGTATGTAAATGATGACCAGGATAATAGAAGAGGGCCTTTGTATGATCCACAGGCAAATCATGCTGTTGTTTATTCACCATTTCACACAGAATCTGCAATGTGTGGAACTTGTCATGATGTTAGCAATCCGGTATACTCAACTGTACGCGATGGAACGGGTAATATAACTGGATATGCCCTCAATGCTTTTGACACTCCGGCCCCGGATTTTAATACCTATGAAATGTTTCCGGTTGAAAGGACATACAGCGAATGGTTAATGAGTGAATACAACACACCGGGCGGGGTTTCGGGCACATACTTTGGCGGAAATAAGGCTTACGTTTCTACTTGTCAGGATTGTCATATGCGTGATGTAACGGGAAAAGCCTGTAATAAAAATTATGCGCCGGTAAGGGATGACCTGCCATTACACGATATGACAGGTGGAAATACTTTTATCCCTGCACTATTGGAAACCATTTTTCCTGATGAGATAAATTCAGTGGCTATTAATGCAGGAATTACAAGGGCAAGGGATATGCTGCAACATGCAGCGACTTTGGAATTAATGGTTGATCAGATGAGTGCAGAAGTAACCGTAAAGGTTACAAATGAAACAGGCCACAAACTCCCCTCAGGTTATCCTGAAGGACGCAGGATTTGGATCAACCTTAAGGCGTTCAACTCACTGACTTCTGAATCTTATGAGTCAGGATATTATGATCCGTTAACTGGAATATTGGATTATTCAGGTACGAAAATTTACCAGGTAAAACCAGGGCTATCACCTGCTATTGCCACTGCTCTTGGACTTCCTTCCGGGCCATCATTTCATTTTGTTTTGAGTGATACGGTCTACGCTGATAACCGAATCCCTCCAAGAGGGTTTGCCAATGCCAATTTTCAAGCAATTCAATCACCTCCTGTTGGATACACTTATGCAGACGGTCAATATTGGGATGAAACTACATACCAGCTTCCATTTATTCCCGATTCAGTGGAAGTTAGCCTTTTGTATCAATCTACCTCTAAAGAGTATGTAGAGTTTTTAAGGGATGAAAATTATACAAATACTGCCGGTCAGCTTATGTTTGATCTTTGGGATCAAAACGGGAAATCACCTCCTGAAATCATGAATTATGATACCTGGTCAGGACAGCCTGTACCGCTAAATACAAAGCTTGACTTAAAGGTATTCCTTGAAGGGCCCTTTAATGGATCAAGTATGTTGACAATTTTAAATGATAATAATCAATTACCCCTGTCTCAACCATTTAATACACCACCATGGAATTACACGGGTCCCGAAACAGTTCCTGGGATTCCTTCGCCTGATATTGTTGATTGGATACTAATAGAATTAAGAGAAACGGATGGTGACTCCTCCACAGCTATTGGTTCAACAATGGTGGGCAGACAAGCCGCATTTCTTAAAAATAATGGTAGTGTAGTATCCGTTGATGGCATTACACAACCTGAATTTGATATAAATATTACTCAGAACCTTTATGCAGTGGTGTGGCACCGAAACCATTTAGGTATCATGTCTTCCCTGGCATTGCAGCGATCTGGTGAAGTTTACACTTACGACTTTTCTGAAAGTGAAGATGCAGTTTATGGTGCTGGTTTAGCACACAAAGAATTAGCTACAGGTATTTGGGGTATGATAGCAGCTGATGCTAATGCAGATGGGTCAATAAATAATTCTGACAGGAGTGATACATGGATGATAGAAGTTGGATTATCAGGATATTATTCAGCAGATTTTAACATGGATAAGGAAGTTACTAACCAGGATAAAAATGAGACCTGGTTTATTAACCTGGGTAGTGCATCACAAGTACCCCAATAATAAAAATAAAAAAGCGCCGGAAAACTTTTCCGGCGCTTTTTTAGTAATTCAAAATATTTTTAAGGAATCGGTGTAGCCTCCCCATTGTTTTTATTCCAAATATCCGCCTTATCAATATTGTTTACCTGTGAATCAAGATTAAGGTCACTACCAAAATAACCTTGCAGTCCGGCATCCATCATCCAATTCACATCTTTATCATTGGTATCAATTATTCCGTTACCGTCGCTGTCGCCACCTATCATTCCATATACGCCCCCACCCAGGTCGATCTGTCCCATTTCATATGCACTGGTAGGAGAAGAAGTAAAGTCATAAGTATAGATATCACCAGACGGAACGAGAGGTTCGGATGTCATAATGGCTAAGTGGTTACGGTGCCATAGCACTACATACAAATTATCAAAGATGGGCAGGTTATATTCGGGTTGATTATCTGCAGTATTTACAATGGAGCCGTCACTTAAAAGCAATACGGCTTCCCGATGAAACATTTTGTCGGCCGTAGCTGTGCTTGCATCTCCATCTGTGCTTCTCAATTCAAGCAACAACCAATCAACTACATTGAGAACCGGGCTAAAGACAATATTTTCGGACCCATTATAATCCCATGGCAATCCATTATAAGGTTGGCTATTTGGCAATAAGCTTTCGGTTTCGAGATAAGTATTCATGTCTGTTCCATTATAGGGCCCTTCAAGATTAACCTTGAGATCAAACAGGTATGAAGGGATCTCACATGGGGCACATTCTCCAAAACAAACCAGGTCGAGTGTAGTCACTGAAGGTGAAACAAAAAATTCACGGTTCCCGCCTAATCCGGCACACTCTCCCGGGACTACTTCGGCCCCATCGAAAGTATTTCCATTAATGAATTTGTATTCATGGAATTCGCCTTCGCCCAGACTGAGGCTTACCTGGTAGATATTGTTACCTGCATCCGTCATAAGCGTTGCTGCGGGATCCCATCCCTGGAAACTTCCTGCAAGATGCACTCCATCGGGTGATATCTGTTGCAGTGACATATCTACCTGGAAGAGAACGTTTACTTGTGGGGGGTTACATACCAAACAACTTGAAAAACAAACCGCAGGAAGTATAGTATCATTGTTTGGAACTGTCAGATACCTGTTATTATTTTGATTACAATACCAGGGAACGATTTCATCCTGACCCCAGGCTATCCCATTCACAAACTTATATTCATGATATGCACCGGATTGAAGCACAAAGGATGCCTCCCAAATACCACTACCCATATCAGTCATTAAAGTTCCTGCAGGATCCCAGCCCTGAAAACTTCCGGCTATATGGACTCCTTCAGGTGCTACTGTTTGCTCCGACATATCCACCTTAAAGGTAACGTTTATATCAGTAACAGATGTACAGGGGTCGCAACTGCCAAAACATACCAAAGGCACAATATCATTAGTTGCAGGCACAGTATATGATCGGTTGTTATTGGTTGCACATGCAGGAGGGACACTCTCATCAGTTCCCCATGCATTCCCGTTCAGGAATTTATATTCGTGGTATTCTCCCTGACCAAGGGTGAGTGTTACAGCATAAATGCCACCTCCCTGATCAATCATAGGTGTACCTGTTGGATCCCATCCCTGGAAACTTCCGGCAATGTGCACACCATTAGTTGAGACAGTTTCGTTCGACATATCCACCTGGAAGGTAATATCTTTTTGGGGCACCACACAGGGTACACATTTACCAAAACAAACCACTGGTAGAATGGTATCATTGTCAGGCACTGTTAAATAACGATTGCCATTTTGAGCACACGAAGCAGGAACACTTTCGTCCATTCCCCATGCATCTCCATTTACATATTTAAATTCCAATGCTGTTCCTGGTTCTAATTGCAGGGTAATGGTATAAACCGAACCCAGTGCTGGTGGGTTAAGTGCAATTCCTGCCGGATCCCAAAAAGGATATGGGGCAGGAAAGGAACCGGCCACATGAACACCCTCCGGAGGTACCGTTTGTTCTTGCATATCAACCCTCAAGGTCACATCCACAGTGGTTACAGGGGCCTCAACAAGAGAAATAAGCCTGAAACTGTGAGATGCAGCTGAATATTTAGTAGAGATAAGGGTATTTGTATTGTCTATTTCATGCACTGATGTTCCAGCAGTAACCAGCCAGTTTCCGTTTCCAAGTTCATAAATCCCCCTGCAGCCTGTAACTACATCATAGTAACCTACCTGAGTACCATTAGGCAAATATTCATAAATACCTGAAGGTGGTGAAAAACCGGCAACTAATATGTTTCCATTACTCAAAACGCAAACCTGCTCTGGAAAATCCATACCATTGGCGAAATCCCCTAAAACAGTTCCTGTATTACTTTGTTTCATAAGTGAATCGGCATCACCCCCACCATCAATATCGCATACCAGATATTCATCATTTGCTGCCCAATACATTATATCAAATGGATCCATTCTACCGGCAGGCCCGAATGTACCCACATAATTTCCGCTTGCATCAAATTCCTGCACAGCATCATTATTTCCATCCGAAACCAGAATATGATCGGTTCCGTTCCGGTAACACATACCTCTGATATTATCTGCATAAGCCGTATTCGGACCTCCAGCAGGTGCAAACGTTCCCAGGAAGTTCCCGGCATTATCAAATTCCTGAATAACATCTTTTACCTGGTCAGAAACATAGATTCTGTCCTTGTTCGGACTTTGAATCGCCTGAATCGGTGTAGTAAAAAAATCAGTGGCATCATCCACAATAAAAGCCGGATCAATCAAATCGCCTGTAATTGGGTCAAATGCCATTACCACATCATTGTAGCTTTCAGGGATTAATAGCAGGCCACCCGGAGGTATAGCATCCAGGTTTTTAAGGGTAGATTGTGGTGGGATATACTCTTCCAGCACAGGAACATCCTGGTCTATTCCCAGGGCCTCTTTTTTAACATCAAATTGCGCTTGTGCCAGATTAAATACTAAAATGGCTGCAAGAATCAAAAGGAAATTTTTTTTCATGATTTTACTATTTATTTGAAGTGTTTTTTTGATTTCTTGCCGAAAATAAAAAAAATATCAATCAGATTTACCCCGTTTACAAAAATTAATAAATGCTTAAGATTGTCAATCTATCTTCAATACAAAGATTGTAGTATTTTTACATTTCTTTTGAAAATTCAAATCATGACGAAACTTTTAATAAAATCAGTTCTCCTGTTATTCTGCCTAATAACTTATGAAGCTTTCACTCAGATAGATGGGGATTTAAAATCATACAAACTCGATCACTTTTTAGGATTTGATGAGGTGGGTGACACGAAAGGTAAAACAGGAGACATTTCATCTGTTTATGCCAAAACAAGCGGAAAGGACTGGATTCTTCGGATCACCTTCGACAATATGGTTCAACGGAAGGAAAACATAGTTGTGGAAGATCATTTTTCAGGAAAAGATTTAAAAGCTGAAATAAGATTGATGCGTCCTGAATCAAAACAACTAATCCTTCAAAAAAACATATCCATCACAACGCTTTCCAACAAAGGCCAAAATATTGAATTTATAAGAACTCCGGAAAACAACCTTCTGGAAATCCTTTTCGTTCAGACTGCTAAAAAAGCAAATGGCGCAGAATTAGAGATAAAGATATTATTGGATGGAATTGTTGTTGACGAATTTTCATCTAAGGGTAAAAGTGTGAATGCTACAGGGAATTGTGCATTTGTGCATCATGGCAACCAGGGCCTCACCTACACTGAAGTATTTTACGGAAGCCCTGGAGGACTCAGCGGACTGGATGGTAGCGGTTTTGATGAAGTTCTACAAGCTCATGAAGCTACCGGCACCCCCGGAAACTTCCACATGTCAGGGACTTTGATGCCTGCAGCCGAATGGCATAATCCTGAATTTAATGACTGGCTTGAAACCCTGGCCGGGAATGGACTTGTTTCAATGATGACCTCCGCTCTTGGGCAGCATATTATGCCATTTATGACCAACGATATGAATGACTGGTCGGTGTATGTGGAATCACAGATGGTGGAACACTATTACAATTATACCCCGAGGGTGGCCTGGGTTCCTGAAAGGGTTTGGCTGGCACAGGGTTATTACCCGGATGCCGGGGTAATCGACTGGCTTGGTGACAACTGGGAACAACATGGGGTTTGGGGAGTTGTTTTAGATGATGGCCCTCATCTGAATGGATATGATAACCGGAAAATCCACTGGATGAACAATGGTTCAGGAGTTAGTTTAAGGGTGATCCCCATCAACAATACTTTTGTGGGCAATATGCATTATGATGCAGATGCTGCGAAAAACCAAATCGCATCAATGGGGCAATACCATATTTGTGTGTATGGCACCGACTGGGAAGTAGCAGCTGAAATGAACGAACACGATGGTAGTAATTTCCTGGATAATTATGAAAATGTATTGTGGTATTGCCACGACAACTACCCAGGGGTAAATGTCTGGAAACTGGAAGATGCCATTCAAAACACGGACTTTAATGGTTCAGGTGCCAATATTACAAAGGGCACTTACGGACTACTTGGCGGTGGAGATGGCTATGGTGGCAGCAATAATAGTTGGTACATCAACTGGGCCTCTACCCCCTCCCATTCGGATAATCACAATCCTAAATGGGATTATGGCAGTGTGTGGTGGGATGCATATACCTTCCTTACAAGTGTAAACGACAATAGTCTTGCTCAACTCGGATGGTATACCATGATGATCAATTTACACGAAACCGGATGGCATTCATCCGGAAGTGTGGCAGATTGGGAACACCGCTATTCATCCCATATTAAAAATACGAATGTTTATACCGAAGCATCACGTTGGGCCGACGGGCAATACCTTACTACCACAGCCTGTTATTTCAGTGATATCGATCATGATGGAAACGATGAATTAGTTATACATAACGATAAAGTATTTATGGTTTTTGAAAGTATCGGAGGCAAAGCCAACTGGATTTTCTATAAAAATGGTTTTGGGGAGGCATTTTCTGTGGTTAGCTCCGATATGGCTTATTGGTCGGAAACAGAAGGGGATTATAATGAAAGTTCGGGCAACCACTTCGCAGCCCTTTCTGAAGTTTGGCCCAATCAGCAAAACAGCCTGTATTCTATTTCTATCGACAAATCTTCAGGTGATACGGTTATTGCTACCCTCGATCAATGGGGTATACAAAAACAAATTTCACTCATTACGGGTAACGATTACCTGGAGGTGGAATATGATTTTTTTAATCAAACAGGGTATATTAAATCGGGGTGGAGCCCTGATCTGTTAAATATTTTATGGTCAGGAAAAGGCAACCTGCAAAGAATGTGGGGCGATAATGGAGCTTATTGTGGATACAGGAACGCATCCTCCGGAGCAACTGTTTCCTTGATTCTGGGAAATGGTGGTGCATCACACAACGGTGAATTTGAAGGGACACTTGTTAAAGGCGATGAAATTTTCGGGTATAATAATTTTAAAGTCAGGCTCTATGCGGGTTATACTTCCTCGCCTAATGGAACCAAAGTTCCTGAGCTTGACCTGATAGCAGCCCAAAATATGGATGTGATCCCTCCAGAAGTTTTTAGCCCTGCAGCCCTTTTGTCTTCTAATGAAGCTTTACTTACCTTCAATGAATGGGTTGAAATTACAACTGCCGAAGCAACAGGTAATTATTCCCTACAAAATTTTGCAAACACCTATACCCTTCTCAGCGCAACACGTCAATCCGACTGGAGAAAGGTTAAACTCACCTTCCAGCAGAGTTTCGTCCCGGGGGATGAAGGGCAGATCATGGTTAGCAATGTGGAGGATTTAAACGGGAATATCATCGGAAACTCAAATACTGCCCAACTTTCTATTCCAAATGGTATTACTCCGCATACCATCGTCATCGACGAGAATAATGATTTCCTTCAGAGTACTGAATTAATGGGATCACAAACACATGATTTGTTTATTACCTGGGACAATGACAACATTTACATCGGTTTCCAAAACATGGATTTGGGAGCGGATGGCGACTTGTTCATAAACATCGATACGGATATGATACCCGGAAGTGGTGCCAGTACCGGTTCATGGGCAAGTGAAGATTTTGCAGGGAATTACCTCCCTGAATTTCAAATTGCTATTGAGCAGGGTTTTATTGAACAATTAAATTCATGGAACGGTAGTTCATGGGATTATAATAGCTTCCCTGGAAATTCCTATGTGGGTTGGAGTGGAGTGGGATTAACCGAGCTGGAATTACCCTGGGATATGCTTGATAATCCTGAAGGATTTGCCATATCTGTGCATACATCGACAGAGGACAACCAAATTATTAATGAAGTGTTCCCTGCTATTAATCCTACTGGCAACCATCCAACGATCACCTATTTTTATTCTTTCTTTGAGCCCTTTATTCCTGGTGCAATGCCCTTATCGGCATTTGAACCGAATTCAGCGATCGTTGTGCCTAATACCCCGCCTGAAATAACTTCCTTTAATCCGATTGACTTAAATCCTTCTGTTCTTTTGGGAGCATCCCAGTACTTTTCACTAACTGCTGTGGACAATGAAAATGATGATTTATTTTATACCTGGCTGCTTGACGGAAACGCTGTAAGTTCAACCGACAATTATTTATTAGAACCTGATGCCGGATCAATTGGATTGCATACCTTACTGGCCTATGTCGAAGATAATGTTCCGGGCAATATTGCAGATACCAATACATGGAGTGTTGAAATAATTGAATCAGCATTGACAATCAACTTAAAAGTTTTTTAGAAGGCCCTTTTAATGGCACATCAATGAATACCAGCCTTAATAGTGGAGGATATATTCCTTTAAGCCAGCCTTTCAGCTGGGCTCCATGGAATTATTCCGGAACAGAAGAAGTGATTTCCATTCCTGGAATAAATGTGGTGGATTGGGTCCTTATTGAACTGCGTGATGCTCCGGAAATCAGTCAGGCAATACCATCTTCTCAAATTGCACGTAGGGCTTGTTTTGTGCTCAGCAATGGACAGGTTATGGGTATAGATGGCAGCACAGATCTCTCATTTCCATTAGTAATTAATGATAGTTTATATGCAGTAATTTATCACCGTGGCCATCTCGGAATCATATCATCAAAAGGCCTGCAGGAGTTGGGGGGGATATTTGATTATGATTTCACGGCCTCAGCAAATAAAGTAAATGGGGGTAGTTTAGGATATAAGGAAATCGCACCCGGAACCTGGGGTATGGCGGGTGGAGACGCCAACGGGGATGGGCAGATCGACATTCTTGACAAGTCTACTAAATGGGAATCCAATGCAGGTTATTCAGGCTATATAAGTGACGATTTTACCATGGATTCACAAAGTAATAATGTCGATAAAAATGACATCTGGCTTCCCAACTCTGGTATGGGATCGCAGGTATCAGAAAATACAAGTTTTAAATTTAAATCTGGAATCCCCAAATAATCCAATCATGAAAGCATACTTAATTATTCTTATTTTTTTCCTCCAGAGCATATTCTCTTTTAGCCAGAAAACAGCAATAGAAAGAGTAGAGCCTCCCTTTTGGTGGACACAAATGAAAAACCCGGAATTACAATTATTAGTTTACGGGCCGGGTATTTCCA
Organism: Bacteroidales bacterium; assembly: GCA_021740645.1. Taxonomy (GTDB): domain Bacteria; phylum Bacteroidota; class Bacteroidia; order Bacteroidales; family JAADJA01; genus JAADJA01. Next base: position 67,366 of record JAIOZL010000026.1, read on the forward strand.
ATACTGTTCCTGAGATTTCAAGAAAGGGAATAGAAATAATGGATATAATAAGTACAGAAAATCCAAACTACCTTTTCATCTATTTATTTTTGCACGATTCTGTGGAAGCAGGCACATTTGAAATCATTTTCAGGATAAGCAGCTCAGAAGAAATTACATATAAATATGAACTGAAAGAGAGAAAACAGGGATCGGCAGACCGAAAAGGATTCTCCACAGCAGATATGGTGTACTTAATCATGCCCGACAGATTTGCCAACGGCAACCCGGCTAATGATAACCACCCCGACATGCTGGAAAAAGCTGACCGATCGGACCCGGATGGCCGGCATGGTGGAGACATTAAAGGAATTGCCAATAACCTGTCATATATCAAAGAACTTGGAGTTACCGCATTATGGATCAATCCCCTTGTGGAAAACAATAATCCGAAGTACTCCTATCATGGCTATGCGATTACTGATTTTTATAAAATTGACCCCAGGTATGGCAGTAATACCGATTATCTCAACCTGGTAAATAAATGCCATGCATCCGGTTTAAAAGTGATTATGGACATGGTATTTAACCATTGCAGCGTTTACCACTGGTTTATCCAGGATCTACCTGATGAAAACTGGATCCATCAATTTGATGAATTCACTAGGTCAAATTTCAGGGCATCCACTATTCCTGATATACATGCTTCGGAATACGACAGGAATAAAATGCTGACCGGTTGGTTTGATGTTCACATGGCTGACCTGGACCAGCGAAACCCAATGCTCACAAGCTACCTCATCCAAAATACAATTTGGTGGATTGAATATTCAGGAATTGACGGTATCCGGGTTGATACACAACCCTATTCTTATAAAGAGTTTATCAAACAATGGACGAGTTATATTTTCCTAGAATACCCCAATTTTAATATTGTGGGAGAATCATGGTTGCAGAAAGAATCCTTTACTGCCTATTTTCAAAAAGGAACGCATAACATCGACGGATATAACTCTGGCATTCCATCAGTTACCGATTTCCCAATGTATTTTGCCTTAAATAAGGCCTTTAATGAAAATGACAGCTGGACAGAGGGCCTGGCCCGTATCTACTATACTCTGGCACAAGATCACTTATACGGGGATGCTTACCAAAATCTGATATTTGCCGACAATCATGACCTGAGCAGATATTTTTCTGCAATCGGAGAAAACTACGACCGTTGGAAAATGGGAATGGCTGCGTTGGCCACTTTACGCGGAATACCAATGGTTTATTACGGTACAGAGTTATTAGTGGGTGGAGAAGAACATAAAGGCCATGGCTATATCAGAACAGATTTTCCAGGTGGATGGAGCGGTGACCAGGTCAACGGCTTTACGGGAGAAGGATTGACAGAACTTCAAAAGAAGGCAAAATTATACCTCGCAAATTTATACAAATGGAGAAAAAACAATAAAGCCATCAGTGAAGGTAAGCTTACTCATTTTGTGCCGGAAAACAATGTGTATGTCTATTTTAGGCATACGGAAAAAGAATGTGTGTTGGTTGCATTTAATAACAGTAAAAATGAATTAAAGGCACTTGATTCTGAAAAGTATAAAGAGTGCATGCAAGGATATTCATACGCAAAAAACATTATAACAGGTGAAAAATTGAATTACCTGGAAACATTAACTATTGCACCAAAATCCGTCTTAATCCTTGAATTATTAAAATAACTGAGCTAATATGAAATACTATCTGACTTTTTTACTGGTTTTAATCCTTCATAATACGGCCTATTTGCAGGATATAAAGAAAGAAAATCCACAAGACAAAAAAGCTAAAAATATCATTCTGTTGATTGGTGATGGTATGGGTGTTTCCCAAATTTTTGCCGGAATGACAGCCAATAATGGTCATTTGAACCTGGAAGAATTTAAAAATATTGGATTTTCCAAAACACAGGCTGCAAATGATTTTATTACTGATTCAGGAGCAGGGGGAACAGCTATTGCCACTGGTTATAAAACATTTGGAAAGGCCATTGGATTGGATAAGGATACTATTCCAAGGCCCAGTATTCTTGAATATGCCGAGAGAAATGGAAAGTCTACCGGTTTGGTTGTTACAAGCCAGGTTACCCATGCTACTCCTGCTTCTTTTGTGGCACATCAAAAGGAAAGGTATTTGTATGAAGAAATAGCTCAGGATTTTTTAACCCTGGATATTGATGTTTTTATTGGAGGTGGCCTGAAATACTTTAACGACAGAAAAGATGGAAGGGACTTGACTACTTTTCTTGCCGCAAACGATTATCAGCTGGTTTACAAGCTAAAAGACCTGGCAAAAATAAAGGAAGGGAAAATCGCAGGGCTTCTTTATGAGGATAAACCTCCTCGTTTTTCTAAAGGGAGAAAGGATATGTTACCCATTGCCACAAAAAAAGCTATCGAAATTCTTGATCGGAGCAAAGAAGGCTTTTTCTTAATGATTGAGGGTTCTCAAATTGATTGGGGTGGACATGATAATTCAACTAAATATATAGTCGAAGAAATGATCGATTTCGATAACACAATAGGCCAGGTTTTAGAATTTGCCAAATGGGATGGAAATACACTGGTAATTGTTACAGCTGATCATGAAACCGGAGGAATGAGCATTCATGATGGTGATATAGCCAAGGGTAAAGTCAAGGCCCAATTTACTACAACAGATCATACCGGTGTGATGGTCCCGGTTTTTGCATACGGTCCCGGTTCTGAAAAATTCAGAGGTATTTACGAAAATACCGAACTCTTCAATAAAATGATGAAGTCATTTGGGTTTGAAAAAGGGGAATAGTTAATTGTTACAAGATTCGCAGGTACCTTACTTCTCCACATAGTAAATGCCTGCTGTTTTATTCCCCACCCTTCCCCGCATAAAATTTTCCCATATTGAAACTAGCTTCCAATAAAAATCCCGTTTCAGGAAATTAATTTTCCATAGGGTCATTTGCTAAAATGCAAAAAACAAGCTACAAGGCATTTTACAAAAGGCCTGTTATCATTTAATCACAAGGGCTTTCGCACCCCGTTAGAATTCTATAGCTTCCTTTTAAGGTTTAAAATTGAGAAATGGCAAAGATGTTGCAAAATATGGAACAATGGCAACTACTTATACAATAAATGGCATCAATATAAAAAATCAATCAGCAAAACATATATCTGTTAACCACTATGAATTATCCCTGAAATTTTCAATAAACCTAAAATACTTTGCCTGATGAAAACCTTTATCATTAAAACAATTATTATACTAATTTGGACCATTCCCACTACATTCCTGGCTTTGGCTCAAACACCCCAAAGTCCAAAATCCAAAGCGCAAAACTCCTGGGAAATAAATATTAATTCGGGATTAACCTCCTACTATGGAGATATCAGTGGGTTTGATAATGATTTCCTGGGTAAGTTATCCCACGAAAGCGGTCTTGCCGGGGGCTTTATTGTTACTAAAAACCTGAGTCCTGAATTTAAATTCTCTGCACAGTTATTATTTGGCAACCTTGAAGGCCGTAAAGAAAATATTTCAATAAGTTCTGATCTGGTAGAATACAATATTCAGGCAGGATTGGATATATTAAAAATCATCAATAGCCCTAAGCTTAAAAACCTTAGGCTTGATGTATATGGCGGAATTGGCAATTTTATATTCAATTCCACAAAGTTTGAATTTTTAGAAGGAGAAACTAAGATTACTAAGCATAAAACAAGGGTACCTGAATTTGTATATATTTTGGGCAGTGGCCTTTCTTACAAGACCTCCAATAAAATTTCAATTACTTTGGATTTATCTATCCGTCAGTGCCAAAACGACAAAGTAGATATTGTAGTGGCAGGCGATGATTTTGATTATTACACTTACTTTAATGCCGGGATTACCTATAAAATATTTAAAGTATACAGAGACCTGGCTTCCCGTGGCAAGTATGCAAAATATAACGGTAATGGAAGATCGTTATACAGGTATTATTATTAATACTGTATTGCCTTGATTTAAATTTCGAATTTACCAACAACTTTTATATTTCTCAGGCTGATCATTTAACTTAAATAAATGGTCAGTCTTATTTTATTAAAACCGGTTAACACGATTACCAATGGTTGAATCGTGAACCCAATGTTAAGAAATTAATAAATTTATCCAATAAAGCCTTCTTTCAGCCAACCTTTCAGCAAAAGTTTAAATCTCTCAGTTAAAAGGCATTTTAATTGACTAATATTCTGTACTTTTGAATAATAAGTTTTAACGATGGCTCACATTTAAATTCTAAAATGAAAATTTATAACATTGTTCTTACCCTGATTCTTTTCTGTGCATATAATGCAAGTTTTGGCCAACCCATTTTCCCTGACGATGGCGTAGTTTTTAACGATAACATTGTTTCAAGAGTAGATATTACAATCAACCCAGATACCCTTGAATGGCTTTATGATAATGTAGAAAGTTACCAGGAGTTTCATGCTACTTTTTTATTTACCACTGATGGGGTGATCGAAACTGTGGAAAACATAGGATTCAGGCTTAGAGGAAATACTTCAAGGTATTCAGGTAAAAAATCTTTTAAAGTTTCTTTCAATACTTTTGAGCCAGGGCGTAAATGGCATGGCCTTGAAAAAATGAACCTCAATGGCGAGCATAATGACCCATCCGTCTCTCGTTCAAAGATTTGCTGGGATTTGTTAAAAGATTTCGGAATAGCTGCTCCCCGGTCTAATCACGTTGAGCTTTACATTAATGGAAATTATCACGGCCTTTATTTAAATGTCGAACATATCGACGAGGAGTTTGTGGAATCACGTTTTGGCAATAAGGATGGAAACCTCTACAAATGTCTCTATCCGGCAGATTTGGATTTTATGGGTTCAAACCCTGAGCTTTATAAGGAAAACCTTTATGGCAGACGGACTTACGATCTAAAAACAAATACTGCATATGATGATTATTCCGACCTGGCCCACTTTATTGATGTACTAAATAACACCACTCCTGGCAATGATTTCATTTGCGAAATGGAAAAGGTTTTTAACATTTATGATTACCTGAAAATAATTGTAATTGATATTTATACAGCTAACTGGGATGGCTATATTTACAATAAAAATAATTTTTATTTATATCACAATACAGAAACCGGGAAATTCGAATACATTAACTACGATATGGACAACACACTAGGCATCGACTGGATGGGAAAAGACTGGGCTACCCGCGATGTATACGACTGGGAACAACATGGTGATAATGTAAGGCCGCTTTATACACGAATTATGGCCAACCCGGAGCTAAAGGATCAATATTCGGTTTACTTCCGGCAATTTCTCGAGCAAATAATTGATAGCGATATTAACAACAGGATAAATGCCTTAAGAGACAAAATCGCTCCCTATATTATCAATGATCCTTTTTATCCTCTCGACTATGGGTTCAGTTACAGCGACTTCATTTCTTCTTTTGAGGAAAGTTTTGGAGCCCATGTAAAATACGGTATCAAGCCTTACCTTGCTGATCGCAAAACCTCAGCTTTAAGCCAGCTTAGCAACCCGGATATGAAGCCGGTGATCAAGTATATCAAGCATGGCCACCCATTGCCAGGGGAAGATTTGTGGGTAAATGCTTTCATAGAAGATGAAGATACAAATCCTGAAGTTAAAATCTCCTATACTCTTAATGGTGGAGCTTTACAAAATGTACTTATGTATGATGACGGCAATCATGAGGACGGATCGCAAAATGATGGATTTTACGGGGGAGTCATTTATAATGTGGAAATGAATTCAAGCATTGCATTTAGGGTTAAAGCTATCGATCAGTTTGGTCAGGTAAGTGCATTGCCATGCGACCCGATAATTATTGAATTTTATCCCTCAGAGGATCCAGACCTGGTGATCAATGAATTTATGGCCAGTAATTTAACTACTGTTGCTGACGAATTTGATGAATTCGATGATTGGATTGAAATATTTAACAAAGGGACAGAAAGTGTTTGGCTGGGAGATAAATTCCTGAGCGATAATATAAGTAACCC
>JAIOZL010000027.1 GCA_021740645.1 Bacteroidales bacterium
TGCAGGTGAGTGAAAATGAAGGTACCCATGAGCTTTACCTTGAGGATAAACTGCTGAACGTGGTAAATCCAATCAGTAAGCAGGCTTATAGCTTTGAATTTGTGCCCGATCAACCTGAACGATTCGTGTTGCATTTTGCACCAGTGGGAATAAATGATCAACAGGAATTTGAAAATCTACAGGTTTTTTCATCTGGAAAAATACTTTATGTGAAAGGCCAATCAAATGAATCAGACTATGAACTTTTTATACATGATGTGATGGGAAGACAGATTATGATGACAAAAGATGTGAGTCCTGAAATAGAGTTGCCTCATGATTTCCGTACTGGCATATATATGGTAACAATTAGCAGTAGGAATTATATAACAACCCACAAATTATTACTGAAATAGATAGGTTTTATATTTTATTACTTTAAATCATTTATTAAAATAAATCGAACGATGAAAACCATAAGAAAAATTTTAATTGCAGCTTGTTTAATATTGATCACATCCGCTTTATCAGCACAAAACCCACCTCACCCAAATGGAGGCAGCAGCCCGGGTAGCGGAAACACACCCGTAGGAGGCGGGGCACCTGTAAGTGGCGGATTGATTGTTTTGCTCTCACTAGGACTTGGATACGGGGCGAGAAGAATCTACGATATACGAAGAAATGGTGTTGGTAAGTGATGTAGTTCGATTCATTAGTGATAAGGCAGTTCGGAAGGATTGCCTTATTTTTTATGACAATTCATAGGCCATTTCATATTGGCTTACCGTATACTCAAAGCCCGACTTCATCAAAAAAATATTCAAAGAGGCATCATCGCTCGGAATATTCAGGATTTTTACTTCGTTAGTAACCGGATGCAGGGTGGCCATAAGGTATTCAAGCATAGCTGTGGCAATGCCTTTTCGCCTATAATCCTTTTTTACCGCTAAAGACATGATCCAGTTCAGTGTAGGATAATAAACGATAACTCCCACAACTTGCCCATATGACCTGGCAATGTAAATATCTTTTTGATCTGAAATCCTTTGAATCGAATCCGGATGATTTTCCCATGATGGTTCATAATCTAAAAATTCTTTAAAATCAGAAATGTCTTTGTGTTCTGATTTGGTAATAAAAACAACAGATTGTATTTGTTTCGCCTGCGCAAATTGACCTGTTTTTATAACATAGCAATTTAATCCCCTCACTTTTCTGAAACCTGTCTTTTCATATGCCTGAATGGCTGGTTTATTTTCCTGTAAGACTTCAAGATAAAATTTACGGACACCTGCATTTTTTACTTCTTTTTCAATGAACTCAAACATTTTACTTGCTAGTCCTTTTCCTCGGTAATCTTTTACCAGCCCTGTCATAATATCAAAGGCTGAAAGTTCACCCTTGAACATTCCTGTTCCTACCACGGTAAAGCCTTTTAACTTGCCATCATCAAACACCCCGGCTGAAAGTGAAGGCCGGAAACCATTTTTAATGAAACGATTGGCCATGACATGAGGCGTCATATAGCTCACGTCTACCTGGTAATCAGAAAATGCCGCAACAAAAGTGGCGTGAATGCTTTCTACTGAAGTGTTTTCAAGTGATTTAATGACCAAAGACATAGGATTAAATTTATTCATTTTTATAAATGGTAAAAAGGTATTTTCCGAATATATTGTTTCGGGGCACAAGCCCGAGGAAGCGGGAGTCGAGACTATTACCCCTGTTATCGCCCAGAACAAAAAAATGATTATCACTAACCACCACGGGTCCGAAATCAGAAATGATATTTCGGGATTCAGTAAACGTGACTAAATGATTAAATCCCATTCCTGTTTCAAAGGCTACTATATCACCCAGTTCAGATTTAAAGGAATTAGAAAGGTTTTCTTTCACAATAACTTCATACTTCATGGCCTGGTTATTTATAAATACTTTATTCCTTCTGATCCGTATGGTATCGCCTGGCAGGCCAATGATCCGCTTAAGCCAAAAATCTCCATTATTCTTTTTTTTCAAATAACAGAGTATCATATCTCCCCTGTCTGGGTTCCCACACGAAAATATTTTAGCACTTGAGAAGGGAAAAGTCAGGTCATAGGCTGATCGGTTAATAATCACTTTATCGCCTTCCGAAAAGGTTGGCAGGTCAGAATTACCCATAACCATATAGGTCCGGAAATTCCCAATGAAAAAAACCAAGAGAAAAAAAAGAAATATATAACCGATGTAATTTCGCCTGAACATAAAATATTTTCTACATAGGTTCTAATTCTGTACCGATTTTTAGAAAGAATTAATTTTCAGATTATTATTGAGATATATACCTTTGGTATTTGTTAAAAAAATGTTCACATAAACACCTTTTGTTCGGAAGCGAACAAACATATGTACGATGAAAAATACTTTTTATTTTAAAGATACCGAATTGCCCGATGAATCCAAATTGTTTTCATTGTTTTTAACCACTGGATGGAATGAAAGCTATAAACTGGAAAAATCAGAAATGTTTACAGCCGTGAAAAATAGCTGGTATTATGTGTCGGCCTGTGATAAGGAAAAGCTAATTGGTTTCGGTCGCATCCTTTGTGATGGGATAGTCCATGCCCTCATTCTCGACCTGATCGTTCATCCCGATTACCAAAACCAGGGTATTGGTAAAACCATCTTGAATAAACTCGTTGACAAATGCAGGCAGCACCGAATCAGGGATATCCAACTTTATAGTGTAAAAGGGAAAGATGGGTTTTATCGCAAGATGGGATTTAAAGAAAGGCCGGAAGGGGAACCGGGAATGGAGATTAAATTATTTCAATAAGACCTGACAGGTTTTATAAACCTGTCAGGTCTTATATTTATTTCTTTTCTACTTTTATCCTCCAATAATAGAAATACCTGGTTAAGATGAAAAAAACGGTCAATAAAAGCATATCCTATTTCGATTCCGGCTACGGCTGCGCCGAAGCGGTATTAATGGCCGCAGCAGAATACAAAAACATTCGTTCTGAACTGATCCCCAGAATTGCCACAGGGCTGTGCGGAGGTATGGGAAAAACCAATGGCATGTGTGGTGCGGTATCAGGGGCAGTTTTGGCTATTAGCATGATCCATGGAAGGAACAAAGCTGAAGATTCGCGAGAAGCCCTAAATGCAAGGGTACAGACTTTTGTCCATGCTTTCCAGGATAAGTTTGGATCCATAGGGTGCACCGGTTTAACACATTGCGATTTAAGTACAGATGATGGCCAAAAAAAATTTGAAGCCTTAAATATGCATGAAAAATGTTCCGGATTTGTGGGTGAAGCAACCAGGTTAGTAATAAAATTACTCTGAAAGGTATATGTCACTATTACTGTTCTATACGCTTTCCTGGTTTGGCCTTATGGCCATTGCCATCTTAAACGGTATGTTTCGGGTAATGACCTATGGCCGGTTTATGCCTGAGATCAGGGGTCATCAGCTCTCCACCTTGACAGGAATTGCCCTGACAGGATTTTTTGTTTGGAAATTCAATTTGTATTATCCGATTACCTCCATCAGAGAATCATGGCTAATAGGACTTATCTGGCTGGTGATGACCATCCTCTTTGAATTTGGCTTTGGACATTACGTTATGCACCGAAGCTGGGAATTCCTCCTTCGGGACTACCGTCTGGATAAGGGCAGGATTTGGAGTATATTTTTAATTTGGATACTACTTGCTCCCTACATTATTCACCACTATTTCTGATCATTTCTTAAGAAATAGTTTCTAGCTCTGAATTACTTTATCGGATCAAAACCTTCCTGGTGGTAACCATTCCTGGAGATTTAACTTCAGCAAGATAAAAACCTGTTCCATGGCTGATTTCAATTTTATTGAGTGTTTGTTTCTCTAAATTAAAATAACCGACTTTTTGTCCCAATATAGAATATACAGTAAGATTATAATCGGTTTGGTCATCAGGAATATTCACATAAATAAAATTAGCATAAGCATAAATTTGAACTTGATCCATAATGTAGGTCCCTAAACCAGTAATTTCATCTGTAAACCTCAGCCTGAATCGTTCGGGATCATCAGAAGGTGAAGCTTCAAACGAATAGACCGGATCCTCTTTCAAATTAACTGCATATCCTGTCAGCAAGTCTTCCAGCAATACCATTTCAAATTCATCAAAATTCTCAATTTGTGCAGCAGTGATGGAATATGAGTTTGCCACCCCAGCCTTAAATCCAACAGGAATTATTGTATTGATATTTATTTCAGGAATTACATCAACACTTAATTCATTCATGGCTGTGATAATATAAATTTGAGGAGATTCTTCAATACCATAAAGTTTGTAGGCATCATATTCTGAATCAAAGTTAAAGCTTGAATTTTCATTCACCTCAATTATCATTTCATCCGAATCTCCATTTCCGTCTGCTTTAAGGCTTATGTACTGAACCTCACTTTTCGTTTTCAAATTAGGACTGGAAGAGTGAACCCTGGCAGCATTGGGAATAGTAAGTACCGGACTGGTATTATTGGCTTTAATGAAAAACGATTGCATGGATTGAATGTATTGTGACCCCCCATTGGTACCCAATCCGGCACCTCCAAGCAAACTCGGGTTGTAGGTTGCGTATTGTGTTCCTGTCCATATGTAAATTGAATTATCCAGATTCGTTCTTACATACCCCAAAACAGGATTATTTATTGTTCCCCAGTCAATAGCAGAAGGATAGGGATTGCCAACGAGGTTCCAACCTTCATTTGTCCCAATTCCTCCTCCGTTTATATCAGTAGCTGTAAGTGTTGGCGAGATATCACCAACATTTAATGCGCCCCCTGAATAATTTACAATTGGATTCCCAATGGTCGACCAAATTTCAAATCCTTTACCGGGAGTCAGGGCCTGAGTTGTGGAAGTTACATAATTCCATACATAGTTAGCTTCATCCCATTCCTTTAAGTATATACCAAGGAATGTGCTTGATAACGCATTAGCCATGGGTGATGAAATAAAATGCCAACGTCCGTCGGTATAATAACTCTGCATGGTACTGCCACCTGATACACTAAAAGAACCTTTATCAATGAACGAGGCTTTACCCGTTGCATCACCCTCCAAAGTCATGTTGCCTAAAACGTTAATACTATTTCCTGAAGCATTGGTAAAAAAGGCCCCTGGTGCCACTGTAAGGTCATTATTTACAGTTAGGATACCATCTGTTGTAACTGTTGCATTTGTTTTATTAATATCAAGATCATAAAATGATAATGGATTTGAAGTTACATAGGAATAGTAAACGGTACCGTTGAATGTATATCCATTCCAACTGCCATTTCCAGGGATAACATTCGAGGCCATATCTCCTGTGTTAATTGTTAAGTCTGCATTTCCATAAGAATTTGATCCTCCAGTAAACCACATATATCCATTGGAACCTGAATAGCAATTAATATAAAAACCATAAGTTGATCCTGATGGTATTGTTATAGATGCACCCGGATTTATGATTGTCGGTGTCCATGCTCCCTGACCGGTGATTGTTTGGGTAGTCCCAAGTTGTGTCCAGGCCCCGGAACTGGAAGTAAAACCAATATAACTTCCCGATTTATACCATACTTCAACATTAACAGTACCTGTGGTATTACAATGAAAATCACAACTATTTATAGTTACACTTTTCCCTCCGGAAGCCACCACATCAAAGTATGCACCCGGATATACCCAACCCGATCCTACAAATGCCGTAGTTGCCTGACTGCTGGTATTGGTTTGATTTCCACTTATGGAAGCATTGGTATTTCCATCCATTAAAACCACCGAATTCCCTGGAGTAAAAGTTCCATAATTGATAAAATCACCAGCAACTTTCAGTTTTACATTTGAGTTGCAGCTTACCATTTTACCAGCTGGTATTGTAAAATTACCTAAAACGTTAAATTCGGCATTGCCATTCAGAAGTAAGGTGCCGCAATCAGTTCCCACATTAAAGTTTCCGGTATATACGGGCCAGTTCATCGAACCGGGATTTATGGTGACGCCTGTTATACTGGTTGGAACTAAATGATTGTGCCAGTTGGTTCCCGTTGACCAGCTACCATCGGTGGTTCCTGTCCACAAACCGGGCGTACCCATGTGAATATACGCTGACTTTACGTGTGAATCAACTCCAAAAGCATTGCTAGTGGATAGGGTTACTGTATAGGCTCCGGGATTGTTAAATACTACCAGCGGATTTTGAGAAAAGGAATTTGTACCCCCTACAAAGGTAACTGTTGCAGGACTAAAACTCCACGACCAACCAATTGGGCTGTTGGTAGAAAGGTCTGTAAAGCCAACTGTGGTCATTGAATTGGAAGGCATCGTATTGTTTGCAGTAAAATCAACTAACGGTAGAGAGGATTCCCATAACCCTCTTCCAAAGGTGCCAACCCTTAACCGGCTGTTTGAAGGTGTATTGCTATCATAGTAAATATCCATTTCGGTACACATTACATTGGGTAATCCGGTTTTAAATGCGATCCAGTTGGCTGCACCATATTTAACCCATACGCCTTGTGTCATGGCAACATAGAGTTCATCCTTACTTGAATTGAGCTTGTTTTGTACAATTGACATGGCAGGCAACTGTGGCAATCCGCTTGAAATGTTTGTCCAGGTTGTTCCTCCATTTGTTGTTTGGTAAACCGCATCTGTATTAAACCCGCCAATAGTGACCCATACTGTATTTGGGTCATTATTTTTAACTGTTACATAAGTTATGTTTCCGTTTGATACAGGCAACCCACTGGTAATATCTGACCATAAAGTTCCACCATTAGTTGTTTTAAAAATAGCAGTTAGTGTAGCTGCATAAATATAGCTTGAGTTCGAAGGTGCAACTGCAATGGACCTAATGGTTGACCCTGCCCAGGTCGTTAGTTTGGTCCAGCTGTTACCCTGATCCGTTGATTTAAATACGTCCTGATAACCAACGTAAATGGTATTGCTGTTGTTAGGGTCCAAAATAAATGGTGTAACCCATGTGCCACTTCCCGTAAGACCTGTTGTAATATCAGAGTTAGAGGCCCATTGGTTAGTAGTTCTTCGGATGGCTCCATTTGGATACTCACCATATTGGGTGTTTATATCTGAAGGATCGATCAAACACTCCATACCGTCACCACCCAAAACGCCATCCATCACCCAGGAACCTGCTGAATAAAAGTGCGTGCCATTATCCTGCAATCCAATAATAATATCATTAGCAGATTGTGCGGCCTGTCCAATTCGGTAAATTTGGTTGATGGTTAATGTGTTAGAAAGGTCTGTCCAGTTTGATCCATAATCGGTAGATTTATATATCCCACCATCATTTCCCAGGAAAATGTTTGATGTTCCAGGCTGAAACTCACAACAATGCTGATCGGCATGAACTATATTTACGTTTCCTCCGCAGGTTGTTGACCAATGTGATTTAATGGTTGGTGTATAGGGTGAGGATCCTGAAAAGTCGATTCGCCAAACATTGATACCTCCTACATATACATCATTGGCATTTGAAGGATTGGCAGTAATAAACACATCATAGGTACCCTGGCCTGTAGTAGTACTTGGGGTACAATTATAGCCCAACAGGTTGTTTCCCGCCACACTGCCATCAATTACTTTTGTGTAGCTAACGCCTGAGTTGGTCGACCTGTAAATAGCTTCTAATCCTCCACCTCCATTTACGGTAAGAGCATAAACATAGCTTGAGTTATTTGCTGATACAGCCAATTCCGTTCTACTGCTCGCACTTCCAACCAGGGTATACGTTGACCATGACCAGGTACCAGATTTTGTGAAGGTAAGGATGTATTTCCCATTTATAAATGCACCATAAAATACTGTTGTACTTCCCGGACGATACTCAAGGTCGGTGCAGACATTGGTAGTGATCTGTGTCCATGAAGACCCTGCATTTGTGGTTTCATAAATTCCGTTTCCTGTTGCTGCAATTAAATTGTTGTCGTTGGTTGGATTGATCAGCAGATCGTAAACAACAATTTTCTGGCTGGGTGTAAATGAGAGGCTACTGGTCCATGTTGCTCCGCCATCAGTCGATTTCAGGACTCCGACTCCTTCATTGTCATGTGTGTTTCCTCCCCCCAATGACCAGGCGCTTCCCCCGTCGCGGTCACCGGTTCCAATATAAATCGTGTTGGAGGTGGTATAATTGGAGGTAACAGCTATGGCACTTATACCAAGCTCAGAATTGTTATCTGTTAGCACCGTCCAGTTTACACCTCCATCTGCAGATTTCCATAATCCTCCTGAAGGGGCTCCAAGCCAAAAGGTATTCGTGTTTGAAGGATGAAAGGCAATACAATTTACACGGCCGATACCCTGGTAGCCACCATTAGTTGCATTGTACCCTATATTGGTCCAATTACCCGAAATGGATTTACCTGCATCCGGATAGTTTTTGTAATAAATATCCATTTGTTCAACAGTTGAAGTTGAAGGAAAATTTCCATCTCCATCAATGCGGGTTTCTGCAAGCCACTCCCATCGCTTAAATTGCTTCCATCCCGGAGCTTTGATGGCCTCTCCATTCACCTCGTAATACCCATTCTTCACATCAAAGGGTTCCCAGTAGTCGTAAAATGCTTTTTGGTAATCATTAAATTTTAACTCATTATTTTGGAGTTTTTGTTTATCCAAATTATCCGTCCAGTTTTGTGCTTTAACAATGAATGCTGCAGATACTAATAATAAGGAAAGTACCAGTTTTTTCATGATATTGGCTTTATTTAATACTTTATGTGATTTTAATTTCAAGGTGATTTTTTTCGATTGGAGCAAGATCAGTATTTCTTGATATACTTTGTTAATTTAATAACAAACTTACAAAAATATTATTTGCTTTTAAAAAAAAATATGAGATTAATTATTGATAATTCTGAAAAATACAGATTAAATTATCTATCAATTAGAAGCACTCTAAAGAGAAGAATTAGCCTTCATAGATTCGATTTTTGCAACGACTATAATTATAAATTGTCATTGAAGGTTACACAACAATTATCAATATGCGTCAAATACGTTTGTTAAAATGCATTTATTTTTCCCTGGTATTAAGTTTTATTTCCGGGAATTTTGTTTCACTTTCAGCTCAGGAACTAACGCAGACCATCAAAGGAAAAATTACTGATATAGATCTGCAATTTCCACTGCCTGGGGCAACTATTATGATAATTGGATCAAATCCGATTATTGGTAGTTCAACGGATGTGGATGGTTATTTCAAGCTGGAAAATGTGCCGATTGGCCGTTACACCATTCAAATTAGTTATGTGGGTTATGCCCCTGCACTTGTGCGAGAGTTAGAAGTGGGTTCCGGGAAAGAAGTTGTTATTAATGTGGGATTAAAAGAGTCGCTGGTTAAATTAGACGAGGTGGTAGTAAAAGCTTCAAGGGATAAAAAACAGCCCCTGAATTCAATGGCCATCATCAGCTCACGACAAATAAACATGGAAGAAGCCCGCAGATATGCCGGTGGATTTGATGATCCTGCAAGACTTGCCACATCCTATGCAGGTGTTGCTGCCGGGAATATGAACAGTAATGGAATTGTTGTGAGAGGCAATGCTCCTAAGGGAGTACTCTGGCGACTGGAAGGACTGGAAATAGCAAACCCAAGCCACTTTGCCAATCTTACTACATTTGGCGGAGGTGGCATCAGTTCACTTAGCGCACAAATGATTGACAATTCCGACTTTTATACTGCTGCCTTCCCTGCCGAATTTGGCAATGCCCTTTCAGGTGTTTTCGACCTGAAGCTGCGGTCGGGTAACCGGGATAACAGGGAACATACCTTTCAGGCTGGGTTAACCGGAATTGACCTTTCCTCTGAAGGTCCATATAAAAAAGGTAAAAACGCTACTTATCTATTCAATTACAGGTATTCAATGTTTGGGTTAATAAAACCCTTATTACCGGATAATGCCGGATTGATAACTTATCAGGATTTTTCATTTAAAACTGATTTCCCTACAAAAAAGGCGGGCATTTTCAGTTTTTGGGGTTTGGGATCCTCTGACAATTCAGGATCGGAAGTAAGCCTGGAACCAGAGGAATGGGAATTTGAGGAGGATCGGCTACAAGAAGATGCCAAAACATCCATGAGCGCTGTTGGTTTATCCCATAAATTAATTTTAGGTGAAAAAAGTCTCCTCAATACTTCACTGGCATTTTCTGGTAGTGGGTTAAAAAATGAAGTTTCTAAAATGGATTTGGATAAAATTTTATACAAAACTGAAAACATCCATAATACCCTTTGGAATTATAACCTTTCTTCATACATAAATCATAAGTTAAATGCTAATCATACAAACCGCACAGGGTTCTCGCTTAACATGCTAAATTACAATTTGTTTATACAAAATGCTCCCGATTTTAAAAATGAACTTCTAAGCATTTCAGATGAAACTGGAAAGAGTGAATTGGTTCAGGCCTTTACCCAATCACGATTCGACCTCAACAAAAAATGGTCACTCAATGCCGGATTTCATATTCAATATTTTACCCTTAACAACAATTATTCAATTGAACCCCGACTGGGTGTTCGTTATTCCATTGGTAAAGGCCAGACCATTAGTTTAGGGTATGGCCTGCATAGCCGGCTCGAAATGCTTTTTGTTTATCTCGGACAGCAAGAAACTGAAAATGGTATTACAAGGCCAAATCAGGATCTAGACTTTACAAAAACTCATCATTTTGTAGCAGGATACGATAAGGCCATAGGGCAGGATATGAATATCAGGCTGGAGGCCTATTACCAACATTTGTTCAATATTCCGGTAGAGCCCGGCACTTCTTTCTCGATGATTAATGTAGACCAGAATTGGTTCATAAACCAAACCCTTAGTAATGAAGGAACAGGTGAAAATTATGGGATTGATTTTACCCTCGAGCGATTTATGAGTATGGGATATTATTATATGTTCACCGCCTCACTATTTCATTCAGAATACAAAGGTGGAGACGGAATTACGAGGGATTCACGATTTAATAAGAATTTTGTTTTTAATGTTTTAGGAGGGAAAGAGTGGAAGGTAGGGCATGGAAATAAAAATAATTCCATTGGGGTCAATGGAAAATTCAGTATCAATGGCGGTGACCGGCAGACTCCTGTAGATGAAGAAGCAACTTATTCCATTCGTGAGGTGGTTTATGATCAAACCCGAGCTTTTGAGGTACAAAAACCTACAGTTTTTTATCTTCATTTAACTGTTAACTATAGGAAAAATAAACCCAACCATGCAAGTATCTGGAGCTTCCAAATTTTAAATGCATTAGGGGCCCCTGAATATTTTGGTTATCGCTATAATTACATGGATGATAGTATCCAGCGTGATGAGCAAACCCTGGTCATTCCAAACATTAGTTATAAAATAGTATTTTAGAAATCGGGTGCATCCCTTTTTTATCCATAGGAAAATAACTATTAATGGAGTATAAATTCTGATTATAATATTCCATAATATGGTTTTATCACTTACTTTTATTTTTTAAAGTAAAACGATAAAACAATCATGCTTAACAATAGTGAATTTCGCAAACAAGCCCATCAGTTTGTGGATTGGATGGCTGACTTCCTTGAAAATATTGAAGAATTGCCTGTTAAGTCGCAGGTTATGCCAGGGGAAATCATTGATCAATTGCCGATTTCCCCACCTCTGGAACCCGAATCGATGGATACCATTTTTCATGATTTTCAGAAAATCATACTTCCGGGAATTACCCATTGGCAAAGCCCTAACTTTTTTGCCTATTTCCCGGCTAATTCAAGCTATCCTTCTTTATTAGCTGAAATGCTAACTGCCACATTGGGCGCGCAGTGTATGGTTTGGGAAACTTCTCCAGCTGCCGCTGAACTGGAAGAATTAGTGCTCAACTGGATAAAAAAAATGATTGGGATCCCTGAGAATTTTCATGGTGTGATTCAGGATACTGCTTCTACTGCGACGCTAACGGCATTGCTTACGGCTCGTGAAAAAATTTCTTCATATCGGATCAATGAAAAAGGATTTGATGATAAAAAGTTTCGGGTTTATTGTTCTTCTGAGACTCACTCCTCCATAGAAAAAGGGGTTAAAATTGCCGGATTGGGGAAAGAAAACCTGGTAAAAATAGAAGTGGATGAAAACTTTGCCATCCAGACTGAGAAACTCGAAAAAGCCATTATTGAGGATATTCAAAATGGTTATATTCCGGTTTGTATTATAGCTTCCATTGGCACCACAGGATCAACTGCCATTGATCCCCTAAAACCACTTGGCGAAATAGCTGCCAAATATAAAATATGGTTGCATGTGGATGCCGCCTTTGCAGGAACAGCCTTAATATTGGATGAATATAAGTGGATGATAGAGGGTATCGAACAAGCCGATAGTTTCGTTTTTAACCCACATAAGTGGATGTTTACCAACTTTGATTGCTCGGCTTATTATGTAAAAGACAAAGATGCACTACTAAATACCTTTAGCATAAATCCTGAATATTTAAGAACTAAAACAGCAGGCCAGGTAAACGATTACCGAGACTGGGGAATACAATTGGGCCGCAGGTTCAGGGCTTTGAAACTCTGGTTTGTCATCAGGAATTATGGGATTAATGGATTACAGGAAAAAATAAGGGAACATATTTCCCTTGCAAAAGAATTTGAACTCTGGGTAGATGAAAATGAGGATTTTGAATTGATAACTCCCCGCACGCTTAGCCTGGTTTGTTTCCGGTATAATCCTTCCGGAATTAAAAATGAAGAAGCGATAAACCAAATGAATGAAAAGCTGTTACATAGTATAAACAGTCAGGGTAAAATGTTTCTATCCCATACCAGGTTAAATGGGAAATATACTTTGCGGATGGTATTTGGCCAAACAAATGTAGAACGCAAGCATGTTAGCAGGGCAATAAAAATAATCGGGCAAACTTCAAAAATGATTTGATTTAGATTATTCGGCCTGTAACGAAAACCTGTATTAAAGCGTCTGACAAATAATTAATGTGATTGAGATTTATGCGGTATTTATTCACCAGTTTTCTAATGATCTTATGTTTTGGAGCCTTCACAGCCCAAACAAATGTGAGTGACTACCTTTCGGTTGCCATTCGTTTTACAGAAACGGGTCAGTACGAGGCTGCCATAAAAGTTTTGAATAAACTGGAACAAATGGATAATAAAAATCCTGATGTATTTTATCTCCGCGGGATTAACTTTTACCTAATAAAAGATTATAGTACAGCTATCAAAGATTTTGATAAAGTCCTTGAGCTCGACCCCCAGCATGCTGACGTCTATCTCTATCGGGCCAAAGCTAAAAAAGCGAATAATAACCTGATGGGCGCCCTGAGTGATTATAATAAAGCCAGGAATGGGAACTTCTCCCAAACAATTACTTCTCTTGCCGGAGATGTGATAAAATCAATTTTTACGAAATAAGGCTGCAAAAGAATTCATTGCAGAGGTTTGGCAAAAAGGATAATTCAGATACCCAGTCATACCATTAATTTCCAAACTATAAAACCCCGACGGCCGGGTATTAAGGATTCTTCAACTCAGGTCTCCTAAGTTCGAAGTTTTTCCCAAGATAAACCCGCCGGACATGTTCATCAGCTGCCAGTTCTTCAGCAGTCCCCTGTTTTAAAATAGACCCTTCAAACAATAAATAAGCACGGTCTGTAATGGATAGCGTCTCATGAACGTTATGATCAGTGATCAGTACTCCAATATTTTTTTCCTTTAGTTTGGCAACAATTGCTTGAATATCCTCAACAGCAATAGGATCAACGCCGGCAAATGGTTCATCCAATAAAATGAATTTTGGATCCACAGCTAGTGCCCTTGCAATTTCAGTTCTCCGTCTTTCACCTCCGGAAAGTTGTATCCCCTGGCTTTTACGGACATGGGTCAGGCCAAACTCATCTATCAGATTTTCAAGCCGATCTTTTTGTTGCTCTTTTGTTAAATCTGTAAATTCCAGCACTGCCTTAATGTTATCCTCCACACTAAGGTTCCTGAACACTGAAGCTTCCTGAGGTAAGTACCCGATTCCTCGTTGGGAACGCTTGTACATTGGCTCTTCAGTAATTTCAATATCTTCCAGGTAAATTTTCCCTTCAAGGGGCTTTATTAATCCCACGATCATATAAAAAGTGGTTGTTTTACCTGCACCATTTGGACCTAATAACCCTACAATTTCACCATTCTTTAGCTCAACAGTTACTTTTTTTACAACCGTACGCTTGCCATATTTTTTAACCAGATTATCTGTCCTTAAGATCATAACGTTGGAAATAAGTGTCAAAGATAAATATTTTGCAGCATCAGGTTGAGAATTCCTCCGCTTAAAATTAGCAACACCTTAAATCCCTAAAAAGTAAAATATAAAGAAAGAAATAAAGCGAATTTATTGGAATTATTGTTGTCAAGGTGTGAAAGGCGCCAGATCCCATCAATCCGAACAACCTTAAAAATATTTTCAATGCCTACCCCTGCTTCAATATAGGGTTTCTCAAGAGTATGAGTTATATCGGGTAACTCATTGTAATTTTTATTTGCATCACTTAAAGTACCTATCACTCCTTTCAAAAAACCGACTTCACGCCATTTGAGTTTGCGCATAAGCGGAATATGGTTGAGGAAAAACCCATCAAAATGGTGTGTATAATACATACTAACATATTCATCGCTCACGAACTCAAAAAAGTTCATCAGGTTAAATGCGTACTCATCGAAAAGGAATGTTTCATTGCCCGGATGAAGTTCAAGAAGAGGAAAGGGTAAAGTTCCCCAAATCTTACCAGCTTCGAGGTTATATTTCGACCAGCCGATATTCAAAATATTAAACCAGTGCCTGATACCAATAGCTGCCCTGTGATATTCATACTGGCTGCCAAAAGCATTGGGAATGCCATAGGAATATTTAAATCCTATAATAGGGTATTTGGTACCTACACTTACCCGCTCAAAATCACTCATTAAAAACTTTTCGTTATAAGCAAACCGGCCTTCAAAACCTACTTCAGTAGTTGTGATCTTATCTAAGATATAAGCGTCTCCCAGGCTATTATTAACCTCCACTTTTGCATTTCCGATCGGAATAATATCTTTATGCATAAAGTTGATTTTATTGATAAACCCACTAAACCATTCATGCTCATAATAAAACTTATATTCATTGGTTAAAGATAGTTTGTCGGCAGGATTTCGCCGGAATAAGGCCGCAAAGAAAAAATCTTCACGGAATGCATTTGGGCTGTTTCCTAATTGTTCAATATCGTAGCGATAATTTGCGCCAAAAGCTCTTCGTGGATTATTATTAGGTAAATATAAAAAACCAATTCCATATTTAAAGCGGTCATCTTTTTCACCGTAGGCTATATGTCCACTTAAACGGAATTGCTCATTAAATTTGGAAGTGGTTCTCCCACCCACCCTGATCCTGGCCCCTTCAATTGCATTAAAACTCAGCAGGGAAGCGTAGGGCCCGAATTCAAACTTGTTTCTTTCGTAATAGCCCGTTACTATTGTCTCTACAATATCCACCCAGGTTTTAAATGCCGGGAGGTTCTGAAGGGTATCAATCATCTGATAAATTGTCTTTTCATCTTTTGTTAAAACTTCGTGGCGATGCTCCTCCCAAAAGCTTTCTTCCTGCTTGTATGCTTTATCCTGAACAACTACATCTGTAGGGGTGGAATAAAATTTCTTTTCCAGTAACTGGTTAAATTTAAAATTGCGGTATGTGGTCGATTTTTTTCCAAAAAAACCAAGAAGTGTATAATTATCCTCTAACACATTAAAATCGCCAATACCCATATCTTTGACTACCATCCAGTATTTATCCTCTATATATTCGAACTCCTGTATCATAACAAGGTCGTTGATATAGTTAATATTGGCGTCTTCAGCGATTTTAAGCTCGAAAGATTTTATGGCATAAGTAGTATCATGGACCCAAAAATGGCCGGTAAAAGTGAGTTCCTGTTTTCTCCGGGGTTTAAACATAATTTTATAGCACCACTTATCCGCAAAATAATTACTATCGACCAGGTAATATTTGTAGGAATTAATCCCAAAATCAGCAATGGGGCTCACAAAATTCTTTTGAAATATGGTGATGTAGTTATCATAAATATTATATTGTTGGAACATATTTCCTAAAAACTGAAGCGCACTTTCATTTTCAATCCCAGAAATTTTCGCAGCTTTTATCACTTCCTTTTCTGAACGGGGATCTTTTCTAAAATAGAAGTCGGATAATGATTCTGACAAAAAAATTGGGAGGTAGGTTTTACCATTCACTGCTGAGGTATCTACATAATCGAAAATGAATTTGAAAGGTTTTAGGATTTTCCGGTTTTTGAATTTTTCAGAAATATTATTGGCATCAATTTCAATTTTATTATACGTTTCGTATTGATATGCATCAAACTCTTTTTTCGTGTTTTTATCTTTATTGGCAATTATTTTCCGGAGCAAAATTTCAGCAGGATTTTCCCCCGCCAGTATAACTACTTCCGGAAGATTAAAATTCTTCTCCTCTAATTCAAAATTTATCGTTTGAAATATTCCCTTGCGAACAATTGTAGATTTTTTATAATAACCCATGACAGAGGCAACCAGCGTATCCGTTGGGGTTTTCGTATCAATTGAAAAATTACCATCAAAATCTGAAGTCACCCCAATAGTTGTTCCCTGAAAATAAATATTGGCAAATGGGATAGGCTCATGAGTAACTTTATCTGAAACAATACCCATGATTTTGGTTTCCTGGCCAAAACCAGCAGACACAAAAATAATCAGCGTAACAAAAAGGAAATATATTGTGTTTTTATTCAGCATATATAACAGCAAGTTTACACTCGTAATTAAAACTAAAAAATCAGAATAGAACGTATCCTATTCCGTAGAAATTTATCAAATTGATATACCTACCACTCAAAAAAGAAAAACAATAATAGAATTTTGCGTTAAAGTAAGCCATTACAAATCAAAATGGTACTACAAAATACCTTCATTTAGGATATCATGCAGGTGAATAACCCCTACATATTTAGTGCCATCCATAACCAGCAACTGGGTAATATTGTGGTTTCTCATAATGCTTAAAGCATCCACCACCAGTGTATTTATATCTAAAGTTTTAGGGTTTGAGGTCATTATATCGGAAGCGCTGATATTTTCTATTGAATCATTCTTCTCAAGCATTCGCCGAATATCGCCATCTGTAATCATCCCTACAAGTTTTCCATTATCCATAACTGCTGTAGCACCCAATCGTTTACCGGAAATTTCAATAATGGCTGTTTTTACATTGTCTGAAATGCTAACCTTAGGTGTTTCATTCTTTCCTGATAAATCACCTACCTTCAAATATAGTTTTTTCCCTAAAGCTCCACCCGGGTGAAGTTTAGCAAAGTCAGACACACTAAAACCTCTGCATTCTAATAAAGCCACAGCAAGGGCATCACCCATAACCAATTGAGCGGTGGTACTTGAAGTAGGCGCCAAATTATTAGGGCATGCTTCCTTATCAACTGTTGTATTAATGATAAAATCAGCTTGTTGGGCCAGGAAAGAATCCAAATTGCCGGTAAAAGCCACCAGTTTATTTCCTCTGCTTTTTAATAAAGGAACCAGCACTTTTATTTCGGGGGTGTTTCCACTATTGGATAAACAAATAATGATATCCTCCTTACGAATGGCACCC
This sequence comes from Bacteroidales bacterium, assembly GCA_021740645.1. Taxonomy (GTDB): domain Bacteria; phylum Bacteroidota; class Bacteroidia; order Bacteroidales; family JAADJA01; genus JAADJA01. Next base: position 17,699 of record JAIOZL010000027.1, read on the forward strand.
AGGTCGCCATGAATAGCATCCGCAGCATGCATAAAAACGGATGGTGTTCCTGTAGAATTTAAGGTGGATACAATCTTGTTGGCAATATTTGCACTCTTACCTATTCCCGTTATTACTACTCTTCCGGTTGAATTAAGAATTTCTTCAACCGTATGTGCAAAATTTATATCTACCTGGTTTTTCAAAGCCTCAATAGCTCTAAGTTCCTTTTCAATGGTTGAAATCCCAATATTTACTATTTCAGATTGTGTTTTCAATGATTACAAAAATTTGTCGAGGTAAAGATACAAACATTAAAAAAAACAGATATCTTAATAAAAACTTCACAATAGAATGTTGGCTGGTGTTTCATAACACTTTATACTTGCAAACTTTTTTTCAAAAAAAATGGAAGAAAATTTAATATTTGGCGAATGTTGAAAAAAGTATTCTTATCTTTATAAGAATATTAAAGTGAGAATCCTTTTGAAAATGATTATTTTGATTTGTTTATCAAAAAATATTTTCCATAAATTTGTATAAGGCATCGCATTTATCAGGATTTTTCATTACTGGAAATTTCCTAGCTTATAATTGATTTTTTTAGATTGCATAGAAATGGCTGAAAAGGACGAGTACCATTTACATAAGTTATTAAAACAGATTTTTGGGTTTGATAGTTTTAAAGGCAACCAGGAAGCAATAATCCGAAGTGTACTTGAGGGCCAAAATACATTTGTGATTATGCCAACAGGTGGGGGTAAATCCATGTGTTATCAATTGCCTGCTATCATGAATGGAGGTACAGCAATTATTATATCTCCACTTATTGCATTAATGAAAAACCAGGTAGATGCCATCAGGAATTTTGGCGCTGAGCAGGGAATAGCCCATTTCCTAAACTCCAGTTTATCGAAAGCTGAAATTACCCAGGTTAAAGATGACCTGACTTCAAAGAAAACCAAGCTACTTTACGTAGCACCCGAATCACTTACGAAAGAAGAAAATGTTGAATTTCTTAAAAATATAGAAATTTCATTTTATGCTGTAGATGAGGCCCATTGCATATCTGAGTGGGGACATGACTTCAGGCCTGAATACAGAAGAATCCGGCCCATTATTGAATCTATCGGACAGGATGTGCCTGTGATGGCACTCACAGCAACGGCTACGTTAAAGGTACAACAGGATATTCAGAAGAACCTGAACATCCAAAATGCAGAAGTCTATAAATCTTCTTTTGACCGTGCCAATCTATATTATGAAGTAAGGCCAAAAACCAAAAATGTTATAAAGGACATTATCAAATACATCAAACAGCATAATGGCAAATCGGGAATAGTATATTGCCTGAGCCGGAAAAAGGTTGAAGAACTGGCAGAGACTTTCGTGGTAAACGGAATCAAAGCCCTACCCTACCATGCTGGTCTCGATGCCCAAACCCGACGGGACAACCAGGACAAGTTTTTAATGGAAGAAGCTGATGTAATAGTGGCCACTATTGCTTTTGGTATGGGTATTGATAAGCCGGATATCCGTTTTGTAATTCATCATGATATCCCCAAAAGTATTGAAGGTTATTACCAGGAAACTGGTAGAGGAGGTCGTGATGACGGGGAAGGAAATTGTATTGCCTTTTACAGTTACGACGACATTGTTAAGCTGGAAAAATTCATGAAGGGAAAGCCTGTGGCTGAGCAGGAAATTGCCAAGCAGCTCCTTCAAGAAACTGTTGCCTATGCAGAATCGGCTGTTTGTCGGCACAAACAACTGTTGCATTATTTTGGAGAAGAATATCCAAGGGAAAATTGCGGATCCTGTGATAACTGCCTTCACCCAAAAGAAAAATTTGAAGGAAAAGATGATATTAAAATTGCATTGGAAGCTGTGATAGAAGTGAAACAGCTTTTCAAATCAAATCATCTGGTAAATATTATAGTAGGGAAAAATTCAGCTACTATAAAATCATTCAAGCATAATAAGATAAAGGCTTTTGGTAGAGGAATGGATAAAGATGAGAAGTATTGGAATGCCATTTTCAGACAGGCCTTGATTAAAAAGCTCCTTACAAAAGATATTGAGAATTATGGCCTGTTGAAAATTACAGAAGATGGACTGGAATTTCTTAAACATCCTTACTCCATTATGTTGGCTAAGGACCATGATTACGATAATCCTGACGATGAGGATGATTTTTTTGGGGGTGGAGGAATAAAAACTGCGACTGCAGACCAAACCTTGTTTTCACTGCTAAAAGATTTGAGAAAAGATATCTCAAGAAAAGAAAACCTCCCTCCATTTGTTATTTTCCAGGATCCTTCACTGGAAGATATGGCCATTCAATACCCAATTAAAGAAGAAGAATTACTTCAGATTACAGGAGTGGGAGCTGGCAAAGCTAAAAAATACGGGGAGCCTTTTCTTGAATTAATTCATCAATATGTGGAGGAAAATGAAATCATGCGACCAAATGATATGGTTGTTAAGTCGGTGGTGAATAAATCCGGGCTTAAGGTATACATTATCCAAAGCATTGATCGGAAGCTGGCTCTTGGTGATATAGCCTTTACAAAAAATTTAACCGTCCCTGAATTACTTTCTGAGATTGAACGCATAGTTGAGTCAGGAACAAAAATTGATATCAATTATTATATTAGCGAATATGTAGACGAATACCATCAGGAAGATATTTACGATTATTTTAATGAAGCTGAAACCGATTCAGTTGAAGATGCTCTTACCGAATTAGGAGAAGATGAATATAGTGAAGAAGAAATCAGGTTAATGCGCATCAAATTTTTATCAGAAGTTGGAAACTAATAATTAATAATTATCCATATTTATTCATCGATAAAGACCGACCTATTAAGTCAGGTCTTTTATTATTAAAAACAGAAAAATGACAGAAAACGGAAATCAAAATCAGTTAAAATTAAATATTTCAATTGCACTATCTATCCTAGCTATTATTGGTCTGGTTGCATTATATGGTTTATATTTCACTCAAAACAGAACTAATAAGGATACAGCCAGGCAGCTCCCTACTGAAAAAATAGAAAATTTTGCAACAGGAAGCATGGGGACCATCGCATTTGTAAATACTGATGAAATTTTAGCAAAATATGAGTTGGTAAAAAAGCTATCGAAACAGCTGGAAAAAGAGCGGGATATTAAAGATAATGATCTTCAGCAGCGCCAGAAAGAATATGAAACCGAAGCCAGCTATTTCCAGGAATCGGTTCAAAACCAAAGCATTTCGGAACAAAGCGCTCAAAAAATATATGAACAGCTAATGGCAAAACAACAAGATATTTATCAGCTTCAGGAACAATATGCTGCTGAACTTGGCCAAAAAGAATATGAAATTAATATTGTATTGCTTGATAGCATTAAAAACTATCTGGACAGAATGAACATTGACAATAGGTTTGATTATATTTTAAACTATAATCTTACTGGTAATATCCTGCATGCAAAAGATACTTTCGATATTACATGGCCAGTTATCTCAGGGTTAAATAAAGAATACACAGCCAAATACACCCCTAAATAATGTATCGAAATCTATTTTTCATATATATAATACCTCTTCTGATTTTTATTGGGTGCACAAATAAAGTTGAACACACAATTGAACCTCCTGAAGATTTAATCGCCAGGGATACTATGGTTGATATTCTTGTTGATATAAGATTGTTTGAAGCCAGTCTTGTATTCGATCAAAAAAAAGGGGTAAAAGATTTTAACGAAAGGAAGTATTATTTATATAATTCGATAATGAATAAATACAACATTTCAAGGGAGCAATTTGAAAGCAGTTTTACTTATTATCAATCTGATTTAGAAGTAATGGACAAAATATATGCTGATGCCATTACAAAGTTAAGTTTAGTGAAAAGCAAGCTTGAGCTCGAAGATTGATTACTGCCTGGTATATTCTGCTGTACAGGAGTAAAGATCGGCCCCATCATTTACCGTATACGACCATGAAATGACCTGTTTGTTCAAATCCCCATCTCCCTTTACATCAAAAGTTCCATTGCATATATACTGGGATGGCAAATAAATAGAATTCCCGGCAATGATAGCATACGGAGGATTTTCACAATTTGTGATATGCCAGAAATTGGAAATAATCACCTGGGCACTATTCGATGGATCTTTAGTGATTTGTACAGTATAAGCGTCCTTTGAGCAGGACTCCTGAACATTCCATGTTCCAATAAACTGCTCACGGTCATCAGTTAGATCAGCCAAATCACCTTCATCCGTGCAGGAAAAAAAGAAAGGAATAATAATAAGCCCAAGAAAAAAAATACTGTTTTTCATATATAGAGTTTTTGATTTTATTGAAATAATTGTGCCGAAAAAAGAGTTTTTATGATAATTAAATAATTTACCGGTAAATATCTCAAACTCTTTTAATTTTTCTTGTTGTCTTTTATTCACTATATTTGCAATAGAAGGTTATCCTGTAAAATAAAATTTATAAATTTCACAATTACGAAGGTAACAAATGAATTCAACTCCCCGATCAGTAATAGTAAAATTGCTATTGATTTCTGTGCTTTTTTTTTCATGTGATAAAAAAGAAGATGAGGGCAATGGATGGGAAAGCTGCCTCGATTGTACAGTCCAATCATGGTTGGGCAATTTTAGTGGGCTGGGAGAATATAAACACCTTAACAGCGGGAACGTTGTATCCGGGGTGCAAGTGAGTGTTGAAATTGTAGAAATCTCTGAGAATTATATACAGGTAAAAATTCAGTCGCCAAATTATTACAGTGCCACAATATATGGCAACTTTGTAGGGAGTTATTCGATTTCCATTGCCAGCTCAACAAAATCCTTTTCAGGGAGTTTACAAAAAAAAGAAAACACCCTTAAACTTATTGGTGAAGCAAAGGAATATGTGGAAAAAGTAAATGGTATAGAGGTTGTAAAAAGAATTGTTTTTGAAGCCTCCAAAGATTAATTTATTTTAAGAATGGATAAAAAAAGTGTAGAGAGAAATTATCAGCGTATTGAAAATTACGTACTGAATAAAAAATTAAAGGATGCACTTGATCTTTTAAAAGATCTTGTTATTGACTCACGTCGTGGTGAGTACGTTTCGCAGTACGAATCACTTGACATTACTTATGAAAATCTGCTTAAATATTCTGTGCAAGGGGTCAAAGATCCTGAACGGGATAATATTTACCGCAAATTACAGGTCTCTGTACTTGAACTGGCAGATGTTGCCTTACAAACAGCCTACTCTAATTACAGTGATCAATATATTTACAGGCTCAAGAAAAAAATCGAATATGAGTCGAAACAAATCAAAGAAGATGCGATCAATAAAATTGACAAGCTGGTATTTGATGACGAGCTTTCAAATGTGCTGGAAAGCAGCATTGAAAATTTAAAAAACGAAAAGGATGTTTATAATAAACATCAGGACATCATGCGAAACATTTTTAATCTGATTTGGCTTACGGATAAGTTTATTGATTCGGATGAAAAAATGATCAGCCAGATACTGGGGAACGAGCATTTTCAATGGCACGAAAAATCTATTATAATAAGTGCTGTAACATTGAGTGCTATTCGATGCTTTGATGTCAGAAAGATCAATATGCTGCTGGACTATTTATCCTATGAAAATGACCAGGTAGCACACAGGGCTTTAGTGGGTTTATTTATCATTTTGTTTTTGTATGATAAACGCCTTGATCTCTATCCAAATTTGATTGAAAGGTTGCAAATTTTATCGGATGATAAAAACATACAGAAAAACATTGAATTAGTTGCTATTCAATTCCTAAAGTCAAAAGAAACAGAGAAAATAACAAAAAAATTACAGGAAGAAATCTTACCTGAAATGGTTAAGTTTCAACCCAAATTGCGGGATAAACTCGACCTCGACAATATTCTTTCAGAGGACTTTACAGAAGATAAAAATCCTGACTGGGAATACGTTTTTGAAGAAGCACCCGACTTATTGGACAAGCTTCAGGAAATTTCCAAACTACAAATGGAAGGGGCAGATGTATTTATGAGCACTTTTTCACGCTTAAAGCATTTTGGATTTTTCAATGATATAATAAATTGGTTCCGGCCTTTTTATAAGGAAAATTACGAAATAAATAAAGCCCTTGATTCTGAGAACCCAAACTTTAATAAAGAGATGTTGCTTGATGGTTTATCCCAATCATTTTTTATGTGCAATTCGGATAAATACTCGTTTTGTTTGAACATTCCCCAGATGCCTGATATCCAAAAATCAATGATGCTGGAAATGTTCAATGCAGAAATCGAAAGCATTAAAGAACTTCAAAGTGAGGAGCAAATTCTTAACCAGTCATCCCATATCAACAGCATTTATTCTCAATACATACATGACTTGTACAGGTTTTATAAATTGCACCCTTTACGTCATGAATTCCCGGATATTTTTAGCCTGAAATTTGATTTTAATAACAGCAGATTTATTGGGATTCTAATTCAGGATGATCATATTCTGAGAAATATTGCGGAGTTCTTTTTTGAAAAAGAATACTACGACCTGGCAGCTGAAGCTTATATACAATTTAATGAAAGAGGAGATAACAGCCTCGAAATTTTTGAAAAAATAGGGTATTGTTTTCAAAAACAAAAGAAGTATTCTGAAGCTCTTTCTTATTACAAAAAAGCGGAGCTATACGATTCAAATCGTGCCTGGAATCTTAAAAAAATTGCCCATTGTTACCGCCAATTGCGACAATATGAAGAATCCCTGAGCTATTACCTCGAAGTGGAAAAAATCGAAACAGATAACCTTTACGTACAAACTTATATTGGCCATTCATATCTCGACCTTAAGGAGCATGAAAAGGCCCTTGATTATTATTTTAAAGTGGAATTTCTTGCTGAGGAAAATAAAAAGGTTCTCCGTCCCATCGCCTGGTGTTTATTTGTTACAGGCAAAATAGAATTGGCCAAAACCTACTTCGACCGATTAATTAAAGAGGATGCCAACAAGTATGATTTTATGAATATGGGGCATGTGGAATGGTGCCTTGGTAACCCTGAAGCGGCAATAAAAAATTACAAATTATCCATTAACAGAAGTGATAATAACATTAAATTGTTTATGACAGGTTTTGAAGAAGATCATAAACACCTTGTAAAAAATGGAGTAGATCCTGAAGAAATCCCACTTATCATAGATTACCTGAAATACAACTTATAGTTCCGGCAGAAATTAGTTTGAAATAATAAATTTTTGCTGCTTCAAAATATTACCATTTTTGCTTATCACCAGAAAATGCAAGCCGGGAGGAAGACTTTTTACCTCAATAATTGACTGCATTCCACCTATGAATCCATTCTGCTCTAAGTATCCATTGAAAAAATAAATTGAATAGCTCAAATCATTTAGGTCAATGGTTTTAAAATCAATGGTAATAAATTCTTTAACGGGATTTGGATAAACCTCAATCTGTAGGTTATCTCCTGGTTTTTCCTGAACTGAAGTTATGACAGGAGTAACGCCATGTTCAATTAACATGCTATCGATAGCCTGGCTGTTAGGAATATAGGTGGGCAAGTATATCTGGCTTACAATATTTTTATCAGGGGCAATTAAAACCAATGTAGGGAAAGATTGTATCCCATATTGAAGGTGCACATTATAACCACCACCCTCCGTTCCGCTAACATTTGGATATCCTATTCCATAAATCGAATCCCATTCTTCTATCAATGCATTGTTGGCTGTGTAGCTAATTCCCATGAAAAATACTTCATTTTGGTTTTCACCAAATGTGATATAACTTTGTTGAACATCGGGAGCAAATACCTGGCAGGGTCCGCAATTAACAGCAAAAAAATCGATAAACACAAACTGGCCATTATCCAGTATTTCATACAAATCCAGCGTAGCTCCATCTGTAGCTTTAATTGAAAAATTCTCAGCAACAGTAAGAGGGGTCTGAGCATTTATTGTAATTGAAAAGCCTAGAATTAAGATAAGGATGAAAATCTTTTGCATAGGATTAATTTGTCCGTATTATTTTTTGCGTAGTTAAAATAATATTATTTTCAATAAGCTGAAGAAAGTACAATCCCTGAGGCAGCTTGGAAAAGTCCATTTGAATTGTATGTATACCTTCCTTAAAAAATTCCGGAGGAAGAACAACAACCTCTCTTCCGGTCAAACTAATAAGCCTGATTTTCAAATTTATGTCCGACTTCAGGTTTAATCTTAACTGGGCTTCATGCCTTACAGGGTTTGGGCTTATTACAAGCATTTCTTCAGAATACTTTTTCGAGATACTTGTTAAGCAAGCTTGTTGAACTCCTCCAGCAGTAGTCACACTATCCACAACATTTGATGTACTTGGTGGGTAAATTTGTTGAACAGCGATGGATTTATCAGGGTTAATCACAACAATGGTAGGTGTGGCCTGTATTTCATACAGAAAATGAATGGCATTTCCTCCCCCATTCTGGCCACTCACCCCTGGGTATTGAATACCGTAAGTCGAATCATAGGCAATCACATCTTCGTTGGTATTTCCTTTATCAATCGACATAAAGAAAACATTACTGTTATTGCATCCAAACGTTTCGTACGACACCTGCATATCTGGTGCATACGCCTGACAAGTACCTCAGGCAGTGGAGAAAAAATCGATTACTACGATTTTCCCCTGGTTTAAAATATCAAATAATTCAATGTTATTTCCGTAAGTATCCTTAACGGTAAAATTTTGAGCAGTGTCTAATGTGGTTTGTGCATAAACTCCGAAACCAAAAAGTACAAATGCCACAATGGGTAAAACTTTTTTCATCTGAAAAGTATAAATAAGTTGTAAGTATTATATGACTTCAATCTATAATAAGATACAGTAAAGATAACAAGCAGACCAACTAATCTGTTCACCCGATGCCTTTGTATTTCTTTACTGATAAAATATTTTTCAATTAATGTTCTATCTTTATAGTCGCTATTTTTTAATAAAACTAACAATAAATTTCAATAAATCAGAATTTATGGAAAACGTGAAGACAGGGCGGACACCTTTGGTGGAATTCCCACCTGATGAAATGAAAAAACTCATTCAAAGTTTTTCATTGGAAAAACTAGCCTCTTTCCTTGACGTTACCGATCTGAACGCGGACACGCAGGCACCTAAAATGAAAAAGATGGTGGATTGGGCCAGGACCTATGGCTGTGCTTCTGTATGTGTTAATCCAGTGGAAGGAGCCGATATTCTTCCGGAATTATGCAAAGGTTCTGGAATTAAAGAGTGCTACGTAATCGATTTTCCTCTTGGCAAGGTAGATATTGAATTAAAAGCTGAAATGACATCACATACGGTAAATAAAAGCCGGGCAATAAGAAACGAAGGAAAGGGAAACATAGAACTGGACATGGTTATTAATGTGGGAAGGTTTAAAAAAGATCATGCCTATACCCTCGAGGAGATCAATGCGGTATGCGATGCTGCCGACGGAGAGCATGTTAAAGTGATCGTCCGCTCTTCTGAACTTACCGAAAAAGAAATTTATGAGGTTTCAGAAATTGTGGCTTCGTCCAGGGCTGATTTTATAAAAAACTCCACAGGGATGGATGCATATGGTGCTACGCCTGAGCATATTCATATCATGCGGGAAGTGGTTGGCAATGAAATGGGTGTAAAAGCTGCAGGTGGCATTTCGGATGTAATGACAGCCATGAGATTATTTTATGCAGGGGCTAGGGAGGAAAAACTGCAAACCCCGGAATTGTTCCGGCTTGGCACAAGTAAACCCCTCAATATCCTGTCTTCCTTTGGATGGTTAATCCATTCTACAGAGGATTGGATAAATGCAGGAATTATTCCCTGTACCATTTGCCCATATAATTTTACCAGCAAATTACGCGTAGAACTCAGAGAAGAAAGTAACGCAAAATGCCGCTCCTGCAAGTTTAAAGAATACCGTAAACACAAAGAATTTTAATCAAAGATAGTGACTATGAAAAGGATAACAGGTGGATATTTTGGCAAACTATTAAGAGTAAATTTAACAAACCATACATATAAAAGTGAGGACCTTCCTGAGCAAATTTTGATAGATTATATTGGTGGACGTGGATTGGGCTCTAAAATTTTATACGATGAAGTACCACCCAAATCAGATGCTTTAGGGCCGCATAACATCCTCCTTTTTTTAACTGGCCCTCTTACCGGTATTCCGGCTCCTACGACCAGCCGGTTTTCGGTGGTTTCAAAATCACCTCTTACGGGCACTGTTGGGGGGAGTTCTTCTGGGGGTCATTTTGGGATTAACCTGAAATCGACTGGCTACGATGTTTTATTAGTAGAAGGAATTTCGGATAATCCATGTTACTTAAATATCACTGATCAAAAAGTCGAAATTAAGGATGCTTCACATTTATGGGGCAAAAACACCGATGAAACTACTGAGCTTATCCTTATTGAGACCAGCCCAACTGCCGGGGTAGCAAGTATTGGCCCGGCAGGTGAAAACCAAAGTCTCATCGCCTCTATAATGAATGAAAAGAATCATGCAGCCGGCCGGGGTGGGTTGGGTGCTGTAATGGGTTCAAAAAAATTAAAAGCAGTGGTGGTTAATGGTGCTCAAAAAACACCTTTTGAAAATAAAGAAGTGGTTGATGATGCCATTAAACAATGGAGGACTTTTGTTGGAGAAGCCCCACTTACTAAAGATGTTTTAAAAGAATACGGTACCCCTGCCCTAGTTAAAGTGATCAATCATTATGGTGCTTTTCCAACCAACAACTTCCAGGAAGGTGTTTTTAACGATGCTGACTCCATTTCAGGAGAAACCTTTAAAGAGCTTTATTTTGTTAAACGGAAGCCCTGCTCAGGTTGCCCGATAGGCTGTGCCCGTGTTACTGCCACTCCAGAGATGGATGGCAAAGGGCCCGAATTTGAAACCATTTGGGCCTATGGTGCATTATGTGGGGTAAACGACCTGGAGCAAATTATTCATGCAAATTATAATTCCAATAAATACGGGTTTGATACTATTTCTGCCGGAAATGCCATTGCCTGTGCTATGGAACTTTATGAAAAGGATTTCCTTCCAAAAGAAACCAAATTTCAAATAAAAAATAACCTGGGCAGAGACCTTGCATTCGGCGACAAGGAAGCCATTGTTTTGTTTACAGAACTAATTGGGAAAAATGAAGGTTTTGGGAAGGACCTGGCTTTAGGCAGCAAAAGACTGGCAGAAAAATATGGCCATCCTGAGCTTGCAATGCACGTAAAAGGGTTAGAACTTCCAGCTTACGATCCCAGAGGATTTCATGGTATGGCCATTTCTCTGGCGACTAATAACAGGGGCGGTTGCCATCTGCGTTCCTACCTCGTAAGCACTGAAGCGCTGGCCACTCCATTTGCCATCAACCGTTTTGAAGCTAAAGGAAAGCCCGGCCTTACAAAATTATACCAGGACCTGACCTCCACAGTGGATTCTATGGTGGCCTGTGTATTTACTTCTTTTGCGCTAAACCCTGACCTCTATGCACAACTGCTGGGATCCGTCACTGGTATTGAACAAGATGGCAGGGCCCTGCTAAAAACAGGTGAACGGATATACAATTTAGAGCGATTGTTTAACCTAAGGGAAGGGTTATCAAGGGATGATGATACCCTGCCGCAACGTTTATTGAACGAACCCTTTAAATCGGGTTTATCAAAGGGATATAAAATACAGTTAGAAGCTTTACTCGACGAATATTATACCTTACGTGGATGGAGCCGGGATGGCATTCCCTCAAAAGCAAAACTTGTGGAATTGAATTTATTGGCTGAGAACTCAGAGCTAAGTGCATAGAGCTATAATAGGAGTCTGTTTTAGGATTTGATTTATAAATTTTATAAACTCGAAGTTTTGGAGTTTTCTAAAAATAATAATCGTATTGGAATATTGCTTATCCGCAATGGAAAAACTTAGTTACTAACTTCAGAAGTACCTCAGGCTTGTCCTTGATTTCTTCCCGTAGGTTTTGATCGTTGTAGGTTTTATGGTAGGCTATGATCCCATCCAGCGTGCCTTCAGTGATAATGCCATTTTCCATATAAATGGATTTTTGCTTTTCAAGTGCATGTGCGGATTCCCAACATGAGGAGGGTAGGTGATTTAACTCAGCCAATCGTTTTTTATTCTCATCATTGAAAATATTTACATCCACATAGGTCTTCTCTGCAAAACTCAGTGCATTTTTCATTTCGAGGCCATGACGAGCAGCAATAGTTATCGCAGCCAAAAGGGTATACACATCAGCTGAGCCATCAGGACTTCTCAATTCCACTGTTTGCCTGTCAAGAGGTTCAGTCTTTATATTCCTTTGAAGGGGGTTTGCATCTTCCGCCATATCTAATTTTCCTGTCCAGCCCAAAGGCACACGTACAAGGACAGATCGGTTGCGGTCACCCCAACAGATATTGGTTGGTGCTTCCTGGTGAGGTACGAGCCTGAAATACGACATCGGGTTAAGATTGCCAAATGCCGTAATAGAGGGGGCCAGATCCAGGAATCCGGCAATGGCTTTTTTAGCCACCTCCGACAATTGCCCATTCTCAACCATCTGGCTTTTCCCATCCTTCATCAGGCGACAATGAATATGTAATCCACTTCCTGCTTTACCAGTTGTAATTTTGGGGGCAAATGTTACTGTTACACCGTATTGGTATGCCAGTGTCCGTAATATCCATTTGGCAATAATCAATTGGTCAGCGGCATCTTCAATAGCAGTTGGTGCAAATTCAATCTCATTTTGTTCATATTCCAGATTTCCCACAATAAAATTACCCACTTCGGAATGGCCATATTTTATTAATCCCCCTGCCTGGGCAATGGCTAGCATAGCTTCTTTTCTAAAGTCTCCCCATTTAGAGAATGGTTCGGCTTCGTGATATCCTTTCTGGTCGGTTGCCTGAAAAAGCTCTTCCTTTTCGCTGATAATGTAGTACTCGAGTTCGCCCATAGCCTCAAGTTGGTACCCGGTTTTTTCAATTAACACTTCATGAGCCCGTCGAAGTATATATTCGGGAGAGCTGGCAAGAGGTTCCCCGTCCATGTTATAATACGAGCATAAAATATCAAGCTGGGGCTGTTCACTAAAAGGATTTAAAAAAGCTGTTTTATACCGAGGGATCACATAAAGGTCGCTTGATCCCGCTTCGATGAATGAAAACAAACTTGAACCATCCACCCGTTCTCCATAGGATAAAATGCTATCGAGATGCTGTTTGCTGTTGACCACAAAATTGAGGGTTTTCAACCTGCCATCCCAGCCACAATACCTGAAGTTGACCATCGAGATATCATGATCCTCCACATACCGGATGATGTCTTCTTTGGTAAATTCAACGGATGGTTTGTTTAAATATTGAACCAAAGGGTTCGGGTTCATTTCTGTATATTGATTCATTGCTATTGTTTTAAAAAAAGCTGTCAAACTTAAATAAATAATTCCGTTCGGCATTGCTTTATTGTGAATTTATAAACAGTCTAATTTTATTAGGATAGAAAATAGCCCTATTCTTATTGAAAATTCTATTTTTTCGTACTAGGGTTAAAAAATATAATTTTTATAATCAAAACAATAGTGCAGAATTTAAGTTATTTCGGAATACGTGTTCGCAATCATAGAATCGTTAATTTTGCAGTATGTTGGTTTCTCCCGAAATAGTATTCTTTAGTGTTTTCCTCGTGGTAATATTTGTAATATTACTCCTTGACCTGGGTGTTTTTACGAAGTCATATCACAAAGTAGGCTTCAGGGAGGCGGTTATTTGGTCTATTGCATGGGTCACTATTTCTATAGGCTTTTATTTTTTTCTGATTCACTTTGGCTACCTGGTGCATGGAATTGAAAACCTGGGAGAAATAGAGTACCGGATTTCAAAGTTTGATCATCCTATCACGATCCAGGGACTTGATTTTGCAGCAGCCCTTAAAGTTTATGAAAACAACCTTGCCCTTGAATACATCACTGGTTATGTGATAGAAAAATCACTTTCGGTAGATAATATTTTTGTTATTATCCTGATATTTTATGCTTTTGGTGTTGATGAAAAATATTACAAAAGGGTTTTGCTTTGGGGAATTATCGGAGCTGTAATCATGCGGTTTATTTTCATATTTGTGGGGGCAGCACTGGTTCGTGAGTTTCAATGGATATTGTATGTTTTTGGATTATTCCTGATATTTACAGCAGTAAAATTATTTATCGACAGAAATAAAACCAATAGGATTGAACCTGAGCGGCATCCGGTAGTAAAATTTACGAGTAAATATTTCAGGGTACATAAATCCTTTGAGGGCCATCGGTTTTTTATTAAAAAGGAAGGCAAATTACTGGTCACCCCACTTTTTATTGTTTTGCTGGTTATTGAGTTTTCGGATGTGATTTTTGCGGTAGATTCCATCCCTGCAATATTTGCAGTTTCAAAAGACCCTTACATTATCTTTTTTTCCAATATTTTTGCTATCCTTGGATTACGGGCACTTTTCTTTTTATTGGCTAATATTCTGAATAAGTTCCATTATATAAAAATTGGCCTGGCAATATTATTGGGATTTATCGGACTTAAAATGCTGGCACATCATTACCTTGAACAATTTGGTTTTAAAACCATACATTCATTATACATTATTCTTGGGATACTTTCAATAAGCATCCTGGCATCGATTTTTTTCCCACCTGCTCCTAAAAAACACACTGAAAAAATTTAATCCTTCTTATTTAGATCTAGATAATATTGATCAAGCAATAATTTCCCAGCCTGGTAGGAACTGATCTTCCCTGAAAGTATTTTTTTATGGATTGACTCAAACTGGTTTTTTATATTTTTATTCGAATAAAAATTTTCTTTCAACTTTTCATTGATCGTTTCAAAAAATATATTCAGCTCCTGTTCTTTTCTTCGTTTATGAAAGTAGCCATTTGATAGACATGATTTATGGTAGGTTTCTATTGTTTCCCATGCTTCTTCAATCCCCTTATTATGAAGAGAAGAGCACGTACTTACCGTTGGAGTCCATCCGGATTCTGAAGAAGGGAAAAGGTGCAGGGCATTAAGGTATTCTCTCCTGGCCCGTTCTGTATTTTTAATGTTATCCCCGTCTGCTTTATTTATGATAATGGCATCTGCCATTTCCATTATTCCGCGTTTGATTCCCTGAAGTTCATCACCAGCCCCTGCCAGCATAAGCAACAAGAAAAAATCAACCATTGAATGAACCGCAGTTTCAGATTGGCCCACGCCCACAGTTTCGACAATAATTATATCAAAGCCAGCAGCTTCACATAATACAATTGTCTCTTTTGTTTTACGGGCAACACCTCCCAATGAGCCAGCTGAAGGGGAAGGCCTGATAAAAGCATTTTGATCTACTGCCAGTTTTTCCATGCGGGTTTTATCGCCAAGAATACTTCCTTTGGTACGCTGACTACTTGGGTCAATTGCCAGCACAGCAAGTTTTTTGTTTTGTTTGCTCAGGTAAAGTCCCAATGATTCGATAAAAGTACTTTTCCCTACACCAGGAACACCAGTTATCCCAATCCTTATTGAATTTGCTGTATATGGGAGGCACAGTTCAACGATCTGCTGAGCAATGGACTGATGGGTAGAAAGAGAACTTTCTACCAGGGTAATGGCCTTACTAAGGATGGTGCGATTACCACTACGAATTCCAGTTACATATTCTTCTGCACTTAATAATTCCTTTTTCATCTTTTGAAATTGATCAGCCGCATTCGGATTAAAAGATGCTGGTTGTTCAATTCCTTTTTGAACTTTTAAAGCAGAATTTTTATTTTTATGAGGATCAGACAATAGAATTACTTTTTTACAAAGATAAGTAAGAATGAATAAAAGCTATACCTACTAGGTCACTGGATGACTTCGGTAAAAAAAGAAAGTCCCGCATAAAGCGGGACTTCTAACCAAAAACCAATTTAAACCATGAAAACTACTAACGAATAATGATTCGATTTACAGTACTTCCCTGGTAGTTTTCAATTACAAGGAAGTACATACCTTTATTAAGATCGCTCAAATCCATCTTCTTAGTAAACGTACCTTCTGTTGTGATATTATCTTCAACAAAAACAAGGTTACCGATGGTGTTGAACACTTTTAGTGTCACATTATCTTTAAGAACGTTATCAAAACTAAGCGTAAAGATACCATTATTTGGATTAGGATGTATACATATTTTTTCAATATTTACATCATTTATACCCGTACAAACATTTACAACGATGTAATCCTCCATGGTTACTGAATGTGTTTCATTGCCATCAGATACAGTGAGAGTAACGTCGTAAGTACCCGACACCGCATACATTACCATTGGATTCTGGAAAGTTGATGTGGAAGGTGATCCTCCTTCAAATGTCCATTCCCAGGAAATTACATTTCCGTTTGACATATCAGAAAATTCCACAATTTCATTTTCACAAATTTCAGTTGTATTCGAAACAAACATTGCTTGTAGTGAATTATCAAATCCAAAAAATTCAAGATAAGCCATCATTAACTCTTCTTTGGTGGATGGTGAGGTTCCATCATCAAGCCCCCCAAATTCGTGTGAAGAAGCAATGGTTTTATATGAACCTGCGTCATTAGCAACAGCGGTACCATAACCCGGAGACTGGTTTTCAAATATCATAACTGCAGAACCTGCGGGTTCTATATGGTCAATCCAACTGTTATCTCCTGAATAATTAAACGACATCCCTTCAGTAAATGTGCCTGTTAAACCCATTACTGTTCCCAGGTCGGAACTTCCATCACTGGTCGGGTTTACACTAAACATACTATGTACAGCTGTTTGTGAATCATAATACCATGTGTCACCACCTTCCATATAAAGGTTACCGCCACTATTGAGGAAGTCAGCTAAATCCTGGCCTTCATCTGTAGATAATACATGATTATCTGAATAGATTCCCAGGCAAACAAATAATGTAGAATATAATCCAAGATCTTCAGGGAAAGAAGTCATATATTCTGCGGTAATTTCTGCTGTTGCAATTGCATCCTGCATAACACTGGCTGAATTTGCATTTCCATCAAGGTCAATTATCAACACCGGAATCTGTCCGATTACTTCTTCAAATGATCCTGTGGCACTTAAGCTCATGTCACCGGTTAAAATTAGGTCAAAAGTTACAGCATAACCTGCCGGAGTAGTTGCATCTGCAGAAATTGAAAATGTTTGCACAGATGTACTTCCAGAAGTCACATTCCCATATGATTGACTTCCGTTTACAATAGTTATAAATGGATCAACACAGCTAAGATCTCCCATGATATTATAGGCATCTGATGAACCACTGTTCATGATTTCAATGGAAATATCTACTGTTTCTCCCGGATCAATTTTACCGTTATTATTCCCGGTCGGATCCATTATCGTATAAGTATCAATTCCTATAACGGCTGCATGGAATGTTACAGTAGTAGTACTAACCCAACTTGCATCACTATCATCAGTAAATTCAATTTCAAATAAAGCCATATAGTTATCAGGAGTGTCTTCAGAAACCAAAATTTCAAATGCGCCATTACCTGCTACTACTGCACCTGCTGCAATAGTTCCATAATTATGATTATCATCCAAAATAGTAACAAAGGGGTCAGTAGAGGTTAGGATTGCGTCCACACCTGTTGCATCATCTGTACCTACATTTTCAACAGCTATATCAAGTAAAACAGTTTCCCCGTAATCAGCTTGTCCATTATTGTTCCCGTTTGAATCATCTACCTCGCATGTATTTACAACTACATAAGCTCCTCCGGGAGGTACCACCGTAACTTCATCATATATTGTTTCCATATTAAAAGCTGTAACAACCAGAGTGGCTGTGCCTGGTGCAAGAGTATGGTCGAAAGAGACAGCTCCCGAAGCATCTGTAATAGCTGAAAAATATTCCCCATTCTGTGATAGGCAAAGCATTGCACCTTCAACCGGTCCATTTGGCCCGGTTACTGTTGTAGAAAACGGAGCACCCACAAGAACAACATAGCTGGATAGATTAAGATCGCCGGGAGTATCAGTTCTAACCTGCAAAGAAGGGTCTCCAAAATAAATCCAGGTCTTAGCAGTTTCCCAATCTGAATTACTTCCTGACTCAGTTGTCATTAAAACCAGGCCATTAAAAATGATGGAACCCAAGGTAGTCCTTCCTTCTGTTGAACTAATCCCGTTTTGCCCCGGATGAGCACTGTAATCATAACCCCCTATAAGCAGGTCAGCAAAATAATCCTGACCCCGCATTGGTGGCGTCCATGGTTGGCTGATTGAGCCTCCAAGGAACATAATAGCGCCGCCATTAGCTTTTCGGGTCCAGGCCTCACCAAAGCATGTTCCGTTATGCATGTCGCCATTGTTACATGCTACAGAAATTATAAAAGGCAACATATTACCGTTTGTTAATCCAGCTACCTGGGAATTGCTAAAACCAGAAGTACTCCAACCTTGCATATAACCATGGCCACAGTAGTTAATAGCACTTACTCCGGATGTCACAGCATTTGAAACTTGTTGAGATGATGCTCCGGGATCGTAAGCTGTATAATAATCATCAAAAGTAAATGGGTCATATTTGTCATCATAAATTACTTGTATATGGTCCTTGTCCATTTCTCCGTCATCCCCGATCCCTGAACCTTCACTCGATCCAACTCCAAGGGCACCCTTGTACCATGTTCCTGTCATATCAGGATTTTTCTCGTAATTAATCACCTTATCAACCATAACTGTTACATCTGCTGCTGAGTTTGCTGAAAATCTACCGATGCAAATGTCAGGTTGGTCGTCACTGCCTACTACACAGCCAAGCTGAGGATCAGTTGGGGCACTGTTGTTGCTTATTATATCGCTCTTAATATCTGCCCAATCGCCCACTAGCTGCACATATAACAGGTTATTGTTTGAAGCATATGCATTTTGTACAATGGTTTTTACATTTGTACCAGTAGCTACAGTTTGCGTTTCAACATTGAAACCTTTATCCATTTTCCACTCAACATAAGGAACAATAGCATCCTCATCCCTGCTTGTGCATAACACAAGAATATCGCCGTAACCACCAATGGTTAAATCTTTAGAGGCCTCAGCATAATTTATAAACAAAGTTTGGTAAATAGAGTGCATTTCCCTTAAAACAGCCTCCGGCTCTTTTGGAAGGGGATTTATTGCCTGAGTTTCATTTTCAACCAACTGAACTGTCACTGAATTATACACCCTTAATACATTTTGTACAGCATTATACCTGAAAGGATAAACATATATTGTTGTACCTCTTAAATCTTTAATTATAAAAGGTTGAGTGTTTTGTGCCAGGTTTTGAGGATACCAATCATCACGTAATGAGCTTTCTGCTATTTCGTATGGTATAGTTGACGGGTCCTGGTCACGATAAATAACTCCCCTTGAAGGTAACATTGGGTTATTTAGTGAAATATCTTCATAAGATTCTGCTACAACCTTGAGGCTGACATTTTTATTTCCCGTTAGTTGCACAGATGCATTAATAAAGGGAAGTTCTGCATAGCCACTAAGTTGGGTGAAAACACTACCCTCAAAAGCTATTTTAGAGAAAGTAACACCTTCATGAGTAATTGTGTTTAGATCATAGTTTCCCAAATCAAAGTTTAGTTCATACACCCCTGGTTGGGGTTGGCTATAATTTACATCATAACCATTTGATGCAAAAAGCCCTGAAAAGGAAAGGGCTAAAACGATAATTAATAAATAATGCTTCATGTTTAAGTTTTTATTTGAAAAGAGTCTTTCAGCTTATTCTGAAAGACTCTGTAAAAAGTTACAATAATTTTTATCTTGAAAGGACTATTCGTCTAATCACTGAATAATCTGTACTTTCAAACTTAAGGTAGTATACACCCGGCTCAAAATGGCTGGTATTAAAGCGCAGCCTGTGATTCCCTGTTAATTTGGCCTCTCCGTTGTCAATAACAGTCAGGAGCTGGCCAACAGTATTATAAATACTTATTTTAACTTTAGAAACAGAAGTTAATGAATAATCAAGTGTAATTTGATTATTAAAAGGATTCGGATAAATATTAATTTTTTGTCCTTCCGCCAACTCAATCAATCCTGTATATACGAAATAATAATTATCGGAAGGTTCAGAAACGCAACCGGCAGCATTTGTTACAATCACATAATAATCATCTGTAGCTGTTGGGGAATAACTTTGTGAAGTCGCTCCATTTATCATACCGTCAGTATTGTACCATTGATTTCCTGAAACTGCACTTGAAATTAATGTGCTTCCAGCCTGGGTAATCACTGGTTGGTCCGGAACGGGATTCACAGTGACAGTTACATCGCCGGTAACCGTAGCATCGCCATCATCAATAACCACATAATAGGTTGTAGTGGATGTTGGGGTTGCCACAGGATTAGCAATAGTAGGATCACTCAGAGAAGTTGCAGGCATCCAGTCGTACGTATAAGTACCACTTCCACCCATTGCAAATGCATTTAATTGGGCAGTTTCACCTAAACATATCTCCGAAGGATTACCTGATACAACTACTGCAAGAGGGGCAGAGCCGGCGAATGCTGGAAATTCGATATAATCGATCCATGCGCAATCGCTTCCTGAAGAAACTGAATAATCTTTTGAAAATTCCCATTTCAGGGTATGAGTTCCTGCCGTAATATCATAAGAAGCATTTGTCCAGGCAACCTCGCCTGACCATTCGTCCATCATGGAGTTGTCGATATAAAATTTCAGGTAATCATAATTACTTTCAGATGAAACTTTATAGAAGAAGGAAATTTCATCATCGTTTGCCACCTCCACTGAAAGGGTGAGTGCCGATGTTTGATTATCATTTATATCTCCTGATTTCGCAGCATATTGGCCTTCATAAGGATTAGTTTCCTCAATTACCCAGTCTGCATTGCCTTCAAATTCCCATTCATAGGCACTGAAGTCGCCTGTTTCAAAATCTTCCACAATTAGTCCAATAGCGAAAGCCAATGTGCTGTTGGCTGAATAGGGGGTTGATTCTATCATATAGCTGGCATTTACAACCTCCCCTATTTGTGCTGCAGCATCCACTGTAATATTGAATACGGCATTTTTGGTTTCACCCGGCATTAAAGTTTCGAGATCGTAAGATGCATTATTTATTGTTAACAAAGGATTGGAAGATACCATCGTTGCTAAAGTATTAAGTGCCTCACAACCTCCATCATTCATATTGGCCACGAGAATATTAGCTGTTTCGCCCGGATCAAGTCTTCCATTGTTATTTCCGGCAGCATCATCAATGGAATAGCTTCCAATAGACAGTACAGGTGAGTTAAATGTCACGTTAAAGGACGAAGTCCATGTATCTGTTCCATCAGTAATTTCTATATCAAAATTAGCTACATGCTGATCAGGGACCATGTCTTCAACTGTGAAAGCAAAAGCCGCAGTTTGTGTGGAGGTAGTTCCAGCTCCTATGTCAGGCCAGTCATTCTCATCATCATCCAGGGTTAAATACATATCCGTTGTCGTAATTGTAGCCGTTAAATTTGAAGCTGTGGCACTTCCAAGATTTTCAAGTGTAACATTAAGCATAATGTATTCGCCAAAATCGGCCATCCCATTATCATTGCCGTTGCTGTCATCAATTTCAATTTCATCAAGCAGGACATAAGCCCCGGTAGGGGAGGCCACTGTTACCGTACCGATATAGGGTTTTAAATTTTGACCAGTAATTACCACATCAGCTTCGCCCGGAACAACAATCGGTTCGAACATCGTAACTTCAGCAAGGCCTGTACCATCTGCTATACTCACACCATGTAATACCCCATCTTTTGAAATAGCTACATATGCATAGGGATCAGTATTTACCGTAAAGGTACTTGATGCCAGTGGCATGAGTCCCTGATAATTTGCTGTAGCTTCAGGTGCTTGAGTAAAATAAATCATGAGGGATGGGTCACCCATCAAGTGATAAATTTCCCAGTAATAGGTCTGCATGCTTGATCCGGCTTGAGAAACAGCATAGTTACCGGCAGGAATCATTTGTCCCTGGGTCACATACCATTCTTCCAAAGGTTCACCCTGATCATGAAAAGTTCTGTCGTATGCACCCAGGTTTTCAGAGTTGTATGGAGGATTCAAGGCTATGGCTTCAAATCCAACGCCAAACCAATAATCTTCATCCCAGTATGTACTGTTTGATCCACCGATATATCCAACGGCACCTTTATTGGCTGCCCTTAATATTTCTTCCCCAAAACAGGTAGTTTCAAATTTTACAGATAAGCAACAGTTACCTATAAGCAATGGATATTTACTTTGATTGGTTAATTGTGCAATATGTCCAATGTTAAAAGCAGGGTCGGCCCAGCCCATATTACTACAATGGGCAGTATAGTTTCCAAAGGAAACACCGTTACTAATGTCATTTCTGATTTCCTGTGAATAGTTTCCACCTCCTGGTTCGGGTTGCAGGTAGGTATGGGATGTAATACCATGTGCCGCATTAAAATAATGATTGGTTCCATAATTGATCTGACCATTCGACCAGGTAATATGTCCGCCGTCGGCACCTGCTACCATCACTACTTCATCAAGGAAGCTGGGATCCGGAAACAGGTATTGTTCGTATTCAAGCGTCTTGTCAATCTGAGGTTGTAACTCATTCAGGTTATTGGCAGAAAACCTACCATAATAACATTCAGGAAATAAATCACCTGTATATTCGTGATAATATAAGTCGGATACATGGCTTCCTGAAGTACCGTTATATGTAGGAACCTGTGCAACATCACCAACGATCAAGACAAAACTTTGTGAATTATATCCGGCTGGGGGATTATTATAAAAGTCCTGTAAATAAGATTTTATCGAAGAAGTAGTAGTTCCTACATTGGGGTTATTTGTATATGCTTCTACCACTTGAAACCCTTTTTTGGTTTTCCATTCAATGAAGGGTTGAAGGGCCGTTTCGAACGCAACATCAGAAACAATGATATAGGTAACAGGCTCATCCATTATCAGCTCTTTACCTTCAATGTGCTTATAATTAATTACCTGACGGTAAATGCCTTCAAAATAAGGTGAAAATTTATTTTCTTTCTGATCAATAGTAGCACTCACATCCCCTCCTATAAAATTAATTTTGACTTTAAGGTTATGATATACTTTGATTTGTTGTAAAACTGGATTATAAATTATCGGAGCAATTTCCAGCCTGGCTAGTCGAACACCACGGCTTATTCCAAGGTTTTCAACTTTAACCCTGTCAGGTCCAATAAAATCATTGGTATAATAAGAAGCCTGATTAAAGATAAACTCTACATCTTCAGGGTTATCTATGTTTTTCGACAAAGGTGGTTGTGCAGGCAAAATAAAGTCTGAAATCCCATAATCAGCAAGATTGACAAGGGTATAATCTTCCTCAATTATTTCAACTTCACATATTGCATTTAATGGAACTTCAATAAGTTTTTTAATTACGGGTAATCCCGGATCACCGGCCACCACACTTTGGCCATAATCTTTAATACTGAGCAAAGTAAAGTTGCCGGAATTAGTTTTCACCAACATATGCTCAATATCCGATACATTATTTGTAATGCTGAGCACAGTATATGAGCTTTCAGTCACTTTAAGCTTGGTAGCTCCGTTATCAATTACACTAATATTGCCAGCAAATAAGGTAGTTGTAAAAAATAGCACTACCATTTGAACGACAATTAACTTGCAGAAAAGTAGAGTCTTCTTCATTGTATTAATATAAGTTTTCTTAAGATAAATGTTTGATTTTATTCCTCTTGCCAGGATACAAAATTAAAAAATTAAATTGGTATTTCCTAACCGTGTTTTACAGACAAGCTGGAGGGTGAAAAGGTTGTCCAAAAAGTATAGTTTTATTGGGTTTTCGTAAATTCGGTGATACGGTTTCCAAGATACTTTTTGGCAATTTGTTTTACGGGATAAGCTGCCGATAGAAATCCAATTATAAAAACTGTTGCAAAAACCAATAAAAAATCGAAGAATTTCATTTGAACGGGATAATAGGGAACAAGGAATGCATTGGCTTCACCCAGTTTGACAATGCCAAATTCCATTTGTGCCCAGCAAACAACGAAACCCATCACCAGGCCAATAACAGCGCCTGCTGAGGATACAAGCAGGCCTTCAGTCATAAAGATCCTTTTGATCAATCTTTTGGATGCTCCCATGCTGTATAAAACACCTATATCTTTCCTTTTATCCAGTATTAGCATCGAAAGGGATCCTACCACATTAAATGCTGCAATAATTAAGATAAATGTTAAAATCAGGAAGATTGCCCACTTTTCCGACTTCATAATTTTGTATAATAATTCCTGCTGCTGATATTTATTCTTAACAGAATAATCGGGGCCTAAAGTTTTCTGAAGGTTCTTTTGAAAATCTTCGAGATCCACTTCTGGTGCTAAACGAAGTTCAATTGCAGTCACCTCATTTTCTCCATATTCCAAAAGGTTTTGGGCAAAATCAATCGGAACAATAATATATTTGGAATCAATTTCCTGCTGAATAGAGAAAACCGCTGAAGGAACCAAAGTGCCGGTATTAAATGACTGATCAAAAGACGTTATGGCTTTTTTTGTTCTTCTTGGAACATAGGCAATAAGAGGGTTTGTTCCGTCATATATTCTAATTCCTAAATGATATGCAACCAGGTAACCCATTATAGCAAAATCATTTTTATTGTACTCTAAAACAAAATCTCCATCAACCAACATCGCTTGCATAGGATTGTTTTCAAGAAATCCTTCGCTTACCCCTTTCATGGTAACAATATTTTGCTCGCTTCGGTATTTCAAAAGGGCATTCTCCTCCACAACTTCGGTATAGTTTAAAACATCCTTCATGATTGCGAGCTGGTCCGATTTAAGATCAAGTGTTGAAAAAGATTTGCCCTCCACAGCAGTAATCTTAATGTCAGGATCAAAAGCACTGTAAAGGGATTTAACCAAATCCTCAAATCCATTAAAAACACTTAATACTACAATTAGTGCAAATGTTCCTACAGCCACTCCCAATACTGAAATGGCTGAAATAATATTAATCACATTGTGTGATTTCTTTGAGAACAGATAACGTTTTGCTATGTAATATGAAAAGGTCATTATTTCCAGGCCTTTACTACCAGGCCGGTCCCTGTTTTATGTGTCGTGTTCACATCGAAATAATTTAAAATTAATGAAATGGGAAAGGTAAGCAGGTAATAAAAAGGAAGAATGATAAAAAACAGCTTTGAAACATTCAACATCAATATAGGATATTTCATCGAAAGTTTCCATGAAATTTTTCCCGGGCTTCCATAATTATAACGAGCTTCAGTCTCTGTAAAACCCGCCGACTTTAACTTTTCCTGGATTTCGTCAATATTATATCCATCCCTCACATGTTCATCAATAAACGAATCGTGATCATGGTCGTGGACATCTGATCCGCCCTGATCGGATGGAGTAGAAATTAACAACATGCCCCCTTTCTTCATCGAAAGGTTCAGGTTTTTAAATACCTCAACATCCTCTAATATATGCTCCATTACATCTACTGAAAGTACCAGGTCATAGGTATTGGCTTGGTTAAATTGAGTTAGGTCAGCGACCTCAAATTTTACGTTGGGCTTATTAATT
This sequence comes from Bacteroidales bacterium, assembly GCA_021740645.1. Classification (GTDB taxonomy): domain Bacteria; phylum Bacteroidota; class Bacteroidia; order Bacteroidales; family JAADJA01; genus JAADJA01. The sequence goes on from JAIOZL010000027.1 coordinate 43,370, forward strand.
TTCCTGAAAAAATTATTGCAGTCTTCTACCTGTTCTTCCTTCACATCCACACCCAATACCTGCCAGTTTTTGTTTTTCCTGCTAAGAAAATAAGTGTATTGTCCAAATCCTGATCCGGCATCCAGTACTTTTATTTCATCTCCTTTTCCCATGGCCCACAACCTGATTTCTTTTTTTATATGCCATGTTCGCAGAAGTAATAGGTCGAGCAGCCTGTAAAACATTTTTCGTAAAAAAGGATGTTTGTTAAATATATTGCCAAGGCTGCGTTTTATCGGATCGTATTGCATTGAAAAGGTGTTTCGCTTAAAGTTATTTCTTACCTGGTTTTAATTTACACGGGAATTCTCAATTCCTATTTATCATCGAGGAGTTTTTCAATATTTTCGATATAGTCGAGAGAGTCGTCACGGAAAAACTGTAATTCAGGGATCGCACGTACTTGTTTGCCTATCCGTTTTCCTAATTTATACCTGATTTCTTTACCATGTTTTATGATATCCTGAAGCAAAGCCTCTTTGTCTGTGGTTGCAAACAAACTCAGGTAGACTTTCGCTAATGAAAGGTCACTGGTGACATATACTTTTGTTACCGTGATCATTGCCCCCTTAAAGGAATTTTTAAATTCGATCTGAAAAATTTCCCCTAAATCTTTCTGGAGTAATCTTGAAATTTTATTTTGTCGTGTCGATTCCATTTTGCAAAAATAATCGAAAGAGTTGAATTAGGAAGTATCTTGATTTTTAAGGAGGGATTATCACAAAAAGTGGGAAAGAAGTGAAATATATTTCCAGCCCAAAGTCATGATAAAAACAAGCATATTAAAATTATTTCTTAATTTTTTCGTCAACTGGGGTTCCTTTTTCCCTTCTCATTGGATATTAGTATATCAAAACAGTTTTTTCAAGAGATTTCTGATTTTGAAGGCAACAAGAAAATACAACCTAATTAAAATCCCATGGTGCAGGGTAAAAAATAATTTCCTCCATCTGTTGGTTTTTGTAAATCAAGGCTTTACCCCCCCCATATTGATTTTCAATGCTTTAGTAAAAGGTACAGCTCGTTTATATCAGCAAGTTTACTTAGGCTCATCGAGAAGTTTAAATTGTCAATTAAAAATAGTAATAAAGGGGTATTACAAATACACCCCCCAACTGATCCACTTCAAATTTTTCGATTTTATCTTTTCTGACCAAAAAACAAGAAAACTTAAAAACCCAAATCTGTCGAAGCTAATTATGATGACATAAATTATTAATTTTATAAAATAGAAAACATGAAAAATAAAAGGTTAATCAGTTTTTTTAGCTTAGGGATTATTTCTCTGGTCCTAATAGTTTTTGCTTGTTCAAAGGAAAAAAACATTAGTGAGGATAATCAACAACCGGATCAAACCCATTTCGAGCAACAGGTATTTATCAAAGCCATTAAGGATTTCAAACAAAAGGTAGCAAATTATGAGGATAATGCAATGTACAAAAGTGGTGAAACAGTCGATGCCGAATCTGCAATGTTATTGCTCGAAGGAACCATAAACTATTCACATGCTTTTATAACAGATCTATATGACGAAACACTGGTGGAAGATTTAACGCTGGTGGTTCCAAAAGACGGAAACGGAGAAGTGGATATGGATGTTCTGATACAAAAGTACCTTGACATGAAAGCCGATATTACCGCAGTTTATTATGCCAGCAATTTTGAAAACAAAGGGCTGGTGGTAGTAGATCTTACAGAAACCGAACAAAGTGAGGATGAGATAACCCTAAATGTTGGAGTAGTAACCGGGGAACGCGGTGTTGACCCGCCACCCAACCCTGGAGTTGACGGACCATTCGAAGCTGGGGATAACTGGTGGTATGGTGAAGATGAAGAGAAGTGCTATGATACAATTTCTGTTTCTGACGCTGCGGAGGAATTGGAAGATGCCATGTCAGATTATATGTATGATTATAACCAATCGCACGGGATCTATTTTATTGCCCCTTTTCAAATGCATAAATTCCAGGGAGGGGATGGGTACCTAAGACGGGCTGGTGATACCGAGGATAATCACCTGGATTATTATATGTACTTTGCAGATGATGCAATTGGCATCTCAGACGACACCCTTTGTGTGGAATGGCCTGAAATGAATATCTATTTCACATATCTCAAATACTGGTTGTACAATAAAATGACGGATTCACTAAATGAAGAAAATAATTGGAATTATCATCCAGTATCTGTAATTGATATGGAAGGAGATTATAATGACGATTATGAATGGTACTACCATAGAGGTTATTATCTATTTGGTCATCCATGGTATTATGAAGAAGGAGATGGGCCAGAGGAATTGTAAATAAATATAACAGGGCGCAAACTGCGCCCTGTCTTTAAATTTAACATTATGACAAAACTTATAATTTTAAGCATCCTTCTTTTTGTAGGCCAGGCACTTACCTCCCAGTCTTCTTACGAATTAGAATACGGTGGAAGTGGGGAAGAAAAGCTATTTTATACTTTTGAGACAAGTTCAGGCAGTTTCATTTCAACAGGAATTATTCAGGAATATCAAGGCTCTTTTCCAAGATCGCCATTGATCTTAGAATTTTACAATTCAGGAGAAATCATCAATGAGTTGATTTATGCCAAACCCGATACAAGTTTTTATCTCCAATACGGGTATGAAAAAGCCAACGGAAATTATTTCCTGGTGGGGACACTGTCCGATTCGTTACCCACATCAAACCATATAAAAAATTATATTACTTATGTGTGCGAAATAACACCTGATCTTAACCTTGTTTGGGAAAAGGTTTATCCAATACCCGAACCGTACAACCGTCACCAGCTTGCCAATTTTATCCTGGATGCAGATAGTAACCTGTATGTACATGCAAGTGCGGATTCATCAATGGTAGGCAGTAACAGAATACTTTTAACCATGAAGTTTGATAAATATGGAAATCAACTTGATCTGAATGTTTACGGTGAATGGCATAGTGATAGTCCGTACAATGAAATGATATTCAATAGCGATAGTACGGCAATTTACTTTTTATGCGACTTTAGTAAGTATAATAGTTTGTATTATGACTTCATCGAAATGGATATAGACCTGAATATTACAGGTTCTATCGATGTAATAGATTGGGAACATTTATGCGCAGGTCCGGCTTCAGTGAAGTTACTACCTAATTCCACTTTCATTCAGGCCAATAAGGCATTTATGGAACCGGGTGTAAATCAGGATTTATATGTTAAGATCATGGATGAGGATTTCAATACGATACGGGACACCCTGATATTATATCCGGAAAATAATTATATGCCATCCTATGAAGGGATGGGCTTTATTGACCCGGATCAAATATGGATAGCTACATTTCAACCAGCTTTTAACTCCTCCCCTGGCACTGAAATTTTTAGGTTCCATATCTTTGATTCAAATCTAAACCTTACGGGGATGAAAGTTTATGGGGGCGACCGGCGTTATTGGTTCAATAATCTGATGGTAACTTCAGACGGTGGTTGCCTGATGACCGGAAGTATTCCAGACTATAATGGTTCTTACAACGACAATGGGTATATCATCAAAGTGATGCCTGAGGATATCATCACCCATGCAGAAGAAACTGCTTTTGAATTTGACAGGGATGTTATGGTTTATCCGAATCCTTTTGGTAATGAAATCCGGTTTCAGACTGTTAGAAAGAACTTAACTTTTGATTTGTACGATCTAACAGGAAAAAAAATACTTTCGGGAGACATTAAGGATCATACTGAATCAAGGATTAGCACAGGCAATGTAAGTGCCGGTATTTATTTCTATACTATTCAGGATGACAGCAATATTATTCAAAATGGAAAGATGATAAAAAAATGAAAAATTTGGTTCGTATTATCATAGAGGCTATTATCTTTTTGGCCATCCTTTTTATTATGATGAGGGAGAGGGACCTGAAGAGCTTTAAATTAATTTAGCAGGGCCAGTTGGCCCTGCTATTGATATTGATTTATTATGGTAAAAATTCATACAACTATCCTTGTTTTGATGATTTGCAGGTTTATAACTGCCCAAAATTCATTTGAAGTGAACTATACCGGAATTGACGATGAATTCCTGGTATATACTTTAGAGTCAACCTCAGGTTGTTTTCCCCACTGGCGCGAGTCTGAAGCCATGCCCTGTGGGAGGAGACTCGTGCTTTTGAAAAACTAATCATCAAATTGTTTAACTTTGTGTTATGAGCCTAAAACACAAATTCAAAAATCCTGATGGGATGTATTTTGTAACTTTTGCTGTTGTTGACTGGGTTGATGTATTTACCAGGGATGTTTACCGATGGACTTTTGTTGACAGCCTTAACTGGAGTATAAAAAACAAATCCTTGATTGTTTTCGGTTGGGTATTGATGACCAATCATGTCCATTTAATCGTAGCGAGAAAAGGGAAATATAAGCTTGAAGAAATATTTAGGGATATTAAAAAGTTTACATCAGTTAAGATTATTAACGAAATACAAACGAACTCAATTGAGAGCAGAAAAGATTGGATGATAAGAATTTTTATAGATAGAGGTCAATCTAATACTCAAAATGAAAAATTTCAGTTTTGGCAACATGGAAATCATCCAATAGAATTGGACAACAATAAGATCATAGAACAAAAGCTTGACTACCTGCATAATAATCCGGTTTTACATGGTTTTGCTAATAAACCGGAAGCTTATAACTGGAGTAGTGCACTGGATTATTCTGGGATGAAAGGATATGTTGATATAGAATTATTGGATTAATCAAGGCACGAGTCCCTACCCTTAAGCTTGTGCTTCAGACTCGCGCCAGTTGTCAATCAATCATTTAATTTATCCGTATTGTTTATCATCCATTTCCCATGCAAATTCTAAATTAGTATTTTTGCTCTTTAAGAAAATATGTATGAAGCGAATTTGTGTTTTTTGCGGATCGAGTATGGGATCAAATGAAGTTTATAAAAATGCAGCAGCCATGCTTGGTAAGATTCTTGCCAACCATGACATAGAGCTGGTATATGGCGGGGGGAATGTAGGCTTAATGGGCATTATGGCTGATGCAGCATTGGAAAATGGAGGAAAAGTAACAGGAGTTATTCCGCAAAGTATAGCCGATCTTGAAATTGCCCATAACGGTCTTACAAAGCTTCATGTGGTAAAAACCATGGGTGAGAGAAAAGACCTTATGGGTGAACTCGCTGATGCTTTTATTGCCATGCCGGGTGGCTTTGGAACCCTGGACGAATTATCAGAGGTACTTACATATAACCAATTACGCATTTACGATAAACCCATAGGGTTGTTAAATATCAACGCTTACTTTGATGGTTTACTGGAGTTTTTTGATCATGCAGTAACAGAAAACTTTGTACGGGCTGAGCACCGGCAAAACATTCTTGTTTCAGATGTCCCTTCCGAACTTTTGGAAAAGTTGGAGAAATTTGAACCCGTGACCATTCAAAAGTGGATTGATGAGATCAAAGATGAAAGGACTCTAAACTAAATATGATGGTTATTATTGGCATTACCGGGACACTTGGGGCGGGGAAAGGAACCATCGTTGAATATCTTTTAAGAAAGGGATTTGACCATTATTCCGTTCGTGGGTTTCTGTTGGAGGAGATAAGGAAAAGAGGCCTGCCCGAAAACCGTGACAGCATGGTAATCGTTGCCAATGATTTAAGAAAACAAAACAGTCCATCTTATATTACCGATCAACTATTTGAGAGGGCTAAAGCGAAAGGTAAAAATGCAGTAATTGAAAGCATCAGAACACCAGGGGAAGTGGCCTCTTTAAGATCAAAAGGTAATTTTTATCTGTGGGCTGTGAATGCAGATCCAAAACTTAGGTACGGGCGAATCAGCTTACGAAAAAGTGAGACCGATCAGGTGGACTTTGAAACCTTTATTAAAAACGAAGAAAGGGAAATGACCTCACGGGACCCCAACAAACAAAATCTGAAAAAGTGTTTTGAAATGGCTGATTTTCAATTCAGGAATAATGGGTCAGTTTTAGCTTTGAACCAAAATATTGATAAAGTTTTAGAAAAAATATTGAAATAAAAAAATAAAATGGCAGCACAGGAAGTCAAATATACACGTCCGCCATGGGATGAATACTTCATGGACCTGGCACATTCGGTTTCGAAAAGGGCAACCTGCGACAGGGGTCGTTCGGGTTGTGTAATTGTTAGGGATAAACAAATTCTGGTTACGGGATATGTAGGCTCACCAAGGGGCCTGAGCCATTGCGATGATGTGGGCCACTTTTTCAAAAAAGTGATCCATGAGGACGGGTCCGTTACCCAGCATTGTGTACGAACCGTTCATGCCGAACAAAATGCCATTACCCAGGCCGCCAGGCGTGGAATCGGCCTTGATAAAGCCACTTTATACTGCCGGATGACACCCTGTCGCACCTGCGCCATGCTTATTATCAATTGCGGGATAGAAAGGGTGGTATGTGAAAAGAAATACCACGCTGCTAATGAATCCGAAGAAATGTTTAAGGAAGCAGGGGTTCAACTTAATTACTTTTCGGAAGACATATTAAAGTACGACAACCAAAAACTTTAAAGAAGTCAGGCTTGAAAAAGACACCTACTTTTAATAAGAATTCAATCCTCCTATACCTGATCCTTTTTTTATCAGGATTTACTTTTTTAATGTATGAAGTAAGCTGGAACCGTATGCTGGCTTTTATATTGGGTGCTACGGTTACGGCTTCTACGGCAGTGCTGGTAGCGTTTATGGGGGGCCTGGCAATTGGGGCGGTTTATTTCGGGAAAAAGGCAACTAAAGCAAAAAACAGCCAAAAACTGTTATCCATCATTTTGTTTGGCATAGGCATTTCAGGATTGATCAATTATATTTTGTTCAGTGGAAGCCTATTTAACCTTTACCATGTTTTGTATGGGCTGAACTTTTTAATGTTTTTTAATGAGGCGATAATATTTATTGTTTGCACTTTATTATTAGTGATCCAAACATTTTTTATGGGTGGCCTTTTGCCCATTGTAAGTAAAATTTTAATCCGCTCTGAAAATTCCATTTCATCCGGCCTCGGTAAAATCTATGCCCTCGAAACCCTGGGAAGCACATTGGGTGGAATACTGGCAGGATTTTTATTTTTAGGGCAGTTGGGACAGCAAAATACAATCTTTTTGGCTATAGCTATTAATTTTATTGCTTCCGTTTATTTGCTTCTATCCAGTAAGTCAGCATCAACGGAACAAGAAAACTTTGAGACTGCTGGCGATATAAAAAGTATTCCCAAAGGATCAAAATCAAAAAACTCGAAAAGAAGAATTGCCTATCGGGCCACTTTCGTTTTTGGTTTTGCAATGATCGCTCTGCAACTGATCTGGATCAGGATTTTTAAAATTTACCTTACCAACACAAGCTATACCTTCGCCCTTATATCCTCTTTGATCATCCTTGGTTTGTTTGCCGGCAGTTGGTTGTTTTCCGGCACATCCAAAAAAATAAAGAACCATCTGAAAACACTGGTTTATTCCCTTTTGCTTTTAGGTATTCTTACAGGTATGGGGCTTATCTTGCTGGTTAAAATGCCAGAATTTTTCATGTTCCCGTTTGAAAGTTTACTTTCCGATCCAGTAATCAAACTTATCCTTATGCCCCTGGCTGCAGCTCTTTTTATTGTTCTTCCACCGGCCATTATCTCTGGTTTTTCATTCCCCTTGGTTTGTACCATGCTAAGTGAAAACAAAAAAGAAATCAGTTTAAATGTAGGAATGGTTTTATCCTATAATTCTTTGGGAAGTGTTCTTGGGCCACTATTTGCTACTTTTTTTATGATCCCCTTTTTAGGCGTTGGGGTTTCCATATTGCTAATTATTTTGGTTGTGTTAGCAAATGCATTATATATTATTTTCACTTTAAAAAAGGAAAATCTACCTCAAGCATTAAAACCGATATTAATCGCCATTACGGGCGGCCTTTTGATCACGATTTTATTTCCACCTGCCATTCAAATCCTTCCGCCTTCATTTAGCAAAGTTGAAAAAGAGGTTAAGTTTTATAAAGAAACGGTTGAAGCTACACTTGCTGTAAGTATTGAAAAAAATGCACGTTCGGAAATCAAGACCACCTATGTAAATAATGCAGTGGTCATTGGTTCAACCTACGATGCCATTAAAGCAGTGAAGATGATCGGGCATCTGCCTTTTTTCGCAGGATTAAAATGCGAGGATGCGCTGGTTGTTGGATTTGGAATTGGTGTTACTACTTCTACCATTGCTTCTCATTCTGAAGTAAAATCAATTGATTGTATTGAACTGGCAGGCGGATTAAAAGAAGCTGCAAACTTTTATAACGACATCAACAAAAATGTGATTAACGACAAACGTTTGAACTTCATCCAGGGGGATGGCCGTCATTTTCTGCTAAAAACTACCAAAAAATATGACCTGATCTCAAGCGACCCAACACATCCTATTCTTGGATCGGCTAATTTATACAGCAAGGAATATTTTGAACTTTGTAAAAAACATTTAAATCCCGGAGGCATGGTTTCACAATATCTGCCATTACACAAACTGCGGCCTGTCGATTTCCAGGGAATTATTAAAACCTTTTATTCGGTATTTCCGGGCGCGACAGTTTGGCTGGGCCATACACATGCCATTCTTCTTGGATCGAATGAGGCCATCAAGATCGATTTTTCTGATTGGTCAGATAACATTGAACGGATTGGCCGTGACCCGGTTTTTTACAGTAACCCCTATCATTTGGCAGCTACCCTAATGTTTTCAGAAATTCAAATGGCCAGGATTCCGGAGAATATTCCTGTAAACACCGACAACCGTTCATACCTTGAATTTTTCTCCTATGCCTGTTTCGATCAGGACAACTTAAATAAGAACATCAGCTTTTTAGCTAACACAAGAGGAAAAATAGATGAAGTATTTACCCACATCCAAGATGAGCGGCTGATGGAAAGGTTTGTTTTAGGAAGTCAGTATTTTATCGAAAGTGCAAAATATTTCCAGGAAGGCAATAAACAAAAATCACTGGATGAATTGCGCAAAGCAGTCAGGGCCAATCCTGAAAACCAGGAATACCCGTTTTTGATAAAGTTCTACTTTAATGTAGAGAGGTAACCTATTTCAGACTTACTTTTTAATTGAAGCAAAGAAAGAAGTAATATCAACAAAGCCAAAAACATGGGCAGCTGTAAGCAGGATCACCGCGATGATCACCCAGCGGACAAAACCAGCTCCCTGTTTTACAGCTAACCTAGAAGCTATTAAGGCCCCGACCACGTTTCCAATAGAAAGAATAATTCCATACAGGTAGTTGACCTGGTCATTGAGTATAAATACGATCAGGATTACAGGAGACCATACCAGGATAATTAAAACTTTAATGGCATTAGCCTTTACCAGGTCGTAACCAGCCCCAAGTACGATACCCGCCAATAAAGCATATCCAACTCCCATATGCAAAAAGCCACCGTAAATACCAATGAAAAAGAATAAAACCATTTGCCATGGGCCCACTTTTTTTACTTGTAGTTCTTCTTTCCCTTTAAGCCAACGCTGAGGTTTATACAAAATCACAAACATCATGATCAGCATAACCACAGCTATGGCCTTTTCAATAATCTCTTCGTTAATGTCAGAGGCAATCCATGCGCCAATAACCGAGCCGATAGTCGCTGGAATAGCCAGCCAAAAGCCTTTTTTATGGTCAAGTACTTTTTGTTGTTTAAAACTTCCGACTGCTGCAATGTTCTGAATAAAAATAGCGATACGGTTGGTTCCATTGGCTATATTAGCGGGCAGGCCCAAAAACATTAAAACGGAAAGGGAAATAATGGAACCACCCCCGGCAAGGGTATTTATAAATCCAACTAGAAGGCCGGAAACAATAAGTATCATCACTTCAAGGTAGGTCATGCAATTTGAATTTTTTTACCAAGAAAACGAATAATCAAAAATAAAATCAGCACATTCACCGGAAATAATATCATCACCGGGACTCCATAAGCAGCAGGTAAAGTACCAAACAAAACGGCAACCGATCCAACAGTTAATGCATAAGGCATTTGTGTCCGAACATGCTCAATATGATTACAAGAACTGGCCAGTGAACTTAATATGGTTGTATCTGATATCGGGGAACAATGATCTCCCAAAACTGACCCTGCCAGAACCGTTGAAACCACATTGTGAAATATGGCCATGCTTTCGTCATATCCCAGGCCCGACTCTTGTGAAATCAACCAGCATGAAGGCAATATCAGGGGATATAAGATGGCCATTGTGCCCCAGCTCGACCCCGTTGAAAAAGCGATAAGTGCTGCAAGAATAAAAGTTATGGAAGGAACCAGATACGGAGCTAGGTTTACTTCCAGCAAAACAGAAGAAATATAATCTGCTGTATGCATATTTTTTGTGATCAGTGCAATTGACCAGGCTAAAACAAGAATAAGTACCGCTGTGACCATCGTCTTGAATCCGGAGATCAGACTCTCCATACTCTCCTGAAGGGTAAGAATACGCTGCGACAGGGTAATAAGAACAGCAACCAGCACTCCCGCCAGGGATGACCATAATAAAGCCCTGTAAGAGTCGGAATGACCAATTACATTTGAAAGATTTTGAGCGATCCCCGACTCCTGGTTCCAACCAACCGTATCCAGGCCTGTGCTGACTAATCCAGCAATAATCCCAATGATCAGAACAAGGACCGGAATAACTGCATTGAACCAAATTTCCTTTTTTGTTTTTTCGTCCTTTAATTCCTTCACATAAGGGTGATAATCCGGAATGGGTTCCTTCTTTATTTTTCTTTCAGCTTTTAGCATAGGGCCGAATTCCCTTCTGCTGACTATCAGGATCAGGATGAATACCAGCGCAAGCACCGGATAATAAGCGTATTGAAGCGACCCGAGAAAAATATCGTAAGGTGTTTCATCCAGTTGCAGGGTGGAAATACCGTCCTGAATATAACTTAGCTCCGCCCCAATCCAGGTGGTAACAAAAGCTATGGAGGCTACCGGGGCTGCAGTGGAATCAACGATATAGCTTAGTTTTTCCCTTGAAATTTTCAATCGGTCTGTTACCGGCCGCATGGTATTTCCCACCACAAGGGTATTCGCGTAATCATCAAAAAAGATAGCCAGGCCCAAAACCCAGGTAACCAACTGCCCCGAACGCGGACTTTTGGCATATCGTGAAAGAATATTTACTACCCCCTTCATTCCACCATTATCAGAAATAAGGTTAACCATAGCGCCTATCATCATGGAAAAAACAATAATTGATAAATGAGAAGAATCATTTAGCGATTGCAAAATATACTGGTCAATCACAGCAAAGAGTCCAAAAAATAAGGCAGCAAAAAAGCTATACCCCTGGTAAAAGGTAATGATAAAAGAACCCAACCAAATCCCCATGAATAAAGCCACGAAAACTTCCCTGAATACAAGTGCGATGATAATGGCAATTAAAGGTGGTAAAACCGACATCCACAAAGGAACAGGGGTAATGGATCTTGAAAAACTGGATTCTTTCGTCGAAATACTTAGGGTTTGCTTTTCAGTAAATTCTTTTTTAAAGGAATAAAAACCGTTCTCCAAAATGATTTGTTCCGGATTTCCATTTAAAGCAATGTTTATAGTATCGGAACGTAAATTTTCAGTTTCAGGAAAAAATAGTTGAATTTCAACAGGAATATGCTGAATTACAGTAGAGGGAAGATTAACTTCAAAAATTCCCTTCACGGTATTTTCTGAAGCATGCGCAAAGAATGAAAGGCTTAAGAAGAAGAGTAAAGCAAAAATTGTCCTTATTACCTGCACAATAATGTTTTCGGTAAAAATAGAAAGAATTATTTATTGAACAGCCGGAAAATATCATTTCCATTAGCAAAAATCAACAAGGCAAAAAGAAGGACCATACCAGTAATTTGAGCATACTCCATAAACTTGTCGCTTGGCTTTCGCCGTGTAATGATCTCATACATTAAGAACATAACGTGCCCCCCGTCCAAAGCAGGAATGGGCAGGACATTAAGAATAGCCAACATAATGGAAAGAAAAGCAGTTAAAGTCCAGAAACTTTGCCAGTGCCATTCAGCCGGGAAAATATTCCCAATGGTAATAAATCCACCCACCGATTCATAAGCTTTAATTTCTGGAGAAAAGATAAGCTTTAGCTGCTTCAAATAGGATCCGATTCCAAAATAAGTCCGCTCAATTCCCGCCGGAACTGCTTCAATGATATTGTATTTTCTTTCCCTGATTTCAAAAAAGGCAGAAAGGTCTCCTACCGGGAATACGCCAATCAGGCCGGCTTCGGGAACACTGACGTTTAATACCAGGGTATCTGAACCCCTCAATATATGCACCGCAACTTCTTCATTTTTATGTTGCTGGATTTCATTTCTGAATTCATCGAAATAGGTGGTATAGGTATTGTTTAAACCAATGATCTTATCCCCTTTTTCCATACCGGCATCCCTCGCCGGGGAATCCTTCACAAAACGGTCGACGATAAAAGGTATGCGAACATCAATAAAATTAGGTGATCTGTGCTTTACCAACCTCCCTAAAAAACCAGAAGGTACTTCCAGTTCTAATTGGTCATTATCCCTTAATACCTGAATGGTTTTAGCCTCATCAAGGATAAGTTTTTCAGGGATTTTTCTGAAATTTTCAACCTTTTCATTATCGATACTGATAATCTTGTCTCCATTCTGCAAACCTAGTTCAGCACCCAGAGAGTCTACTACAATACCATATTTTACGCTTTCTGTGGGTAAATATTCTTCCCCCCAGATAAAAAGCATACCTATGTAAATCAATACAGCCAGGACTATGTTCATGGTAACACCCCCGAGCATAATAATTAGTCGTTGCCAGGTGGGTTTGGCTCTGAATTCAAAATCCTGAGGAGGTTTTTTCATCTGCTCTTTATCCATCGATTCATCAATCATTCCGGATATTTTTACATAACCTCCCAAAGGGAGCCAACCGATCCCATATTCCGTTTCGCCACGCTGGAATTTAAATATGGAAAACCATGGATTAAAAAATAAATAAAACTTCTCTACCCTGGTTTTAAAGATTTTGGCTGCCAGAAAATGACCAAACTCATGGATGATCACTAGTATAGATAAACTGAGTAAAAATTGAAGGATCTTTATTATAACTTCCATCGGGTACTTTAATTATTAAAATGTATGCAACGTATCAATTTCAAAATTGTTTTGAAAAACTATATCATTTCCTTTGAAATGGCCCTTGCCTCTTTATCAGTTTCCAATAAATCTATAAATGAAGGGGATTGAATAAATGACACTGATGACAAGCATTTTTCAATGATTTCGGGCATTCTTAAAAAGGAAATTTTCTCTTCCAGAAATGCTTTCACAACCTCTTCATTTGCAGCATTTAAAATGCAGGATTTATTTCCTCCTGATTTTAGAGCTTCAAAAGCGAATGCAAGATTACGAAATTTTTTAATATCAGGTTGTTCAAATGTCAGTGTATTGTATGCTTGAAAATTAAAGCGTTCGAAATTCGATGAAATACGTCGTGGATAAGATAAAGCATACTGTATGGGCAACCTCATATCTGGCAGGCCCATTTGGGCTTTTATCGACCCATCAACAAACTGAACCATTGAATGGATGATAGACTGAGGGTGAATAACCACCTCAATTTGTTCCGCTGCAATTCCAAACAACCATCTTGCCTCAATCACTTCAAGGCCTTTATTCATTAGGGTGGCTGAATCAATGGTGATCTTATCTCCCATATTCCAGTTAGGGTGCTTCAAAGCAGCCTGCTTATTTACCTTTTTTAATTCACTTAATGAAAAATCCTTAAATGGGCCTCCTGAAGCAGTAAGAATAAGCTTCTCAACACTGGATGGGGCCTCACCCGTCAGGCATTGAAAAATGGCGGAATGCTCTGAATCGACAGGGATCAGATCCACATGGTTTTCCATAACCAAATGTGTCAGGATTTCTCCGGCTACTACCAGGCACTCTTTGTTTGCAAGGGCAATTTGCTTTTTAGCTTTAATGGCCTCCATTGTTGGTTTAAGGCCCGAAAAACCCACAAGAGCCATGAGAACAATATCGATAGATTCCATACTAACAATTTGCCCGAGTGATTTTTCGCCAGCATATACTTTAATATTCAATGGATTCAGGGCTTCAAATACCTCTTCGTACAAGGCTTCATTCCCAATTACCACCACATTTGGCTTATGTGTTATAGCCTGACGAATAAGTAGTTTATGATTGTTATTGGCAGTTAATACTTCTGCTTCAAACTGGTCGGGATGAGCACTGATCACTTCGAGGGCCTGTGTGCCGATTGACCCGGTTGATCCAAGTATAGCAATTCGTTTTTTCAAAATATCCTATTCGGTATTGTTTACGTTAAAATGCGATGTACTCCCTCGGATTTATAGGCGAACCATTATGCCATAATTCAAAATGGAGATGGGCACCTGTTGAAAGTTCACCCGACTCCCCTACTATTGCAATCGGTTCACCTGCTTTTACCTGTCCGCCTTCTTCTTTTAATAACACCGAGTTATGTTTATACACCGAAATGAAATTGCCTGCATGTTGTATACTAATGGTATAGCCCGTTGCCACGGTCCAATTGGCAAAAATAACGGTCCCGTCCAGTGTCGCTTTTACAACTTCATTTTTTTTTGAGGCGATATCAATTCCATAATGCTGAACAGATATATCAAATTCAGAGGTGATAAATCCTTTCAGGGGGTTAAAAAAGATATGACTACTTGTAGCCTGGTTTTGAAGCCTGAGTTCGTCGTTTTCATTATAGTAGAGATCATAAGAAGCTTCATTCTCATATTCCTGACGAAGGAGGGAATCTTCTACCGAACGGGTATACACAATATTATCATAATCAGAAGAAGATTCAGGGGTACCCATTTTGGTGGAATCATCAATGGTTTCTTTGCCTTCTATAATCCGCTTTATATTTTCGATATACAGGTTCTTTTGTCTTGAAATAGTTTCTAGCGAATCGGTTTTGCGAAGAAGTGTGTTTACCCTTCTTGACAGGGTTACATCAGTATAGCCCGGAATATACTCCCGAAGAGGTGTAAAGGCGATTAAAAAAATAGTGAAAACAATTAATATGATGGACGTAATTCCAACAGAAATAAAAACATTTAACCTGGAAAGTCTGAAGGAAAATCGTTCTTCATAATTGTCGTCATTGAGGACCACAAACCTGTATTTATTACTTAGTTTTCGCCTGAATTTTCTCCAGTTACTTATTTTATCCTGAGCTGACAATGTTTAGTTCTTTTTTAAAAGGCAAAGGTATTGTATTTTCACTTTAACTGAATTGATAATTCGACGGGAATATTCTTATTTTAAACCAGGTATGCAAAAAATGCATGGGGTTTATGAAGATATCCCTTATAGTTCAGGAAAATAAAATATTTTTGCAAAAAATTAGTTACTAGATGATGAGCCTTTACAGGCAAATGTTAAAGCATGATATTTTGATCCGGTATATTTCTAATAAAAACCATTTTCTTTATTTATTTCTCCTTTTGGTGTCATTAGGGGTATCTTCTTGTTCTACCAAAAAAAACAGCTTTACCCGAAGGGTTTTCCATAACCTGACCGGTCATTATAATACGTTTTGGAATGGACGTGAAAGTTATAGGGAAGGAGTAATGGAGCTGGACAAAAAAGTAAAGGATAATTACAACAAGGTATTACTTATATTTAATTATGGTACCCAGGAGCAGGCCCAGGCGTTAAATCCCTATTTAGATAAAGCCATAGAAAAGGCCTCTATTAATATTCAGCGACATTCGATGTATTTTAACCGTAAAGAATATGTTCGTTGGATTGATGATAGTTATATGCTGATTGGATTGAGTTATTTCTATAAACAAGATTACAATAAAGCCCGCCGTACTTTCGACTATGTAATTAGTGAATACAAGTATAATGATATTAAATACGAAGCTATGCTTTGGTTGGCAAAATCATATAACCATCTGGAAAAGTATAAGCGGGCTCAATCGGTTCTGGATAACCTGGAAAATGAAATAGGTAAAAACCCAAAGATCAGTAAAAAAATTCAATATGAATTACCGTTAGTAAAAGCTGAGTCGTATCTTTTACAGGAAAAATATCCTCTTGCTATTGATCATTTATTGGATGCCATCTACTTTCCGCAAAAAAAGAAGACCCTTTCACGGGCATTGTTTATTCTTGGTCAAATAAATCAGATGGAAGGAGAGTTTTACAGGGCTTCGGATTATTATACCAAAGTTATTAAAAAGAATCCACCCTATGAAATGGCATTTAATGCAGCCATAAACCTTGCTACAAGTTATGATACCATTTATGGGGAAGATAGCAGGCCAATCGTTAGAAAGCTTGAGAAAATGCTAAAGGAAGATAAAAACAAGGATTATAGAGATCAGATCTATTATGCGCTTGCCGACGTTGCTTTTAAAGATGGAAATGATTCTGCCGCTATTATTAACCTTACTTCCTCAGTGGCCACTTCCAAATCCAATAATTTTCAAAAAGCTACATCTGCACTTAAACTCGGTGATATCTATTTTAAGGTTCAAAAATATGAGTTATCACAGGCCTATTATGATACAGCCGTGCAAGTATTACCCGAAGATTTTCCAAATAAAAAAGAGATAGAATTACAAACCATGTACCTCACAGAACTGGTGGATAATCTAATTATTGTTAAAACAGAAGACAGTTTGCAAAAAGTGGCAAGCATGCCTGAAGAACAACGCATGGCTTTAATTGATAAAATTATTGAAGACGTTAAAAAAGAGGAAGAACGACAAAAGGAACTGGAAGAAATTGCAGCCTTAAATGCATCTTCAGGATCAAGCAGTACTACAGGTATTAATACCGGACCAGCAGGAAGTGGAGGGTGGTATTTTTATAATCAAACAGCCCTGAGTTTTGGGTTCAATGAATTTAAAAAGAAATGGGGAAACAGGCCATTGGAGGATAATTGGCGGCTTTCCAATAAAAAAGCCGCATTTCAACCCGATGATCAACAAATAACTTTGGGTTCAGATAGCACACTAACGGATAGCACGGGAGCAGCAGTTGCCATAACATCCAACGACCCCCATACACCTGATTACTATTTACAAAACTTACCCTTTACCGAAGACAAGCTAATGGAGTCGAATGGTAAAATTGAAGTCGCCCTTTTTAATCTGGGTTATATTTACAAAGACAAATTAAATGATAATCCAAAGGCTGTAGAGTCTTTTGAGTCTCTGGTTAATCGTTACCCTGAAACTGAAAACAGGCTTGAATCCTATTATCAATTATACAGATTGTTTACCATGGCTGAAAACTTTGATCGAGCTGAATATTATAAAAATCTGATCATTGATAATTTCCCTGATACGGATTATGCCAAACTTCTGCTCGATCCTAACTATTTCAAAGAACTGGAGGCTGTTAAAAACAGGGCATTGACCTTGTACAGTGAAACCTATGCCCATTATGAGTCAGGACATTATTATACCGTGTATAGCAATAGTACCCGAGCACTTAAAGAATTTTCTGAACCGGAAGACATTCTTGCCAGATTTGAATACTTAAGGGCCTTATCCCTTGGTAAAATTGAGGTAGTGGACTCAATGCAAATTTCTCTTGACAGTCTTCTCGTAAAATATCCGGGCAGCGCTGTGGCCCCTTTTGCACAGAATATACTTAATTATTTAAAAGGGCCAGTAGATACTACCGGGACAGTGATAAAAGAAGAGGAGAAATTCGATGTTACTATTTATAAATTTAATCCTCAAAGTAAACATTTGTTCTCGATGGTAGTAAAATCACCAGTAAATATAAATGCTTTAAAAGTGCGTATTTCTGATTTTAATATGAAGTTTTATAGCATTGAAAATATTTCTGTAACGAATATACTACTTGATAAAGAAACCCATTTTGTTATGGTGGGAAACTTTGATACAATAGATGATGCAATGGGATACTATCATGCGATAATGACTGACGATTATGTGTTTGCTAACCTCGAGCCTGATCAGTTTGACGGGTTTGTGATTGCGCAGGAAAATTATCCTGTTTTTTATAAGGATAAGGATTTAAACAAATACCTTGCATTTTTCAAGCAAAACTACCTGCAACGTCAGTAATTTCTTTATTTTTATACTTTCTAAAAAAACATGAACAATATGGCAAAGAACAATTACATTGAAGCTAAACCCAATTCGATTGTAGCAGGAACAACCATTAAAGGAGAAATTTCAGCTAATGGTGATTTTAGGATTGACGGACAATTGACAGGATCTATTAAGTGTAAAGGGAAAATTGTGGTGGGGCAGTCTGGTAGTATTGAAGGGGAGATTGAGTGCCAAAATGCAGATATTTCAGGTTCCATTAAAGCCAAAGTGATCGTTGAGCAGCTGCTTTCCTTAAAAGCTACTTCCAAAGTTCATGGTGATGTTATTACGAATAAACTTTCGATTGAACCAGGGGCTGTATTTTCAGGCACCTGCGACATGGATGGAAGCAGGGCAAATAACCCGGCTTCAAACAATAAAAAAATTGAGCAAAGACAAGAAGAAAAAGTACTTGGATAACTATGCAAAGTATTCGTCCATTGCCTTCCAAATGATAGCTATTATATTACTTGGGGTTTTGGGCGGAGTAAAACTTGATGAATGGCTGCACTTAAAATTTCCTGTTTTTACAGTTATCTTTTCAATGCTTTCAGTAGTTCTTGCCATTTATTATGTAGTTAAAGACCTTTTAAAATAAATTCTTGCTTTGAAAATGAAATTAGCATATTTATCCTTTTTGAAAAAACTAATTGTTTTTACAATTATTTGTGTATTGGGAGTATATGGTATTGTTTATTTTATTCCCGGTAAATACGTTACACCTACCCTGCCTTTCCTTTTGGTGTTTTTCTTTGCAGTAACTATACTCATCCACTTTATTTTATTAAAGGTTTCAACAAAAAAAGCGATTAATTTTATTAATGTTTTTATGTTGTTAACCCTTGGTAAATTAATGTTGTTTTTAAGTATAATTCTGGCATATGTATTCATTAATCGTGAGGATGCGGTTAATTTTGTGATGAGCTTTTTTATTCTTTATGTATTATTCACAGTATTCGAAGTGAGCCAAAGCCTTGGGCTTAATAAATTAAGGCTTAAAAAAGATACTAAGCCCTGATATGATCAAGCATATGCAGTTCCAGATCGGATAAAAAATTCCTAAAGTTTTTAAGTTTACTGAGATTAGGTTCAAAAGCAGTTAAAACCCCATTTATTTGTCTTATACTTTTTATCAAATCTGTTTTCCTTTCCATACCAATTATCCCCTGGACCAGTAAAAAAAAATCTGTGGCGCCCTGCGAAGGAAATAGCTTTCCATCAGGATTAAAATTAGAGATAAGAAAAAAGTCAATCTGCTGGTCATTATTTTCGTTAAAGAACAGGGGATAATATAAGATTTCATTGTGTAGTTCACTAAAATACGGAAGGTCCTTTATTCTTCTAAAGTCTGAATTAAAAACATGATTCAACTGGAAAGCCAGCCAATAATCCTTTTTGTGGCATGAAATCGCTATTAAAAGGTTATTTTGCCCAAAATCAATGTCCAGTTTTAATTTTTTGGCAACCATTCTCTCAGATAAATATCATCAAAATTAGGTAAAAACCAGTTAGAAACTAATAATTGAAAAATGTTCCTTCGGGTAGAAATTATAGTCTGCTTTCTGCCTCAATCCTGGTAATGGCCTTCCCGGCTGCAAGTTGTTCTGCCCCTTTTATTGAATAATCACGTCCGGAAGCATAAACTTTGTCCTCTACTTTAAGCTCTACTACATATTGTTTTCCGTAACCATTACCAATTTCATCAACAACACAAAATTCAATTGGAATTTTCTCCTTTTGCGACCATTCTATTAATTGACTTTTAAAATTATTGTCAACCTTAACAAGCCGCTCCATATCAAAATGCACCTCAATAACCCGCTTAAGGATTACTTTCTTCGCAAATGTATACCCCTTATCTAAATACAATGCACCAACAAATGCCTCGAAAGCATCGCCATAAAGCGATTTACTGTGACTGTTACAAAAAGCTTCAGATTTGATTAGCTTATCAATAGCTAATTTTTTGGATAATTTATTAAGTTGTGACCGGGAAACTATTTTAGACCGCATTTCAGTTAAGAATCCTTCTTCTTTGTAAGGGAATTTTTTGAAAAGGTAATCTGCAACAATGGAACTAAGCACAGCATCACCAAGGTATTCCAATCGTTCATTACTTAATTTTAATCCGTTTACAAAATCTTTTGAAGCAGATTTATGCCTGAAGGCCAGCTGGTATAAATAGATATTCCCGGCATAAAAACCAAAAATATTTCTAATTGCTAAATGCAAAGATTTATCAGCAGTAAAGAAAACCGAAAAGGGTGTAACTAATCTCAAATCTAAAAAATGTCCTTAATACTTTTTAAATAGTAAAGTCGCATTATGTCCGCCAAATCCGAAAGTATTGCTTAACGCGTATTTTACGTCTCTTTCCTTTCCTACGTTAAAGGTAAAATCAAGTTTCGGATCAATTTCGGGATCATCGGTAAAATGGTTGATGGTTGGGGGAATAAAATTATTATTCATGGCGAGAATGGATGCAATTGCTTCCACTGCACCTGCAGCACCTAATAAGTGCCCGGTCATTGATTTAGTTGAGTTAATGGAAATTTTATATGCATGTTCACCAAATAATCCAAGGATTGCTTTAGGTTCTGCAATATCACCTACAGGAGTAGAGGTGCCGTGGGTATTGATATGATCAACCTGCTGAAGTTCAATTCCTGCATCTTCTATGGCATGTCTCATCGACATCATAGCTCCATAACCATCAGGATGGGGAGCCGTCATATGGTACGCATCAGCAGTTAATCCACAACCAACAACTTCAGCATAAATTTTTGCACCGCGTTTTTTTGCATGCTCCAATTCTTCGAATATCAACCCTCCTCCACCTTCACCTAAAACAAAACCATCACGGTCTTTATCAAATGGTCTGGAAGCTACTTTTGGATCATCATTGCGGGTAGATATTGCATGCATTGCATTAAATCCGCCTATTCCGCTGGGGGTAACTGCGGCTTCTGAACCTCCTGAAACAAATATATCAGCTCTTCCAAGCCTGATATAGTTAAAAGAATCGATCAGTGCATGAGCAGAGGATGCACAAGCTGATACAGTTGCGAAGTTTGGGCCTCTAAACCCATATTTAATAGAGATGTTACCGGCGGCAATATCTGCAATCATTTTAGGAATAAAAAAAGGATTAAACCTTGGTGTGCCATCGCCTTTTACATAGTCGCCTACTTCTTTTTCAAAAGTATCAAGCCCACCTATTCCCGAAGCCCAGATGACCCCGGCCCGATCTTTATCAATGGAATCCAGATCGAGTCCTGAGTCGTCAATAGCTTGTCCTGCGGTAATAATACCATACTGGGCATAGGTATCATGCTTTCGAATTTCTTTGCGGTCAAAATGATCACGTGTATCAAAATTCTTAAGTTCGCAGGCAAATTGTGTCTTAAACAGGGATGCATCAAAACGAGTGATCATTCCAGCACCACTTACGCCATTTCGTAAAGAATTCCAGAGATCCTGTACATTATTGCCGATTGGGGTCAATGCGCCCAAACCGGTTACTACTACTCGTTTGAGTTCCATGTATAAAAAAGGGAATTTTTACTTCGTATTATCTTCAATGTATTTAATTGCATCACCTACAGTGCCAATTTTTTCTGCCTGGTCATCAGGGATTGCAATGTTGAATTCTTTTTCGAATTCCATTATTAATTCTACTGTATCCAGTGAGTCAGCTCCTAAATCATTTGTAAAACTAGCTTCAGGGGTAACTTCATTCTCATCAACGCCTAATTTATCAACGATGATACTTGTTACTTTTTTTACAATATCAGACATATTTTTAATTTTTATGGTTTGACGCCTGCAAAGAAATGAATTTTATCAAAATTAAGCAAATTTTAAATTAATTCAACTGAGCATTTCATACCCATTTCTATTAATTAAGGCTATTTTTGAGAAAACTTTATATCAAAACATGAAAAAGATTGCCATCTTTGCCTCTGGAAGCGGCACCAACGCTGAAAATATCATAAAACACTTTACTAAGAATGCAAACATTACTGTTTGTAGAATTTTTTGCAATAATCCAAGTGCAAAGGTTATACAAAGAGCAGAAAATTTCAACATTCCTTGTACCGTTTTTAACAAAAACGAATTCAATGATCCCTCTGAAATACTGCGTATTTTAAAACAAGACAATACAGATTTAATTGTCCTTGCAGGTTTTCTTTGGCTTTTCCCTGTACATATCCTTAAAGACTATCCTAATAAAATTATTAATATTCATCCTGCCTTATTGCCAAAATTTGGGGGGAAGGGCATGTATGGCAGCAGGGTTCATGAAGCAGTGATTTCAGCCAAAGAAGCTTTTTCAGGTATTACTATTCATTATGTCAATGAGTTTTATGATGAGGGCGAAATAATTTTCCAGGCAAAGTGTAAAGTAGAAAAAGATGACTCACCCGAATCCCTTGCAAAAAAGGTACATGCTCTTGAATACGCACATTTCCCGACTGTAATTCAAAATATTGTTGAAAACATTAATACGAATTAAACCTGACTACAGAATCGTAGGGTTTTCTTGTTTTTATTCTGAGTGGATAATCTTTTACAGGGTAGCCAATTGAAATAATCAATCCAATGTTTTTAGTCTTCGGGATATTTAACAATTTTTGTATTGGTTTTTGGTTAAACCAGCCTAACATGCAGGTTCCCAATCCTTCTTCTGAGGCTTGCAAACAAATATGCTCAGCAGCAATCCCAATATCGATGAGGGGATATTTCTTTCTTTTTATAGCCCCTCCAATTTGTGTTATTAATTTTGGTGGTTCCAATATAAGCGCAATCAGGACAGGTGCCTCAACAACAAATTTGTTAAAACTAACGACTGAACTAAAGGTTTGCAATGCTACTTTTTCCTTCAGGCCAGGATCATCAATTACTACAAAGGTCCAGGGCTGCGAATTACTGGCAGAAGGGGCAAGCCTACCAGCCTCAAGACAACGTTGTAATTTCTCAGGTTCAATCTTTTCTGTTGAATATTTTCGCACACTTTGGCGGGATTTAACAAGCTCAATGAAACTCATATCAAATAAATATTTCGTGCTAAATTAATACTTTAATAAAACTATTGTGGATCTAGTCTTTACGGAATCTATGTTCATAATATATTTTTGCTCCATACCCAAAGACCAGGACAACCAGAACGATGATCATTGACTGCAGTATGCTATTATTTCGTGAAAGCAAACCTACAGAAGTATCCGATACCATTACAATATCAGGATTTGCCTGGAGGGAAAGTAAAAGAGAACCTTTGAAGGTAAAAAGACAAATGAGAGATATTATTTTGAATCTTACCATAACCTTAGTAAAACTCTACAATGGCCTGTTTTATTGCACCTAAGGAACTATAGAAAAATGCAAAAGAAATATTTAGTACAATTATGGTTTCCGAATGATCATTATTCCATCACGAAGGGGTAATATCATTTGTTCGACCCGTTCATCATTTCTGATAAATTGGTTAAACCTTATTATTCCATCCGTTTCTTTATCCGCTTTCTTTTGTGTTTTAAGCACTTTTTTACCCCATAGTACATTGTCAACCAATATAAACCCACCCTTTTTCACCTTTTCAAAAAAGAGGTGATAATAGTTCAGGTAGTTTTCCTTATCGGCATCAAGAAATACCAGATCGAACTCTTCATCAATTTCAGGTATTATTTCGAGGGCATTCCCAATATGTTGTTTGATTTTTGAAGAAAATTGTGTCCTTTGAAAATATTTAGAGGAGATATTACAAAGCTCAGGATTAAGTTCAAGGGTATGAAGGATACCATTTGGTCTTAATCCAGCAGCCAGGCAAATGGCGGAATAACCAGTAAAAGTTCCTATTTCTAAAATCTTCTCCGGTTGAATCATCTGGCTGATACATTTCAGAAACCTACCTTGTAAGCTACCCGACAGCATGCGGGGATATATTGTTTTCAAATGGGTTTCGCGCACCAGGCTGGCCAGCAGTTCATCTTCCTGAGTGGAATAATCCAATAGGTAATTTTCTAATTTTAAATCTTTCATTTTTTATTAACTAAAACTAATACCTTTATAAATAATGAGCCTGATAACTGCAAATATAATAACGGTAAGGAGCAAATATATCCATCCTAGTTTAACTTTATTTGCCTTAAGGTGTTTTCCAATCAAAATGTTGGAAGGAGAGTTGTAATTAGCAAAAACAGGGAAAATCATTAAAAAGGAAACCGCATAAAGAATGATAAGTTCCGGGGGGTTCTTTGGGAAATTAATGGCAAAAAGAAACAATCCACCAATGAGGGCAGGAAAAAAGACCTGGAACAAAACAAAATATAACCTCACCCTGGGTTCAATTAAATTTCTTGAAGTTACCGCCATGAGATGCAATCGGGTGGAATATACCCCCGCAAGAAGTAAGACAACTACCGAGGTAATCACAAATAAAATTTCTTCCGTATCAAATATATTGCTTAAGAAAATCCATTCTGTAGTGTAAACAAAGCCCGTACGTGTAACAACTCCGGCAATATAGGCACCAAAAAACATATTTAATCCATGGAACATTATCCAGATCAATAGCACATTAACATTTTTCACATAAACCCTGACGAGAAGGAATATTCGATATATGAGCACGGATAAAATCAGTGCAGCAATAGGGCCGGACCCAAAAATCAAGATCAATGCCTGTCGCGAATAAAGTGTCGAATAGGTGTAAAGTGGCCAAAAAATACGGTAGGAAAATAACTCAGCCGGAATATCAAAAAAGCTTGCTGTAAAAATGGTTACAAGTTGGCTAAAGTAGTACATTAAACTAAAACCCAGCAAATAAAGAACCGTGGAATTGATAAAAGTTTTAGTTAAATCTATCCGGTAATCTTGTTTGTTCCATACACCTCCAAATACAGCCATTGATTTTTTAAACTCCCTGGTGCTGTAGTCCAGGCGATTTTTGCGTCTTCTGTATGCTTCACGAATCCCCCCCGCAATTAAAGAGGGAATGCCAAGGAGGGTTTTTCTGCGCTGATCCCGAATGTCTTGTTTGATATGTTTTCTTAAGATTTGTTCTTCTCTCGACCTCTTTTTGATCTTAATGGGTTGCCTTATAAATTTAATAAACCTTGTTTTATAATAATTATAGCGTTCCGATCGGATCCTTCTGCGCATGGGAGCAAGCTTCTCCTGCTTATAGCGTCTTTCTCCTTTGATGCTCTTTTTTTCCTGTATAAGATACTTTACCCGCAGTTTTTTACTTTCTTTTCGCTTTCGGGCCATCTCTCTTTTAACTTTTTTCCTGTTCCTTCGCTGATCAAGAAAAAACTCTATACGTCTTCTCCAGGAAGGGCCATACCTTCTTCTGGCAGACTTGTCGGATTTTTTAGAGGTTTTAAATAATTCTAAAAATGATTTGATCTTCCTTCGGATTCCAAACCTGCTACTTCTTCTTTTCTGTTTTCTATGTAATTCTGTTTTTTGTCTTTTTATTGATTCCTTTTCCTTCCTGACATATTCCTTCCTCTGCTTTTTCAGCCTTTTCTTGTGTTCCTTATCCCGTATTTTTTCAGATCTATCCATAAAGTATCAACCGCGCAAAACAAATTATATTAAATAATATCTTCAAAATTACTTAAAAACATTGTTTTAAAACAATAAATCGGAATGCATCTAACTATTTTAGAATCTATATAAAACCAGATATTGTCTGTATCCAAATTTATTCAAATGCTTTTACTCAAAAAAAAACCGGGCAAATGCCCGGCTTCTATTTTATCATAATTTATCGTACAAAGACCTTTTTTGAAGTAATCCTTTTATTGTTAAAAATTTTAACTATATAATTTCCCTTTTCCGCTACTTCTACCTCAAGGTAAGTATTTGTTAATTTCCCAGAATATATTTCCTGTCCTAAAATATTGTACACATTTACTTTATGAATGCCCATTTCATCATTTTGGATAATAATATTTTTATCCCGTGTATAAACTATAATGTTATCACTACCTCCCCCTTCTGAAATAAAATGAGATTCATTATTCGAAAAGTGGAGTAAGAAACGTTCACTATTATCCTGGGGAGATGCATAAAATTTATAATTGGAATTTGCTTTAATATTTATCACCTTGTTTTCTTTTAAATCTTCAAGGTAAACCGGAATGCCGTTAAACCCATTTATAGAGGTCAATGAAATTTCATACATTCCTTCAACTCCAACCTTAAATCCTACCGGCATTATTTTGAAATCAGTAATTTGTGCGAAAGAATTTATTGAAAGTTTGACCACATCCGAACTAAATGAATATACTTGAGGGGCTTGGTCGTCACCCATTAATTTATAGGCATCAAATTGGGGGTCAAAAGCAGAAGAAGCTTCATCATTTAAATTAACAATAAATTCATCACTGTAACCATTTCCAAAAGCCCTGAAAGTAATCTGATCTTCAATTTCTTTTATGCTTTTATAAAATGATGTGGACGAGTGAATTCGTGCACCATTATTAACGGACAATGAGCCTCCGGAAGTGCTTGTGCATTTAACAAAAAATCCCTGGTGAGGTGGAATAACATTGGTACCGCCATTTGTTCCCGGGCCTCCAAAAACATAAGAGGCATATTGAACACCAGTCCAGTAATATATTGAAAGAGCAACATTAGATGAAGATCTTGTCCAGCCTGATCCATCTGGCACATCCCAATCCAGCGAAGAGGCATATGGATTTCCTACAAGGTTAAACCCGGAAGGATCATTTTCTGGAGGCCCCAGGGTGCCAGCCGTATTTGTTAAATTTATGGATTGGGGGCCGGTGTTAAGCTGACCAGAAAAAGTAACTGTAGAACCTGTATTAGCCCAAACGCCATAGCCATATAAACTTGGATTTAAATTTACTCCCAGTTCTTCAATAAAACTCCATACTTCTGTGGGTTCATCCCATTCCATCAAATATATACCTGAAAAAACATCAGAAGTTAACGCAGAGATCGGAGAAGAAATATAATGCCAGCCTGGCAGGCCACCAGGACCGGTAGTACTGGAAATATATCGTTCAACATTAGCTTGCACTCCTGAAGATTCTATGATTGATCCACTACCAGTATTGTCTGATTCAAGAGTTAATGTGCCATTATTAGTTAAAGTACCATAAACTGACAAATTACTATTTGGACCAATGCTCAGACTTTTGCCGGAATAGATATACAGATCATTTACAACTGCACCGGTCGCTGATACGATCACATCATGCATAATAGCAACATCATCACTGCTGACAGGTACGGTACCATCCATCCATGTATCATTTGCCGACCAGTTGCCGGGTTGAGCACTCACTTCACCCACAATAATGGTGGATACAGCATTTATAGAGGCAGAATTTTCAGCCCAGTCAGCAATCCCATATGAATAGGAGGTTCCACCATTTGCAGCCTTAATCATCCGATAGGAATAATAATATTTTCCCGGAATACTAATGCTCACATCAGCACGACATCTTTTATTATTGCCATCGCCGTCTTCAAAATAGGGCAATTCAACCCAGGTCCAATCCGTTCCATCTGTGGATAGTCCATACCCAAACGCAGAACCCATTGCACCGTCCCAATCTCCTTCACCCCATTCAACGGAAACTCTAAAATTAGTATTTACAGCCACACTTATGTGCTGATTTGATTGTTCAATTGTGTACCGATGACCCCAGGGAAAAGCATTAATAGCGCCGCATAGCCAAAATATCGAAACAACTAATAAAATAACTTTTTTCATAAAATAATTTTTGTTTTGTTAGTATTTGAAGTAATTATGGAAAACAAACAAATGTAATTAATTATATCTTTGAATGTTAAATTTTGATTCAAATAATCTTCAATGGAAATCAAAACTCCAACTTTTATTATTGATGAACAGCAATGTAAAAGAAATATCCGGAAAATTTATGGAAAAGTTAATAATTCAGGTATTCTATTCCGCCCTCATTTCAAAACTCACCAGTCCGCTCAAGTTGGTGAATGGTTTCGCGAGATGGGCGTGGATAAAATTACAGTATCTTCTATTCAAATGGCCCGGTACTTCGTTTCATCGGGATGGAAAGATATCCTTGTTGCTTTTCCTGTCAATATTCTGGAAATCTCTGATATTAATCAATTAGCACACAAAATCACGCTTCATTTATGCGTTGAGTCGGAATTCACTACTCAGTTTTTACTTCACAAGATAACCGCTAAAACAGGTATTTACATAAAAATTGATACCGGCTATCACCGAACCGGATTAAATCCAGAACAATTGGATGAAATAGATGCTATTCTTCAACTAATTAAAAACTCAAAAAATTTATATTTTACTGGATTTTTGACACATTCCGGAAATTCTTATCAGGCTAAAAGCTTTCAGGAAATTAAAGACATTCATAATCGATCCCTCGTAAGCCTGCAATCTTTAAAGCTTCATTATAAGAAATGGTTTCCGTATTTATTGATATCCGTTGGGGATACTCCTTCTGCCAGCCTGCTTCCTGATTTTCCTGATATAGATGAAATAAGGCCCGGTAATTTTATTTTCTATGATTTGATGCAATGGAAACTAGGTAGTTGCAGTTTAGATGAAATCGCTGTTTCTGTTGCCTGTCCTGTTGTTGCCAAGCACAAATCAAGAAATGAAATCGTAATCTACGGAGGAGCAGTTCATTTATCTAAAGAATATCTCCCTGCCGAAACAGGCTTACCAGGCTATGGCCTTGTTGCTCTCTACAATAAAGATTTAACTGGAAAAATTCCACTTTCAAAAACATGGGTTTCCCGTATTTCACAAGAGCATGGAATAATTAAAACCGTCCCGGAAAATTTTGACAAAATAAACATTGGGGACCTATTGGCAGTTATACCTGTTCATTCATGCTTAACTGCAAATTTATATAGGAGCTATGTTACCACCAGCAGCCTGTTAATATCAAAAATGTAATCCTGAACACGTTTTTAAAAATATAATTTACCTTTGTACTTTTTCAATTAGAAATTCAGCATATGAAGCACAATCAAACCCGAGCGATCTTCTTTTTTGTTGTCATATTTATCATTTCTTCATGCAATCAAAAAAGCCCCACTTATCACTTCAAAAATGGTCTTGCAAAATATAATTTGAAAGATTATACAGGAGCAATTAAAGACCTTGACCAAGCCATCAGTTTAAAAGATGATCAGGCAGAAGCATATTATTGCAGGGCAATTTGTTTTATTGAAACGAATGAACCGGATAAAGCTTTATTAGATTTTTAGAGGTCATCATTTAATTTCATATCTTAGCATCCTGAAAATCAACAGAAATATGGAAATATTCAGAGGTCAAAATCTCATACAGTTTGCTGAACGCTTTAAAACGGACGAAGATTGCAAAATATACTTATCCGA
>JAIOZL010000028.1 GCA_021740645.1 Bacteroidales bacterium
TACCTATGCCTGGTTATTAGGATTTTAAGGAAAAATCAACAGATGTTATCATCTCTTGTCCAATTTTAAAGAACAATACCTTGAAATTGTTTAACAAAGTCGATAAAAATCAATTTAAGGTCAATTTAGCGAAAGGGCCAATATATGTCAATATAATATTTTTATATACAATATCGAAAAATTACCATCGTTATCTTAGCAGGATAAATTGGTAATTTTTTTCATCCGGAAAGCGCTTACACATTGTTAGCGCTTTTCGGTTTTCACAGGGTCAGGCTTTTTTTCAGGCCCTCTTTTTCCAAAACATTAATATCACCCCTCGAATCAATGCACTCCATTATTTTCTTTTTGAATTTCCAACAGGTCATTTGCCTGAGATTGATCATTTCTGAAATTTTATAGGAGGAAATGTCGGGAGTATGACACACCAGATAGGTGATCTTGAACGCCTCTTTAATGGGGAACTTGCATTTATGAAAGATGGTATTGGCAGTGGCCGATTCTTCCGTTTTACATTTTGTACACCGACGCGAATGTGGTTTTTTCCCCTTACAATAATTAGTATGACCGCATTTCCTGCACGCAAATCCATCCTTCCACTTTTCATCTGCCAAATAGGCAAAGCACTTTTCGTCTGTGTCGAAATGCGAGTCAAATTCAATAATACCAATGTTCTTAAAGATTTGCTCCATGCGAATTCTATTCAAATTCCCTGACATGCTGTCAATTGGAATAAATTTTGACTGCAAAGTTACAAAAAGTGATAATTAAGCGATACATATTTCAAAATTTTTTTATTTTTGCAGCGTTTTACTCTAACATTTTAAATTAACAAACATGAAAATTATCAAACTCTTACTGATAACGCTTATAGCCTTAAATGTTTCTGCGATAAAGGCACAGGAAGATAAAAAGGTAAAGCCGGAGCACCTTACTGTAGAAACCTTTAAACAAAAAGTTTTTGATTACGAAAAAAATACGGATCAATGGGTATTTGAAGGGGATTTACCCTGCATAGTTGATTTTTATGCGGATTGGTGCAAGCCATGTAAAATGGTGGCCCCTATTATGGACGAGCTGGCAGAAGAGTATAAAGGCAAGATTAATATTTATAAGGTAAATACCGAACAACAAAGAGAACTATCGAGGGTTTTTGGTATCAGAAGTATTCCTGCCGTATTGTTTATTCCTATGGAAGGTAAGCCACAAATGTCGCAGGGAGCCTTACCTAAAGAAAACTTTAAGCAAGCCATAGATGAATTTTTACTCGGACAGAAAAAAGATCAGTAAATCGATGATAAGTTATATGTATAAGACGATAGTTTTTAGCATCTTGTTTTTAGCCATTTTTACGCTGTCATGCAGCAATGGAACTAAGGAAAACAAAATTTCAGAAGAAATAAGTAGTGCTGAAAAGCAGGAGGTTAATAATAACCCTTTAGATTTAAAACCTATTTATCTTACTACTGCCAGTTTTAAAGAACAGGTTTGGGATTATGAGGCCAACCCGGAAGCCTGGGTTTACAAAGGAGATCTACCCTGCATTGTAGATTTTTATGCAGACTGGTGTAAACCTTGCAAAATGGTTGCTCCTATTATGGATGACCTGGCAGACTATTATAAGGATAAGCTAATAATTTACAAAGTGAATACGGATGAACAAAAGGAATTGGCTACAGTATTCCAGGTAAGGAGTATCCCGGCAATTTTATTTGCCCCGATGGAAGGAAAACCAGCTATGCAACCCGGAGCCTTATCCAAAGAGGAATACATCAAAATAATTGACGAATTTATTTTTAAAACAAAAGAAAACGAAAAAAAACAATCATAAAATAATGGAACATTTAACAAAAGAAACCTTTCTGGAAAAGGTATTTAATTACGAGCAAAACAAAGAATGGAAATATGAAGGTGAATTACCTTGTATTATTGATTTTTATGCCGACTGGTGTGGCCCATGTAAAATGGTAGCCCCGATCCTTGAAGAACTTTCAACAGAATATGACGGAAAAATCAACATCTACAAGGTGGACACTGAAGCACAGCAGGAACTTGCAGCTGCTTTTGGAATTAGAAGTATTCCCTCGTTGCTTTTCTGCCCAATGGGACAACAGCCTCAAATGGCTCAGGGAGCATTACCAAAAGATACTTTTAAGCAGGTAATTGACGACGTACTCTTAAAAAATTAGGCACAGGCAATTAATTTTTTTAAGCATCAAAAAAGGCGGGAATATACTTCCTGCCTTTTTTGATTTATGAGTAGTTTTGCATTTATACTTATGGAGGCAATACAAACTATTATATTACCAACTGCTTATGCCGGACAGATAATTGATTATGCCTATTATCAAAGGGCTGAGAAGGTTTTTTTTGAATCAGAAGAAAATTATATCAAACAAACCTTTAGGAACAGGACAGTAATTATGACTGCCAACGGCCCCTTTCCTCTGATCATCCCGGTGATTAAAGTTAATGGCAACCACACTAAAATCAAGGATATACTGATATGCAATAAAGAAAAATGGCAGCAATTGCACTGGCGAACCCTTACTACCGCCTATAGCAATTCTCCCTTTTTCCTGTTTTACCAGGATGCCCTGCAACCTTTTTATTCCAAAAAATTTGACCGGCTTTTGGACTTCAATCTTGAACTTTTACAGCAGTTACTCAACTTGCTGAATATATCCTGCACCTTTTCAATTAGTAAAGAATATAAAAATACCTACCCCGGGGAATGGGTAGATTTGCGGAATAAATTCACACCCAAAATTGAAGTAATCCTTGATTTCCCTGCCTATGAACAGGTTTTCCAGGAAAAATATAACTTTGCTCCTAACCTATCTATTTTTGATCTTTTATTTAACATTGGGCCTTCATCAACTGATTACTTAAAGCAATTGAACCCACCCGTTTTCTCATAGTTTTTTTCTACTTTTGCGCCCTGCAAATTAATGTGTAAATTACAAAAATGGATATTCCAAGTAAATATAATCCCGCACAAACAGAAGATAAGTGGTATCAGTTCTGGATGGAAAATGAGCTGTTTAAAAGCCAGCCTGATGAGCGCGAAGCCTATAGTATTGTTATCCCACCACCAAATGTTACAGGTGTTTTGCATATGGGCCATATGCTGAATAATACCATACAGGATGTGTTGGTAAGAAGAGCAAGAATGCAAGGTAAAAATGCCCTGTGGTTACCGGGCACTGACCATGCTTCAATCGCAACAGAAGCAAAAGTGGTAGCCAAACTGAAAGAAGAAGGCATTAAAAAATCGGAGATTACAAGAGACGAATTTTTAAAACATGCCTGGGACTGGAAAGAGAAACACGGGGGAATTATCCTTGAGCAACTCAAGAAATTAGGGGCCTCTTGCGATTGGGAGCGCACACGCTTTACCATGGACGAAGCACTTTACGAATCAGTTATTGATGTATTTATTGATTTGTATAATAAAGGACTGATCTATCGTGGGGTGAGAATGGTGAATTGGGACCCCAAAGCTCTTACTGCCCTTTCGGACGAGGAGGTTATTCATAAAGAAATCCAATCCAAATTATATTATTTAAGGTATAAAGTAGATGGTGCAGCCAATGAATGGGTAACGATCGCTACTACGCGCCCCGAAACAATTTTAGGGGATACGGCCGTTTGTATAAATCCAAATGATGAACGCTTCCATCACCTGCGGGGGAAAAAAGTTTATGTGCCTTTAGTAAACAGACTGGTTCCCATTATTGAGGATGAATATGTGGATATGGAATTTGGTACGGGCTGCCTTAAAATAACCCCGGCTCACGATATCAACGACTATGAAATAGGCATCAGGCATAAGCTCGATACCATTGATATATTTAATGATAACGGCACATTAAGTAAGGAAGCCCAGCTTTATATTGGTGACGATCGTTTTGAAGTACGTAAAAAAATACTTGCAGACCTTGAGAAAGCAGGTAATTTGGTTAAGATTGAAGATTATGTAAACAAAGTTGGTTTTTCTGAACGAACAGATGAAGTCATTGAGCCCAAGCTCTCCTTACAATGGTTTTTGAAAATGGAAGAGATGGCCAAACCTGCTTTAGAGGCAGTTATGAATGACACAGTAAAATTTCATCCTTCTAAATTTAAAAATACATACCGTCACTGGATGGAGAATGTCCGCGACTGGTGTATTTCACGTCAGTTATGGTGGGGACAGCGAATTCCTGCTTATTACCTTCCAAATAAGGAAATTCTTGTCGCTAAAAGCAAGGAGGAAGCCTTTGCCATTGCAAAAGAAAAGTACAAATTGCCAGGCCTTAAAATAGAAGATATTTATCAGGATGAAGATGTACTCGACACCTGGTTTTCTTCCTGGTTATGGCCTATCTCCGTTTTTGACGGGATCAGAAATCCTGATAATGAAGATATCAAATATTATTACCCGACCAATGACCTGATCACGGCCCCTGAAATTTTATTCTTTTGGGTAGCCCGAATGATCATGGCTGGCTTGGAATACCGGAATGAGATACCCTTTAAAAATGTTTATCTGACGGGAATCGTCAGGGATAAATTAGGCCGGAAGATGTCTAAATCATTGGGGAATTCACCTGATCCTATTGAGTTAATCGAAAGATACGGAGCTGACGGTGTTAGGGTTGGCATGTTACTCACCTCCCCTGCAGGCAATGACCTGCCATTTGATGAAGTGTTATGTGAGCAAGGCCGCAATTTCAGTAATAAAATATGGAATGCCCTAAGACTGGTAAAAGGCTGGGAAGTTGATAAATCATTGGAAACCTGTGAAGCTTGTAAAGTATCCGTCAGATGGTTTGAAGCCAAATTAAATGAAGCCATTAAAACCATTGACGATCAGTATTCAAAGTACAGGATATCAGAGGCACTTATGGCCGTGTACAAACTGATCTGGGACGATTTCTGCTCGTGGTACCTCGAGATGGTTAAACCGGCCTATCAGCAACCCATCGACAGGATAACCTATCAAAAAACGATTAGCTTTTTTGAAGACCTGATGAAAATTGCCCATCCATTTATTCCTTTCATTACGGAAGATATCTGGCATCACCTCCACGAAAGAGAGGAAAATGAATCGATAATGGTAAGCCCGATTCCAACCGGAAAGAAATATGATAAAAAGCTATTGAAGACCTTTGTCACTGAGGAAGAGGTGATCATCGCCATCAGGAAATTACGCGCCGAAAAAAACCTGCCACAAAAAGAAGCCATCGAGCTTTACATTAAAAAGAATAACGAACAGGAAGCTGACCATACTTTCGATAGCATTATTTCGAAATTGTGCAATATTTCGGAGATCAAATACACAGATGGTAAAGTGGAGGGTGCTTCTTCTTTCATTGTTAAATCAACCGAGTTTTTTGTTCCCATAAGCAGCAATATCGACAAAGAGGCTGAATTGGCAAAACTTTCTGAAGAACTCAAATACACTCAGGGATTTCTTGCCTCTGTTGCCAAAAAGTTGGGTAACGAACGCTTTGTAAATAATGCTCCGAAACAGGTGGTCGAAAAAGAAAAGCAAAAACAAGCGGATGCCGAAAACCGGATCAAGGTGATCAAGGAGCAGATGGCGGCTTTGAGGTAGGGTGAGTGTTGAAGAGTGGGCAATAGGCAGTGGGCAGTGTGCAATAGTTGTTGGGAAAGGCAGTGTAAAATAATTTGATACTTATGAAAGCATACGAAATGAAAAATTTTAGCATCCTTATTTTCTTGATTGCAATGATAGCCTGTCAGCAGCCAAAAGTGAATATCGATATGGCTGATTCGGGTGGTGATAGTTTTGAATATGATTCTACAATGGCAGCCAAAGTTGGTGCAGATGAATACGGCATGAAACAATACGTTATGGCCTTTTTGAAAAGGGGGCCTAATCGTCCGGAGGATTCTGCAAAATCTGTTGAACTACAGCGGGCCCATCTCGACAACATCATACGGATGGCAGAAGAAGGAACCCTTGTTTTGGCAGGGCCGTTTTTAGATAATGGCGATATTCGCGGAATTTATATTTTTAATGTAGCTACTGTGGAAGAAGCCAAAGCCCTTACTGAATCCGATCCGGCAATTCAATATGGCAGCTTAAAAATGGAGCTGATCCCCTGGTATGGCAGTGCCGCCCTGCTTGACCTAAATGACCTGCATAAAAAGTATGCGAAAAAGGGAATTTAATAAGCGGGTAATTTCTCCCTAATGTTTATTCATATTGCCTCTTTAATTCTCCAATAACCCGGCTGTAATATTCCTTGTAAGCATCATTGGGGTATTTACAGAGATATATTTTTGTTCCGTTTTCCCTGAAAAATCTGTTATCAATGGTCGCTTCCAGACGGTATTCCTTAAATCGGGCTGATAAAAGGCTGTCGGGGTCGAAGGTATTGCCCAGGTCAGAGTGTACCCATATCATATAATCTTTGGCAAGGCTGTCGGCTGCCCAAAACACAAAACTCCCGTTAAAAGATAAAGGTTGGGGAACCCCGGCTTTTTTCCCGTAAAACATCACCGCACCGGCCTGTCCGTAATGGTAACAAAAAATATCACAGTTGTCTTTTTCGTCCCCCAGACGGGAGTATACATGAGCCACGGTTTCACCTATCTCTTTCCAACCCGTCATGTCTGACATATCCTGCGGGACATCATAATATTTTCCATCCTCCCAACGGTAGGCTTCTTTTTTCTGCACTTTTTCAAAAGTCGTAAAAGGGATCCCATCGAAGGATAGTGAGATGTATAAGGATACCAGCATTGAAATGGCAAAAAATCCTGCCACAAAAGGAAGGTACTTTTTTATATACTTCTCAGTAAAAAAAGCTCCAAACACAAATAGAATGGGGTAAATGCCCAGAGAATAATAAGACTTCCCCCTGCCAACCAGTAACAAAACAATGATCAATAGATAGGTCCATCCAAACAATCGAAATTGCTTTTCTTTTTTATAAAACAATAAGATGATAAGTGCCCCTAACCATATGAACAAAGCCTGCATGTTCATCAAAAACTGGTCGATGATAAAGTCGGCATAATTCACATGTACAAGCTGTGTTTCTCGTAGCTCTTCCATATGCATGGCAACTGGGAAATTATGCTGATACTGCCATAATAGGTTTGGGCTGATAATCGCCAATCCCACCGCCAGGGCATAAAGAAAATACCTTGAGAAATATAATTTCCAGTGTGACGAAATACCCAGCGAAATAGCAAAAGCCACATAAAAAAATACGATGCTGTATTTATTCAAAAAGCCAACCCCAAAAACCAACGCTATCCAAATCCAGATTTTCGGATCATTTCTTTTGATCATCAATAAAATCAGGTAACACGATAACAACCAGAAAAGATGATTAAAGGAAACAGGCTGAAACAAGGCATTCACATGCATAAAAGTTGGGGAGAGCAGGTAGGCCAGCATGGCAAGTGCCAGAGCTATTCTCTTTCCGCCCAACTCTTTTACTGCCAAACCAATAATGACAATATTAAGTGCCCCTGCCAATGCCGGAAAAAATTTTAATGCGAAAACTGTATTCCCAAAAATTAGGGTAGCCAGCTTACCCACCAAAGCAACAAAAGGGGGTACCGCCACATAACCCCAGGCAAGGTGTTCACTTTGTGCGTAATACAGGTAAGCATCCCTGTGCAGTTCAAAATTTTCATAGGTAAAATAATGCAGCAGCATTTTTACCACGGCAAAAAAGAGGATAATATGCCCATCCTTCAACCATGGAATTACTGATGTCAGGTTTTTAACTTGTTTCATAAATAAAATATATTAATCCCGCATATACAACCAATATTGCATATGCGGGAACATTGTACTCAAGGCATCCGTCACCCAGCCTTGGCCCTTCTTCAGGCCCGGGCCATATAGCTTACAAATTTAACTTATTCCTGTAAATCAAACCGGTCAAGATTCATCACTTTATTCCATACAGCCACAAAGTCTTTCACAAATTTTTCGTTCGCATCAGTGCTGGCATAAACTTCAGCCAGAGCCCGGAGTTCAGCATTTGAACCAAAAATCAGGTCGACCCTTGTTCCGGTCCATTTTAATTTACCCGTTTTCCGGTCATGTCCATCAAAGCATTCTTTAGTATCGGAATTGGGCTTCCAGGCAACACCCATATCCAACAGGTTTACAAAAAAGTCGTTCGTAAGCAAACCGGGTCGGTTGGTGAAAATACCATGTTTTGATCCGTCATAATTGGTGTTCAAAACACGCATTCCACCGAGCAGAACCGTCATTTCAGGAGCAGTTAAGTTTAACAACTCTGCTTTGTCCACCAACAGGTCTTCTGTCGGCATGGCAATTTGCTTTTTGATATAATTACGGAAAGCATCGGCCACCGGCTCCATCACCTTAAAGGATTCTACATCGGTTTGTTCCTGAGAAGCATCCATCCGCCCGGGGGTAAACGGAACGCTTACCTTAAACCCGGCATCTTTTGCTGCTTTTTCAACAGCTGCACATCCTGCCAGTACAATCAAGTCAGCCAGCGAGACCTTTTTGTCGGTTGTTTGAGTTTCATTAAATGCTTGCTGTATCCCTTCCAATATCTTTAGCACTTTTTTCAACTGAACCGGATTATTTACCTCCCAGTCTATTTGAGGAGCAAGGCGAATGCGTGCCCCATTTGCGCCTCCCCTTTTGTCGGATCCACGAAAGGTGGAGGCCGAAGCCCAGGCCGCAGAGACCAATTGTGAAACACTCAAACCGGACGCCAGTATTTTCGTTTTTAAACCGGCAATATCTTTTTCATCAATTAATTTGTGGTTAACAGCAGGTATGGGGTCCTGCCACAATAGTTCTTCGGCTGGTACCTCCGGCCCTATGTAACGGGCTTTTGGCCCCATATCACGGTGGGTTAGTTTAAACCATGCACGGGCAAAGGCATCGGCAAACTCCAGTGGATGCTCATGGAACCGCCTGGATATTTTTTCATATGCCGGGTCGAAACGCAGGGAGAGGTCGGTCGTCAACATGCTTGGCCGGTGCTTTTTTTTGGGGTCATGGGCATCAGGCATTACCTCATCGGCATTTTTAGCCACCCACATATGTGCTCCTGCCGGACTTTTTGTTAACTCCCATTCAAATTTAAACAGGTTATCAAAAAAATAATAACTCCATTTGGCAGGTGTTTGTGTCCAGGTAACTTCTATCCCACTTGAAATGGTATCTTTTCCTTTACCGCTTCCAAACGAACTTTTCCATCCCAAACCCTGCTGTTCAATTTCTGCTGCTTCGGGTTCCGGCCCCACAAGGCCGGCATCACCGGCACCGTGACATTTGCCAAAGGTATGCCCCCCGGCAATTAATGCCACCGTTTCTTCATCGTTCATGGCCATACGGGCAAAGGTCTCCCGGATATCTTTGGCAGCCGCAACAGGGTCAGGATTTCCACCCGGCCCCTCGGGGTTTACATAGATAAGGCCCATTTGCACAGCAGCAAGTGGGTTATCCAGGTCCTTCTCTTCGGAATAACGTTTATCCTTTCCGAGCCATTCTGTTTCCGATCCCCAAAACACATCTTCTTCCGGTTCCCAAACATCTTCCCTTCCGCCGGCAAAACCAAAGGTTTTAAAACCCATCGATTCCAATGCAACATTTCCGGCAAGGATCATCAGGTCGGCCCAGGATATTTTTTTCCCGTATTTCTGTTTAATGGGCCATAGTAATCTTCGCGCTTTGTCGAGGTTTACATTATCCGGCCAACTGTTGAGCGGAGCAAAACGTTGTTGCCCTGAACCTGCCCCACCCCGGCCATCGCCCGTACGGTAGGTTCCTGCGCTGTGCCATGCCATACGGATAAACAAAGGGCCATAATGCCCGAAATCGGCCGGCCACCAATCCTGTGAATCGGTCATTAATGCATGCAGGTCTTTTTTCAAAGCGTCGTAATCAAGGCTTTTAAATGCTTCTGCATAATTAAAATTTTCGCCCATAGGATTGGATAGGGAAGAATGCTGGCGAAGGATGTTCAGTTTTAGCTGGTTGGGCCACCAATCGCGGTTTTTTGTTCCACCTCCACCCAGGCGGTGTTTTCCATGAGCCCCGGTAACCGGGCATTTACTCATATTTTTTGAATCGTGTTCCATCGTATTCTATTTTTAGTTAATTTTTACATTTTTTCAAATGTCCCTTTAATCTGCAGGACAATGTCTTCTATTTTAAAATTCGGAAGGTTCTTTTTTTCAAAATAATCCTGCAACAGTTCATCCAGCTCTGTGTCAACATAATCTTTGATGACATCCGACTCGATGCAATACAAATGATGATGGTTCTCAATAACGCCATCATAGCGCATAATGTCTTTTTCGGTTTTCACTTTTTTGATCAGGTGATTGTCGACCAAAACACCTAAAACTTTATAAACCGTGCCTGTGGCTATGTTTGGATGCACCTTCTTGATGTATTCAATGATGTTCTCGGCAGTCGGGTGATTTTTCAATTGATAAATCGCCTCCAGGATCGCCATCCGCTGGGGTGTTACCTTCAAAGCTTTTCCGGTCAGCTTGTTCCTGATATCTTCAGTAGTTGTTTCCATGTGAATAATACTCTTTGGAGAATAATTCTTATTTAAGAAAAAACAAATTTACGAATTTTTTTATAGCAAGGAATCTTTTTGGAAATTATTTCGGGAAGCTTATTTAATGGCATAAGGGTTGCTTTTTTGCGGTGGCACTTTACAGGCTTTTGCTTTGTGTGTACTAATATTTTTAGCATGTTTTTAATATTTGCTAACGTCGTTCCGCTGGTATGGTGTAGTTGGTGTTGCAACGCACTGTTTTTGCCATGAAAGATAAGAAAAAGCGGCTTGCCTTCCTATCTCACCCGGTACGGCTTAACCAATTCGCTATACCAGCTGTTGTAAGCCGTTTTACTGGATTCTTCCAGGTTCATCTTCTTCAGTTTGTAACTAAATCTCGTATTCCGATTTTAGTCTTTTACCTATCTTAAATTTTATAGTATACTTTTTGTTTCAATTATATCAAAATCAGTAGCTCCATATCCATCATTTTCAAGATTCTCCAAAAGATTCTTCAATTCAACGGCAAACTTTGAATTATCATAATCGCATTATTCTTCTACTGGCTCTGGTTCATAATGAGATCCATGATAATGCACAATCTTCCAAACGCCATCTTCGTCTCGGCAAGTGAGGGTAATTGCCCCGGCAATACGTGCATGAACGCCTTCTTTTGTAATACTGTCCCACATGTAGACTATTGTTACTACCCCGGATTTAGGAGACAGAACAACTGTTTCAATGTTTTTTATCTCATGAATATAGGAACTGTAGGCATGTTCATCATACGCCATCCATTTTGGCACAAGATGTGCCCAATCCACGTAATCGCTAGTCTCATGACCATCACTAATTAGATGAAAATCTTCAGTTTCAGTAAAAAGTGATAAAGCTTTTTCAGGATTGAAAGGAGGCTCCCAGCTTCTTAAGAATTCAGTAGCGATTGTTTCCAAATTCTTCTTGATTGCGTCATGTTCCAAAACTTCAGGGGAATCCTTTGGAATTAGGTGATTACAGCTGCATAGCAGAATTAATGTAAAAAGGGAATAGATCAATTTTGTTCTCATCATAAAATTCATTATTAGGTGTTATTAAAGTATAGATGACTTGATATCCAAAAATCTATAAACTAAATTTTCTTGGTAGACTTTGAATGCAAGTAGTTGGTCTCTTAATTAAACATAACGGTCCTCAGCTATGGCATGTAGCGGATTCCCTTGTTTTATGTTCTTTTGTAAAAGTAATTCCAATTTCGTTTTATTGTTAAATATTACGCCACTAAATGCTATAGGTGATGTTAGGCACCGATTTTTAATTCATTCATTAGTTTTTCAATATCGAAACTTCTAAATCTCGATTGATTTTTTATCGTGTGATCTCCATTAAATCCATAAATATTGTTAAGGTACAACCATCCAATAATTTTAACAAATTCCCAACCTAGATTATATATATCTTGAAGTTCAATGATTTTCACACTGATTTCTTTTGAAATTGCTTCATTATGAGCTAATATTTTGTCTCTCCAGATCTTAACTTTTTTTATTTTGGATGAAAGTGAATCAATTTTCTCTTGATAGTAAATTGCTAACTTTAAATTAAAACAATGTGAATTTTCTTGTTCAAGTAATTTTAATAGGTTCTCTGGAATTCCACATTTATTAAGTTGTTCAAATACATTTTGTGCTCTTGATGGAATTAAACTTTCATGATTCTTAGTTACAAAATTTAAAGCTGATTCTAAGCACCTAGTTTTATTTCTATCTGAATGTTTGTCTAGTACCCTAGCAAGTGATATTATTGATTCATTTTTGGATATCTGTTGTATGTAACTGAAAGTCTTCTTAATAAAGTCTTCTTTGGAGTTAATGTTTTTGGATTTTCTAGCTATAAGGTTGTAAACTAACAATGATTGTTCTGATTTGTACAAATCAGAAATTATTCCTTTCTCAATTATTTCTATTAGGTCTTTCATAATTTCTGACTAACGTTTTATGGTATGGTGTCGTGCGGGATTACGAGGCGATTTCCTATCAGTTTACACCGACTTTTTTTACGTGCCACTAACGTTCGAAAACCTCTGAAACCCGCATGCACTATACCATGTGTTGGCAGCTGGTTTTTATTCATCTTCAGGTTTTTTTTCAATATAAACTACTCTTTCCGCTATTGTTTTTGGTTCAGTTCCATTTAGTGTTACCTCATATTCTTCTATTTTCTGTCTTGAAATTAGTTCTTCTATCGGAACTGGGTTTTTAAAGAACTGGTTAAAATTTTCTTCGAATGATTGAATAGAATTGTAATACTTAATTTCATTTACAGTCATTCCTTTATTTTTTTCTATTTTCACATTAGTCAATTTCCCTGACTTGAAATATGATAGAAAAAGATAAAAGTCAGCAATAGGTATTTCATCAATTATTCTACCTGCAAAATGAGGGAAATTGAGAATTATTATTCTTTGAATTTTTGTCTGTCCTTTTTTACCAAGTATATGTTCAAATTTACCCCAGTTGTCCTCTATGAATTTTGCTTTTCGTGCAACTTGATTTTTTGCTTTTTTTATTGTTTGGTATGCACTATAAAAATCATCTGGGTCTAATGGATACATTGAACATTTAATTTCACCAATTACTATAGTGCTTTCTGTTTTAATTAATAAGTCTATTTCTTCTTCAATACTAACGTTATTTTCATCCAAAAATGAAAATTTAGATTGTTCAATAACCTTGAATTTGGCAAATTCATTCGGCTTTTCATTTCTTAAAAAGTTTTTAATATAATCTTCAAATTTAAAGCCTCGTTCTGCTAAATCACATTTGCCTACTTCTAACCACTTGTCCACCAAATAGAGCATATTAGCTCTTTTTATGGATGAATGCGAAAAGAAATAATAATCATCTGCTTCATAAATTGAATAAAGAAATAAGTTATGTTTCTTATCTTTTTGAGTTAAAAGATTCAAAAAGATTGAGATTTGTTTTTCTGAATACTTAGATGTCTTTTTGAAGTAGTCTTTAAGTGTTGCTTTTTTTACTTTCGGATTGAAGCGTCTAAACTTGGCCAAATCTTTAACTTCTGTATCATTGTATGTTGGCATTGGTAAAACCATAACAAAATCGCACAATGAAGAAAAGAGATTAACAAGGTCTAAAATTGACAAGTTATCAAACTCAGAAATTTTTTCCGAGTGATAGAATGGATAATATGTGAGTATTGGTGCAGTATAATTAATGAAAGTATCGCTCGGATTTTTTGGCTTTGCTTGATATAGTAATTTCAACTCACCGTCCTTTTCTTCAATTGATTTTATTATTTGAAAATGACGTGTCGTGTGATAGATTTTTTTGATTGATTTGTATTCTGCTGAATCAGTTTGTAATTCCATTTGAACAGCCCCAATATTCCTTATTAATCTTGTCAAAGCAGTATTGTCTAACATCAAATGGCGTTGATTAGATTTTAATTTAACCACTGAATTTTCATCCTTAATAATACCGCCTCGCCAAATTATTCTATCATAAGATTGTTTAATGGCGTTAAAAGTTGAGCCAACAAGAGTAATGTTTTTAATAACGTCTACTTGGGAAAGCTCATTTGTTGTTACTGCGTTTTCTTTGAACTTTACATAATTTAAATAGTTTAGATTAAGTGTTGCCGTTTCCATTGCACTGTCTATTAAGCCCCATACAGGTTCAGTGTTATTTTGAAATTCAGGTTTTTGAATATAGACATTTGCAGGCATATTACTGTCAAACGAACTACCGGAAAACAAGCTTTTCTTACTTTCTTCAGAAATAAGTAGTTCTGTTCTATTTAAGTCAGAAATTATTAA
Source organism: Bacteroidales bacterium (assembly GCA_021740645.1). Taxonomy (GTDB): domain Bacteria; phylum Bacteroidota; class Bacteroidia; order Bacteroidales; family JAADJA01; genus JAADJA01. Next base: position 14,368 of record JAIOZL010000028.1, read on the forward strand.
GTCAATAAAGTTCGATTTTGTTAAAGTAGATTGACCAATAACTGTGTCAAGTGCTTTACAGATGTCTTTGAAGTAAGAATTGAAATAGTTTGAGTATTTAAAAATTGAATTGGAAATTTCATCAACTTCTAAAGTTTCTAATTCTTGTTTGTGTGTTTCAATCGCTTTTTCAAGGTCGTATTTTAAGGAGAATGGGTAAAAGCCTTCTATCCATAGAATTTTATCAATGATTTTTTCTGCCATATTTTAATCAGGTTTCTCTTTGATTATTTGGGTCTGTCTAACTTGCTGCCAACTTATGTATATCGCTAAATATCCCAAATTTTTCATCGCTTTAACAATTCTATTAATCATCCACCAAACAAAACAATCGTTACCCCCTTTGTTATATATTGCTAATATTTGCAAAAAGTTTTGTGGTTTATATTATCCTATAACAATAGCCACAGCGCCTGTTCATAGTATTTTCTATTTGGTCTGATGTGATTTTGTTTTTGTGCCTTACAAATCTAAAAAATATTTTCATTCGGGTGAGGCATCAAATAAAATTTTATTAAGGTTGCCAAAGATTCACAGGTTATTCATTAAAATTAAAACAACCTCTTGTTTGCCATATGGCGGGCCACAGCTTAATCTGTGAATCTGTGGCCATTTTTAAAGCCAAAATATCTTCCTGGTTATTCATTCAGGATATATGATTAATTTTGTGGCATGAAAAAAGCGGATAAACTGAAACGGCAACGTTACGAGATCAGTATGAAGATCATTGAACTGGAAGCCAAAGCCAATATAAAAAAACTGCACACCAACGAGCTAAAAGAACTGGAAATTCTCAAGCAAAAAAAGGCGGAATTAACGGAACGATTAACCCAATTATAAATTAAATTTTAAAGCCATGGAATACTACATCAGCAAAACCATTTCAGAAGACTTTGAAAAAGCTATTGAGCATGTTACCGAACTTCTGGCGGAAGAAGGTTTCGGCATCATGACCGAAATTGATGTCCGCGCAACCCTCAAGAAAAAACTGGATGTGGATTTTAAAAAATACATCATCCTTGGGGCCTGCAATCCGAACCTGGCCCTACGGGCATTCCAGGCAGATGATAAAATTGGCACCCTCCTGCCCTGCAATGTGATTGTGATCGACCAGGGCGATGGCCAAACGGAGGTGGCTGCCATGAATGCCTCCACCCTCATGAACCAGATTGGCAATCCTGAATTAAATGTACTGGCCCTCGAAGCGACCAAACGATTGAAACGGGTAATGGATAAACTTTAAGCTGCCTATTCACCAAAGACCAGGGCTTCGTAGGTAAAGAGGTCGGCTTCTTTCCATCCGTACCAGCCAATGCCAGCCTTATCGCGGGCACAATGCCCCAGGAATTCTTCCAGCCCCCAGCCGGTCTCCGTGGCCACCTGCGGTAAAAACGTGCCGGTCCGGTATCCCTTTTTGATGTATATCCCATGTTTACCCAATTCAATCTCAGCCACATCTTTAATTTGTTTTAATGGGGTAAGTATGGATATTTCGAGGATGAGCCCCGGCAGTTCCTTTGAGGTTACGGGCGGAAAGCGGCTGTCCTGGGTGGCAGCAGCAATGGCCATATGTTGAATAACTTTAACAAGTGGCTCTTCGGATGAAAACAGACCAATACAACCCCTCAACTGATGATTCTTTTTGAGGGTAACAAAAGCACCGCATGGGGTTTGAAGATTTTTTGAATAATCTCCGGCATTGAGCATAGGGATATCGCCCGTCTTGAGGTAGGCCTCGATAGTGTTTCGGGCGATTTTAAGAAGTTGGCCTTTCTCTTCGGCATTTAGTTTAAAGCCTGTCTTTTCGTTTTGTGCCCGAAAAACAGCGATGGAGTGATAACCCACTACCCTCGTTTTATCTCCCATGGCCTTATCCCCTGAATTTTCGTACAGGATCTTATTATAAGTATATTCCGGCTGATCGTAGGTTAAATATAAAAGCGTAAGCAGGGAGGTCCAACCGCAAGCCCTTGTGGAAAGATTATCAATGTTGTTGTTTTTGGTATCATTGATTATCTGCATCAGCGACTCAGGTGAATTTGAAACCACCGCCATTGCCGTTAAGGAATCCAAAAGTTGCGCATCGTTACAGGCGGGGTAATGAGAGAAATCGGAACTGATCACGAATAAATTCCTTTCATTAAAATAGGGCAAAAGGGCCTGGGCTATCTTTTTGCATTCAGTGGCGGTTTGGGTACCAATGACAATGGGAACAATTTTTAGTCCTTCCCCTGCCAGGTATTGCAAAAAAGGGAGTTGTACTTCGATGCTGTGCTCGTTAATGTGCGCCTTCGGGACATAAGAGAATTCTTTATGCTTGCGGATCAGGTCGCGGGTTATTTCCTGGTTTACTTCCACCCTGCCCAAAGGTGTGATGTAATCACCCAGGCTGTATATGGAGGCTCCTCGATAATAGGCCCGGTGGCTCGAGGCGAGAATAAAAACATTGTCGTATCCCCGGGAGAAATCAACCTGGCTGTAAGCCGAAGTAGCCACATTCCCTGAATACACATAACCGGCATGGGGCGCAATGATGGCGGCTACTTTATTTTTGTTCACCGAACGGTAGGGGGCAAATAAGGCGGCTAAATCCTTTTTTAGCTGGATTGGGTCAGCGGCATAAAACTGGCCAGCAACGGCTGCCTGGCGGTCAATTTTATCTAAAGCAGCACTTTGTTCTGGTACATATTTTTGGGCCTGCCCATTAGAATAAAAGGCATTGATAAAAAAAATTATACTAAGGACATAGTTAAAACCAGTCATATTATTTAATTTCGTAGAATTCAAATTTGATTTTAACAAATTTAGTAAATGTCGCTTAAAAACGAAAACAATATTAAGTTTTCCATCTTCCTCGTAGGCTTTACTACGCTTGTTACTCAAATCATCCTCCTGAGGTATTTCCTGATGATTTTTAGTGGCAACGAACTGGTGATAGGTATTATACTGTCGAACTGGATGCTGATCACTGCATTGGGAGCCTATCTTGGAAAAAAGATAAATCTCTATCCAAACAAGACCGGTACGCTGGTTTTATCCCATCTTCTGCTGGGAATACTACCCCTGTTAATGGCCCTGGCTATATTTTACCTGCGAAACATTGTTTTTCCACCAGGCAGGACCATTAATCTTATAGAAATTTATGTAAGCTCCCTGTTTCTTTTATTGCCCTTTTGTTTGGTTTCCGGAGCCTTATTCACTTTGTTAAGCTATCACTTATCAGAAATTTTTAAAACAGATAAAATAAACCAGGTATATGCCCTGGAAGCTATTGGTGGCATAGTAGGGGGACTTCTCTTTAACTTTTTTTTCATTTTTGTTTTTAGCCCTTTCTTTGCCCTGAAGCTTTTATTGGTGCTTAACTTTATTGCAGCGGTGGTCATTTCTTTCGGACTGAACAATAATTTAACACCCCGCGTGCTGGGATTACTGGCGATTATCTCTGCAGGGTTTATCCTTACCCTTGACTTAAATGATGCGGCTTTCGAAAAGCTATTTATCAATCAGCGGGTAATGGAAGCGGAGGATACGCCCTATGGGAATATTGTGGTGACTGAATCGGGAGGACAGTATAATTTTTTTGAAAACGGGATTTTCCTGTTCTCGACAGATAATGTAATAGCTAATGAAGAGAATGTTCATTATGCTATGTTGCAACATCCCTCCCCTGAAAATGTATTGTTGATATCCGGCGGAATATCAGGGACAATAGAAGAAATTTTAAAGTATAATGTCAAATCGGTTGATTACCTTGAGTTGGATCCCGCGTTGGTCAGTCTTGGAAACAAATATTCGCTTAATACCACCAGCTTTAAGAAAGTTCAGATCGTTAACCAGGATGCCCGTTTATTTTTAAAAACAATTGACAAAACCTATGATGTGGTGCTGATCAATCTTCCAGACCCTGCAGGGGCACAAATAAACAGGTATTATACCATTGAATTTTTCGAGGAGCTTAAGCAAAAATGTTCAGGGTCTGCGGTGGTCTCAATTAGTTTATCATCCTCAGGAAATTACCTGAGTTCGATTGACCTGCAAGTACACCGTGCAATTTTTTCTACTTTAAAATTTATGTTTGAAAATGTGATTATCGTACCGGGCATGCGAAATTACTTTATCGCTTCAGATGGCATGGTTACTTCAGATATAGAAAGCCTTACACGGATTAAAAAAATATCTACTGCCTATGTCAACCAGTATTACCTGGAAGATGAGCTGATATCGGAAAGGAGGCAAAAAATAGAAAAGGAAATTGGGGATGAAGTGTTGATCAATTATGATTTTTACCCCGTGGTTTACTACCTTGAAATGAAACAATGGATAAGTAAATTTAATATCAACCTCTTACTCACAGCAGGGATTTTCCTGCTCCTTCTCGTCGTGGTTTTACCACGACTAAACATTATCAATATAGGCCTATTCACTACAGGCTTTAGTTCTACTTCAATGGAATTGATCCTCATTTTTGCCTTCCAGGTGGTTTATGGCTACGCCTATTTTATGGTTGGCGTATTTATTATGATATTTATGATTGGCCTGGCATTGGGTTCGCTGATTGTGTATAAGAGGGTAATTATACATCCAAGAAATTATAGTTTTATCCAGTATCTCATTGGAATACTTTCGGTATTCACCCCTTTGATATTAGTAAGTATAAAAAACAACCAGCCCCTTGCCATCGTAATTCATATTATTTTCATTGTATTGATCATGGCCTTTGGGCTTTTAACCGGATTGCAATTTACACTGGGAACCCGGCTACAAAATTTGTCAGTTACTAAAGTTGCATCCACTGCGTATAGTTCAGATCTGCTTGGTGCTGCCATTGGAGCATTATTGGTTTCGGCAGTCCTGGTGCCATTTTTTGGATTGATTAAAGTTTGTTTAATTATAGGAATATTAAATTTTATTGTGGGGTTAGTTATTCTGGTGAGGGTAAGAAACAGATAACGCATATTCATCCTTTTATTATTACATGAGGCCTGATATCCCAAAAAGGAAATTCATTAAAAACAGCCTGATGGCAGCAGGAGCAGTCTATTGTGGGATAAATAATAAGTTCGCCGGGGCGGTTGCTTTTCCATCCGGTATTCAGGCTAATATTCATCCTTCCGGATATACTTCAGATTTAAAATACGAAGCCCGTTTTTATACCCATACACCAAAAGGGATCAAATGCCTGATTTGCCCAAGTGAGTGCAAGATAAAAGAAGGGGAATCAGGAGAGTGCAGAACAAGGACTAACAGTGATAATATTTTGTTTACCAAAGCCTATGGGAACCCTTGTGCAGTGCATGTAGATCCCATCGAAAAAAAACCTTTGTACCATTTTCTTCCTTCCAGTAAAACTTTTTCAATAGCCACTGCCGGATGCAACCTAGCCTGCCTGAATTGTCAGAATTGGGAAATATCTCAGACCAGTCCGGATAAAACAAGGAATTATGACCTGATGCCGGAACAGGTGGTGGAAGAATGCATTATTAAGGGTTGTAAATCAATTGCATATACATACTCCGACCCGGTCGCATTTTATGAATACACCTATGACACAGCAAAAATAGCCAGGTCGAAAGGGATTAAAAATGTACTTGTTTCTGCGGGCTACATAAACGAAGAACCCCTGAATGAATGGTGCCAATATATTGATGCGGCAAATATTGATCTGAAATCGTTCAGCAATGAAACTTATGAAGCACTTAATGGGGCAACCCTTGAACCTGTACTTAAAACATTAAAAATACTCAAATCGAGAGGAGTTTGGCTTGAAATAACCAACCTGGTAATTCCGAACTGGACGGATGACATGGGTATAATAAAGGAAATGTGTAAATGGCTTTATGATAACGGGTTTGAAAATACCCCTTTGCATTTTAGCCGGTTTCATCCTTTATACAAATTAACCGACCTTTATCCCACACCAGTTTCTACTTTGAATATGGCTTACACCCATGCAAAGGAAGCGGGATTAAACTATGTTTACATTGGCAATGTGCCTGAAATTTCGGCTGCAAACACCCATTGCCCGGAGTGCAATAAGTTGATTGTTGAACGAAAAGGATTTACTGTATTGAGCAAATCAATAGAAAATAATCATTGCAAATATTGCAAAGCTGAAATTCAGGGTTCTTGGTAAAATAATTCAGGTTATTTATAATTTTGAATAAATAACAAAAATAAGTTTGATTTTTTATAACCATATTGCAATTAATAGCGTAATAGGAGATATAGAACTATAATAAGATAACGAGGTATTTAAAAGACAGGGTCGAGCAATAATTTCCAAATCGATATGAAAATATTGGAGCTTTATTAACACTAAAGCAAGGTATTTTTAAGCTAGCCCGGTTAAATTTTACTAAAGTTATAAAATGAAAGAAAAAAATAGGGTAACCTTTTGTTTAAATAAAGAATAAAGAATCAAATAGTGCAGGATTTTTCAGCAATTGAAATATTAGAGGGCATAAAAAACAGAGACACTAAAGTTCTTGATTTTATTTACGAAAACTTTTTTCATCCGGTAAAGTTATTTGTGATGAAAAATAGTGGAAGTTTGGAAGATGCTCAGGATATTTACCAGGACGCAGTTTTGGTAATATATCAAAAGGTATTGCACGAAAATCTAACACTAACATGTTCTTTTAAAACTTATTTATACTCGGTTTGCAGGCTTCTATGGCTCAAGCAACTTGAAAAACGGCGAATAAACAACAGAACGGCAGAAGAGGCAGGATTATTCATCGAACTGGCTGAAGACATTTTCAGCATTAATGAAAAAAATGACCGGTACAAACTGTACCAGGATCATTTCAAGAAGCTAAGCTTCAGTTGTCAGAAAGTACTTGAACTTTTTCTTGCTAAAATACCGCTCAAAGAAATTGCCCGGATACTAGGGTTTAAAAGTGAGCAATACGTTAAAAAGAGAAAGTTTCAATGCAAAGAGAAACTGATACAAAGCATTAAAAGTGATCCGAATTTTTTAGAAAATAGTAAAATATACACGATAAAAAACTCTTAAGATGGACAAGGTAAACAATATTGAAGAATACATTGACGGAAACTTAAGCGGCAAAGAATTGAAAGAATTCGAGCAGGAAAGGATTAGCGATCCACAATTGTCAGAAGACATTGAATTAAGTATTGAAGTCAATGATGCCCTAAAGGATAAAAACTTTATTGATTTAAGGCAAAAACTCGATAATCAGATCCAGACAAGTATGTCTCCGGCTTCTGTATTAAGTATTCAACGGGATTTATTTAAAACCTGGCATCTGGCAGCGGCTTCCTTCGCATTAATACTTGTTGTTGGAGGATTGTGGTATATTTTGTCGAATAAACCTTTTTCAACTGAAAGGCTTGTGACCAAGTATTATAAACCCGCACATCCTATACTGCAGGTTCGTTCTATTGAAATTAATTCAGATGATGCCTTTAAAGAAGCTTTTAATTTTTATCAGCAAAACGACTACAAAAACGCACTTAAATATTTTAATACGCTTGAAAATCAAATTACTGCAAAATTCTATAGTGGAATATGCTATATAGAATTGGAGCAATTTGATAAAGCGATTAGCTCTTTTGAATATGTGATTAACGACAAAGACAATTTGTTTGTTGAACAGGCTGAATGGTACATGGGGCTCATATTCCTTATGAACAATCATAAAAATGAAGCCGTTGTTCAATTCGAGAACATTTCAAAAAGTGACAGCTATTATGCCGAACAAGCAAAAGAAATCCTAAAATACCTTAATTAAGTTTTATGAATAAAAATTCATAATTGCAAGCCGGAGAGATCCGGCTTGTTTTTTTTGCCCTTTCCAAAACGGACTTATTTTTCATTTGGATTCATAAGGAACTAATCATACACCAAATTTGGTTGCTTTATAAATGATGATTAGGTAAGAAGATAATCTTTGGTTGGCAATCGCCTGTTCTGTTCATTCGGACAAGGAATATCGGAATATTGTCTCTTTTCAAATGATCATTTTTCCAATTAATCCCTCTCAAAGCGATTTGGAAAATTTCAGGAGTATAAACTCACCTCTGGGACCCGATCCTGCTTATTACACTTAAATGTATTGCTTATGCTAATTTTTTTCTTCGCCTTCTAATCCAGAATAAAATGAGGATCACCATAATTAAGATTCCTCCACCAAGGTAATATATAAATGAGACCATGCCCGGAGTAGAAATTGGACTATTGTTTCCTATCTGAACAAAGGCTGCCCAAAAATAAGGATGCGATTCCAATTGATTCGCGCTGTTTAAATATTCTAGTTTGGCCTGCTGTAAAGAAACATCCTTGGATAATCCCAGTTTTAAATTGCTATAAAATGCCGAAATGATTTCAGCACTTGAAATATCCTCAATAGCCCACAAAGTCATTACAATACCGGGAACTCCGGCATATAGAAAACCTCGGGCTAAACTCATTATCCCTTCACCTTTGCTTATTTTGCCAACACCAGTCTTGCAAGCACTAAGCACTGCAAGTTCCGCATCCAGGTTCAGGTTATATATTTCATAAATATTCAGAAACCCATCTTCCAGGGTATCTCCATTTAAATAAAAAACCAGTTTCGAGTTTAATGGATCTTCATCGTTGACCAAAGTATGCATTGCAAAATGAAGGAGCTGACTGTTTTGGCTATTCGCTTTAAAGTTACCTTCAGTGGCCTCTTCCCCGGTAAAAACCTCGCCTTTAAATATGTGGCTAATGTCTAATACTTCTTTTTGGCTATATTCTAACGGGTATAATTTACTGCCTATATCTAATGCATTTCTGTTATTTGTATTTAAACTATTTGGATTAGCTTGATAATCAGGAGCCATTGCCAGGAGCCCTTTCCCTCTTTTCCTGTTATTTTCCCTGTTGAAAAAGAGTGTCCCTGAATAACCATATGATATGGAATGCTTTCTAATTAAATATTCAAGGTTCCGATAGCCTGAGTTCTCGCCCGTTGGCTTTTCAGTTATTAAAGCATCGAAACTGAGATACCCAAGAATATCATCAGAAACTATGATCAAATGAGGACTGTGTGCAACAACTTCATTGTTAAGAGAGAGGTTTAAAAACAACTCATAACCTTTATTAATAAATTCCAAACTATTTTTTTTAACATTATCTACATCGGGCAGAATATTCATTTTACCAACAAAATTACCCACTTCGGTGTTAAAGTCCGGTCCTACATTTTTCTTGATCAGTAAGGAAGTATCGGAAGTAATGATAAATGTATATAAAATTGTGTCGACAAGTTTATATTCGATAAAAGTTTGATCCTTATTCAACTTTTCAGCTATTGCCTGCCTGTCGATAACATTGAGGTTAAATTTCAGATTATAATATTCCGGATATTCTTGCTCAAGACGTGAAACTAAGCTATCATATTCAAGCCTTATTTTAAACAGATTTTTACGAATTCGACCTACTTTATTTGAATCTAAAGGGATTTGCTGGCTTTCTTCTAAAATCAGATTTTCATACTGTGTAATATTTTGTTTTAGATTTTTTTCAAGTGCTTTCACAGAATCAGGAATATTTCCTACCTGTAATGCCTCCATTTTTCTTATTGTTGATAAAAGAACCGCAGCTTTACTTTTTTCCGCATATTCAAAGCACTTATTGTAATATTCTTCCTTATTTGTAATTTGGTAAAGCTCGGATGAAATCAGAATGGCCAGGTCATATATGCTACTTGCTTCTTCAGTAATCCTGAGCTTTGTTTTATCCATCCCCATCGAAGATTTAATACTTTCAAATAATTCAATAGCCAATCCAGCAGTTTGCAAACTAATTTTTAAGTTGTCAACATCTTGTACATCCTTGTACTTTTTGTATATGGCATCTGCTTTTAAGTACAAAATAGTAGATACATTAAAATCCTTTTCCAGCACAGCCAGCTTTGGGTTATGACTGATATCTTTATCATTAAAATCATCGATAATAGAAATAAGGGCTTGCTGAGAATAGGATATTGCATTGGTATAGTCTCCCTCTCTGTTATAATGTTTGCTTATATTAGTTAATGCTGAAGCTACATCCCTGTTTTTATCTCCAAAAGTTGATTTTAAAATCTTATACGCTTGTTCAAAGTATTCAAAAGACTTATTGTAATTTTCATGTTTATTATAAAATACACCAAATCGCAATTGCGTATAGGCAAGTTCAAACATTTTTTCAGAGCCCAAATTTTTGGCGATCTCAATTGCATTTTGGAAATATTGCTCTGCAGCTTCCATATCCTCCAGATCATCATAACACTCCGCTAAACTACGAACACACTTCAGATTATATACTGGATCTTTATTAACCCCACGGCTTTTAATTAAGTGTTCAATGGCCTCTTCCGGTTTTCCAAGGTTTCTGTATAAAATACCTAAATTCAATCGTATAGTTGAAAGTAAAGTAGGATCATTATCTAATTGATTTTTATATAGTTCAAAAGCTAACAATTGGTAATTTAAAGCTTCGTCATAATTTCGGAGTAAGGTCAGCAATGCACCTTTATTTATATATATCGGGGCCAATCCCTCGTAGTTATGCCCAAAAATTCGAAGGTACATTTCTTCGGCTTTGTTCATATAATTAAGTGCTGCTTCCGGTTCACCCATATACAATAAAAACAATCCAAAATTTGTAAGACCATTGGCAAGTTTGGGATCATTCTCCGATAATATCTCTTCTTTTATTTTTAAGGATTCAAAAAAGTAATACCTCGCGCTATCAAATTCACTTTGATTATAAAAGATTATTCCTGTATTCTGATAGATCGAGGCCATATTAACCTGGGAAGGATTATCCAGGGTTTTTTCGATATGTAATGATTTTTGATAACACGACAATGCCTCCTTATAATTTCCCTTAAAAAGATTGAGGTTTCCCTTTAGTTTATAAACCAATACAAGTAAGCTATCGTAATTATTATCGCAAAGATTAATGGTTACATTTGAAAAATACGTAGCACTATCAACATTTCGATGATTGTAATAATATAATCCATTGAGGTAATAAATCTCACTGAGAATGTTATTATCTGTCAATTCATATTCATTAAATGTACTTAAAGCAATTTGATTATAATATTTTAAAGAATCAATATTACCCTTCATATAATTTGCATACGAAGCATAGATCAAAGATTTTGTTAATACATTCCATTCCTTGGCATTAGCAGATTTATTAATTTTACTCCAAATAGTTATCAGAGCCGAATCATAGTTTGATTTTGTAAAATCTGCTTTAATCGACTTAAAGCTTCGTAATGAATCTATTTCCTGCGAGTAAAGGTTTGATGGTATGGAAAAAATAATAAAGCATAGGAATACCCATAATGCAGCAGCCGTATACTTTAACATAATTCTCATTTTATAAATATTATTACCTATTATTAATATAAGTGTAGGCAATTTACTTATACCTAAAATAGATTAAATAGTTATAATAATTATTAATTTTTTTATTGAAAAATGAAAAAAGGAAAGCCATTGAGGCTTTCCTTTAAGAATTTTCGAATAATTGATGTTCTGGATTAATAAAACACTCAGAAAATCAATCCATCTGCTGCACTATTAAAAGGGATATTAATCCGGAATAAAAATTCCTTGAACATCGCTTGTGTGTCCACCACCACCAACTGTTCCTTCAGACTGGTCAACACTAGTGTTGTCATCTTGAGAAATAAGCTGGGAGGAGAAAAATAGCGCAAACGCTACCACTAAAATGGTAATTAAGCTTCTCATTTTCATAAAACTCTTTATTAATAATTCAATACAAAAATAAAAATATTTTTCAAAAATCAAACTTTTTTTTCATTTTGGGAAAGATTCCTTATTTGGAAATATCAATTCATAAACCTTAATCCTTCAATATAATCCCCATAGATATTGAAATAGCAAGCAGTTTAAAACCCTCTGACAGAAGGCCTGAGTATCCAAAACTGCCTTTTTTGTCTATAATAATTTTCCCAAAAAAAATTAAGCTCTGAAATAATTTAGAAAAAATATAAATTATTGAATGTTTTGGGGTAACCTTTTTGTCGTTAAAGGAATATATAAATAATGCAATAAAAGGTCTGCGCGGGATAATATAACTTGTATGAATAAAAACAACTTCAATAAAGATTCTGATATAGAAATTCAAAAAATGAAAGAGGAGTTAGCCAGGAAAGCAGAACAACTGAATTCTTTGCAATCATCATTCCTTTCTAATATTTCTCATGAGATCAGAACTCCGATGAATGTTATTGTAGGTTTCTCAAATTTACTATCCGACAACTCTTATACACTGGAACAACGCGACTTTTTTATTGAGGAAATAAATAAAAACAGCCGGGAACTTCTTAGAATTATTGACAATATTATTATCACCTCAAAAATTGACACGGAAAATATTAAGCCCGAAATGGATCATTTTAGTATTGATCTTATCATGAATGAACTTCATTCTCAGGTAAAAAAATTTATCTCCGATTTTTCTTTTAATGATATAAAAATCATATTATCAAGACATAAAGAACACAAGAACCTCATAATATTTACGGATAAGGATAAACTTAAAAGGGCTCTGCTTAATTTAATTGAAAATGCAATTAAATTTACCATCAATGGTACCGTAGAATATGGATACAAAGTTGAAGATAAAAAGGTGGAATTCTATGTAAATGACACAGGAATAGGCATTGAGAGAAAAAATCTTAAGAAGGTTCTTGAGAAGTTTTATAAAATAGATGAGAGCAATGAAAGCGGTAAAAAGGGACTTGGTGTAGGCCTTTCTGTTTCAGATAAATTGATTAAAATCCTTGGCGGTAAACTAAGCATGAAATCTACATTGGGTAAGGGATCAACGTTCTCTTTTAAATTACCTGTCATGGTGGAAAAATCAGTTTAAAATATACCTCCTACAAGCAATTCCATTTTCCCTGATTATAATCACTCCAATTCTAACACTTGAAATAAACAAGGGAATTCGTTAAAAAATTAAAAGCCTTGCAAATGCTTATTTACAAGGCCTTAAATGAGGTGGGGCGTACTGGATTCGAACCAGTGACCTCTTGCCTGTCAAGCAAGCGCTCTAAACCAACTGAGCTAACGTCCCTTATTACAGCGCTCTATGCCTCCCGGCTCCTATCAGCATGAGAAAATACCCCAAGAATTTAATTAATATAAATGAACTGCAAATTTATAAAATACTTTCAATTTTCTACTGTCCGGATGTTTATTAATTTTGGAAAAAATTTAACCATGAGAAATACCGTCTATTATATCCTCGCATTTTCAATGCTTTTGTTCCAGGGAGCACAAGCCCAAATCCACTCAAAATCCATATCACTCGATGATATTTTTAAAAAAGGAACCTTCAATATGGCCCGGGTCAAAACGATGAAATCCATGAATGATGGCGAAACATTTTGCCTGTTGAACGGAGATAGTCTGAATTTATATGCTTATAAAACAGGAAAGTATATTTCAACAATAGTCGAGGCACAACAACTTATCCCAGAAGAAGACTCATTGCCGATTTCAATGAGCAATTATTCATTTAGCTCTGATGAGAAAAGGATATTGTTTGCCACCAATACTGAAATGATCTATCGCCGGTCCAGCAAGTCTAAATATTACATATTTAATATTGAAACAAACAAGTTAGTCCCTCTTTCTGAAAACGGCAAGCAACAACTAGCAGATTTTTCCCCTGATGGATATCAAATAGCTTTTGTTAGGGGGAATAATATTTTTATCAAGGATCTTAATGCCAACACCGAAACTCAAATTACTTTTAATGGCGAATTGAACAAAATTATTAATGGAGCTCCTGACTGGGTTTACGAGGAAGAATTTGGTTTTTCAAAAGGGTTCTATTGGTCACCGGATAGTAAAAAAATTGCTTTTTACCGTTTTGATGAATCCTACGTCAAAGAATTTAATATGATGATTTGGGGCAAGCTATACCCGGAATTAAGTTCATTCAAATACCCAAAGGCGGGTGAGGACAATTCATTGGTTAGCATTCATGTGTATAACCTGGAAGATGGAAAAACAATCAAAATGGACATCGGTGATGAACCTGATATTTATATTCCCAGAATAAAATGGACAAAAGATCCAGATATCCTTTCGATACAATGGATGAACAGGCTACAAAATGAATTAAAGATATTACTAACAAATTTCCTTTCAGGGGAATCCCAAACTATTTACCATGAAAAAAATAAATATTATATTGACATTTCAGATAATCTGACTTTCCTGAGTGATAAAGAACATTTCATTTTTTCTAATGAAGAGAATGGCTTTCATCATTTGTACCTTTATGATATGCTTGGCAACCTCGAAAATCAAATTACTTCAGGCAATTTCGATGTCCAGGAATTTATTGGGATTGATGAGGAAAAGAACCTGGTGTATTACACATCATCAGAATCATCCCCTTTAAACCGCGAATTATACACGACGAATACTGACGGCTCTGGGAAAAAACTGCTTTCAGAAAAACTAGGGAATAATTCCGTGCAGTTTAGTAAAAATTATAAATATTATTTGAATTCGTTCTCCAACTCCAATACTCCCCCACATACTGCTTTGTATTCTCAGAAGGGTAAACAGCTTCGAGTAATTGAGAATAATGACAAACTCAAACAAATAACAGTGGATTATAATTTTCAGAAAAGGGAATTTTTCACTTTTACTACCAATGAAAATATCGAATTAAATGCATGGATGATTAAACCACCTGGTTTTGACCCAACAAAAAAGTACCCGGTATTAATGTATGTATATGGTGGTCCTGGTTCACAAACAGTAAGGAACAGCTGGGGAAGAAATGATGCGTGGTACCAGATGCTGGCACAAAAAGGATTGATCATTGTTTCAGTAGATAACCGGGGTACAGGAGCCAGAGGTGAAGAATTTAAAAAAATGACTTACATGCAATTGGGGAAGTACGAAACAATTGATCAAATTGAGGCAGCGAAATACCTTGGAAGTCTTGATTATGTTGATAAAGACAGGATTGGAATATGGGGTTGGAGCTATGGCGGCTATATGTCGGCTTCCTGTCTGTTTAAAGGGGCAGAATTCTTTTCAATGGCCATAGCTGTGGCTCCGGTAACTAATTGGCGCTATTACGACAATATTTATACAGAACGTTTTATGCGCAAACCTATAGAAAACCCAGAGGGGTATGATGAAAACAGTCCCATTAACCATGTTGATAAACTCGCCGGGAAGTTATTATTGATCCATGGCACGGCAGACGATAATGTGCATTATCAGAACTCTATCGATTTAATTTCTGCACTTGTGGGTGCCAATAAACAATTTGATATGCAATTTTATCCTAATAGTAATCATGGTATTTATACCGGCAAAAATACCAGATATCACCTGTATAGCAAAATGACAGACTTCATCGAAGAAAATTTATTGAAATAATTGATGATTAATTTTGAATATTTGATTTTTTATGTATTTTTGCACCCCATTTTAAACAACTAATATAAAAAGGAGCAACAATGATAATCGTACCTGTAAAAGAGGGAGAAAGTATCGACAGGGCCTTAAAAAAGTACAAAAGGAAATTTGAGAAAACTGGTGTAGTAAAAGAACTTCGTGAGAGGCAAAAATACACCAAACCTTCGATCATTAAGCGTCAGGAAAAACTTAAAGCAATTTACGTACAACAACTGAGGCAGCAGGAAGAAGGTTAATCTAACATTCTTTTGATTTTTTAACAATTTAAAGATCTTTATTCTGAATAATTTATGTTATTTTTGAGTAAAGATTTTTCTTTTACATGCATATAGATAATTTCATTCGACATCTTCACGCCGAAAAACGCTATTCAAAGCATACTATTATCGCCTATCATAACGATTTAAAACAATTCAATAAATTTTTAAAAGAGTCTTATAATATTTGTTCATTTGTTGAGGTTACTCACCAAATAGTCAGGTCATGGATATTTGAGTTAAGTTCTCATTCAATTTCTGCAAATTCTATTAATAGAAAGCTTTCAACCTTGAAAACATTCTTTGGCTATTTGCGTAAAAACAGCATAATAATTGAGAATCCATTGAGTAAAATTTCATCCCCAAAAAAGAACAAAAGGCTTCCCGAATTTGTTATTCAGGAACAGATGGATGAGTTATTTATAAATATTGATAATGATAAATCTTTTACAGGAATTCGTAACAAGCTTATTATTCAAATCTTTTACTTTACAGGTATTCGTCTAAGTGAAATGACCCATCTACGTGATCATGACATTGATATTTCCAGGCAGCAATTAAAAGTTCTTGGTAAGCGAAACAAAGAACGATTAATCCCTTTTGGAAAAACTTTAGCCGAAACAATTGAAGAATATTTATTAGTTCGCAAAAGGGAAATTGAAAAGAAGGAAGAAGGAGATTTTCTATTAATTACTAAAAATGGAAAAAAAATTTATAACAAACTTATTTATCGTGTAGTAAATTCGTATCTTAGTAAAGTTTCAACATTACAGAAAACTAGTCCGCATATATTAAGACATACTTTTGCAACTCATATGCTAAATAACGGCGCTGAACTCAATGCGATAAAAGAAATACTTGGACACGCAAACCTTGCAGCCACGCAGGTTTATACTCATAATACCATCGACAAGCTTAAAACAATATATAACCAGGCTCATCCCAGGGCCTAATAAAAAAGGAGAACATTATGCAAGTAAACATTAATTCAGTTCGCTTTAAAGCCGACAAAAGATTAACGGCTTTTATAAATGAAAAAGTAGAGAAACTTTCAAGCTACTATGAAGGTGTTATAGGAAGCGAAATTACACTTAAAGTTGAAAATACGGAAGAGCCCGAAAACAAAGTCGCAGAAATCAGACTTATTATACCCGGAAATGACTTATACGCAAAGAAACAATGCAAGACTTTCGAAGAGGCTACAGACAGCGCTGTAGACGCATTACGAAGACAAATCACCAAACATAAATCTAAATTAAGAACACGATAAATATTATAAATATTTTTCTTTGTTTATTAAAAATATGTTTTATACTTTTGCAGTCCTTTTTTCAAGGACTGTTTTTTTTATACTGAAAACGAATTGCCAATGTAGCTCAGCTGGCCAGAGCAGCTGATTTGTAATCAGCCGGTCGGGGGTTCGAATCCCTCCATTGGCTCAGTTCTTTTAAATATTGAATAGTTTCAAAATAGCGGGGAGATTCCAGAGCGGTCAAATGGGGCAGACTGTAAATCTGTTGGCGAAGCCTTCGGAGGTTCGAATCCTCCTCTCCCCACAATTGGTTTTTTATACCTATATATATTAAGGTATAATTTAGTGCAGCTCAAGTCTGAAACTATGTATTGACATTTGCGGGAGTAGCTCATTTGGTAGAGCGACAGCCTTCCAAGCTGTAGGTGGCCGGTTCGAGCCCGGTCTCCCGCTCATAAGTGCCATTGTAGCTCAGGGGTAGAGCACTTCCTTGGTAAGGAAGGGGTCATGAGTTCAATTCTCATCAATGGCTCAAAAATTAAATTACAAGGAAATCAAAATTGTAAATTTTTATAAATAATAATTAACATGGCAAAAGAAAATTTTGATCGTTCAAAACCGCACGTTAATATTGGCACCATCGGCCACGTTGACCATGGTAAAACCACATTAACCGCTGCTATTACTCTCAACCTTCAAGATAAAGGTCTTGCCTCTTTCAAATCATTTGATGAGATTGACAACGCACCTGAAGAAAAAGAGAGAGGTATCACTATTAACACAGCACACGTTGAATACAATACGGATAAAAGGCATTATGCTCACGTTGACTGTCCTGGTCACGCCGACTATGTGAAAAACATGGTAACTGGTGCGGCTCAAATGGATGGAGCTATTCTCGTTGTTGCGGCTACCGACGGTCCCATGCCCCAAACCCGTGAGCACATCCTGCTTGCACGTCAGGTTGGTGTACCTAAACTGGTCGTTTTCATGAATAAAGTGGATATGGTTGATGACGAAGAACTCCTCGAGTTAGTTGAAATGGAAATCAGGGAACTGTTAACTTTCTACGAATTTGATGGTGACAATACTCCCGTTATCCAGGGATCTGCTTTAGGTGGATTGAACAAAGAAGAAAAATGGGTTCCTAAAATTATGGAACTAATGGATGCTTGTGACGAGTGGATTCCATTACCTGCCCGTGATATTGATAAACCATTCCTCATGCCAGTTGAAGACGTGTTCTCAATTACCGGACGTGGAACGGTTGCTACCGGAAGAATTGAATCTGGAGTAATTAAAGTTGGTGAGTCAGTTGATATCATTGGATTAGGCGCTGAAAAACTAAAATCAGTTTGTACTGGGGTTGAAATGTTCAGGAAAATTCTTGACAGAGGTGAAGCTGGTGATAATGCTGGTTTATTACTTCGTGGTATAGACAAGAAAGAAATTACCAGAGGTATGGTTATTGCCCATCCCGGATCAATTACTCCTCATACTAAATTTCAAGCTGAAGTTTATATTCTTAAAAAAGAAGAAGGTGGAAGACATACTCCTTTCCATAATAACTATCGTCCTCAGTTTTATTTCAGGACAACCGATGTTACTGGTGAGATAATTCTTCCTGATGGTGTTGAAATGGTAATGCCTGGTGACAACCTAACTGTAACTGTAAAGCTTATTGCAGAGATTGCAATGAACAAAAACCTTCGTTTTGCAATCCGTGAAGGCGGTAGAACAGTAGGTGCTGGTCAGGTTACCGAGATACTTGAATAATATAAAAGGAATACATATCTGTACAAGGGTATCCTGCGAAAAGCAGGATACCTTTCGTTGCAGTATGTAAAATTCCAGAATATAAGATACGGGTGTAGCTCAGTTGGTAGAGCTCTGGTCTCCAAAACCAGGAGTCGTGGGTTCGAGTCCTACCACCCGTGCAAAATATAGATGTTCAATGGCAAAGTTTAAATTACAGAATTACGCTAAGGAAAGCTACGATGAACTTGTTCATAAAGTTTCCTGGCCAACGTGGAGTGAACTTCAAAACAGTGCAATCGTTGTGTCAATTGCTTCCCTCATCATTGCATTGGTTGTTTACTTAATGGATTTGTCTTTTCAAAATCTGTTAAAATTATTTTACGAAAGCTTCTAATTAAAATTTTGTATTTAGAAACCTATCAGTTAAGTTTTTACGCTTCAGAGAATGAGTGAAACTACAAAAAAATGGTATGTCGTAAGGGCAATCAGTGGTAAAGAGAAAAAGGTAGTCCAGTATCTTGAAAGTGAGATCAACCGGCTTCACCTCGAAGATTACATCGAAAGAGTGTTGATTCCGATTGAAAAAATTTACCAGGTTAGAAATGGTAAAAAGATAAGTAAAGAGAGAAATCTTTACCCTGGCTATGTTTTAATTGAAGCCAATTTGGTTGCGGAAATACCTCATATCATTAAAAGTATTCCGAACGTAATTGGGTTTTTGGGCACCAAAGGTGAGCCAAGCCCAATGAGGAAGTCGGAAGTGAACCGCATTCTTGGAAAAGTGGATGAACTTGCTGAAAAAGGTGAAGAAGTTAACGTACCGTACATCGTTGGTGAAACCGTTACTGTAATTGACGGGCCTTTCAACTCATTCAGTGGAATAATTGAGGAGATTAACGAGGAGAAGAAGAAGCTTAAAGTCATGGTTAAGATTTTTGGCAGGAAAACGCCACTCGAACTAGGCTTTATGCAGGTTGAAAAGGAATAATCTATATGGGCTGTTACGCATAGTAAACTATTCTTTAAAATGGTAAATTAAAATGGCTAAAGAAGTTAGTGGATTAATCAAGTTACAAATTAAAGGAGGTGCTGCAAACCCTTCTCCACCAGTAGGACCTGCATTGGGTGCTAAAGGTGTGAATATAATGGAGTTTTGCAAGCAGTTTAATGCCAGAACACAGGATAAGGCCGGTCAGGTACTTCCCGTGATCATTACGGTATATAGAGACAAATCCTTTGATTTTATCATCAAAACTCCACCTGTTGCAGTTCAATTAATGCAAGCGGCTAAAGTTAAAAAGGGGTCTCCTGAATCAAACAGGGTAAAAGTAGCAACTGTTTCCTGGGATCAGGTTAAAACAATTGCTGAAGATAAAATGCCCGATTTAAATGCTTTTACTGTAGAATCAGCAATGAAAATGGTTGCCGGTACTGCAAGAAGTATGGGAATTAAGATTAAAGGAACCGCACCGTTTGCAAGTAATTAACATGCTTAATTGGAGTTTTTAATAATTAGGGTAAAATGGCCAAATTAACGAAAAATAAGAAAGAAGCTTTAGCAAAATTAGATAAGGATAAAATATATCCTATTTCTGATGCTATAAATCTGGTAAAGGAATTAACCTATACCAAATTTGACGCCTCTGTTGACTTAAATGTCAGACTAGGTGTCGACCCTCGTAAAGCAAACCAGATGGTCCGTGGAACGGTAGCATTACCTCATGGAACCGGAAAAGTTGTTAGGGTTTTGGTATTATGTAGTCCTGATAAAGAAGATGAAGCTAAAGCAGCTGGGGCTGATTTCGTTGGTCTTGATGATTACATCCAGAAAATAAAAGGTGGTTGGACAGATTTCGACGTAGTAATAACTATGCCAAGTATTATGGGTAAAGTAGGTCCTTTGGGAAGAATTTTAGGCCCCAGGGGATTAATGCCTAATCCAAAAAGTGGTACGGTTACTATGGAAATTGGTAAAGCCGTTGAGGATGTAAAAGCTGGTAAGATTGATTTTAAAGTAGATAAAACAGGAATTATTCATGCAGCAATTGCAAAGGTGTCTTTTACACCTGAAAAAATTGCAGAGAATGCAAAAGAATTGATCCAAACTATAATAAAGTTAAAACCACCAGCTGCAAAAGGTACTTACATTAAAAGTATCTATATATCAAGCACAATGAGCCCGGGTGTTCAAATTGAGCCCAAATCAGCAACTCTTTAAAATTAAAAAAGGTTAAACATTTTTTACAATGAGAAAAGAGGAAAAAGATCAACTTGTCACCTCACTTGTCGAACAACTAAATAATAACAATATTATTTATCTGGCTGATACTTCTGAATTAAATGCAGAACAGACCAGTGATTTACGACGTTTGTGCTTCAAGAGAGATATAAAGTTGACAGTGGTTAAAAATACATTGCTCAAAAGAGCAATGGAACAATCTGAGAAAAACCTCGATGAACTCTATGTAGCACTTAAAG
Source organism: Bacteroidales bacterium (assembly GCA_021740645.1). GTDB lineage: Bacteria > Bacteroidota > Bacteroidia > Bacteroidales > JAADJA01 > JAADJA01. Next base: position 35,623 of record JAIOZL010000028.1, read on the forward strand.
GGCCTACTTCTTTAATGTTTTCCGATACTGGAAATGTACCGGCTAAACTGATAAAGGAATTCCGCAAAAAATCGGACAGGCCTTTTGTTAAAGGAGCTTTCATAGAGGAAGTTGCTTACCTTGGCGACGACCAGCTTGAAGCATTGGTGAATATCAAATCCAGAGATGAGCTTATTGGCGATTTATTGGCATTGTTACAATCACCAGTTAAAAACGTAATGTCAGCATTACAATCAGGTAGTCAGAACCTTACAGGTGTTCTTAAAACATTATCAGAAAGAGATAATTAAATTTTAGTAAGTATTAAATAATCAAAAAAAATTATAGCAAAATGGCAGACTTAAAGGAATTTGCAGAACAATTAGTAAACCTAACTGTTAAAGAAGTAAACGAATTAACAAAGATCTTAAAAGATGAGTACGGTATTGAGCCCGCTGCTGCTGCAGTTGCGGTTGCAGGACCTGCTGCTGGCGCTGGAGATGGTGATCAGGCAGAAGAAAAAACATCTTTTGATGTAGTTCTTACTGCTGCAGGCCAGAAAAAACTTGCAGTTGTTAAATTAGTTAAAGAATTAACAAGCTTAGGACTAAAAGAAGCTAAAGAACTCGTAGATTCTGCTCCTAAAGCAATCAAAGAAGGGGTTGCTAAGGACGAAGCCGAAGCGTTGAAAACTCAACTTGAAGAAGCTGGAGCAGAGGTTGAAATTAAATAGGGATATTTAGCTTAGTGCAGGAATTAGACTGCTGGTGCATTATTGTGCATGGCAGTCTATTTCCGTATTTAAATATTCATATTTTTTTGTATTTTTTTAACCCTTAAAACCTTATAACTTTGGCTACTACCAAAAAAAACGAAAGAATTAATTTTAGCTCTACTAAAATTAAATTCGATTACCCGGATTTCCTTGATATTCAATTAAAATCCTTTAGGGATTTCTTTCAATTAGAAACCAACCCTGAAAACAGAGCTGAAGAGGGACTTTACAAAGTATTTAGTGAAAACTTCCCAATTACTGATGCTCGAAATAATTTTGTTCTAGAGTTTCTGGACTATTTTATTGACCCTCCCCGATACTCCATTGAAGAATGTATTGAAAGAGGATTAACCTATAGTGTTCCGCTTAAAGCAAAATTGAAACTCTATTGTACTGACCCTGAGCACGAGGATTTTGAAACAATTATTCAGGACGTTTACCTTGGCATGATACCCTATATGAGCCCAAAAGGCACATTTATTGTCAATGGTGCCGAACGTGTTGTAGTTTCTCAATTGCATAGATCCCCTGGTGTATTTTTCGGCCAGCATCAACATGCTAACGGAACAACGCTCTATTCAGCAAGGATTATTCCTTTTAAGGGTTCATGGATGGAGTTTACTACCGATATAAACAACGTGATGTATGCTTATATCGACAGAAAGAAGAAATTACCGGTAACTACTTTACTTAGAGCGATAGGTTTTGAAAGTGACAAGGACATTCTTGAAATTTTTAACCTTGCTGAAGAAATTAAAGTTTCGAAAAGTGGACTTAAAAAGGTTATTGGTCGCCGACTTGCAGCCAGGGTTGTTAGGTCATGGCTCGAAGACTTTGTGGATGAAGATACAGGAGAAGTTGTTTCTATTGAAAGAACAGAAGTAATCATCGACAGGGAAACCATTATTGAAAATGATCATATTGATGATATTGTAGATTCAGGCGTTAAAACTATTTTATTGCACAAAGATGAATCTACAGCCACTGATTATTCAATCATATTTAATACACTGCAGAAAGATACTGCCAACAGTGAAAAAGAAGCAGTAGAATTTATTTACCGTCAGTTAAGAAATGCAGAACCCCCTGATGAAGAAACAGCAAGGGGAATTATTGATAAGCTTTTCTTTTCTGATAAACGTTACGACCTGGGTGATGTAGGTCGTTACAGGATCAATAAAAAATTAGGGTTAAATGTTGATTCTGAAACGAAAGTACTTACCAAAGAAGATATCATTGATATCATTAAGTACTTGATTGAACTGGTTAATTCAAAAACCGATGTGGATGATATCGACCACCTGAGTAACAGAAGGGTTAGAACTGTTGGTGAACAATTATATGCTCAATTCGGTGTAGGTTTAGCACGCATGGCAAGAACCATTCGCGAGCGGATGAATGTGAGGGATAATGAGGTATTTACGCCTACTGATCTGATCAATGCTAAAACTCTCTCGTCAGTCATTAATTCGTTTTTTGGAACGAATCAACTTTCACAGTTTATGGATCAAACCAATCCATTGTCGGAAGTTACCCATAAACGCAGAATATCGGCACTGGGACCCGGAGGTCTGTCCAGAGAAAGAGCAGGATTTGAGGTAAGAGACGTTCACTTTACCCACTATGGCCGTTTGTGTACCATTGAAACACCAGAGGGTCCGAATATCGGACTAATCTCATCGCTGTGTGTTTATGCAAAAATTAATAAACTTGGATTTATCGAAACCCCGTACAGGGAAGTAATTGAAGGTAAAGTTCAGGTTAAGCAGGATCCTATTTATCTAAGTGCCGAAGAAGAAGAAGATAAGATCATTGCTCAAGCAAGCACGGAGATGCATGATGATGGTAATTTTGTAAATGATAAAATCAAAGTCCGGTACTTAGCTGATTATCCAATTGAAGATAAAAATAATGTTGACCTCATTGACATTGCTCCAAATCAGATTGCCTCAATTGCAGCATCCTTAATCCCATTCCTCGAAAATGATGATGCCAACAGGGCATTGATGGGATCAAACATGATGAGGCAGGCTGTTCCGCTTCTCAATCCTGAAACCCCACTTGTTGGTACTGGGATTGAAGCCAATGTAGCGAGAGATTCCCGTGTTTTAATTAACGCCGAAGGAGATGGGATTGTTGAATATGTAGATGCTAATGAAATAAGAATTAGATATTTAAGGCATGAAGAAGAGAAGCTTGTAAGTTTTGAAGATGATGTAAAAACATATAAGCTAATTAAATTCAAACGTACGAATCAAAATACTTCAATTAACCTGAGGCCGATCGTAAGAAAAGGAGATAAAGTAGAAAGAGGGCAGGTTTTATGTGAAGGCTATGCCACAGAAAACGGAGAATTAGCAATTGGTCGAAACCTTATGGTAGCTTTTATGCCCTGGAAGGGTTATAATTTTGAAGATGCCATTGTGATTTCAGAACGGGTAGTTAAAGAAGATATATTTACTTCTGTGCACATTGAAGAATTCACACTCGAAGTAAGGGACACCAAGCGTGGAATTGAAGAATTAACTGCTGATATTCCAAACATTAGCTCCGAGGCTACTAAGGATCTTGACGAAAACGGAATTATTCGGGTTGGAGCCGAAGTTAAGGAAGGAGATATTCTGATTGGTAAGATCACCCCTAAAGGTGAATCTGATCCTACTCCTGAGGAAAAATTACTTCGTGCAATCTTTGGTGATAAAGCTGGTGATGTTAAAGATGCATCCTTAAAAGCCCCTCCCTCAATGAAAGGTGTAGTAGTTGAAAAAATGCTATTTTCAAGGGCGATAAAGGACCGTAAAGCAAAATCAAAGGAAAAAGAAATTATTCAACTTTTGGATAAGGAATATCTTACAAGCGCAGAAGAACTGAAGAATAAGCTGGTTGATAAATTAACTGTAATTGTAAGTGGCAAGACCTCGCAAGGAGTATACAACAAGTTTAAGGAAGAAATAATTCCTAAGAAAACTAAATTCACCCAGAAGTTATTACAAGGGATCGACTACCTGAATGTAAACTCCTCGAAGTGGACAACAGATAAAGATAAAAATGAATTGATCAAACAACTGATCAATAACTACACTATTAAATACAAAGAGATCCTGGGAATCTATAACAGGAAAAAGTTTGTAGCAAGTGTAGGAGATGATCTTCCAAACGGTATCGTAAAAATGGCCAAAGTATTTGTGGCTAAAAAACGGAAACTTACCGTTGGGGATAAAATGGCTGGACGTCATGGAAATAAAGGTATTGTAGCGAAAATTGTACGTGAAGAAGACATGCCTTTCTTAGATGATGGAACACCGGTTGATATCGTATTAAATCCTTTAGGTGTGCCTTCAAGGATGAACCTGGGTCAGATATACGAAACCATTCTTGGATGGGCTGGCCATAAACTCGGAGTTAAATTCGCAACACCAATTTTTGATGGGGCGACTTCTGACCAGATAAATGAATACATGGATAAGGCCGGACTGCCTAAGCACGGGATGGTATACCTGAATGACGGAAGTACAGGCAAGCGTTTTGATCAGCCGGCAACTGTTGGCTTTATCTACATGCTTAAACTCCATCATATGGTGGATGATAAAATGCATGCCAGATCAATTGGCCCATATTCATTAATTACACAGCAACCCCTTGGAGGTAAAGCCCAATTTGGTGGACAGCGCTTTGGAGAGATGGAAGTTTGGGCATTGGAGGCATTTGGTGCCGCCAATGTACTCCAGGAAATCCTAACTGTTAAATCCGATGATGTTGTCGGTAGGGCAAAAGCATATGAATCTATTGTTAAAGGAGAAAATATGCCCAAGCCAAATGTTCCAGAATCATTTAATGTATTGGTTCACGAATTAAGAGGACTTTGCTTAAATGTTACTTTCGACAAATAAATAAGTCGATATTAAATTGATTTCTAGTAATCTGAAATAATAAATCTATATATGGCTTTCAGAAAAGAAGAAAAAATCCCCGGAGATTTTTCAAAAATTACAATAAGTCTTGCTTCACCTGAAATGATCCTCGAAAGATCATATGGTGAAGTAACTAAACCCGAAACAATTAACTACAGGACCTATAAACCTGAAAGAGACGGTTTGTTCTGCGAAAGGATTTTTGGTCCTGTTAAAGACTGGGAATGCCATTGCGGAAAATACAAAAGGATCCGTTATAAAGGTATTGTTTGCGACAGATGTGGTGTAGAAGTTACCGAAAAGAAGGTAAGAAGAGAGCGCATGGGCCATATTCACCTGGTTGTGCCTGTTGTTCATATTTGGTTCTTCCGTTCTTTGCCAAATAAAATCGGTGCACTTTTAGGGTTACAGACTAAAAAACTTGATACCATCATATATTATGAAAGGTACGTAGTAATTAATCCTGGAATAAAAGAGGCAGACGGTATAAATTATCTCGATTTTCTTACAGAAGATGAATACTTTGAGGTACTTGATACCCTTCCGGCTGATAATCAATATTTGGATGACACTGACCCAAATAAATTTATCGCCAAGATGGGAGCTGAAGCAATTCATGATCTGTTGGCAAGGTTAAATCTGGATGAAATATCTTATGAGCTCAGAAACAAAGCTAATAACGAAACATCCCAGCAGAGAAAACAAGAAGCGCTAAAAAGGCTACAGGTTTTCGAAGCTTTCAGAGAAGGCTTAACCCGAATTGATAACCGTCCTGAATGGATGGTTGTGAAGGTTGTTCCTGTTATCCCACCTGAATTAAGACCCCTTGTTCCTCTTGATGGTGGAAGGTTTGCAACTTCTGACTTAAATGACCTTTATCGTAGGGTAATCATCAGAAATAACAGGCTAAAGCGACTTATCGAAATTAAAGCTCCGGATGTGATCATGCGTAATGAAAAACGTATGCTGCAGGAAGCTGTGGATTCGTTACTTGATAACTCCAGAAAATCCAATGCAGTTAAAACAGAGTCTAACAGGGCATTAAAATCATTGAGCGACAGCTTAAAAGGAAAGCAGGGACGTTTTCGTCAAAACCTGCTTGGTAAAAGGGTTGACTATTCAGGCCGTTCTGTAATTGTGGTAGGACCGGAACTTAAACTGAGCGAGTGTGGTTTACCGAAAGAAATGGCTTCAGAATTATTTAAGCCTTTTATTATCCGTAAAATGCTTGAGCGCGGAATTGTTAAAACTGTAAAATCAGCCAAAAAAATTGTTGATCGCAAGGATCCTGTAGTATGGGATATTCTTGAAAATATTTTAAAAGGCCACCCCGTAATGTTAAACAGGGCTCCTACCCTCCACCGTTTAGGTATCCAGGCTTTTCAACCGAAACTTGTCGAAGGAAAAGCGATTCAGCTTCACCCACTCGTTTGTACAGCTTTCAACGCTGACTTTGATGGTGACCAAATGGCTGTGCACGTACCTCTTGGTAATGCGGCAATTCTGGAAACCCAAATGCTTATGCTTGCTTCGCATAACATCCTGAACCCAGCCAACGGAGCACCAATTACGGTTCCCTCACAGGATATGGTACTAGGGTTATATTATATGACCAAAGCCAAAAAGAGTACTGCAGAAGCCCCGGTTAAAGGAGAAGGATTTACATTCTATGGCCCTGAAGAAGTAATTATTGCTTACAATGAACAACGTGTTGATCTGCATGCAATAATCAATTGTAAACTCAAGGTTATTGAAGACGGTGAAATGGTTCAAAAAATAATTGAAACTACTGCGGGCCGTGTCATCTTTAATGAAGTGGTTCCTGAAGGAATTAGTTATATTAATGAATTACTTACTAAAAAAGCACTCCGTGAGATTATTAGCGATGTGCTAAAAATAACTGGAACTGCTGAAACAGCAAACTTCCTTGATAATATTAAAAACCTTGGATTTAAAATGGCCTATGAAGGGGGCCTCTCTTTCAACCTTGGAGATGTGATTATCCCTGGAATAAAAGAGGAACTCATTGAACAGGCAAATGCAGAAGTGGATGAGGTAATGAGTAACTATAATATGGGATTTATAACAAATAACGAGCGTTATAATCAGATTATCGATATTTGGACCCATACCAACTCAAAGCTGACTCAAACATTAATGACAAAGCTATCCACGGATAAGCAAGGATTTAATGCGATCTATATGATGCTTGATTCTGGTGCTAGGGGTTCAAAAGAGCAGATCAGGCAGTTGTCCGGAATGAGGGGATTGATGGCTAAGCCACAGAAATCCGGTGCAACTGGAGGTGAAATTATTGAAAACCCGATTCTTTCTAACTTTAAAGAAGGCCTTTCTGTGCTAGAATACTTTATTTCTACTCACGGTGCACGTAAAGGTCTTGCTGATACCGCTTTGAAAACTGCTGATGCCGGTTACCTTACTCGAAGATTGGTGGACGTTTCACAAGATGTTGTTATTACGGAAAGAGACTGCGGAACGCTCCGGGGACTTAGAACAACAGCACTTAAGAAAAATGAGGAAGTGGTAGAAACTCTTTATGACAGAATATTAGGCCGTACTTCATTGCACGATATTTACCACCCACAGTCAGGTGAACTTATAGCTACTGCAGGCGAACAACTCATTGAACCTATATGTAGGAAAATAGAAGATTCACCTATCGAGGAAGTTGAGATCAGATCGGTACTTACCTGTGAAGCAAAAAAAGGTGTTTGTTCCCTTTGCTATGGCCGTAACCTGGCCACAGGACGAATGGTTCAAAAAGGAGAAGCAGTTGGAGTAATTGCAGCTCAATCCATTGGGGAACCAGGAACACAGCTTACACTGCGTACATTCCACGTAGGGGGTACTGCTTCAAATATTGCCATTTCATCAAAAATTGAAGCTAAATACGATGGTGTTATTGAAATTGATGAGTTAAGGACAGTTGAATACAAAGACGCAGAAGGCAAAAAATTTGATATCGTAATTGGCCGATCCGCTGAAATGCGAATTATCGATGAAAATACCGGTATTGTTCTTATGTCGAGCAACATTCCTTATGGAGCCAGGCTTTATTATAAAGTGAGTAAAAAAGTGAAAAAAGGCGATCTGATTGCTGACTGGGATCCATACAATGCTTTAATTGTTTCAGAATTTGGGGGAAAAATTAAATATGAAAATGTTATAGAAAACGAAACCTTTAAAGTAGAATCGGATGAACAAACCGGGTACTATGATAAGGTGGTTATAGAAACCAGGAAGAAAACCCTGAATCCAAGGATACTTGTAGTAGATAAAACTGGTGCAGAATTACGCGGATACGATATTCCGGTAGGAGCTCACATTTCTGTTGAAGATGGTAATTCTATAAATCCTGGTGATATTCTGGTAAAAATTCCAAGAGCAGTTGGTAAATCCGGTGATATCACCGGAGGTCTTCCAAGGGTTACAGAATTATTTGAAGCCAGGAATCCTTCTGATCCTGCAAAGGTTGCCGAAATTGATGGTATTGTTACTTTTGGTAAAAAACTTAAGAGAGGTAACAGGGAAGTTATTATTACTTCCAAAACAGGAGAAGAGAAAAAATATCTTATTCCGACATCAAAGCAAATTCTTGCCCAGGAAAATGACTATGTGAAAGCAGGAACTTCGCTGTCTGAAGGAGCTATGACTCCAGCTGATATCCTTGCGATTAAAGGGCCTATGAAAGTTCAGGAGTATATAGTAAACGAAATACAGGAAGTATACAGGCTACAGGGGGTAAAAATTAATGACAAACACTTTGAAGCTATTGTCCGTCAAATGATGCGTAAAGTTGAAGTGGCTGACCCAGGCGATACCAGATTCCTTGAAGGTGAACTTGTAAATAAAATCGACTTCCAGGATGAAAATGATGATATTTTTAATAAAAAAATCATTATTGATTCAGGAGATTCCCAGATTTATCGTGCAGGTATGATTGTTAGCGCCAGGAAACTGAGAGAAGAAAATTCACAGTTAAGACGTAAAGATAAGAAGTTGATTGATTCCCGTGAAGCAAAACCTGCCACAGCACGTCAGGTATTACAGGGAATTACAAAAGCTTCACTACAAACCAATAGCTGGATTTCTGCTGCATCCTTCCAGGAAACTACGAAGGTTCTTACTCAAGCTTCTATCAATGCAAAATCTGACGGATTAGCAGGATTGAAAGAAAACGTTATTGTTGGACACTTAATTCCTGCCGGAACCGGATTGCGTGAATATGAGCATCTGATCGTGGGATCGAAAGAAGAATACGAAGCATTGATGGCATCAAAAGACGATAATTAATAGAAAAACAAAAATAATTATGGCAGATCCAAAGCAACAAAAACAGATCAATATTGAATTAAGTGATGAAATTGCGGAAGGCATTTATTCTAATCTTGCCATCATCACCCATTCGCATTCTGAATTTATTGTTGATTTTGTAAAAATGATGCCTGGAAGCCCCAAGGCTAAAGTTAAATCCAGAATTATCCTTACTCCTCAACATGCGAAAAGATTGTACAGGGCATTGCTGGATAATATAACAAAGTTTGAGCGATTGCATGGTGAGATCATTGTTCCGGAAGCAGATAACCTGCCCCTAAACTTTGGCGGACCAAAAGCCCAGGCTTAGTTTTACTTTTGAAAACACCCGAAAAGGGAGCTGCTATTTGCAACTCCCTTTTTATTTGCATGGCCTAACAGGTTTTTAAATCCTGTTAGGTCTTCTTAATCTTACTTTAATGGAATATAAATTTCTGTTTTCAGATTTTCCGGCTTCGTTTTTTCAGGAGTGTTCAAATACTTCTCAAAACAAGGAGCGTCTCTTAATTCCTTTTTGCTCTCAGGCAACCAAATACCATAGATAAAGTCATATGTTTTTTGAAAATTTGTATAAGGCCCTTTGTGTAAAAACATGGCATATCTACCACCTTTTATAGTTTTAACACCTACATCTCCTTCAGGTTTTACCTCTTTGGTTACTGTAACGCAGGCATCATACCTAAGTCTTTCAGCATCTGTAACGTTTGGATCATCATGGCTAATCCCGATAAACTCTGTTTTCCAACCAAAAAGTTTATTCTTTTCAGCGAAAGCACACACTTTCTCCCATGCTATTTCAGTCCCCCTCCCACTATAATCACCCTTTGAATTAATGTAAATGACTTTTTTGTCTTTAAGTTCTTTGAATTTCGGTTCAAGTTTCATTTTGTTTACAATTTTTGTGGTTTCTAAATAATTTACTTTGATCCTTTCCATGTACATGGCATTAAAATCACCGGGGGCAATACCAAAGCGCTTTTTAAAAGCCTTGTTAAAAGACGATGGAACATCATATCCCATTTTATAGGCAATATCAGTAATACTCAGGTTGGTGTGTAATATCAGATTAGCTGCACTTTCCATACGTAACCTCACGATATAGGCCATTAAGGATTCATTTAAATGTGCACGCATGATCCTGTGGAAATGAAAAGATGAAAAACACGCGATTTCTGCTAAAGAATCGATTTCAAGTTTTTCGTCCAGGTGAGTATGGATGTAATGCAAAACCTTGTTCACCCGTTCCTTGTAATTCTGAATTGTTGCTACTTTGCTTGCCATAATTTTAATTGATGAAACAAAATTACTTCAGCTGTTTGTCGTTTACTTTTCCTAACTTGCTAAGCTCAAATTAAATTTTTGAACCAACAAAATTGTACTTTTGCGAAATTAACAAAGATAAATTGACGCATCCTCAAATTAATAAATATATACCACGGCTTGCAGGAGTTATCATCCTACTGCTAATAAATCTTACCATATTCTCCCAAAAACCTACCAAGGTAAAACTTATCAAAGCAAACGACCTCAAATATGATAAGAAACTCGGGGAGAAGGTGCAGCGATTAATAGGACAGGTTATATTGAAGCACGACAGTACTTACCTGTACTGTGATAGTGCCTATCTCTATGAATTAGATAATAGTTTTGATGGTTTTGGAAATGTCAGGATCAAAGCTTCGGATACTTTAAATATCTACAGTGATTTTTTAAACTACAATGGAAATACAAAAATTGCTGAACTTAAAAATAATGTCCGTTTAATTGACTCAAGGGCGACCCTGTATACTAATCACCTTTGGTATAACAGATCCACAGAGGTATCCTACTATCTTTCGGGAGGAAAAATTGTGGATTCAACCAATACTCTCACAAGCAAAAAGGGATACTACTACACCCAATTTAAAGAAGCATTTTTTAAGGACAGTGTGGTGCTGGTTAATCCAAAATACCATATGCTTACCGATACAATGCAGTATCATACCGAAACAGAAATTTCCTATTTCCTTGGGCCGACTACCATTACCAGTAAAGATAACCTGATATACTGTGAAAACGGATGGTATGATACCCGCCGCGACAAATCCCAATTTAATAAAAACGCATTCTTTATTTCTAAAGAACAAAAATTGGTTGGAGATAGTCTTTACTATGACCGGAAGTTAGATTTTGGACAGGCATTCCGAAACGTAATATTAACTGATACTGTTCAGGATATGCAGATTTACGGGCAATATGGTGAGTTTCAGAAAAGGAAAGGCTATTCTTTTGTAACAGATAGCGCTATGGTTGTAATGATTGATAAAAAAGATTCCCTTTTTATGCATGCCGACACCTTGTATATAATATTTGATTCGCTCCAGAATGTTAAGTTTTTGAACGCCTATTACCATACAAAATTTTTCAGAAAAGATTTACAGGGTATGTGCGATTCGTTGGTCTATAGTTTTGGCGACTCCACTATTTTTCTTTATACAGAGCCTGTTTTATGGTCAGATCAAAACCAACTTACTGCAGATTCTATTTGGATTGCTATGGTCAATAAAAAAATTGATAGCCTGGCAATGATCAATTCTTCATTTATAATTTCGATGGATGATACCATTAGTAAAAGTACATTTAACCAGGTGAAAGGAAAAAGTATGGTGGGCCATTTTAGGGATAATAAAATGGTGAAAGTTCAAATTTTCGGTAATGCTGAATCCGTTTTTTATGTACGTGAAGAAAACGGGGGTTTAATGGGTATAAACAAGACTTCATCGAGCGATATGAACATTTATTTAAAAGATAATGAAGTACAGATTATTACTCCCATAAAAAGCGTTGATGCGCACATGTACCCACCAGATGGAATGCCCTCAGAGGAAAGAAAACTTAAAAACTTTATTTGGATGGAGGGAAGAAGGCCCTTGTCAAAAAAAGATATCTTTATTTGGTAGACCCTTTCGGTTTACAAATCGTGAGAATCTATACTTTTAAAATTTATTGTTTAACAGGTAAAAGAAATTTATTGTACATAAATAAAAGAATTCCTGTTAACAACCCAATCCCACCAAATACCAGCCAGATTTCACCCGGATGATAAATATTATAGAGGAGGGTATTTAATTCGTAGGCTTGTAAATCCAACGCCATACAAGTGGCAGAGAATAATTCTGCCCCATCCATTTCAGCAACTGAATCCGCCACAGTGATGTTGTTCACTACGATATAATCTCTAAGAAAAATGTACTTATCTGACATTGAGCCATAAAGCTTACCAGAGAGAAGGCCTCCTAATATATTTCCTCCTGCAATAGGTAAAAAACTGTATCCCATATATAATCCGATTTTATCTGGTGGGGCTATTCCACTAATATACTCCTGTATCCTGGGTGAACTTGCCATTTCTCCAAAAGCGAGGATCAGTAAGCTCAGGGCGACATACCAACCATTTAGATGGAAGTACATTGAACCCAACCCCAGCATTACTATAAATATTCCTCCCACCATGCTTGTAACGGGCCTCACATTCATCAAACGGTTTGAAATAAAAACCTGAAAAATAATAATGGTGAGGGCCGGAATATTAATCATCATTTCAGGTCTGATAATTCCCAAACCTTCATCTTCAGCTCCAAAAACACGAGTTAAATATCCAATATTATCATAGATTACTGTGGTATTAATCCACTGTCCGATATAAACGGGAATAGTAAAAAACAGCTGCATATACATGGTCCAAAAACCAACAAGAATGAGTAGAAAAAGAACAAATCGGGTATCCTTCAATACAAGCAGAGTATTCGAAAAGATCTGTTTTATAGTCTGTAATAGAGGTGTGCTTTTTTTCTCTTTTTGTTTAGGTTCATGATAAAAGAAAAGGAGGATAAGGTTAATTAATATAACCCCTGAGCACATCAGGAAAACATATGTCCAGTTAAGCTCTCTCATCTTGGATGCCGCCCAGGGGCCAATAAAACCACCAATATTTACAATCATATAAAAAATTCCAAAACCCACGGTCTCATTGCTTTTATCAGTAGTTTTTGAAACCGTCCCTACGATGATAGGTTTAAATATTGCGCCACCTATTGCTACCACCAGGAAGGAAATAAATACGGGTGCATAGGCATGAGATTGACCCATTGCAAAATACCCCGAAGAAAGTGTTACAAAAGCTGCCAGGAGCACCTTTCTGAAGCCATATCGATCGGCGATAGCCCCACCAAGTATAGGAAGCAGGTATAAAACACCGGTGACCACTGCCTGCATAATGCCTCGTTGCTCTTGTGAAAAACCTAATCCACCTTTGGAAATTGGGTCGGTTAAATAAACTGAAAGAACGGCAAACATCCCATAATAAGCCCAGCGCTCAAAAAGTTCCATGGTATTTGCAACCCAAAATGTATGCGGAAAGGATTTAAAACTAAACATATACAACTATATTTATTTGAAACGTAGAATCGCGAATTTAATAAAAAAGATGGCGTAATAATATTAATTTCCAGATCAGCCCGTAACTGATTTTTTTGGTGACCCATATGCAAATTCAACATCTATTGAAATATTTATCTATCTTTAGAGGTGATTTTTAAATAAATCGACACATGAAGCCCAAAGAAGATCAACAATTTCAAGAACAGCAAATATTAAAACTTACCTCAAGAATAAAGGAGCTTGAAGCACAGCTCGAAAATACAGAAAGCAAACTCGCTATAAACGAAGAAGACAAGTATAAAACCCTCTTTAATAAGATAAGCGATCTGATATTTGTAATTGATACGGAACTTAAAGTTGATTGGGTTAACAATGCAGCAGCAAAACTTCTTGGTTCAGTGCCTGATGAAATTAAAGGCCGGAAAGTTGAAGACCTTTTTCCTAGAAAGATAGCTGGAGATTACAAAATTAATTTAATCAAAGTTTTCAAAAGTGGGAAAAACTCAGTTAGTGAAACTGAAATCAGAGTTGGTGAATACCAGATGGATATTGTTGCCAGCCTAAGTCCTGTTAAAAATGAAAAGGGAGAAGTAACCTATGTAGTAGGCTGGAGCCAGGATATCACTGCCAGAAAAAATGCAGAAAGAGCACTGAGGGTGAGCGAAGAGAAGTTCAGGCAACTATTTGATAAAATGAAATCAGGCGTTGCAATTTATCAAGCGGTAGATAATGGTCAAAATTTCAGTATAGTAAACATAAATAACAAAGGACTTGAAATAACAAAATATAAACATGATGAAGTGGTTGGACAGTCAGTTAGTAAAGTTTTTCCGGGCGTAGAGAGTTTTGGGCTGCTTGATGTTTTGACGTCTGTATATAAAACTGGTAAACCTCAAGTATGCCCGGTTACAAGATATAGTGACGATAGATTGGAACGTTGGTTGGAAAATTATGTATACAAACTTTCCAGTGGAGAAATAGTTGCTGTTTTTGAAGATGTCACTGAGCGACGAATTGCAGAGCAAAAGATAAAAACCCTTAACGAAGAACTTGAAAGAGGAGTTCAAAAAAGAACCCTTGAAATTGAAAACAAAGCCCAGGATCTGATTAAATCAGAACAAGCCCTTCGCTTTTTAATCGAGGACGTCAATGAATCCAGGGAGGATCTTAAAGTTGCTAATGAAAAACTTGAGCACGCCAATACAGATCTTGAATCGTTTGCATACTCGGTATCTCATGACCTTCGTGCCCCTATCAGGCATATTACAGGGTTTACGCAATTGCTGAAAGCCAATGAAAAAACAATTTCAGAAAAAGGACAGAAGAATATTGAAAAGATTATAAGTGCTTCATACCATATGCAGGAACTGATTGAAAACCTCCTGACATACTCACGGTTGGGACGACAAACTCTTAACATTAAAAAAATTAATGTAAACGATGTAATTACAGAAATAATAAACAAATATGAATTAGATATCAAGGGAAGAAAAATTACATGGAAAATTAACAAATTACATCCTATTTATGGGGATCCGGATTTAATCAAAATTGTTTTTGATAATTTATTATCCAATGCATTAAAATTTACCAGTAAAAATGAAGAAACGATTATACAAATCGATGCCAAAAAAGTAGATAATAAATTTATAGAAATTTTGATCAAAGATAATGGTGTAGGTTTCGATATGGCTTTTTCCGATAAACTTTTCGGTGTTTTTCAACGGCTCCACAATAATGATGAGTTCGCAGGAACAGGAATTGGTTTAGCCAATGTTAAAAGAATTATCAGAAGTCATGAAGGAAATATTTTTGCCAAAAGTAAAGTTGGTTCTGGAGCTACTTTTTTCTTTACCCTTCCCACCAATCCGGATTTGTAAATATGCGGGTTTTAGTTTGAAAGACCTGAAGGTATGAACTAAATTTACAAAATGCCTCTCAAAATGGGACTATTAGATGAAATACAAAAAGCACTTTTAATTCAGGAATGTGAATTTCGGGCAACAACCAGCAGCGGGCCCGGCGGGCAGCATGTTAACAAAGTGAATACCCGAATAGAATTGAGATTAGATATTCGTAATTCAAAAGTTTTATCAGAGGATGCAAAAATTGTTATTTTCGAAAAGCTAACCAACAGGATCAATTCAGATGGAATTCTGATTATTACTGCACAAGATGAAAGATCACAATTAAAAAACAAAGAACATTGCACCATCCGATTGTTTGAATTGATAGCAAAAGCACTAAAACCGGTTAAAAAACGAAGACCCACAAAACCAAGCCTTTCCTCCATAAAGAAAAGGCTTGAAAATAAACGAATTATTGCTTTAAAAAAAGAACATCGCAAACCCCCTGAGAATTGATCCTCCCCCACTCTTTTGAATGATAAATAAAAGAAGACGAATCCTTTCTGTATTATTTAGTATCAATAAGCTGTTCACAATTTTTTGCACTAATATATCTCTTTCTCCAGCCAATTAAAAAGAACCCGATAATATAGATACCGATGTTAAAGATTCCAAGCGAGAAAATACCCATAGAAAAAATTCCGATGGAAAAAACCCCCACTGCAAACTGACCTGCTGCAAATATTCCCATAGCAAAATCCCCTGCTGCAAAATATCCTCTTGCGAAATGGCCGGAGGCAAAAATATTATCATAAAACTGGTTAAGGACAAATCCGAGGACAACCAGAACGAGCGCAATAATTAAAATCCAATATTTTTTCATAGTTATAAGTTTTAAGATTGATTCAAAAGTAAGTGCTTAAAATCGCCTTTCATAAATTTTCATTCTGTACTGTAGAATACTCAGGATGAATTGCTCGATACTAATGACAGGAATAATTATACTTTACACGCAAGCACAAAAAAAACAACTCCGCGCTGGGAGTTGTTATAAGGAGTAAATTGATAATCTAAATCCCAATTATTTTTCAGCACAAACTTTGGCGGCAAAAAACTCTCTGTTCATCCTGGCAATATTGGTCACTTTTATTTCTTTTGGGCATTCAGCTTCACAGGCATAAGTATTGGTACAATTTCCAAACCCCAATTCATCCATTTTTGATACCATATTTTGCACCCTGATCTTAGCCTCCACGCGCCCCTGTGGCAACAAAGCAAACTGTGAAACCTTGGCAGAAACAAACAACATAGCAGAAGCATTTTTACAGGCTGCCACACAAGCACCGCATCCAATACAAGATGCAGCATCCATAGCCAGGTCAGCATTTATTTTTGGAATAGGAATGGCATTTGCATCAGGTAGTGTTCCCAATGTTTTAATTGAAACATAGCCACCAGCTTGTATAATTTCATCAAAAGCGCTTCGGTCCACAATAAGGTCTTTTATAACCGGGAAAGGCCTGGCACGCCAGGGCTCAATGGTAACAGTGTCCCCATCCTTAAATTTCCGCATATGGAGCTGGCAGGTAGTTATTGCACTATCTGGCCCATGTGGCCTGCCATTGATATATAAACTACACATCCCGCAAATTCCTTCGCGGCAATCATGATCAAATGCTACTGGCTCATTACCTTCAGCAATTAGTTTTTCATTTAAAACATCCAGCATTTCCAGGAATGAACTGTCGGGTGAAACATTCTCAACCGGATAGTTTACAAATTGTCCTTTTTCATCCGGACCTGCCTGGCGCCATATTTTTAGTGTAAGGTTCATAATTTGCAATTTTTGATTTTCAGTAATAATTCATGAATCTCTGTTCTGATTTTTATTTCAACGCTGGTTATGCTTCTTTATAATTACGTGTTTTTACTTCCACAAACTCATAATCCAAAGTTTCCTTATGCAATTCTGGCTTCTTATCCACACCTTTAAATTCCCATGCCGAAACAAACATAAATTCTTTATCATTTCTCAGTGCCTCCCCTTCTTCCGTTTGATATTCTTCACGAAAATGTCCTCCACATGATTCTTCACGGTGCAGGGCATCATAGGCCATTAATTCGGCTAATTCCAGGAAATCAGCCACACGGGTGGCTTTTTCAAGTTCCACATTCACTCCAAACATGCTTCCCGGGACCATAACATCTTTCCAAAATTCATCCCTGATCTCCTTAATTTCTTTTATCGCTTTTTCCAGGCCTTCTTTATTTCTTGCCATGCCAATATTATCCCAAACAGTCAGTCCTAATCTTTTATGGAATGAATCCACGGTTTTTGTTCCCTTATTATTCAGCAATTTATTTAGCTTTTCAACTACTTCTTTTTCAGCCTTGTCAAATTCGGCGGAATCCGTTTTAAAGAATGGAACATTAATTTGATTAGCAAGATAATTCTGCACAGTATAAGGAATCACAAAATAACCATCAGCTAAACCCTGCATCAATGCTGACGCCCCAAGCCTGTTTGCCCCATGATCTGAAAAATTGGCTTCACCGGCAGCAAATAATCCCGGTATCGTTGTTTGAAGTTCATAATCTACCCAAATCCCGCCCATAGTATAGTGAATAGCCGGGTAAATCATCATGGGTGTTTCGTAAGGATTTTCATCCACAATTTTTTCATACATCTGGAACAGGTTGCCATACCTGGCCTCTATAACATGTTTTCCCAAACGTTTTATTGCTGCCTCAAAATCAAGATAAACGGCCAGGCCGGTATTTCCCACACCATAACCTGCATCACATCTTTCTTTTGCCGCCCTTGAGGCTACATCACGCGGAACCAGGTTTCCAAAAGCGGGGTATCTTCTTTCAAGATAATAATCCCTGTTTTCTTCAGCAATTTCAGTTGGTTTCAACTGGCCTTTTTGAATTTTCTCTGCGTCATCTTTCTTTTTTGGTACCCATATGCGCCCATCATTTCTTAAACTCTCACTCATTAAGGTAAGTTTGCTCTGATAATCTCCATGCACGGGTATACAAGTAGGGTGAATCTGTACCATGCAAGGATTACCGAAAAAGGCTCCTTTTTTGTAGCATTGCCATGCTGCGCTTCCGTTGGAGTTCATCGCATTCGTAGACAGGAAAAACACATTACCATATCCACCTGTGGCAATAACAACAGCATGTGCAGCGAATCGCTCAACTTTCCCAGTGGTGGTATCCCTTGTAATAATTCCACGTGCTTTACCATCGATAACGACAAGGTCAAGCATTTCACGCCTAACATACATCTCCACAGAACCTTTACTTATCTCTTTACTTAATGCGCTGTACGCCCCAAGTAAAAGTTGCTGTCCGGTTTGGCCCCTGGCATAAAAAGTTCTTGAAACCAAAGCACCACCAAAGGAACGGTTATCCAACAAACCACCGTATTCTCTGGCGAACGGAACACCCTGAGCCACACATTGGTCAATAATATTATTACTCACTTCTGCTAGCCTGTAAACATTCGCCTCACGTGCACGGTAATCCCCGCCTTTGATTGTATCGTAAAACAGCCTGTAAACACTGTCACCATCATTCGGATAATTTTTTGCAGCATTTATTCCACCCTGCGCAGCAATACTGTGCGCTCTTCTGGGACTATCCTGAATACAAAAGTTTTTCACTTTAAAGCCAAGTTCACCCAGGCTGGCAGCAGCGGCAGCCCCGGCTAAACCGGTACCTACTACTATAACCTCAAGTTTACGCTTATTTGCAGGGTTTACAAGGTTCTGATGTGCTTTATAATTTGTCCACTTTTCAGCTAATGGTCCTTCAGGTATTTTTGAATTTAACGTAGCCATATATTTTGTTGTTTTCTTCTGATTAATAATTTCCAAAATAAATACTTACCGGAATTATAATGTAACCAGCAGCAAGAATTATCGCAATGATTGTACTTAACCATTTTAATAAAGGGGTATATTTTGAATGATTTAGTCCAAGGGACTGAAAAGCTGATTGAAATCCATGATGCAAATGAAATCCCAGAAAAACCATCATAATGATGTAACCAAACACATAAAGAGGAATTTGAAACTTCTCTATCACAAGAGCACCAAGATCATGGTACATTTTACCATCTATAGCAACTTCTCCTACCTGGTGTAGAAATTTCGCCTTAATGTAGAAATCACTCAGGTGAAGCACCAGAAAGATAAATATCAGCACAGCTGTATGGATCATAAACTTGGAAAAAGGAGAAGTATGTGACCATCCTTCTACCTTATACCTCTGAGGCCTGGCAATCCAGTTTTGGATTTGTATAAAAATCCCGTAAACTATGTGCACAATAAAACCTCCGAATAATACAAATTCGAAAATTTTAATTAGGATATTGGTCCCCATAAAATGTGCTGCCATATTAAACCAATCAGTACTGGGAAGCAATACCAGCAGGTTAATCGTCATATGCACAAAAAGGAATGTTATTAAGAACAATCCAGCGAAGGCCATTACAAATTTCTTTGTTAATGAAGATTGTAATTTCGAATTACCCATGATTTTTATTTTGTCTTAAACTTACGAATATTTATAATCTCTTTTTCTGTTAAATAAATAACACAGACAAAAGTAATTTTTTTCTTCATGCAGAAAAACCTAATTTTGAGGTTTCCATTTATTTTTACTTAGTATAAATTATCCGGGAAACGCTATGAATAAAACAAGTTTAATCAGCAGCTTTTTTCAAAATAACAGGAAAAACCTTGTACAAAATCTTTTGGAAAAGTCTATTGCTATTATTAACTCAGCCAACGAATTAAACCGCAATGGAGACCAGAATTTTGCTTTTCGTCAGAATTCCGATTTTTTTTACCTGACGGGGTTGGAACAGGAAAAGTGTGTGTTGGTTTTATCTCCACAACATCCGGATAAAAACCTTAAGGAAGTAATTTTTACTCTTCAGCCGAATGACTTGATGGAAACCTGGACGGGCCATAAATATACTGCAGATGAAATTTCTGAAATTTCAGGAATAAAAACCGTTAAATGGCTCGATCAGTTCGACATGCTGGTAAGGGAAATGATTCTCTCTTCTGAGAACATTTACCTGAATTTGAACGAATACACCAAATACCTTCCTGAGCTGGTATACAACGATTACAAACTAGTTTCGAAACTTAAGGAACAATTTCCCTTGCATTTATACCACAGATTGGCACCACTAATTACCAGCCAACGATTGGTAAAAAATGAGGAGGAAATAAAGTTAATTCAAAAGGCTTGCACTATAACAAATTCAGCCTTTAAAAGGATACTTAAATTTTTACATCCCGGCGTAAAGGAATATGAAGTGGAAGCAGAAATGATTCATGAATTTATAATAAACGGGGCTCGGGGACATGCTTATCAACCCATTGTAGCTTCCGGAAAGAATGGCCTTGTTTTGCACTATACTGAAAACAAGGATGAATGCAGAGATGGGGATTTATTGTTGATGGATTTTGGTGCTGAATGTGAAAACTACGCCGCAGATTGTTCGAGAACCATCCCTGTAAACGGAAAGTTCACTGCAAGACAAAAAGATTGCTATAACGCGGTGCTCAGGGTACAGAAAAAAGCTATTCCTTTATTCGTTCCGGGCAATACCATAGATAATATTAATAGGGAAGTCTGGAAAATGATGGAAGAAGAGATGATATCCCTAAAATTATTTTCAAAGCATGATGTAGCCAATCAAAACCCGAAGAAACCTTTATATTCTAGTTACCTGATGCATGGTGTCGCACATTTCATTGGTTTGGATGTGCATGATGTTGGTAACAAATATGAAAAGTTTAAACGAGGTATGGTATTGACCATTGAACCAGGATTATATATCAGGGAAGAAGGAATTGGAATAAGGATAGAAAATAATATAATGGTAGATGATGTGCCTGTTGATCTCACTGCAGAGATTCCCCGTGAAGTGGAAGAGATTGAAGATCTGATGAAAAAATAGGGAACAAAGAATTGCCTAAAACTGATCCTGCTTAATTTGGGTTGTAAAAATCAATCAACTCAATGTCAAAGATTAGCACTGCATTTGCCGGGATACTCCCCTTTCCGGCTTCCCCATAACCCAGGCTGGACGGAATAAGAAAAGTTCCTTTTGCCCCGATATTAAGAAGTTGACAGGCTACCTGAAAACCAGGAATTAATGATGGCAAGGCAAATTCAACGGATTGTGTGGATTCATCAAAGATGGTCCCTCCGGTTAAATATCCTTTATATTTTACTACAACGGTACTGTTAATTGATGGATTATTGCCTGTTCCCGCCTGAGTAATTAAATAATAAATTCCGGTTTCATGTTTAATTGCCTCAAGGTTATTCTGTTTTATGTAATTCTGAATTATTTCTTCATCTATTTTATCCTGTTCATTTTCATCATCTTTATTACAGGAATAAATTAAGGAGAGGGCAATTAAAAAGAAAAATACTTTTTTCATAATCATTAAGCTGTCGGGCAAAGATAATGGAATATTGCAAAACGTAAAAGGGAATTTGCTGCAGAAACTGCGCTGTTGATCAATTTATCAAATCCCACAGATAATTCAATTAACAGATTTATGTGAATAAAAAGAAAGTCAATCAGATAAATACCATTTACAATATATGAACTTTGTATATCGTTCGGAACAAAGAAATATTCATATGCAGAAAATCCCTTTAGTCATTTTATTTTTTCTTGTCACCGTTTTTGCAATTGCCCAGTTGCCTGGCCGTAAAATCACTAAAGAAGAATATATCGAGCTTTACAAGTCAATTGCCATTGAGGAAATGAATATTTACCATATTCCGGCAAGCATAACTCTTGCTCAGGGAATCCTTGAATCAGCAAGCGGGAATAGCACCCTGGCCCGTACTGCCAACAATCATTTTGGGATTAAATGTCATAAAGGCTGGAATGGCCCCACAATGCATATGGATGATGACGCAAAAAATGAATGTTTCAGGAAATATTCCGATCCGCAGGAATCATTTAAAGATCATTCAATATTTCTGGCTACCCGCTACCGTTATACCTTTTTGTTTGATCTTGAATTAACAGATTATAAAGCATGGGCAAAGGGATTGAAAAAAGCAGGATATGCTACCAATCCCAAGTACCACCAGCTCTTGATAGATATTATTGAAGACTATCAATTGCATCAATTTGACTTGCAGTTCGGAAATACAGGATTTACACTTGCAGAGCAACATCCTAATTATTCAAAAAAGTCAGATGGAGAAGATTTTGAAGCCATTTCAATTAGTGGCTCCAATCGCAAAATTTATAAAAATAACGGTGTAAAATTTATTTATGCGCGCAAAAACGACACCTTTTATCAAATTGCGCAAGACTTTAATATTTATACCTGGCAGGTTTATCGTTATAATGAATTGAAAAAAAACGATCAGATCAGAGAGGGCGAAGTTTTGTACCTTGAGCGCAAACAAAATAAAAGTACCAAGGCATATCATAGTGTGAACCCTGGTGAGAATTTTAGGGATATCTCACAACTTTATGGCGTAAGACTTAAAAAACTCAGTAAATACAACAGCCTCCGAAAGGATGCAAAACTATTCCCAGGTCAGCGGATAAAGTTATCTAAAAAATAAAGTGTGGCTTCCAAAAGGAAAATATCTATTTTATTAATTATTGCCCTGGCATTCATAGCCTGGCTTATCCAATATAAGTCCTACCAGGTTAAATCCCTTTATAAGCTTCAAAAATCAGAAGAAAAAGAACTCATTTTACTGGCCTCAAAATCTCTGGAAACATTAGATGTGCCTGTAGGAGCCATTGTAATTTATAAGGATAAAATTATAGGAAAAGGATTTAATACTGTTAATAAAGATGAGGATATAACGGGCCATGCGGAAATCAATGCATTGAATGATGTAGTAAAACAAATCGGAATAAAACGATTTAATTCACTGGACAGAAACGATCTGATATTGGTGTCTACTTTTGAGCCATGTGAAATGTGTAAGGGAGCCATGATCCACTACAATATTAAGAAAGTAGTGTTTTTAAAAGACAAAAAACTAACTCATTGGTGGAAGATAATGGCCAAATCAATAAGATTCGAATGGTTGAAGCAAAAAGCAGCAAACGAACCTGCACAGGACTCTCTTTTTAGGTTGCATCCCGAATTTCCGGGGAAAAAATAAAAACTCCTTGTACCATGCATCATCAATGTTCATCTAAAAAGCTATTATTTACTTTCCTATATTTTTCTATTGTTCCCTTCCTATTTTCCTGTCTGACTGACCACTCGGAACAATACCTTAAAAACCGTCACTATGATAGTGATAGATCTATCCTTGGGGTCAATTTTACGGATAAACCCGAAATAGCCATCCAGCAAATTATCCTTACTTCAAACATCAGGGAAGAAGGTTACGGTATTCTGCTAATCATGGATAATTCAATTGACGAAGCACTGGCAGAAAAGATCCGGAAGAAATTCAAAAAGCAGGATATTAATGCGGTTCATTCCTACTTTGTTAATGAGCCGGCAGCTATTGAAATTGCGACGCTTATAGCCATTAATGGAGCTCGTTTTATTTGGGTATTTAATACAGATATTTCGTCAGGGATAAACCCGCAAATATTAAAGGCCATGAATGAAGCAAGGTCCGGTGGAGGTGTAATAGTTACAGATAAAAATTATTTTGATGATTGGGTTAAATTAATATCAGATATCTGATTAATCTTTCCCTCAATAAACTCCCTCAAATTTCCAATTTCTTTATTCTCACTCCGGGGATCACATTTTAAAATTGCATGGTATGCAGCAACATAATCTCCCATCATATAATATGATTTTGCAAGGTTAATCAGGCCAAATTCATAGTGTGGGAAAATTGCCAGTGACATTTTATTATAATGAATGGTTTTTTCAAAATCTTTCATCTGGCCATATACAGCTCCAATATTATTCATCACTGAAATACTCGAAGGATGTTGTTTTAAGGCTTGTTCAAAATATTTCAATGCTTGAGGATAATCCTTATCTAAATGAAAATAAGCCAGGCCATTGTACATAACTATGGGAAAAGAATATTTGGGTTCGAAAGGCGCAAACCGATATTTTCCTTTCTCTGCAAAATATTTTACCCCTTTCCAGTCACCCTTCTCTTTTGCTGCCTGGGCCAAAGCTATTTGAATTTCTGAATTTACACAATTCGCACTATGGATAAAGATGGCTAACAAAATGATGGCAATCGGGAACCTAAACCATTTAAAATAATTGGTTTGGGTTACAATTGGTTCTTCAGAACGGTTAAAATAAATAATAAAAGATGCAATTAGTCCAATAAAAACGATTTGGTTAGGCCTTTCCATTGGAAAAGAAAAAAAAGAAATAACCATGAACCCGAATAAAGAAAAAACAAAACCGCTTGTTAAAAGTAGCTTTTTAAAATTATCAGCACGCTTAAGAGCCATTACTCCTGAAACAATTAATAGTGTTAAAAAAGACAGGTATAGAATTAATCCTGGAACACCTTTTTCAGCCCCAACCTGCAGATAGTCGTTATGAGGATTTCGCCAATGACGATACACAGAAGGTTGGTATTTGCTATAATAGGGATAAATGGCAATTTTCCAATTGCCCCCTCCTACTCCAGTCAGAGGATTATCCCTGATCACTTCCGTTGTGGCATTCCACATCTCAACCCTCCACTGATTACTTGTGAAATCAGGATCGAAAACAGTAATGATCCTGGCCCTCACTTTACCGGCAAGATTATCTTTAGGTGCAAACGATATCAACCCAAAAAACAGGACAATTGTGGCTCCGGAAATAATGAATAGTCTTTTCCTGAACCTGGAATCAATTTTAATAATCTGTTTTTTTCTGTTAATTATAATAATATTAACCAGAACAAAAATTGAAGCGAAAAACAGGGCCATCCAGACTGCCCGTGTTTGCAAAATAATGATCATTGTGAGATTAACAACAAGGGCAATTATTGCAAGGCGTTTCCATATTTTTTCAAAATATACTATCGCACCAATATTAAAAGGAAGAAGCAGAAATAACGATATTGAATATTGATTTTTGTGGGCCATTAAACCTTTTATTTCATATACCTGGTTTGCCTCTTCAATCGTAAAAGTCAGATTAAGTAATTGGTATACTCCAATACACACGGCAATGAAAGAATTAATTATTACTGCTTTATAAATCAAAGGAAGCATTTTATTCGCATGGGTTACTAACATGGAGGAAAAACAAAGAATTAAAAAAAACAGGAGAATAAATTTAAAAGTATCTGCTAAACCTTCCACTGGATTGATAGCCCCTGCCAGTGAAAAGAATGAGTAAATAATAAATGCAATTATGGCAAATAAAAATAAACGATTTGACATTCGTTTGTATAATATATGGGAATTTTTGAAGGGATTAAATAATAGAATGGCGGCAAAAAGTAAAAAAGAGATTAAGGTAAACCGCGGATAAACTACCGGATCAATTGTGGATTGAAAAAATACCAATGGCAGCAATAATACAAAACCAAAAGTAAAAATTATAAAAAGGGCTTTTTCCTTTAAAGAATTGCTTTTTAATTTGGGATTATATTTTTTTCCATTACTTTTCATATTTTACTAATCTTTACCCATGGAAATGGTGATTCAGGCTTTAAAAAGATTTTCCTCACCTTTTGAAGGGGTGAAGGTTTGTAAAGATAATCATGGGTGTAGGTGGCCAAAATCTCAAACGAATGATGGAAATAGAACTTTCCCATTTCTCTAAAATCTGACTTTGAATAATATTCTACGGTACGATTTCTAGCATCCTGGATTTCCTTATCCCGGTAAAAGGGAGTATCAATAATATGAATTTCACCATCTGGTTTAAGCAGGTAATTAAGCCTGTTTATCAAAAGATCAAAGTCAGGAAAATATTGTAAGGAAGCATTTAATGTAACGAAGTCAAAACTTTGTTGCGGTATTTTCAGGGAGAAAACATCGCCATATAAAAAACAAATTTTAGAAGAATGAAATACCCTGGCCGCTTGTCGTAATTCTTTTAAATTAACATCCAAACCAAAAAGGAATAAATTTCCATTTTGAGCCAAAATATTGGTAAACCAACCATTTCCACAACCCAGATCAAGAATGCATTTTTCATCAAAATTTTTAAAATAATTATGAACTCTTTGGGCTGAAGCCTCTCTCATTTGCCATTCCAATGATCGGGGATGTTTTTTCAGTTTAGGGAGCAGCTTCACCTCCTCATCATTGTATAACCTATCCTCCTTTTTCCTTAGTTTAATATATAAATCCTCAAACTCTGAAATTGTAGGGGCCTCA
Source organism: Bacteroidales bacterium (assembly GCA_021740645.1). Lineage (GTDB taxonomy): Bacteria > Bacteroidota > Bacteroidia > Bacteroidales > JAADJA01 > JAADJA01. Next base: position 62,224 of record JAIOZL010000028.1, read on the forward strand.
CCTTCGTGATATATCCCATGATACCTGCTTAAAGATTTTAGATATTGGTTAATCGGAGAATTCATAAAATAAACATTATTTATTTAAAATCATAAAGGTATAGGCTATGCCTGCTTTCATTTTATTCTTGAAATATCCCACCAGGTTACCCTTTTTAATTTGCCTGAAGGCCTTCACTTCATTATAGGCCCATTTAATTGCAAAATCATAAAACCTTCTTGAATAGGTTCGTTTAAAATCCACTTCTCTGTCTGTTGCATTTTTCCAGGGGATATGGTTCGATAAACTATCTTCGATTTCCTTATATAATTTTGTTCCTTTAATCGGATAGGCAATGTTAATGGTGAAATAATCGGGTTTGCTTTTTTTCAGATGTTGGACGGTTAATTTGATATCTTCAATCTTTTCTCCCGGGTACCCAATCATGATAAATGTTCCTGTTTCTATTCCATAGCTCTTTGTCATTCTGATCATATTCTGTACCTGAGCTATATCCACTCTCCTATCCATGAGGTCGATAACTTTTTGCGAACCACTTTCAGCACCTATCCAAAGTAATTTACAGCCTGATTCTTTTAATGCTTTTATAATGCCCTCATTCAATCGATCAGCCCTGCTTATGCATTCGTAACTAATTTTTATCCCCTTCTTTTTTATTAATTCTGCAAAAGAAAAAATCCATGATTGACTCATAGTAAATACGTCATCTACAAACCAATATGACCCAGGCTTGTAATTCTTTTCCAAATCTATTATTTCCATCACCACACTTTCAGGAGACCGTCGTCTGTAGGTGTCGCCATACACTGCATGGCTGCACCATTTGCAGGTATACGGGCAACCTCTTTGTGTATTTATTGTGACCGACCTATACCCATGATACTTTTGCCAGGTATTGAAATATTTTTGAAAATTGATCTTTTTTCGGTTTGGGAAAGGCAATTCATCTATTTCCTTAATGTGATTTCTTTCCTGGTAAGTAATAAGTTCACCAGTTTTGTCAAGAAAGGCTATGCCATTAACAGTTTGTGGATTTTCATTTTCCAATAGTGCTTTTGAGAGTTCGTAAAAGCTTAACTCTCCTTCCCCCAGAACCAGGAAATCAGCGCCTGCCCTTAAATATTCTTCTTTATTATAACGCACATCAGGCCCCCCCAGAATAATTTTTGTCGCGCTAAATTCTTTACTGCTTTTAATAAAATCTATGGTCTTAAGTACATTGGGCCGGGTGAGAAAATTTACATAAATCCCCAGAATTTTTGGTTTAAGTTTAGCTAACTCTTGTTTATATGGTATAAATGAAGAAAAAGTAGTATCAATTACCTCATGCTCCAGTTTTTTACTTTCCAGATACCCGCTAATATACAATAGCCCAAGTGGTGGATAAGGTTTCATGATTTTTTTCTCCACCATGTCTTCCTCAATAAAATAGGCATGTGTTAATACTATCATTAAATTATCTTTTAATAAAATCAACCAGAAAGTGATCCGATATCCAGGACAAAATAGATATTTTATTTAAAGAATTTTCAATTCTATTCAAGGTACTCAAGAGTCCCGGTTTCTGTGCAAAAAAAGGCTCCATATAGGAGGGTGGTAAAGTTATTCCGATGGGGCTTAGATGAACTAAATCAAATGATCGGCTAAAAATTTCTTTAAAATCAGCAGGGCTATAATACCATGTCGTTTGATTACTTTGACCCAGATCAACCTCCACCGGCTGATCTGTATTTCGGCGGAAAATCAATTCAAACTTCATTTTATATGCCATATAAAGTGTTTCCCACAAACTGAATTTTGGCATTACAACCGCTATAAACCGCCCGTCAATTTTAAGCAAACTATTTATTTTATGTGACAATACACTCAAATCTTGTATTGACAGGCAATTAAGTCCACCAAAATTTGAAAAAACCAAATCGTACAATAAGGGATGTTCTATTGCAGAAAGGTTGCGGGTATCACAAACATTAAAATTTATCTCCCCCATTGAATTTATCGACTTTGCTTTAAACCGGGCAACTCTAATCATCTCCTCAGAAATATCACAAGCCATCAGCTTGTGTCCCTTTTTGGCCAGATAAATTGCATCCTCACCTGTTCCACAATTAATTTCTAAAATATTTAATGGTTTATCAGCGGGTAATATGCTGTCCAGGTATAAATGTACCTGTTTGCGCAACAAACTACCTATGGCAGAATAGGTAAAACCCTGATCATATTTAGATGCGACATTATCAAACATTTCCACTAATCTTTTCCTTTTTGTTTACAACCAGGAGGAGCTTATAGAAAATTGTTACAGGAATGTAGTATGCCAAAGTAATTAAAGTTCTTGGAATACCTTTATTGTTCTTCATCGGGTTTTTAATGAACCTCACAAGTCTTATCAAAGCCTGTTTTTTGCGAAATTTCTTATGCAAATACCGATGTAAAATTTTATAAAATTTAGCAGAAAAAGTATTTCTGAACATCAGGGTAAGGTCATCTGAATCAGTCCAGTTAGCTTTTTGTTTTAATTCATTTTTCACTTTTTCATAAAAGCTCGTACCGGGTAATGGATAGGATACAGAAATTCCCATATCATCCGGCATCAGGTCAAATAACATTTTCTCTGTTGCAAGAATGTCTGCATAGTTTTCACCCGGGTATCCAAATTGAAGGAAAAAAGCAATCCTCACCCCTTCGTTTTTTAGCTTTTTTCGGGCTTCATATATTTGCGCTACTTTTATATCTTTCTCCATCGCATCAAGAACTTTTTGAGAACCCGACTCTGCTCCAACCCATACAATATCCAACCCTGATTCAGCCAGTGCTTTAATATTGTTCTCCTTTAACATCACATCCACACGCGATTGCATCATATAACTGAATTTCAGCTTTTTTTGGACAACAAGGTCACGGAAACCAGCTACCCATCCCGGTTTTAATCCAAATATATCATCACAGACCCAAAAGTGACTAACTTCAAAATTTGATATCAAAAACTCAATCTCCTTCACAACTTTTTCGGGAGACCTGGAATTGTATTTTCTCCCGAATATTGGTTTTGCACACCAGTTGCAGGAATATGGGCATCCCCGTGTGGTGGCAATATTTAGTGAAAAATATCCATGATGCTCCATCCATATATTCTTATATTTTTCTATATCAACCAAATCCCAGGCAGCCATTGGTATCTTGTCAAGGTCATCCATTACTTCCCGCCTTCCGGTATTTACAATTCCGTTCGTGTTTTTAAAGGCCAGGCCCTTTATTTTTTGAAATTCTTTTCCTGAAGCTTCCAATTCATCAACAACTGCCAACAAAGACTCTTCTCCTTCGCCAAGCAAAATAAAATCTGCCCCTTTTTCAATATATTCCTGGTAATGATCTGTAGAATCGGAACTGGATACAATTACTTTACAATCAAACTCTTTTCCTGTTTTAATTAACTCAAAAGCTGCTTCACGCATTAAAGTAAGGCACATTTTTGTCAGATAGTTAAACCCATCGTCATAAATTACCAGGTAGGAGGGTTTCAACTCTTTTAGTTGCGGGATTATTTCTTCAGGTTTTAAAACAAGATTCGTGTCAAACAAACTTACATTATGTCCATTTTCTCTCAAATAAGCAGCAGCAGTAATGGTACCCAGGGGTGGGTAATACTGTTTATTCGCCCATTGTTTTTTATCAAAGCGATAGAAATAAGAATGTGTAAATAGTATCATGCTCATATAACATGGATTTTTTTTTAGATAATAACTTCTTCTATGGGCAGGTTATGCTTTTCACAAACCCTTTGAGCTCTTTCTCTAAATTCATGTAATACTTTATTTTGAAAATTTCTGGGGTGATGTTTGGATACGTATTTCTCGGACTTAAAAACAAGGTCAAACTCTTCGTCAGAAAAATTGCTGCTATACTTTTTCGACCAGTGCTTAATTGTAAATCTCATAAAATAGCCATCAAGCCAATCCCCAAACTTATTATTTAAGATAAACTCCGTAGCACGGGTCAAGGGTTTTATCCTACCATTTAAGTTTTCAAGTTCTTCATGGTTAATATAATTTGGGTAATATTTCCCTACCCAACTATTTTGCTTGTAAAAATTAATTTTAGTTTTCCCCCCGTATATAGGTTTTAAAGTAGCTATTTCAGTGGCAGTAAAAATATTTTTTTCTTCAATTTCCATATTTTCTGCATCAATAAAATAATTGATGCAGAAATAGCGATGGGAGTTAATGAGAAATATTTTTTTGAAAGCCACTAATAAAGTCCTGGTCAACCATAATCGCTTTGGTTTTGTTATAATGAAATAATCAATATCCGGATCATCTCCAATATAACCTTTGGATAAAGATCCTGATAACGAAATCCCTCTGACATAGGGGAAAAAAGAAATTATAGACGAAAACCTCCTGGCTTTTTTCATCCATTCAACAGCCCTCTTGTTGCCCATTATTCTGCGATCTATATTTTTTTTATCAGGCCTAAGGGAATAATAGTTATCAATTTTATAAACAGCGCCAATTTTTACCAAGTGGTCAAGTGCTTGTTTGCATAAGTAGGATTCCTCCTTGATTTTATTACAATTTATAATAAAATTATCGAGGGTTACAGGGTAATTAAATACATCGTAATAAATAATTGTTCTTATTACTCCTGGTATATAGCTTTTATATGAACTAGCATCGATTTGCAAAATAGTAAACTCAATTGCGATCTACTAAAATATAGAAAATTTTGCATATATCGAAAAAAAAAGATGCCCGATAAGGCATCTTTTCAAATTATGTGAGTTTATTATTATTCAATAAAGACTTTCTGTGTTATTACTTTGTTATCAGTTAATACTTTAACGATGTAATAGCCAGATTCTGCTTTCATATCAATTCTATTAATTGGCGTATTCTGCAATTTCGAATTGACAATTTCCTGTCCGGAAATATTGTAAACAAATACATTTCCAGTTGTGATCTCAGTGGTCATATTTTTAATATAAATACTTTGATCATTTGAGTAAATGTTAAAGTTGTTTTCAATATTCATTTCATCCACATCTGTCATTAATGACATGAAATGAATTAAAAATCGTCCCTCGACCTGATCTTTAGATGATGTAAATGTGAAATCATCTTCTGCCGACATATCAATCATATTTCCTGTTAGTACATCCTCAATTACGATAGTTAACGGAAAATCAAAGCTTGACAGGTTATTGATACGAATAGTATATTCTGCATCAACTTCTGCTTTGAATCCCAAAGGAATTACCATACTTTGATTATATGAGGGCAATGAATTTATTGCCAGGATATCGTCTCCTACGATGGAGAAAATCTGAGGTGCTTCTTCTATTCCAAAAAGTTTATAGGCATCAAATTCAGAATCGTATGCCGGCGTTGCATTTTCATTAAAATGAATATATGTAATATCAGAATATCCATTGCCAAACGCTTGCACCTCAATCAGATTACTTACTTCAGAATCTTTATAAGCAGCAGGGCCATGTACTCTGGCTCCGTTATTAACCTGTAATACCGGGCTGGCTGCTGAAGCCTTGGTATAGAATGATTGATATGCAGGAATTACTCCATCCGTCAGATCGCCAAAGGTCCCGTTCCAAACCAGATATTGAGAGCCATCCCATACATAAATTGCAGCATCAATATTTGATTTTACCCAACTACCATGATCCCAATCTACTGCTGATGGGTATGGATTTCCAACAACGTTCCATCCATCACCTCCACTGAAAGCTACCGGAAGGTTAACTGGACCCTGATTAAAGGTTCCTCCTTGATAAGTAACCGTAGTATTACCCAAATATAATGTTGAGGTCCAGGCTGAATATCCTTCACCGGGAAGAAGAGGATCCCCAAGGTTTTCAATATAAACCCAGTCACCAATAGCTTCATCCCAATACCTGAGATAAATATCTTCAAAAATATTTGTAGATGCATTTGTCATTGGGGTTGAAATAAAATGCCATCTGCTTTCTGTAAGGTAAAGCTGTGCCTTCTCTGTTCCAGCAGTTATTAAGCCACCTGTTTCTATTAATGATGCGTTTCCGGATGCATCACTTTTTAATAATACATTCCCGCCAACAGTGAGGGTTTTCCCGCTGCCAACAGTAAGCCTAGCTCCAGCATTCACAGTTAAATCCTTACAGAATGAGTTCATAGCAACTACTGGTTGATTGGCAGTCAGCGCAATTATTGCATCAGTTCCTGATCCCGGAATACCGGTATCCCAGTTTCCTGGTACATTCCATCCAGTAGACGTTGCACCCGTCCAGGTAGCCGTAGTACTGCTGGTATAAGTATATAAGCTTATAATATTTGAACTTGCACTAACTCCACTAACATTTACGGCTCTTACCCGGTAATAATACCTGGTATTTTGACTTAAACCGGTTACCACTTTAGAAGTGGAATATACCGTTAGATTTTGATATCCCGGAACATAAGTGGAGAAAGTATTTACCTCTGAAACATCAAGTTTATAAAAGTCGGGAGCACCTCCAGAAGGGGCAACCCAGTTTGCGGTAAATTGAGTTGAGTCTTTAGCAGTAGCTGCAATCGCAACTGGTGCATTACAGAGGGTAAATGCCGAAACAATACCAGAATTTTCACTACTATTTCCATTATTTGACCTAACCCTGTAATAATATGTAGAACCGCCTGTTAACCCGACAACATAATAATAGTTATTAAAAACTGTTGCATCAGTTAATATCGCTGTGCCTGCAAAATTTGCCTGTGTATTTACATCCAGCTTGTAACTTGTAGCGCCAGCCACGAATCCCCAATTTGCATAGAAGCTTTCCACATCAATATTACTTGCAGGTTGTGCTATAGGAACAGAAGGGGCTGTTGTAAGCATTTGCGTATTTGAAACAGGCCCTGAACCACCTACATTATAAGCTGTTACTCTGAAATAATAATCAGTTAACGGATCGAGACCGGTAACATTTTTTGTAGTCACAAGACCAACATCTTTTGCCTGAAAACCTGTAACAAAGTTAGTAAAAGCAGCATCAGTTGCAACATCCAGGTAATACCCTTCAGTAACACCACCACCGCCTACAGTCCAGTTTGCATAAAAATTATTGTTATCAATTTGGGATGCAGCATTTGCAGTTGGGGCTCCAGGAGCAGTAACTACACCCGTGCCGACAATGGTAAAATTATATGGATTTTCATCAGGATCATTATTCAATATAGTTAAAGTAGCTGTTTTAACACCAGCTGAAGTTGGTTCGAATTCAATTGTAAAAGTTGTAGTATTATTTCCTGCTGCAATGGGAGTGGTTGGCTCAACAGTAACTGTAAACTGGTCAGCATAAAAACCGCCAATCAGAACATATTTAGCGGTAGTATATTCCGATAAAACAAGGTTTCCACTTAAACCTCCAACCTCCTTGGCATTTGTTATCTGGAATGTTCTGCTAACTATTTCTGAATTTGCAAGGGCATCTCCAAAATCAGTACCTTCAGCAATGACCGGAGTAGTTTCTCCATCTAAAATCTCATCCCATGGGTCACCGCCACCAGGACGCCCTTCAATAAGGATTTCTGGTCCGCTTCCAATACCCCTAACAGCTTGGTATTGCCACTTAAAAGTTTCAAAGTCATAAAATTCAAGGTCAATAACCACCTGACCAATAGAAGTAGGAGTGTAATTAACATAAATGGTTTCATTTACATTCCCAGCCCCATCAGCATAGTATGCTAAGGAGCTAACATAGGTTCCAGTAAGCCCTGTCAAAGATATCTTAAATCTGGAATCGTATGAATCAGTATATAATTCTGTTCCTGGTGTATATCCAGTTCCAGTTATTGTAAATGAATGGGCTCCATCGGCTGAAGTCTGACCCATTAATACTGGCCCAACATTTATTGTTCCTCCTGGGAGAATTAATGTTTGAGAATAAACAAAATTTCCGACTAACAAACAAGCTGCCAGAAAACTTAATGAAATAATAAATTTTTTCATATCAAATTGATTTTTAAGGATTACACGTTATTGTATAGTAATATAAGTATATTTTAGTAATTAATATAACTTATAGTATACACAAATTTACAAAAAATGTTTCCAGTTTTGGAACTAATTAATAAAGAATTCAACTTTATTTTGTTAAAAGCTCGTTAAAAATGTGCTGTACTTGAAAAACTTATTTTACACCGATTGTTTATAACTTTACATTCCGTTTTAAGGCAGAATCAAATTGCAGATTAAAATTCAGAAATTAATTATAAAAATTAGATTTCATACGTGCATAAAATAAGCCATCAATCACAAAACAATCGACTTGGGATTAGCATTTTATTAAATGTAGTAATCACAGTCGGCCAGGTTGTAGGAGGATTTATTTCAGGAAGTACGGCTCTTTTATCCGATGCTCTGCATAATTTCAGCGATGTGCTGGCTTTGGTTATATCATACATAGCGTCCCGTCTTTCTGAAACCAAAGCCAATGTAAAGCAAACTTTTGGTTTCAAACGTATAGAAATAATTGCCGCATTTATAAATTCTGCCAGTTTAATTATTATTGGAGTCCTACTGATAATTGAAGCCATAAATCGATTTATCAATCCAGTGAAAATCGAATCACTGTGGGTTATTGTTTTTGCGTTGTTAAGTATTTTACTAAATGGACTTAGTGTGCTTATCTTAAAGCCTGATTCAAAGCACAGCATGAATATCCAATCAGCTTATGTGCATTTGCTTACGGATATGTTTACTTCAATTGCAGTTTTAACAGGAGGAGTAGTAATGTACTTTTACCAGGTATTCTGGTTGGATGCTTTGTTAACTTTACTCATTGCATTTTACTTAATTTTTGTTTCTGGAAAATTATTTTTAGAAAGTATTAAGGTGCTTATGCTTTTTACACCTCCTAATATCATAGTAAAAGAAATAAGTGAAAGGATAAGTTCATTAGCCGATATTTCAAATATACACCACGTGCATGTGTGGCAACTTAATGATAAACAAATTCATTTCGAAGCACATGTAGAATTTAATGAAAATCTTAACCTTAAAGGGGTAAATACTGTCATTAACACGATCGAAACAATTCTTAATAAAGAATTTGGGATAGACCATGTAACCTTGCAGCCAGAATACAAAATTTGCCATCAAAAGGATCTCATAAATAGTTCTCATTAACCGCTATACGCTAAACTTTTGAATATATTTATCTGCATTAAATATATTTCTTATCTTCGTTGAATGCTAACCAACAAATTCAAATACCATGAGCATTCACTACATTGAACCCCTTTCACAAGGCTGGCATCGAATGAAAAAAGCCTTGTTTCAACCTTTTGATATTTCCAAATGGTTTACAATTGGGTTTACCGCGTTTTTAGCAGCATTGTTAGACGGTACCGGTGGGGGTGGGAATAATTCAGCCAACTATAAAAATGGCAAAGCTGATCTTGATTATATTTTCAACTTCCCTGGGATCGCACTGGAATGGCTGCAATCCCATCCCATTTGGTTTACATTAATTGTATTTGGAATAGGGGTGGTTTTTATTATTATGATAGTATTAACCTGGGTAAGTTCAAGAGGGAAATTTATGTTTTTGTATAATGTTGTGAATGATAAGGCTGAAGTCAAAATCCCCTGGTACGAATATAAAAAAGAAGGAAACTCACTTTTTGTTTGGCGTTTAATTTATGGGTTGATATGCTTTGTTGTGATCGTTGTATCATTTGTTATCGCTTTTACCACAATTCGTGATATATACTACGATTACCTGGGACTCTCATCAAAAATATTATCCATCCTTGGAATGGTTTTATATTTCCTGATTTTGTTTATAGTAATGGGGTATATTTCTCTTTATCTTGATAGTTTTATCGTGCCCATTATGTATAAAAACAGGATCACAACATCGAAAGCCTGGTTTAAATTTTTACCACTTTTTTCAAGCCAGATAGGGAATTTCATTCTGTATGGTTTGTTCGTATTTGTATTAATCATATTGATTGTAATTGCAGTTATTATATTTGGTTTTGTAACTTGTTGCATAGGATTTTTATTACTTATCATCCCATATATTGGATCGGTGGTATTTCTGCCAGTATCGTATTCCCTAAGGGCCTTTAGTGTAGAATATCTGGAACAATTCGGAGATGAATATAAAATTTTCCCTGTGGAATATCAAGTGGGAACTATTGGATAATATGATCCTTAAAATCCTGGTCTAAATGACCAGGTTGAAATATATTGTCTAGGCTCATTCGTAAAATAGCAAAACCTACTGATATCAACAAAAAGCGTTGATAAGATATATAAAAAGAACCCCAAAAACAGCCAAAAAAGGCTAAATTCGGGGTAATCTTTTTATTTAGCTATGTCAAAAATAATAAA
>JAIOZL010000060.1 GCA_021740645.1 Bacteroidales bacterium
TGGGCCTTGTTAATACTGAAGCTGTTGATCGAGTAAGTTAACTCTACCGAACTGCTCTTTTGTTGCTCTAGCTTAAAACCCTGGGGGCCCCAGCTGTCTGTGTAACTGTACTCCTGGGAGTAAGCAACCGAGAGGAAAAAGCATAAGCCTAACAAAACTGATATCGTTCTGAGGTTTATGTTTTTAAAAGATTGTAAAAAACTTTTCATTTTTGTCTGATTAAATTAAACCTATATGAATGTTATTTTTTTCAAATTATACCGAACAAATATCTGCATATCTGCGATCAAATCAAACTTTATGGAATATAGTTTACTTGCTGGAAATGACATATAACAATCTAAAATCAATAAAATTGGATGTAGTTACTTGACACTGTGACGTTAACAATAGTTGCATCCAGTAGATGAAGATATATAATTTAGATTGAATTTGAGCAAAAAAAAGGCCGGCAATAATTTGCTGGCCTCATATCAAAATACTTTATGTTTTTATTTCCTGATCACCAGCTTACGAAGGATGTTGGTATCATCATTATAGATATTGATGAAATAAATTCCCTGGGAAAGATCAGAAAGATCAAGTTCTTTTTCCCATGATCCTGAAATTAACAAATCATTTTCGGCATAAATAACCATACCGATATTGTTCATCACTTTCATATCAAACCTTCCTTCCTCAATGGCATCAAGCTTAATTACAAAACTACCATTATTTGGATTGGGGAATATTTTAAGGTTCAGGCTGCGGGCTGTTTCTCCAATACCTAAACATTCTCCTACATAAATCGTTTCTTCTGCGAAATTTTCACATCCGTTCATATCCAAATAAGTGTAGGACAGGGTGTGCTCGCCCAAGCCGGCTTGCTCAGGGTTGAAATAATACATGCCACCATCTTCGTATACACCGGTACCTTCATACGTACCTCCGGTGGGTTGTCCGGTTGTAAGTTCAAAGGCTTCATTATACACACATACAGAATCCGCTTCATTTAAACTTACGTCGGGCAAAGCATAGATGGATACCATTAAATCTTCAGAGACCTGTCCATCCCCACAATCATTAACTCCGGTAACATTGATCATGGCATCTCCGGTAAATTCGGCGCTCCAGTCAATAGTAACTGTCATGCCATCCCCGGTTATCGTTCCAGCTTCTACTGGAGAAAGTGACCACATATAAGTTGTGGCATCGACTGCTCCAAGCGTGGTATAATCAATACTTCCCGGATCAATGCAAAACATGACTTCACCTTCAGGGGTAGCAGCCATACCTGGAAAAGGTTTAACATTTACTGCTATTGTGTCTGCTACGGTAAAAATTCCGTCAAAGACTTCCACTATATAAGTAGTGGTATCATCAGGTGTAACCATTGGGTTTTGCTCTGTAGAAGTAAATCCATCAGGAATTGAATACCATTCATAGGTATAGGTTCCCGATCCTCCTTCCGGGGTAGCCATTAACTGGGTAGATTCGCCCTGACAAACTTCATCAGGACTTGCCGTAGCTACAACGGTCGGGATATCGTCACCAACTGCTAATGTTACAGGTACAGTTATCATTGGATTATCCGGGTCATTGCTCGAAAAGTTTAGGTTGGCAGTATAAATACCCGCCACTAAATCAGCTGCATCAAGGGTAACACTTACGCCACCAAATTGTCCGGGTTGAATGGTATCTTCCGTTTTATCTACCAATAACCATCCCAAAATCTGTATGGTATAATCTTCCACTTCACCATAGGTGGTTGCTCCACAAGGGCTACCACAATCTGAACCAGAATACTTGATCCTTACACGCATGGTGGTTTCACCGGGAACAGCCGTTTCAGGAACATCAAATGAAAACGTTCCTTCTCCGCCATTATCGATTTCACATACCACATTTTCACCAGCATCTTCAAAGTCATCATCCTGGTTCCAATCAATCCAAACACCTAAGTCATCAGCTGACCAAACGTTTCCGTTAACAACAGTAATATCATAAGTCTCACCTACATTTAGGAGAGTTGACATATTTGTATAATCCCCATAACCATCGCAACTGGACGAATTGTTGATATCACCTAAAATAACCTGTGCAATGTATTCATCACATCCGCCACTGGCATCACAATAACTATCAACTCCCTTATCACTTGTAATTTCAGGAGAAAGTGTGTAATGTAATTCCAGTTCACCCACATTTTCAATCATGATTGGTTCCACAGTAGAAGTCCCCACTAAAAGATTAACATTAAGAGCATCAGGTGTGATGTCAATATGCGCATCTCCCCATTGAATTGAGCCACTTGCAGCCACTGATTCTCCATCGTCGTGCATCGCTGTTACTGCATAGGAAAAAATACCATAGTCGGGTAAAATATCAGTATAAGTCAGGTCAGTAGTTGTACCTAATTCTACGCCATCCCTGTAAACAATAAAATACAGAAAGTCATCCTTGCTTGCAAACTGCCATTCGAGATCGATATCTCCAGTAGCATCATCCAGGTTAATTACCAGATCAGTGGGTTTTGGTAGATTATTGGTCACAAAAGGAGAGGTATAGGCCATAAATATCCCACTTCTATTGTCTGTCCATACCGGATATACTACACTTCCTCTGGCAATAATTCCAAGATAGTCTCCCATATATCCGCCTGCAAGGCCAGGAATAGGGCTTGGAGTAAAGGAAACATCACTAACTTTAAAATCTTCCCAGGTAGCCCCGGCATCAAATGAGTTGGCACAATATACTTCACACTGGTTACTATTTACATTACGGTCGTCATAAAAAATAGCACTTAATATCCCGGATTCAGGATCGCAGGTGATCCATGGGAAGTAATGCTCTTTTCCCTGGCCGGTCGGATCCTGGTTTACTCTTACAGGGCTCGACCAGGTAGCTCCCTCATCTTCTGAGCTTATCATATACACGTCAATGTCGTTCCCCGTATTTACTCCAGGAACTCCAATATTTGCCCAAACCACATAAATGTTGCCGCTATACTGGCTGGTACTGATATCTACCGCCATTGCAGGGAAAGAGTTCACACGATGGTTTTTGGATGTTTCGGTAGTCCGGATCCCCCTGATGTTATCGATAATTCTTACAGCCGGGCTATAGGTTGCACCACCATCCGTTGATTTAGCAAATCCAAGTGCGCTTTCATCCGATGGCCAGCTGTCATAAATTGTCCAGCAAGCATATACTTCACCATTAGGACCAGTCTGAACATTAACACCCTGGTTATGGCTTCCAGCATTCACAGCAGAGCTAATATTAAGTGACGAAGACCAGCTTACACCTTCATTTGTGGAACGGTTCATCACTATTTCAGAGTCATTACCTCCACCGAAAGGAGTCCAGGCAACATAAAGATTCCCTTCGTAGGGGCTGGTTGGACTGTTGTCAATCCACATATGGTTTTTATCTGCCAGGCTTCCAGGGTTAGGAGCAACAGAGGCAGTACTCCAGGTGCTGCCGCCATTATCCGACCAGGCAATGCCCTGCCCATAACTATTGCTGATATAGTTTACATACATCCTTCCACTGAGGCTGATAGCGGTAGTTGGGTCACCCGAGTTTCCCCCGCCTGCACCCTGTGCTGAACCACCCCATGTAGCACCTGCATCATTACTGATGAAATAATTGGCACCGTACAAAGTACCAACACTTCCCCCGTTCCAGGAGGTAGAATTGTTTGAGTTTAATACATTGTCAGTATTATTCGGGTCCACAAATATTGAGTTTTCCGATTCGGATACATTTGTTGCTGTAGTTAAGGGTACATCGGGAGAGTCATCTTTACCCCCCATTACACTTTTCGCAGTGATCATACTTCCGGTAAATTCTGCCGGGGCTATTGGTACTCTTTGTTGAACGGGAATGATCCCCTCTTCAGCAAGTTGCCGCCAATATTTCATGGCATCTACACGGGTGTCGATCATTTCTGATTGCCCGTCTTTCGGTTTAGTGGGAAAGTTTTGCTTTTGTGCAAATATACTTTCTGCAAAAAAGGCTGTAAGTAAAACAACAGCCATCAATAGTCTAGCTTGTTTCATATTGTTTGTTTAAAGTTTAATATTCATTTAATGATTTATCAATCGTGCTTGCGGAAATATTATTATAAATACCTGTTTTAAATTGAATTGGTAAGAATTTGTAAGCTAAAGCTATAAATATTTAGTTTAAAATTATCAAAACAAGATTAAAACAGCTTATCCCAATATTTGTTTATTAGTCTGACAGTTAATTCACAGTAATCGTTGCCTGACAAATTCAGAAAACATAATGGTTGGCGAAGATATTAAAAGTTTTGGGGAGGCAAAATAAAAAATTTAATGCAGCAGTGCTATCCTTTTTTTTAACCGCCTTACTGAAACCATTATACCAAATATAATACCCACCAAAAGTTGCATGATCAGAATGGCCATATATCCTATAAAATCAACAGTAAAATAATATGCAGCCCCAAAAAATATTAAAATTATAAGAAGAAAATATGGAATCAATTTAGCCTTTTTGTGTGCAATAAAAGACCTCATCCTAAAGGACACCAGATGTGTTATCAGTGCAATTAAAAGGGGGATAAGTATCAAATAAATATACATTACTGTTTTTTGTTTATAAATCCTGGCTTGTGATGAATAAATAATATTTGACTTGTACCGAAAGAAAGGGGGAAGCCTGTAAGCCAACTGAAATCTGCTTAAATTATTAGCATAACGGCTGGATGATAAATCACTTATGTGATTATTGGATTCAGCGATTGAAATAATATTTATATCTTTTTGCTGTGATATCCAGCTTATTATTTCAGCAAATTCAGTGATGCTTATATATCCCTTATTTTTGTTTGCCTCAATAAAATTATCCTGATGAAACATAACCACAATCAGTGCAGAATTATCTAAATTTTCCCTGGCTAACATAATTGCATCTTTCAAATTATTCACTTCGCAAGTGAAAGGGACATACATCAATCCTGAGTTATTGTATGATTGTCCAATAATATCTGAGGATATGAATTGAAAATTCAGTTCATTAAGTACTTGCAATGTTATTGAATCGTAGCTATTCCAAGGTGGGATAAAGGTTGTTACTTTTGATCCGATTTCATTTTCAAGAAAATTTTTCCCTTGTTTAATCTTTCTATATTGTTCATTATAATCCAGGCCTGAAAATTCAGTATAAATATTCACCTTTAAATTCTGACGATGGGTGTATCCATGCAAGGCAATTTCAACTATGCCTTCCCTGGAGGCCTTTTTTAATATGTTTATTTTTCTCCGTTTTAAAATAATAAACTCATTGGATATAGTATCCGAATACATGCTTGATACAACATTGGGTATTACCCCAAAGGTTATCGGTATATTAAAATCTGAAAAAATTTCAATGATCTGTTTTTCCAGTTTGGTGTCACTGACTGCACTATAGTCATCATATCGGAAAGCGATGGTAATTTTAGTTTTATAATCTGAATCGCAATACCCCACTTCAGGAAAGATAAAAAACATACATAAAAAAACAGAAGACATGAAATTAATAGGCGTGATGAATGCTTTTATCTTTCGCTTAAATAAATATTTGGTAAGTATTTGTTGATAAAAATGTAATATCCTTCTTTCCATGATTATTTGGTTATAGAAATTTAATCATTATCGTAAAAATACAAAAAAATAGTTCCAGGAAAACAATAATTATAGCCTGATTGGCTTTTCGACTAATCTATAGTTTCCTTCCATTATCCTGATCCCATAAAATCCCAGGAGTTGTATCTAAAAAAAAGGATAAAAAAGAGAGGACACAACAATTGTGTCCTCTCTTAAAATTTTCAACTATTAATCTATTTTACAATGACTTTACGTATTATTTCTGAGCCCCCGGCAGCAATACGAATATAATAGATTCCTGCAGCGAGATCACTCAGGTCAACACCATAAACTTCTCCGCGGTTTGAATAAATTTGTGTATCCACTAAAACTTCATTTAATGTATTCATCACTTTGATATCAGTAGTACCAAACCCGAATCCAAATTTTAAAGTAAACTGCCCATCAGAAGGATTGGGGAATATGTTCACCCCTGAACTTAAAGTAGCTTCGTCGATACCGGTACAAATTGTACACATAACGTCCATCCCGTCTGATGTCAAACCTTCTCCACAATCATTAACTCCCTGAACAGAAATTACAGCATCGCCTGCCCAATTCTCCGTCCATGTAACAGTTCCTGTAGTTCCATCGCCTGAAATTGTACCGGCCTCTGCAGGTTCCAATGTCCAGATATAACTTGTGGCAGCAGCAGCACCAATTGTAGTATAATCATAGGTTACTCCATAATTGGTACAGGCGATATCTTCACCTTCTGGTGCTGAAGCCTGGCCAGGTGTAGCAAGAACAGTTATGTAATCAGGAAGAGTTAATGTAGAAGTTTCCACGCCATCAGAAATCTCAAGTGTTACATCAAAGGTTCCGGCGTTAAAGTAAGCTACCATTGGGTTTTGATTAGTACTTGTACCCGGAGAACCACCCTCAAAAGTCCACTGCCAGGATATCGCACCCCCGGTTGACATATCATAAAATTCAACTATTTCCTGGGTACATAACTCAGTAACATTAGAGGTGAAAATAGCCTGGAAGCTTACAGACATATCAAAGAAATCCATATAGGCCGCCATCAGGTCAGCTTTGGTTGAAGGAGAGGTTCCATCAGCTAATCCGCCAAATTCATGAGAAGCACCTATGGTTTTATAAGTTCCTTCATCATAAGCGATGCCGGTTCCGTATGAGGGAGATTGATTCTGGAATATGGTGTAAGCGGGCGAAATTGGATCAATATGATCCATCCAGCTATTATCACCTGTATAGTTAAATGTCATTCCTTCGGTAAAGGTCCCTGCTTGTCCTAATACTGTTCCCATGTCGCTTGACCCATCAGAGGTACCATTTATATTAAACATAGCGTGCACAGGAGTTGGGGAGTCGTAATACCAGGTATCACCACCTTCCATATAAAGATTACCACCAGTATTAAGATAATCGGCAAGGGCCTGTCCTTCTGTATTACTTAATACATGGTTATCGCTGTAAATTCCCAGGCAAACAAACACGGAGGAGTAGATGTTCAGGTCAGCAGGGAAAGAAGTCAGCAGTTCACATGAAATATCCATATCAGCTAAAGTGGCCTGCATCGCTGTGGCTGAATTAGCGTTTCCGTCCAGATCAAGAAGCAATACGGGAATCTGTCCGATAACAACATCAAAAGATCCCATTCCGGTAATGCCCATATCGGCAGAAATATCAAGGGTTAGTTCCACTAATTGTCCGGTTGGGGTTGTAGGTGAGGCAGTAACACTAAAAGTTCCTTCAGCAAAAGCAGCGCCTCCAATATTGCCATAAGTAATTTGTACTGTATTAATAGTTAAAAAAGGATCA
This sequence comes from Bacteroidales bacterium, assembly GCA_021740645.1. Taxonomy (GTDB): domain Bacteria; phylum Bacteroidota; class Bacteroidia; order Bacteroidales; family JAADJA01; genus JAADJA01. Next base: position 7,422 of record JAIOZL010000060.1, read on the forward strand.
ATAGCCGAAAGATCACCTAAAACACTAAATGCTTCGGAAGAGCCCGTATTTTCAACACTAATAGTAATGTCCACAGTTTCTCCCGGGTCAATCTTTCCATTCCCGTTTCCTGTTGGATCTGAAATTTCAAAAACTCCCAATGTTAAAACAGGAGCATGGCCAGCCATAGTAAATGAACTGTTCCATATTTCATCACCATCACCACTGGCTTCCACATCCACAATTACATAATGTCCGTCAGGGATATCATCAGCTACGTCAAAAGCGAATCCATTTGCAATCTCTAATATTTCCTCCGGGTCAATATCACCATATATTTCTGTGTCGTCGGTAAATGTGATATAGGGGTCAGCTGATGACAAGGTTACACTCACGTTAGTGGCAGCAGTAATACCTACGTTTTTGATTGAAAGACTCAGTTCAACAGATTCGCCATAATCCATTAATCCATCACCATTTCCACCAGTTTGATCATCCAAAGTATATGATTCTTTAATCACATAAGGTCCGCTTTGAGGAATTACGGCAATGTTAGCCTGGTAAGGAATATGATTATGATAGGTTACCGTTAATGTTGCGTCGCCTGGTATTTGTACGGGCTCATCAAATGTAATTTCAGCAACTCCGGAAGCATCTGTGTAAGCTACACCATATAAAGTTTGATCGGCATTAGTTAAACATACCAGGGCATTTTCAAGTGCGCCACCTGTTCCGGTCACAGTTACTGAATAGGTACTTAATCCAAGAAAAAGCTGGTCGTCATGTATCACAGACAAGTTGGCCGGTTGTAAGGTCCAGGGTTCGATGGATGCATCACCTAACCATAAATAGGTTCTAACATTTGAGCGGCCAATCGTACCATGTACATTCAGTACGGTAACGTTTGCGTAGTTTGTAACATAACCAATATTGAATATTCCTTCATTAAATACAGCCTTATACATTTCTTTATCATAATCATGATTTGGGATAGTATATGAAGGGATGATTGCTCCATTAGCAGCAACAGAGGCAACCGGCGATTTCATGAATGATTCACAAAGACAGTCACCTGCATGGGCAACAATATCCATATTGTCGCAACACACATCAAAAAATACAAATAACTGGTCGTCATTGGTAAGCTGGTTTACATGCTGGGCCGTGAAACTTCCGGATGGACCCCATTGCCATAATTCTGTGGCGCTTCCATGTCCACGGTAATTGAATATCCCGCAAGAGTTTGCATTTACATAATCCACCACCTGTGAATTTGTATAGCCTGCACCCCCATATGCCTGCTCGAAGATAGGAGTTTGAAGGGCATAAGGAAAGGTTCTGATTTCTTCACAACACTGGGTATATTTTCCCGGATAGTTCTCCTGGTGTGCAATAAGAATGCTGTTTTCAGCCCAGTTCGAGTTCATATCAGGAGCCAGATAATGATCCATCGTTTTTTGAATCTGAAGCTCAAGTTCAGCAAGGTTGTCATAAACAATACGGCCAATCGCAATATCTGCATAATGGTCGTCGGGCCCATCAAGGCATGTATACCAACTGTCAGAATACGTTGCGTCTTCACCACTTGGCGCCCACCAATACATCGGAACGATATCGGGGCCTCCACCTGAACCTCCATTGGGATATGCATCTCCAACAATCAGAATATATTCAAGGTTATCACTATTGTATATTGATTCAATATAGGTTTTAAAATCCTGGGGATCTTCAAAACCGGATTCAAGAGTTTTCACCTCAACTTTTTGTCCTTGTTGGTTTTTCCAATCGATAAAAGGTTGAACAGAAGAAACTGCACCTGTATTGGTAATCACGAGGTATTTGATGTCGCTGTTTGCTTTGAAAGACTTGGTGTACCCAAGAGAACTGAAATTAAGTATTTTGGATTCATACATCCTGTAAAATTTAGGAGAGACAGACTTACTCCTGTTCAGGTTCATTGTAGGATCGTTTCCGGTAAAGCTGATTTTAACTTTAATGTTTGTAGCCACTTCCAGGCCCTTATCTGAAGCATTGTATTCAAATGGAACCAGATGGAGTGAGGCAACTTTTACGTCTCTCCAGATGCCGGTATTATCAATATAAACCTGGCGGCCGGGAAAGCTTTTCGACTGAAGATAAAATGGTTTATCCATTACAAATTCATGCGCATGACCTCCAGGGTTATCCGTTGTAGGGGTTTGGAAGGGATAAATTACATAGTTTTCCTGTTTTATGGTTTCCATTTCCAATATCTCAACACTTACCAGTCTATTATCCGGAACACCTATTAGCTCAGTAATCATGGGTAGTTCTGGTCTGCCGATCTCTTTGGTAGAGCGGTCAGGAATTAATTCCAGTCGTTGAAATGTTTGCCCATTCTCGGTAACTTCACTTACATACATCCCGCTAATAGATATATCGAGAATAAGTTGACTATTGTTTTGTTCAACAATTTGAATTTGGGGTAAAGCAGGAGAATCTGATGTAAACCCTACCCAGCTTTTTTGGGCAAAAAGTCCGAATACAATAAAAAGCAGACTTAAAAATAATGTAGTTTTTTTCATGTTAATGTTCTTTGTATAGCTAAAATATTTGTTTTCTATTGTGTTAAAATCAATTTTTTAGATGCTGAGAAATTTTCAGATTGAATGTTTAAAATATAAATACCATTTTCTAAATCAGGTTTGGAAAAATTCAATTTATACAATCCATGTGCCTGAACCTGACGGTCTAAAAGTACTAATTTTTTGCTTCCCAGTTGGTCAACAACCTCAACACTAATCTCAGAGGATTTTGGCAAATAATATTCTACCACAAAGTTATCCTTGACAGGGTTAGGATAGATATTGACTTTTGATTGTGCTGACCGATATAAAACATTGGTATTGATTGTGCATTCCACATCAAAGGCTTCGGGTTTTACATTATAGCCTGAAACAATCACCTGGGCACTGCAAGGATTAAGCATGTCCTCCACATTAATGTTAGCAATGCCTGTAGCATCTGTGGTTGCAACACCATAAATATCATCACCAATGGCAAAGGTACAAGTGAGATTTTGCGAAGGAAGCCCATCTGACGAAACATTCACTTCATAAGAATTGGTACCCATTAAATAAACACCTGAATGGCTTACATCTATATCCATAGGTTCATCTGACCATACACTTAAACCGGGGTCACCCAAAATATTAATGTCGTAAAAATTCCACCTCAAGGCGCCTTCTTCCCATTGTCCGGGTGCGGTTACCCAGGGAGCGGTTTGTATTTTACACTCTGTAAAGGCTGCACCCAAATGGTTCATTTTTTCATGATACAGGGCATCCACCATTTCACGATTAAGGTGAGCACCCGGCCCTTCAGTTTGCCCTTCGTTAAACCAGCCATATCTCGAATTTCCTATTACCGCGACAGCAAAATTTTCAATGCTGTGCATTTTTTCCATGATGCAGTCATTGTCGTCGAAGGCTCCACAAATACATCCATGCGACAGGAAAAGAGTAAAGTTGTGGTCTACTCCATTGGCTCCATAAAAATTGGAATTGGTAATATCTGAATTATACATATAAGCCACATAATTGGAATTGGCATGGCCTACATGGTGTACAAATTGTTTCCCTGAGTTAATCGCTGTTATTAAATCATTTGCTCCCCATGAGCCAACCGATTCATAAAGTTTCTGGTAATTATAATCTTCAGGGATTCCCCATGTTTCATAACCGTTTTCATTTTGATAGCCGATCAAAAGCTCCAGATAATCCGAACCATAAGTAAGGGGGTTTGAATACAACCATTCACCAGCTAGTAGCGCATTGGTTAGCTCACCTAAAACAGGATTGGTTTGATACATAATGGTTTTATTGAGCATATTGTTAAGTTCCGATAGATTGCTGAAAGAAAAACGCCCAACGGCAATTTCCGGAAGCAGGTCATCTTCTCCAATTTCTCCCCAAAGGTTATCATTGTCGTCGTTCCATGTACCATCAAGCGCTGAATAGTACATATCTGCAGGAATGTCGTCATCTTCATATCCCGAACCAGACTGAACATAACAATAAAATCCACGGTAAGGGATATGCTCCACATCACCCCCAAGCAATACGTATTCGATTCCATTGTCCTGGTATTCCTGGATAATATAGTTTCGGATTTTTTCAGCAAGGTCCTGCCCTGTTCCATTTGAGTTTATTTCTTCTTTTGTCACAATTTCTGTTTTCATACCCATGTGAACATAAGCTGTTACCAGGCCATCAAAATTGCTCTGAAACTGCTGGGGAGTAATAATCAGAAATTCATATTCATCACCGGATTTTTCCAGTGAAGGATATTGTTTTAAAAGGGCTGGATTCTGAATAAAATTAGCGATACGTTTTGAGGCACTTTCAGAGGAGCTTAAATTTTCAATTACTTCTTCTGCATGTGGGTCAGGTACAGTGGTAATGATAACTTTTACTTTGCTATAATAAGATACCTGGCCGGTTAATGGCTCATATAATAGTGGAGTAAAAGATGACATCGCAATGGAGTGCCCGTTAAGGTATGAGGTAGTAAGCTGTCCTTTAGGATCAGAAGGATAGGTAATGTTTTGATTATAAAGCTGAATTTTTTTCTGGAAAATAAAAGGGCTTTCATCGGATAATGGTCTTGAGCTTTGCATGGGATAAACCTCATAAACACCCTGAAGGTTCACTTCGTTTTCCCGGATGATTTCCATTGAAACCGCCATTTCACCGGGAGGCAAAAGTAACTTCACTGCCTGGTAAGGAAGTGTGGGTTCGCCGGTTATTCCGGTAAGCATTAACCCGTCAAATCCTATTAACTGATAATCCCCACTTTGTTTGATTGTAGGGTTATCAAAATAATATTCTTGTTCAACAATTCCTGCAAAGGATGCGGAAATAATAAAACTTAACAGTCCTGATAGTAAAAATTTCTTCATCTTGTTTTTATTGAAATGGATTTAATATTTATTCTACGAACATAACACATTTTAAGACACCTGCCAAAAAGAAATAGTTGTTTGAATGTTGGTCGAAGTGAATTCAAAAAATAATTTTAAACGAAAATTGGCAGTGTTTATGGCCAAAAACAAAAGGAGCGACATTTCTGAAAATGCCGCTCCTGATACTTTTAAACTGTATATCTAGCGAACGGATACTTTTTTAGTAAAGATACGATCGCCTATTTTCAGGTTCACAAAATATATTCCTGAAGGCATTTCTGCAGCATTTATTGTAACAACATTACGTCCTGCATTATATTCTTTCATAGGAATATTAAGAACTTGTTCTCCAATAAGGTTATAAAGAATTACTTCTGCATTTTCTGAACTTTCAAGAACAAAAGCTACATGAGTTTCCTGGTTGAATGGATTTGGAAATACACTGAATGACTCCATTTCTTCGCGCTCGGCAACGGAAACCAAATCAATAGAAAACTGCACGAGTTCTTCAGAACTGGCAAAGTCATTGTTTTCATAAATGAGATTAAAATTACTCTCTCTGAGAGCAAAGAATCCACCATCAGTTAACCCGTCATCTCCTGAGTCATAAATATAAAATGTATAACAATCATCAAGGCTGAGATAGAATGTGTCTTTTACCATTTCGAGTGCATTTGCAAATGGCCCACCAGAGAATAAAACTTCTCCTGCCGAATTTTTCAATTCGTAGGTAGTTTCACCGGGGTTGTTATCCAGTTTGAGGAACATATAAATATTGGGAACAACCTCCACGGCAGACGTAAAGCTGGTATAAGTGGTATCATTCATTGGGTCCTCATCAGGATTTCCATTAGGATTTGCAGTGTAGATCACTACATTGTTTTCGTTCTGTATATTAAAAGAAACTGAAGGAAGCTGCACCATTTCCGATTCACCATAAGCCAGGTCGCCAGTCCAATTAAAGGTATTCATAGTTTCTTCGTTCACCTGGTAATTGATATCCAGTGAAGTCATATTAGTTGCACCTTCACATGCTACGGTCACCATTGGTGCAATTTCACCTGTACAGTTTGTCACAGGAACATTATTTACTGCCAAACATGCTGCATTATCATAATACATGGGCATCAAATCATTTGCCGGAGCTTTTGCTGCTTGCAGAATTTCTTTGGATGTCATATCCTGGACAAAGGCGATGAATTCACAATTATCTAAAACCCATGTAGGACTTAAACTAAAATCGAGTACAACACTTTCTGAAGTGGTACTGCTAAAATCCAGTGGGGTTCCAGTCTGACTGGGAACCATCAGGCGGGTTACATAATTATATGCAGTACCTCCATACATACATCCCGATTCTGTAACGGCGAAATGTAAAACAATGTTAGAGCCAGCATATGGCTCAACATTTTCAATGGAGGCTACAACGGTAAAATCATTACCCTCATTAAAACCATTAATGGCTACTTCAAATTTAGAAGGAACTGCTATACGCTGGTTGTACTTAGAAAGGAAAGCACTGTATGTACCTGTTGAGCCACCCAAAACATTTGTAATACCATCAAAAAATGAATTTGGAATTCCGGATATTCCATATAAAGTTAACCTTGCCTGGGAATATTGATTATAAAATCCCCCTGCGGAGGAAGATACGTGATGCTCCATAACGGCGACATCAAATCCATTGGCTATCAAATCGTCAGCTGCTGCTGCTGCGTAAGGACAGTAGCCTCACCATGTAGCAGTGCCAATTTCTATAACCACATTTTCACGTGGCACTTGCTGTGCAATCACGCCTATTGTCATGATCACAGCCATAAAAGAAAATAATACTTTTTTCATGATTATAAGATTTAAGATTAAGTGCTTTTCATATAATTGAAGGCAAATATAATGATATTTAAATAGATATAAAATTAATTAACAATTTAAAGAAAGCCTGATTAATTCAATTTTTTTTTAGTAATTCGTTGACAATATATAATTTAAAAAAAGAGGTTGCTTTTTCAAACAACCTCTTAAAATTATGGAACTGTATTATTTTTTAATAATCACTTTCCTGTTAATCAATAATTCTTCTCCCTGTATGCGAATATAATAAATCCCCTGCTCTACTTCCAGGTTGAAGTTTTCAATATAAGAACTTTCTACTTTGATGTTTTCCTTTTCAAAGACCACTTCACTTAATGAATTATAAATGCGAACACTTATTTCTTCATTACGGTCACCGCTTAGCTCAAGGTTAAACATCCCGCTGTTCGGGTTGGGGAATATAGACAGGTTAAATCCGGCCAGGTTTTCACCGATTCCGGTAGAGATAGAAAGCATCATATCATCCATCATATCACCACAAGGAGTATTACCGTAAGCGGATAAGCTTAACATGACCTCCTTGGCATCAATGTCATTGGTGCCCGGTGTATAGGTTGGGTTCATGGCGGTAGCATCATCAAATGTTCCATCACCTGAAGTTGACCACATCATATCAGAATAATTCATGGCGGAAGCATCAGTTATGGTATAGGCCTCACCCGGAAGAATTCCGGCATCTTCTCCGGCAAATGCTTCAGCTGCAGCTTCAAAACTGAGGGTTAATTCAGATGTCACTTCGCCGCAATTGCCATTTCCATAAGCCATCAAAGTGAGGTTGGCGATTCCATTAACAATGTCGCCTGTACCTGGAGTATAAACAGGGTTTATAGAAGTATAATCATCGAACATCCCATCCCCATCTGTCGACCACATCAAAGATTCATAATTCTCTGCCATGGCATCCATCAGGGTGTAGGTATCGTTGCTACAAATAGTTGCAGATTCACCGGCATAAGCTGTGGCAGCATCGGTAAAGCTCAGCATAATGTCATCCATAGCATCATCACAGCCTGCACCACTATAAGCGTTCAAAGTAAGTGTAACAGAGCCGTTGGCAAGGTCACCTGTTCCCGGAGTATAAATTGCATTAATTACACTAGCGTCGTCAAAGGTTCCGTCACCTGCTGTTTCCCATAAAATCCCTGTAGTATTCTCAGCACTTGCATTGATGAGTTCATACGACATGTCTGTACAAGCCATGTCATCATCACCAGCCAAAGCAACAGCAGCACTATGTATGGTAAGTATCATTTCGTCTGTAACATTGTAATCAGGTCCATAGGCAGTAACGGATAAGGTTACTTCACCTGCCTCAATATCAGCCGCGCTTGCAATATAAACCGGATCCATGATCTGTTGGTTATCGAAAGTACCTGTTCCACTGGTTTGCCAGTAAACGACATTGTATAAGGTGGCATTACCCTGTGTTTGGAAAGGAGTATCTTCACAAGTCTCGTCATCCGAACCGGCAAATGCAGTAGTCATCGGAGGAGCAGGTAACACAATAAAGTCAACCCATCCACAGTCTGAGCCAGATGATACACTATAATCTTTATCAAATACCCATTTAAAAGTATGCACACCTCCAGTAACCGGGTATTCAACTTCCTGCCAACCAACTTCGCCCGACCAGGAATCCTGTTCGTTTCCATCGATATAAAATCTCATGTAATCATAATTACTTTCTGAAGAAACTTTAACAAAGAAAGAAATGTAATCATCACTGAATACATCATATTCCAATTGAAGATATGTACTTTGGTTATCGCCAATATCACCTGATTTTGCACAATATGTACCTTCATAAGCTCCGGTATTTGTTACTGTATAGTTCGCATTTCCACCGGTTACCCAATCGTATTGCGACATATCGCCGGTTTCCCAATCTTCGAGGATCAAACCAATGGTTTCACCAAATGAAGATTGTGCATTATATCCTCCGGCATTCACTTCATAAGTAATGCTTACAGCAGTTCCGGCTGGTGCACCTCCATCCACGGATATACTGAATACGGCATCATCTGTTGCACCGGATCCGATTACATTAAAATCGTGGGTAGAGTTATTTACAGTAATAAATGGGTTAGTAATACTCAATGTACCAATAGCACCCATGGCATGGTAAGAACCCAAATTACTGGTTTCGATAATGATGTCTGCATCTTCGCCTGCATCCAGACGTCCGTTTCCATTTCCACCGTTGGAATCATCAATGGTTAAACTTCCGATTTCCAGTTCTGGCCCGTGACCCTCTACTCCGAAGAATGTAGTCCAGGTCTCACTGCCGTCTGTCACATTTATTTCAAAAATTACCTGATGAAGGTCAGGAATATTATCTGCCACATCCCAGGCAAACCCATCATCAATAACAACAGTAGACCCAGCCGTAACACTTCCATAATCTTCATTATCATCAGTTACAGTTACATAGGGATCAGCTGTTTGTATTGTTGCAGATACATTGGTTGCATCTTCAACACCTACATTCTCAAGGCTAAGAGAAGCTAAGATTGCCTCGGAAGTTTCCATGATACCGTTTCCGTTACCTGCGTCATCATTAATTTCAACAGCATTGTATACCACATAAGGTCCTGAAGGAGGTATTACTTCCACTACTGCGGAATACCTGTAATAATTTTGCAGGGTAATAGTTACCACTACATCATCAGGAGGTTGTTGTGCAGGTATGCTGATCGAAACCGGTGTACCCGTAGCTTCACCTGTACCGATGATCTCACCATTGACCGTCAGACAGATCAGGGCGCCCTCATTGGCCGTGACATCAAAACTGGTTACTCCGGCATATAAAATGGGGTTATGCGTGACGGTCATGTTCT
>JAIOZL010000061.1 GCA_021740645.1 Bacteroidales bacterium
ATTTACCGCTGCCCTGGCAGCCAATACCACCGGACTGGTAATAAATACATCCGGACAGCCGGGTGCGGCTGAAGTGGTAAGAATAAGGGGAACGGGATCAGAGAATGCTGTAAACTCACCCTTATACGTTATTGATGGCATCCCTATAAATATGACGGATTTGACTCAAATGAGTACAACCGGCACCAACCCTATGGCTACTTTAAATCCTTCTGACATAGCTTCAATAACCGTGTTGAAGGATGCAGCAGCAGCATCTCTTTATGGTTCAAGAGCGGCAAATGGAGTAATCATTGTTACTACAAAACAAGGTCAGGAGGGTAAGACAAAATTCAACCTCGACGTCCAGTACGGAGTTGCTAATGCACTGTATAACAAACCTATGGCCGACAAAGATCAGTATGCCGAAAAGTGGGTTGAAGGAGAAATGCACCGACTAATGGGTATGGATGCTATTTTTACCGGACTTAGTCAGATAGATTATATTAAAGACACCTATGCCAATGAGGGCACATATAATTATTATCAAAACGCAGCGCGCAATAATTTTAACCGGACCTATGCTCTTAATGGTGTTGAATACGATTTTTGGGGCGATGGTTACGATGAGTATCCCAATACAAACTGGTATGATCATGTATCGCAGCAGGGAGGTACCCGGAAAATTAATCTTTCTGCATCGGGCGGACAAAATGGTATTACATTTTTTACTTCCGGAGAATATTTCGAACAAATTGGTACCATTAAAGGATCAGACTTATCCAGAATATCCGGGAGGCTTAATCTCACTTCAAAGACCAACAAACATGTCTGGTTTGGAGTGAATATGAATATGTCCTACAATAATCAGAACGGGCCTCTATTAGGAAACCTCTTCGTGAATCCTCTGAGAGCTGCAGCAAATATCCCTCCCGTTGTACCTGTTTATTATGATGGAGAACCCAATCTTTCCCTTGCCGGAGGCATATTGAACAACTACAATCCAGTTGCTATTCGTGAAATGAACATATATAACAGCAGCGGAACCAGAAATATAACCACAGCCTGGGCTCAGTTTAATTTTACTAAAGATCTGTTCCTTAAAACAACTTTTGGCTATGATAACAGGCCATTATACGAAATAAGATGGGAAAATCCTGTGGTTGGAACAGGTGCCCCACTTTCGGGAAGGAGACAGGATATCGAGACCACCCGACGCCGGCTAAGCTCTTCAACAATTTTAAACTATAGCAAAACCATAAAAGAGAAGCATAATCTTACGGCTTTGGCAGGCTGGGAATCGGAACTGACACATACTACCGAACTTGGCGCAGTAGCCACAGGTTATGCAAATTCCCTGACCCCTATCCTGAGTACAGGTACAACCCCTACCGAAACTATTGGCAGAACCTGGGACGATGCCCTTTTATCAGGATTTTCGCAACTTCAATATAATTACGATAATAAATACTATACACAGTTCAGCTACAGAGCCGATGGCTCTTCGAGATTTGGTGAGATTGGAAGATGGAATGGTTTTTATTCCATATCCGGATCGTGGCGATTATCACAGGAGGCATTTATGGATTTCGCGTGGCTGGATGATGCCAAAATCAGAGCCAGCTTTGGCACGAGCGGAACATTGCCAAGCGATTTGTATGGTTTTCTGTCGAACTTCACCCTCGGATATGATTATTACAATCTCTCAGGAGCACTCATTAATAATATCCCGAACAAAAACCTAAGCTGGGAATCAAGTGAAAACACAAATCTGGGTGCAGAAATAAAAGTTCTGAATGGAAGGATTTTTGCAAGTGCAGAATATTATCGCCGCCTTACAAAAGATCTGCTAATCAATAAGGAAATATCCAGAACCACTGGATTTACCAATGCTTTGGTAAATTTTGGTTCTATTGAAAATAAAGGTTTTGAATATACTTTGGATGCGGAAGTTATTAGATTAAAGAATCTTAGCTGGAATGTTACCCTCAATCTATCGACATTGAACAACCTCGTTCTGGAACTTCCAAACGATCAGGTTGGCCCTACAAATATTGATCGGGTGGGTTATGCTGAAGGGTCTTTATATCTTCCTGAATATGTAGGCGTTGATCCTTCAACAGGATCCCCCTTATGGAATCATGTTGATGATCTGACAGGTGAAATAACTCTAACCGATAATTATGCTGAAGCAACTCGTCAGATTATAGGCACCAGAGAACCCCAGAAATCGGGTGGGATATCCTCCTTATTGAAATATAAGAATTTTGACCTGAGTGTTTTATTTTCCTTTGCATGGGACTTTTATACATTAGATTATGCTGCCAGCAGATACACCCAAACGGATGGAGGACAGTCGTATCTGAACTTCGAGACGGTTCAGATGGATAGCTGGACACCCGTAGATACGCTGGCGGCTAACCCTATAAGGATAAACGGCTTAACCAACGGAGGTCAGTTTTCAACGAGACATGCCTACGATGGGGCTTATTTTAAGATGAAAAATATCAGGCTCGGCTATGTAATCCCTCAAAGTATCTCCAAAAAACTGATGATAAGCAGTTGCAGACTTTTCGTTCAGGGTGAGAATATATTTGTTTTAACGGACATGCCAAATTTTGATCCGGAAGTCAGAGTAAACGGATATCGCTATGTCTACGATTTCCCATCCCCGAAAATGTATACCGTTGGCATCAATTTAACCTTTTAAATTTATAGAGATGAAAACAATATATAGAAATACTAAAAAACTCCTGATTGCTCTGGTAATTATTTTATCTGCAGGTTGCGAAGGATTTTTAGACAGGTATCCGGATAACGCTCTGACAACAGAGCAGATGTATTCAGATATTGAATATGCTCAAGCACCACTAACCGCTTTGTATGATCTGCTATCAGACTCTTATCTCCTTGGCCGGAATGTGCCACTCCGCGGATCGCTGAAAGGGACAGATTTCTTCCATTTTGTACCAAATCCTAATTTAAGATTTGACCAGGAATATAAATATACCGAAATTGCATCAGACGCAGGTTATGCCGGATATTTATGGAATTATTGTTACCGCACTATTGCGAATAGTAATAGTTTTTTAGCCTCATTACCAAATTATGATGGAGAGGAAGTGAAGGTAAACGACTTCAAAGCTCAGGCAATGACCATTAAAGCTATTGCATACCTTGAGTTATTGCGTGCCTTCTGCTACCCCTTATGGATGGGAAACGATGATGAAGCATACAGCATGGGAGTTCCCTTAATTAAGACTGCTGAAGAAAATTCAGACGCTATCAACAATCCTCCTACAAGAGAGTCATTGCAAGATTCTTACGATTATGTTATTGAACTTTTAACAGAAGCTCTGCCTCTTATTGACAAAACCAGATCGGAAAAATATTATATCACCGAGCAAGCTATTCACGCTATTCTCGCTAATGTATATCTCTATACCGAACAGTGGGGTCTGGCAAAAGATGAAGCGCTGATGGCCGAATCCATTGGAGGCAGCATGATACCGAAGACACAATTCATAAATAATATGACACAAAGGTTTAATGATGAAAGTGTTTTTGAAATGTATTACGATGCAAACGATAATCTTGAATTGGGTTCTATAGCATACTATGCTTTTAAAACTCTTAATGCACTGGGAAGGATTGATGCTTCCTCAACCGGATATGGAGAATATGGAGCATCCGATGCTTTTATCAACCTGTTTTCCACCAATGATATCAGAACCCAGCTTTTTAAAGAAGATAAAACCAGTTTATTGGGCAGTGTGCCCGGAGGACCCGGATACTCGGCAAGAGCTTATCATAAGTATATAGGAATAGAGACTGAAGTTATCCATGATGTTCCATATGTAAGATTACCTCATGTATTACTGGTTGCAGCTGAAGCCTACTCTGAAATCCCCGATAATGGAAATGCGCTTATTTATCTTAATAAAGTTTTCTCAGCGAGAACAGACTCAAGTCTGACAGGATTATCAGGGCAGGAATTAAAAACAGCTATCTTTAATGAAAGGCGCAGAGAATATGCACTTGAAGGTCATGAAATATTCGACTATTTAAGAAAGAAAAGAGCCTTTTCAAGAGACGGCTCTCATCCTGCTCCCTTAAGTATAGATCCTGTAAACGGCCGTCAGTCAGAGCATTTTCACCAGGTTGTTTATCCCATCCCACAGACCGAAATGGATGCGAATCCTAATATCAGGGATCAACAGAATCCGGGTTATGCAACGTATCAGGGAAGTAGGTAGGATGTGATGTGGTGGTTCCTGAGCTTGCCGAAGGATGATGTGGTGGTTCCTGAGCTTGCCGAAGGATGATGTGGTGGTTCCTGAGCCTGAGGTCCCTGAGCTTGTCGAAGGGCCGATGGATGATGTGGCGGTTCCTGAGCCTGAGGCCCGAAGGATGGTTGGGACGCACGGGCGGGCGTCCGTACATATATAATTTTTACTTTATAACGGGTGCAATAAGTTCGTATGTGGCCGGTAATTTTTTTTCGATTTGCTCCAACTGTGATGCTGAAATCACTTCTCTTGAAAAAGGCAGGCTTAAGGTATGATCCACAAGCGAATTAATCTCCCTTTTCAGATATTGATAATCGTAGCTAAATACCCCTTCGGAGGTGGTTTCCACTTCAGAAATAAAAGTATTAGGGACTGTAAGATAAAATGAAGACCTTCCTTTTTGATCTATGGCGCCAGGGAAAAGCAAGTTATTTTCAGACAGATGCTCGTACAACTCAATGGCTAAATTGTCGGCAGGATCAATAAGACTAATTTCAGGGGATAAAAAAGTCCGATAAGCTTCATTTTCCCTTAATTCAGATAATACTTCATTAATTTCATCTTTTACAAAAGGGTAATGTGTGCATCCCAGTATTACTGATTTCAATTTAAGCTTTGTGCCTGACAATCTGATCTTTTCCACTAATGAGACAATGTGGTACCTGACATAATTTTCAATGGAATTAATCTGTATGGTATCGGAAACAAATATATTTTCCCCATTATACACCATCTTGAAATCGCTAGTGTCAAAATTATAGGTTTGAAGCAGTTCTTTATTGATTAAGAATTGCTCATCGAAGTATGAAGGCCCTTTATAGGATAATGACGGATGTAAAATATTTTCCCTGATAAAGTCTTCTTTGTTATCGATTGACTCATGCAATCCTTTTCCTCCTTGTTGTACAAACTCAATCTTCCCATTATAGTCATTTTCCTTAATCTGCTGCAAGAGTGAATTAACATAAACCTCTGATTTTACGGTAGCCGGAGTTGCAAAAACAGCAATAACACCACTTTCATCCTTTTTAAATCCTTCTAAAGCACCATTTACGCCGGCATCAACCACTCCAAGGACTTTAATATTAACACCTGAATGTTCCAGAAAATCCTCAATCAAATTTTTTCCATAGGCTGTTGCAGTGTTGCAGGCAATTACAATAGTTTTTACTGAAGGCTTATCATAACTAATTTCTGATGAAAGAGGGGAAGAATTGTATTTATTATTTACTAAAAAGAGAGCATCTTTTAAACTGAGTTCCTCCAAAAGTTCAGGTTTTCCAATTTCAACATAATTACTGTATGGCATATTTGCCTGATCGGCCAGATAAATAAAATATTCGTTAATAAAATCTTTCTTTCCATCCGGCTGGCGAATTTTGTTCAGGTTGAAATTATCTGAATTTATTATTGCTTCAAAAACCGTCAGCCCGCCAATTCCAGAATCAAATACCCCAATAGGCAGCATATTTGCAGTGTCTGATGCATGATATGTCAAATGATAAAAAGAAGACTCATTGTTAAGAACATCATTTATAAAAATGCTATGATTCTCCAATGGAGTTTTATCAAAGTTGCATCCGGAAAAAATAAGTATCAGGGATAGAAAAAACAGTTTTCGCATCGTATTTTGTTATAAGGTATAAGAATAATTCATATTCTACTGACGCACGGCAGTGAGTCCAGACCATCACATCATCCTACTCCCCGGCCATGAGGACTTTTTGCCCAAAAGAAGCCAAAACTTCATCCTCAGGAAAATAATACAAGGAAAGAAATTCGAGCAAACTCAGGGCTATATCGTCAGAAATTTTCATGCGTTTTTCTATATCGGTACGTGAAGTAAGGTCGATTTCTATTTGAATACCGTCAATAGTACCTCCATCTGATGATCCATGGCGCATAGTATTATAACCACCACTAAAATAGGGTTCGCCTTCCTCGGGAAATAATCGGGTGTTATCGGGGACACAAACCTGTCCCTTTGCGCTTAATAAAGAGCCCAGACTATGATCTCCCCTGATTATATCAGTAAAAGTAATTGTGGAATCTTTTGTTTGAAGAAGATTTCTTATGCTGCTGTACTCATCAATATAACCATCATTTAAAAAATCGGCATCCTGTCGTAATTCAACATCACTGATTAAATATCCGATTTCAATTCTTTGAACAGAATGACGATGACCATGCAGATCGATAAAGAGACCCTTCCCAAAATCCTTGGTAATCAAGGCCTCAACACTATCAATTTGTTGATGATAAGCATACCAAACAGCTTCAGCAATTTTGTTACCATCGGCAGCTTCATCAAGAGCACGGTTTGCATCGAACCGGGTTCTGTGAAGGTGATTTATAACTATGTATGGATATTTTCCGGTGAGTTCAAAAACTCTTTTTCTTATTTCCTCTGCTATCTCAATGGTGTAAATATCCTGATTTTTCGCAAATTTACCCATCCGTTCAGGAATATCATCGGGAATTTCATATCCGCCATGGGGTACAGAGATAACCAAAGGAAGGTTACCGTGGATATACTCCACATATTTATTCTTCAAAAAATAAGATTCCCCGGGAACAAAATCCTGAGCCGAAACTACAAAAGTATAAAACATAACAGGGACAAGCCCAATTCCCAAAAGAATGGATTTCAATTTCATTTTCTACTGGCATTTAAGGTGTGGCTTATCAAAACAAGTGCCAAAACGATGAAAAAGTGTATTTTATATTGAAATGATTCATATACAAACCCAAAATGATTCAAAAAAATATAAATATGTCTTTCTCCCTCAAATTCACTAACATTCTGCACAAATTACTGGGCGAATCACACACCTGAACTGGGCTGTTTCAGCACAATAAAAACCGGGTTCACAGCTGGTCTTACAGTCATAGCCTTATGATTCATATAAATAAGCTTTATGGCACATCATTTGCAAAAAGAAAAAGTCATCATTTTACACGATTTCTTATGAGTATTGAGTTGATTATTTTACTCTCCATGTTGGCAACATTTGCCCTCACTGTTTTTATTTTGAAACTACCTGCTGGTGTTTCCTTAATGTTAGCAGCTGTTGTTGGTGCATTGGTTGCAGGAAATGGGATACCAATCAGGCATTTGGTTGAAGGTGGATTCGGATTTCTTGAAGCCATTCTTATTATTTCCACTGCCATGATATTTATGAAAGTTATGGAATACAGCGGAGCTCTTACAGGGATCAGCAAAGGAATTCTGAAGATATTTTACAAGAATCCCACTATGCTGATAATTGTATTGGTATTGTTCACCATGTTCCCAGGCATGCTAACCGGACTTTCTTCAACCTGCATTCTAACCACAGGGGCATTAGCGGCACCTATTCTTATTGCTATGGGGATGCCTCCCCTGGCTGTAGGAGCATTAATAGCAATGGCCGCTGTATTTGGCGAAGTAGCTCCTCCCATAAGTATTCCCGTAATGATAATTGGAGGTGGTGTGGATATGCCCTATATTGGATTTGGATTACCACTTTTAGTTGCTTCCATTCCCGTAGCATTGATGACGGCTTTATATTTCAGATTCCGTTTCCTGAAAAATTATAACCAGGAAAACGTAAAAGCATATCTGGACACGCTTGAACATGAAAAATACAAATTCAGGCTTTATTTGCCTCTGTTTTTTGTAGTTGCCTATATGGTTGGAGAAATTAGATTCCATGAATACATACCTCATTTAGGGGTTCCCCTTATTTTTATGATCGGCGCCATAATGGGTTTATTCACCGGAAAAAAAATGAGTTTAATTGATGTTTCAGGTAAAGCTCTAAAATCGGCCCTACCAGTATTAGCTATTTTAATTGGAGTCGGGATGTTTTTGCAAATTCTTGCATTGACAGGTGTAAGAGGATATTTGGCGGTGGTTGCGCTTGACCTTCCAGAGAGCTTAAGATATTTTGCTGCGGGCATCATGCCCTTTTTTGGATCGGCCTATGGCTCTGCTTCCATCATTGGAGTGCCATTGGTTTATGTGTTCATAGGAAAAAGTACTTTGGTGGTAACATCTGCTCTTGTTTTAATGGCGGCGCTTGGCGATATGATGCCTCCACCAGCACTTTTATGTGCCTATGCGGGACAAATTATTGAAGAGAAAAATCATTTCAGAATATTAAAAATTGCCTTAATTCCTATA
Organism: Bacteroidales bacterium; assembly: GCA_021740645.1. Lineage (GTDB taxonomy): Bacteria > Bacteroidota > Bacteroidia > Bacteroidales > JAADJA01 > JAADJA01. The sequence continues at coordinate 8,434 of JAIOZL010000061.1, forward strand.
ATTTTCTCCATGATTGTTGGTATATTAATAATTGTTTATGCTGATGAAATAGCAGGTCTGATACTTTAATTTTTAAATTATGATCCCTTATATAATTTATACATTAATATTACTTTTTATAACTGTAATTCTCTTTATTCAATTTTTTAAAGAAAAGAACTGGAAGAATTTAATAGCCATGGCGATGGTTTTACTTGTATTTGTATTAAGGATTTTTCAAATAAAATGAAATGCTAAGAAAATACCTTATCCATATAATTGTGCTTCTAATTGCCGGTGTAGCAGGAACTATTGCCTCTTTGGAATTTTTGAAAATGCATACACCTGAAGCTTTGTATCCCTCAGAATCCATAACCAAAACGGCTATGCTGAGTGACTACTTTGAAGGAATAAAAGGGACAAATGGCGATACTGAAGTCTATATATACGACAGCGGACAGCCTGGTGGCACTGCCATGATTGCCGCCGGAGCACACCCGAATGAAACAGCTTCCTTTTTGGCCTCGGTATTAATTCTCGAGAACATAAAAGTTACCCAGGGCAGGATATTTATTATCCCAAGACTGAATAAGAGTGCTTTTACCTGCACAGATCCTATGGAGGGGAATCCCCAGTTTTACCCCATTCAGACCCAAAATAATATGCGACAGTTTCGCTTAGGGTCGAGGGTGACAAATCCATTGGATCAATGGCCCGACCCCCTTGTAACCTCGCATTATCCTTCAAATCAGCAACTTTCCGGATTTGAAACCCGGAACATAAATCGTTCGTATCCGGGAAGAGCGGATGGGAATTTGACCGAAAAAGTAGGTTATGCCATTATGCAACTTATAGAAAAAGAAGATATAGATATTTCTTTCGATCTGCATGAATCATCTCCCGAAGTTCCGATTGTAAACGTAATTGTGTATCACGAGAAAAATGAAGAAATTGCCATGGGTGCGGTTCTAGGACTGGAAATGCTCGATCAGAATTATTCCCCGGAGCTATCTCCCAATAATTTCCGTGGACTTAGTCACAGAGAATGGGGCGATAATACAAATACAGCACCATTTCTGATGGAAACAAGCAATCCATCCATGGGAAGATTAAGGGAAGCAAGCACTATTGAACTGGTACTCAAGGGAAAAAGTAAATTTTATGCAAAGGCTAAGCAATCGAATGCATTACGAATTGCCTATAACGAGGAAAGAGGAGAACCAATCGATCATCGTGTGGCAAGACATGTTATAGGAGTTTCAGAACTTATCTTTTCATATAATATGATGAATGAAGACAAAATGATTGTATTTGAAAATATTCCCGGTTATGATGAAATCAGAGAGAATGGGGTTGGGTATTTTTTGCATGAATAGTGAAGAGAATAAAGAGAAAAGATAAAAGACAAAAGGTAAAAGGTAAAAGGTAAAAGGAAAGAGAGAAAAGATAAAAGACAAAAGGTAAAAGGTAAAAGAGAAAAGATAAAAGAGAAAAGATAAAAGACAAAAGGTAAAAGACAAAAGGTAAAAGACAAAAGGTAAAAGACAAAAGGTAAAAGACAAAAGGTAAAAGACAAAAGGTAAAAGACAAAAGGTAAAAGAGAAAAGATAAAAGACAAAAGGTAAAAGAGAAAAGATAAAAGACAAAAGACAAAAGGTAAAAGAGAAAAGAGAAAAGAGAAAAGAGAAAAGATAAAAGAGAAAAGAGAAAAGATAAAAGATAAAAGGCCTGCACTGAGCGAAGTCGAAGTGAAAAAGACAAAAGTTTGGGCAGATTGCAATTTCCTGACTTTTATCTTTTTAACTTTGAAAATCGAAAGTGTACTTTAAAAAATTGAGATTGCGTCGCCAGGCATGCAATGATAAGATATAAATTAGTTTTGGTTTGGAGGACAGCCATGATTTAAAATATTATTAAACTAAACATAAAAAAATGAAAAAGTTATTATTCAGAAATCTATTTGCCCTTGCATTATTAAGTTTTTCAGCAATGGCATTTGGTCAGAGTTTTGAGTCACCGATTTTAATTACTTCGGCCGGACAAAGTGCAGATGTGAAACTGGTAAAAATGCTTGCAGCCAGACAAAAACTTGAAGCTACCACCATTTTAATGGCAAAGACATCGGATCTTGAAGGTGTAAAAACACTTATTATCGTCCCCGGTTTTAGCTCTAAAGGGCTGGGAGCTGCAGGAATTAGTCAGGAAGATGAATTTAATCGCGTATCAGAACTGGTAAAAGCAGCCAATGACAGAAACATTCCAATTGTAATGATGCATGTAGGTGGGAATGCCCGAAGATTTGGACAATCAGATGCCTTTAACACTCTTGTTGCCAATAATTCCAAACATATGATCGTTGTGGCTCAAGGTGATGAAGATCAATTTTTTACAAAAATTGCCAATTCAAAGAAGATTCCTATGGATGTAGTTGAAAAAATCGCTGAATCTGGCGAGCCGATGGCTAAATTGTTTGAATAGAAGGTTGGGTTCAGGGTTCAGGGTTCAGGGTTCAGGGTTCAGGGTTCAGGGTTCAGGGTTTTGCGTACCGGATTTTGGAATGGATTATATTCTCTGCGATAAGAACAAATTTCTATAATCAGTAAATAAATATCATAACATGAATGCAAAGCAATTTAAGGCAAGTTTCCTTTTATTTATTTTATCGGGATTCCTGGCTATTCTTTCAGCTCAAAGTTCTGCTTCCGGGAAAAACGGAATGGTTGCCACAGCTCATCCACTTGCAAGTGAAGCGGCGATAGAAATGTTGAAGGCCGGAGGAAATGCGGTTGATGCTGCCATTGCAGCAGCATTCGCTATCGGAGTTGTAGAGCCTGACGGATCGGGTATTGGTGGTGGAGGCGGTATGGTTGTTTATATGAAAGACAGAAATGAATCCTTTTATATTAATTATTATGCCCGTGGATCGGAACGAGGCAGCGAATCGGGTTATTCCGGAAGTAAAGATGCCAAGACTGCCAAAGCAATTTGTGTTCCGGGTACGGTAGCCGGGCTTACTCTGGCTCATGAGAAATTCGGCACTCTGCCATTGGCTAAAATTCTGGAACCTGCCATACGATATGCATCAGAAGGTTTTGAAGTGGACGCCACCCTGGCCTTGCTTATTTTGGATAATATTGAAACGGTAATGGCTGATTCTACTACCTCAAATGTTTTCTTAGTTGATGAATTCCCTGCCATGGAAGGCGACCGTATTATTCAAAAGGAACTTGCTGAAACGCTCAAAATTATTGCTAAGGAAGGCAAAAAGGGATTTTATGAGAGTGATCTTACCAAAGCTATGGTTGAAGGTATTGCTGACCGGGGAGGAGTTCTCACTCTTAACGATTTTGCTTCCTACGAAGCCGAACTTACAAAACCATTATTCGGAAACTATCATGGCTACGAAATTTTAACGGCAAATGCACCTCAATCGGGCGTTTGTCTGATTGAAGCCTTAAATATTCTTGAAAATTATGATCTCCGAAATTCTCCTCATTATAGCGAATCGGCCCAGGTTTTACATGTAATGGCTGAAACCGAAAGGTTTGTATATGCAGACAGAACGGCCTATCTGGGTGATCCGGCAGATGCAGATCTTCCGATAAACGGACTCATGTCGAAAGAATATGCCAAACAACGCTTTGGTCAAATTGATCAGAAAAAACTGAATCCTCCTGTCTATACCGATGTCGTTGAAGGTGACCCATTCCCATTTAATAATCAGTCGAAAAATACCGATTCTGCTGATGAAGAGTCACTTACCGACGGGCATACTACTCATTTATCGGTAATTGACAAAGACGGGAATTCAGTTGCCCTGACTCAAACACTTGGACTTTTCTTTGGATCGGGACAAATGGTTAATGGAGTACTATATAATTGCGCCATGACAAACTTCTCATTTCGGGAAAGTAGTATCAATTGCTTTAAGGATGGTAAACAATCGAGAAGTTCAATAATGCCTACCATTATTCTGAAAGATGGCAATCCATATTTAATCGCCGGCTCTCCCGGAGCAGCAAGAATTATTACCACACTTATTGAAGTAATTATTAATGTCCTCGACTATGAAATGACGGTTGAAGAAGCTAATTTAGCCCCACGTTTCTTTGTAAGGGATAGTGAAGATTTTCTGTTTATGGAATCGGGCATACAGAACGATGTAAGAAAAGAGCTTGAAAATATGGGGCATACCCTAAATGTAATTAATGGTATAGATTTGTTCTTTGGTGGAGTGCAACTTATTTCTGTGGATCCACAAACCAATATTTATTACGGATCGGCAGACCCCCGAAGAGGCGGCAAGGCAATTGGATACTAGGATTTCTTTAAATTATTAAAAATGAAGTACATCATCACATTAAGCATACTATTTCTGTTCACAAATCTTTTTTCACAGGAAGAAGAATGTACTATTGGAGTTGCAAACGGTACGGCGACACAGGATGGCAGGCCCATGATTTGGAAGACCAGAGATTATTCTGCTGAGCCCAGTAATGAGGTAAGATATAATTATAGTTTCAAATATAAGTTCATTTATGTGGCCGGAGCAGGGAATGGGACAGCAGCCAGAATGGGTGTAAATGAGCATGGCTTTGCCATGATGAATTCGACCTCTGATGATATGCCTAATGGGTCCTCTACCGGATTGAATAATGGAGAAACTATGAGAAATGCCCTGGGAACCTGCAAAACAGTTGCTGACTTCCAACATTATCTCGATTCTACAAATATTACAGGCCGGAATACTAATGCGAATTATGGTGCGATGGATGCTTCCGGTGTAGCAGCTATATTTGAAACCGGCGAATTAGTATATTACAAATATGATGCGGCTGATTCTCCGAATGGATATGTACTCAGAACCAATTTTGCTATAAATGGAGACGGCACAGGTTCGGGAACAGAAAGACTCATCAGAACTGTTAAACTTGTGGGAGACTTTCATAAAGGGGACAGTCTGAATTACAAGTCAATACTAAGACATCAGATGAGAGATTTTTCCGATTATAAAAGCGCTCCCTATGCGATTCCTTTTATGGGTTCAATGGGTGGACAACCTTATGGTTATATTGAAACTGCTGTGAGTATTTGCAGAAATTCCTCTGTTTCAGCAGCCGTAATCCACGGTGTACTTCCTAATGAAGATCCACTATTATCAACCATGTGGACTATTTTAGGTCAACCTGCAAGTTCCGTAGCACTGCCATACTGGCCTATTGGATATACACCTGCTGAATCAGATGGTTTGGTTACAGCTCAACTTGCTGATGTGGCTAATTTGATACGAAGTTATTTATTTGACGCCAACGATGCCAGCTATATTAATACTGTTAAACTCCGTGATGGATCGGGTGGAGGATTATTTGCAAAGACATTCCCCTTCGAAGATGAGACTTTCGAAACTGTAAATAATTTAATGGAAACATGGCGGAGTAAAAGTGTTTTACCAACAAGCGAAATGAGAACTGCCGAAGATTCCCTTGCGGCTTTAGGCTATGAGTTTCTGCTATCCTGTGTGAATGTAGTTAACTCAAATGAGGAAATGAATAAAGAACTACACTTTTCAAAAGTATTCCCAAATCCCTTTTCCACTTCAACTGAGTTAAGTTATACCATTGAAAGTAACTCATCGGTAGATATTAAAATTTACTCCCTTTCAGGAGCCCTATTGGAATCGGTTAATATAGAAAATCTATCACCAGGCAGCCATCAATATAAAATTGGCAGTAATGGTATAATGTATCCTGAGGGTATACTAATTTTGAAATTGACCGTAAACGGCAAATCTCAATACCATAAAATCGTAAAAATGCAATAGCATAAAAGGAATGAATCCAAATGCTAATAATTTCAATTGTAGTTTTTAGTGCTATTCTGTTATTACTGATCGAAAAAATCAGTATTGACCGCAGCCTTAATAAAATTCAAAATCGCATCCATATAAATGGCACCAGAGGGAAATCTTCTGTAACTGAATATATTGCAGCAGGTTTAGGCGAAGAAGGAAGGAATACTCTGGCTAAAATTACGGGGATTACTCCCACCCTGATATTTAATGGTAAAAAGGAATTTATTGACAGAAAAGCAAAAGCCCGGGTTCAGGAGCAATTTAAAACTATGAAGTTTGCGGCAAAAAAAGAATGTCATAATTTTGTTCTTGAGTGCATGTCGGTGTCGCCACCATTGCAACAATTGGAATCGAGAATATTCAAACCTCATATTTATATAATAACAAATATCCGTGACGATCACCGTGAAGAGTTTGGAAATAATCCTGAGGAACAAGCCGAAGCCATTTGTAGAGCAATTCCCATCAATACACTTGTAATTACAAATGAAGATAAATATCTTGAAAAAATAATTCATTATGCTAAAAAGAGGGGCAGCAGGGTTGAAAGTGTGGAATCCTCACTTACTGAAAAATTAAAATCAGAGTTGCCCAATGGCGTTTATGCAGAAAATGTTGCGCTGGCTTTAACTGCCTGTAATGCTCTGAATGCTGATGCGACAAAAGCAAAACACAATATTATTGAATACATTTCCTTAAATAACAACTATTTATATCTTTTAGACGACCGGAGGAATATCCATTTCCTGAATGGCTTTGCCGTAAACGATATTGAATCGAGCATCTCATTTTTGAAATTCTGGATGGACAAAATTCCTTCAAAAAAGAATATTACAGTTATATTTAATACCAGGGCAGACCGGCCTTTGCGGACCGAATTATTCGGGAATTGGCTGGGCACTGTTCCAATGGTTAAAAGAATTATTCTCACGGGTGACCATATTCAAAAGGGACAAAAAATACTCAAAAATTCAGGAATTGGAACCGATACTATAGAGGTTTATAAAACAAAGAAAAATAGTACTTTCAAGAATTATATTTTAAATGAAGTTGAAGACCATAGCCTTGTTTTCGGTGTGGGAAATATCGCAGGAATGGGTTTAGAGCTTTTGAATGAATTGAAATGATAGTTGAAATCTTTATTATAGGATTACTAGCAGGATTTCTGTTTTATGAGTTAACAGGAATATCGCCTGGTGGGGTAATAGCGCCGGCTTATATAGCCTTGTATATTTATCAGCCCTCACAAATATTAATTACCATTTTGATAGGTGTTGGGGTATATTACATCATAAAGTTTTTATCGTCAAGACTCATTCTTTACGGAAGGCGGAAATTTCTTATAGCCATACTTCTAAGTTTCTTTTTAAAACTTATGATTGTTTATATCATTCAACCCATGCCACAAATTAATCTGGATCTGCAATCGGTTGGCTATATTATTCCCGGCTTAATCGCCCACGATATGAGTAAACAAAAAATTACTCCTACCCTTCTGAGTCTTGGGATTGTGAGTCTTATAATATTTCAAATTTCATTATTAATAGCTTGAAAAATCTCAGCCTCAATACTAAACTTTTCATTGTTCTGATTATCCTTTCAGCGGGGTCATTGATCCTGTATTTACATAATCTGAATCCAAAGAATTATGATTATTCCGAATCGATGGAAGAGGCAAGTCTGTTAGCCCAAAACTGGTTTGACATTGTTAAGCTTGAAAAAGAAAAGCGCGGTATTATATCCGATGCTCACTCACTGGTAGAAAATAACTTCCTTATTGGCAACGACTGGTCTGAAATCACTACAACTTTAGGATCTCTGGAATCGAAGGAAACATCGACCAATCCTGATTTTGCCGCTTTGACCGTACGACTTTTAAATGAAGCCGGAATCGCAAAAGGAGATACTGTGGGTGTTATTCTTTCGGGCTCCTTCCCTTCGCTTTCCATATCTGTTCTGGCTGCCATTCAAATCATGGAACTCGAGGCAGTAATAATGAGTTCTCTGGGAGCATCTACTTTTGGTGCAAATCAACCAGAAGCGACCTGGATTGATATTGAAAAATGGTTGCGAAGCTATGGAAATTTAAAATACCGTTCCGATATAATTACTCTTGGTGCGGGTCAGGACAATGGTCATGGTCTTTCAGAGGAAGGGATTGCCTTGCTTAAAACGGCAGCCATCCGAAATCATATCGAGCTCTATATTCCAGAGGATGTGGAAGAATCAATAGATTACAAAACCAAAATCTTTCAGGAGAATAACATTTCCCTTCTGATAAATATTGGTGGTAATATGGCCTCGATGGGAGCTTGTTCGCACTCATTAAGCATTCCAAACGGTCTTCATAAACATATTAATACATGCACCGATACCGACCGTGGAATTATAGCCAGAATCAATGAAGAAGGTATTCCTTTCATCCAGTTTCTGAATATAAAAGAGTTAGCCACCCGATTTGGAATAGAGGTTTCTCCCGGGATTCATTATTCAAAATCCACTAATCTTTATTCGGAAAGGAAAACAGATAAAGTTTTGACCGCAATTATTCTATTTGTGGGGCTGGCAGTTTTATTCTTATTGCTTAGGGATAAGATAGGGAGGTAGATCAGGATTTATTTTTCCCCTGTAATATTTG
>JAIOZL010000062.1 GCA_021740645.1 Bacteroidales bacterium
TGGCCCCATCTTTAATAATGACACATTCCTGAAAGTATTGCCCGTAAAATTTGAGTGAATCAGCACCTGCAGCAAACCTTAGCGTGTCATAGTTAAAATCAATAATTGTACTATAAAAGGTAAGGGATGAATTGCTGATTACTTTTCCGTCAATATTTGAATTTGTTAGATATTCCCCTTCAAAACTATGGGTAAATAATAAATTTTGGTCGGTATCGCCATCAAGGTAGGTATGGTAATTATTCCAAACGCCGTTTTGGGTGATGTCGCCTGTAATATACAAATAAGTATTATAGACATTATCCGAAATTGTCCCGTTATTGATCATATTCCCGAAAATATTTGCCGTATTACTATTGCTTGCCCCGGTTTGTAGAATTCCTTCTACCCTTGCATTACCAATAACATGAAAGAAAGTCAAATATTCAACGGTCCCATCCAAAACAGCATCATCGCTTTCAATAACTACATCGTTGAAGTAAGCTCCGCCCGATAGGTGACAATATACCTGCCAGGGAGCACTGTTTGCGATAATGGATATATCCTGGGTGTAGGATCCCTGAATGAAAATAGAATCATTTCCAACATTCATATAAAGCGAATCATCGTTAAAATCAACGATCGAATTATTAAACCGGAGTGAACTGTTAGCGTATGTGTACCCAGTTGCCTTTAGGCTTGTAAAATTTGTCCCATCGAAAGAAGTGGTTGAGGTGATATTCTGGTTTGAGATACCTATAAGGCTGGTACCATAGTTTTGCCAGGTTCCCTCATTAATTATATCACCATGTATTTCCAGTGTAAGGTTATATACATTGTTTTGAATAGTGCCATAGTTGGTAATATTTCCACTTATTGTTAAAGTTCTGCTAGCACTACTATAATTTTGGAACAACCCTGAACCGTTAATCGTTATGTTATTACAAGAGGTATTGATATTAAGATTGACAGGGCCATTGATTATCACATCATCTGCCGGACCTGGAGGGTTCCCTCCGATCCAGGTTGCGCCATCAGACCATAATCCACCAAACCCAGAGGACTCTATTTGGGCAAAAATTGTATTTGATAAAAGAAGTATCCAAATAATTAAATTGAGTTTAAATAAGGATGTAAACAGTGTTTTCATTGATATTAAATTTAGTTTGTAAACCGATTTTAAAAGAAATCCGATCTTTGGCAAAAACAAAAATAATTCACTATAATATAATTAATGGAGTATTATGTTGGGTTTAACAGTTATTTAACGTATTGAGGGGTTGGTACTTGGAGATATTTGCACCAAATAAAAAAGCTTGCCCAATTTGGACAAGCTCATTTCCTCTTTCAAAGCCACATGAAAAAGGTCGTAGCTCGCTCTTGCGAAGTGCTACATTTACAATATCTTATTCGGTATCATTCAATACGCATCTGATGGAATAACCAAATATCTGGTCAGGGGTCCAGCGTGCCGCCCCTGATTGATTTGCCCATAGGTACCTTATATGTGCAAAATAGTTTGTCGTTTGGGTAGATGTCCAAAAATAGCTACCGAAACCAACATGTTCAAATGTTCCGGAGGTATGGACATATCCGGGAGTCAGGGCTTCAAAGCCTGATATCCCACCCTGCTTTAATTGGGTTCCAATGTCGGTACCACGCCATGTAGTAGCATTGCAATCTACGGTTGGATCAAGAAAAATCTCCATGGTGCACCACTCTGAGTCAGAGGGTACATGCCAGCCATCCGGGCATATTCCTGCACCACTTTCAGCGATTGAATAATCCATCATTTCATCCCATTGATAAAAGCCCCCATAGGTATCACAATTGGCGGCAATGTTATTTACACAGTACTTTTCAATTACTGCATTATCTAATTGGTCACTGGTTGAGTTAATCATATTTCCAATATTCAGGTTTTCTGCCATCCAGCATTGAGTCCCTATTTCAATGGTTGCATAGGATTGTCCATCGCGGGGGTCGTAGAGGTTTGTACCGCAAGCAATAAACCCACTCCCTGGTAATTGTTCATATTTTCCAACATTTGGATACCAAACATCATTTTTATCCTGATTATCTACTTGGCCATCCATGTTGGCATCGGGTAATAAATAACCTGCCTGCCCAACCTTTGGATACCACCCTTGTATTCCATCGTACTCATTAATTATTCCATCACCATTGGCATTGCCACCGATCATCCCAAATTTTCCTCCTCCCAAATCACTTTGATTATCGGCAAAAGCCTGGGATGCGGCTGTAGTAAAGTCGTAACTGTAAATCCCCCCTGATTCGGAGAGGGGGAATTGTGATATTACCGGTAAATGGTTCCTGTGCCAGAGTACTACAAAAAGCTGATCGTTTATGCTGAGGTCGAAAGAAGGCATAAACATTCCGTCTAATCCCACGATACTTCCATCATTTTTAATAAAAAATGCTCCACCACCAACCGTTGTTGCGTCCGTCGCTGAATTGATATCGATGGCATCCCTGAGTTCTACGCCTATCCAGTCGACGATATCAGTATTTGGTATGGAAGCAACCGCTTCTGGTCCGTTATATCCAATGCCACCCAGCGATTGTTGGAGGGGAATAATGGAATTTAAATCAGCATTCATTCCGGTACCATTGAATGGCCCTTCAAGCAAAGCAGTGATATCAAGACGGAGGCTACTCACTTCGTCCACAATGATGTTCCTCGACCATGCGCCGCCCGACCAACATTTAAATGTACCAAGCCAGCTTGATGAAACAGGATTGTTAAAAATAAGTACTGGGCTATTGCTATAACCGGTGAAGTAATCAGGGTCAGGGTATTGTGTTACTATGGCCCATGTATTCCAGTACCATTGATAACTTCCATTTTGCACATCCGAAATAAGCCTCATCTGGCCAGCAATGGTATGCCCGTCCATCAGGTGAATATGCTGTTCGCTTGTTCCAACCATTTGGGTATAATAATTTGTCCACGTACCGTTGTTGGTAATGTCGCTGTGGCAGTTTAAAATAAATGATGAAACGTAATTTTGAATAGTCCCATTATTCACTAATGGCCCAAAAACATCAACCGTAAAGGTATAATATTCATTTTGAAAGATACCATAGTTAGTGGTGGTACCATAAAACCTAACGGTTTGGCAACTCACTTTTCCATATAATGAAGCTTCATAAATGTCAACATCATTAAGGTTGGCACCATTATTCATATAAAGATTAAAGTAGCCAGAAGCGGGACTAATTTGTCCGCCAAAAAGATACTGTCCGTCAATAGAAAGAACACCAGACGGCTGCATTACCAATGAGTCGTCAACCAGATTTATCATGGTATTAACAAACCGAAGATCCGTGTTAGCTAATATATCGCCTGAAGGTTTAAAACTTGTAAAATAAGTTGGATTGAAAATTGATCCATCAGCCAGGGATATTTCCTGATCAACATCCCCATATAAATCAATGGCATGCCCGGCCCAATTTCCATTGTTGGTGAAGTTTCCATATATTTTCATGGTAAGGCCGCCGGAATAGTTTCGAATGGTCCCGTTATTTATAAAATTATCATTGAGCACTACAGAATAGGCATAATAATCATTTTGGATTCTTCCATCATTGATGATCGTTCCATTAAAGGTAATTCCTGAGGCCAACCCCCAATCACCTGTTAATCTTAAATTTTCAAGGGTTGTGTATGTCATAAAAGGCCCGTCTGCCGAATAAACGCCTTCTCCATGCAGAACCGAGGTTTCTCCATTGGCATGCAGATTACAGTTTTCAAGGAAGCCATCATGGATATGTAGCAATGAGTTGGCAGGGAGTTCCAGGTTATTTCCTTCAAACTTAACTTCTGTATTTTCAAACCTTACTTCATTGTCGAAATAGATCCACCCCGTGTTTGTTACATAAAAACGATAGCCTGAAAATGGGGAGAAATTTAAACAAGTAACATGCTGGTCGGTAGTTCCATCAAGGTAGGTGTATGATTGCTGCCAAATGCCGTTATTGATTACATCACCGGATATGTTCACCCTAAAAGCTGAACTGCCGGCAGATTGGTTTCTGATTACACCGTTATTGGTAATATTACCATCAATATTTAGGGTGTAAGCATAGTAATCGTTTTGCAGGGTGTCTGTAATCAAAATTTCGCCAAGAAAGGTATTGTTGGGTCCAATTTTAGTAGTCCCCAATATCTCAGGATTCGTAACTTCACTATAGTCAATATTCGCATCATTGTCCATCCAAAGCTGTAGGTTACCACCCTCGGTTTCGGTGCTTAACAAATAGCACTCTGTGAGGTATCCGTCATCCAGAGAAAGTTTATCGTTGTTCTGTAGCAAGAGGGTGTCGTAATTGAAATCGACTATTGTATTGTTAAAATAGAGGTCGGTGTTAGCAATAATTTTTCCTGAGGGTTTGAAACTTGAAAAATAGGTAGGAGCAAACTGTTTACCACTTGCCAATGAAATAAACTGGTCAGCATCGCTGTAAAAATCCATGGCACTGTTTTCAACTATATTGTTATTTATAAAGTCACCATAGATTTTTAATGTAAACCCATTGGTTTCATTTTGGATAGTGCCATTATTGATGAAGAGGTCATAAAGTTCAGTAGTCGCAGTATAGTAGTCGTTATGCATCAAACTATTGTTGGTTGTGGTTCCTCTAAAGTAGACAGCGCTACCACATTGAAACTCACCCGTTAGGGTGGCATTCGTCAGAGTCATGTAATCTGTACTGGAATTGTTTTCACTATTGTAGGTAAAGTAGCCTGATTTAGCATCAAAGGCCTGAACTTTTGCTTCGGTAAAGTGGCTGTTTGATACCGTCAAGGTACTATTATTTTGCAAAAACAAGGTGTCGTAATTCATGTCGATGGTAGCATCGGTGAAATGAAGATCCGATAAAGCGATGATTGCACCTGTTGGTTTGAGGCTTTGAAAATAGGTTGGGCTAAAGGTTTTTCCAGCCATCAAACTGATCTGCTGATCGGTATCACTCCTGAAATTCAGGTAATAATTGTCAACCACATTGTTATTGGTAAAATTACCATAAACTTCCAGTGTTAATCCACTTGAATAATTCGTAATTGTTCCATTGTTAATGAAGTTATCATATAGGTTGGTAGTTGTAGAATAGTAATCGTTTTGTAAGGTACCGTTGTTGGTCACCGTTCCGTGCATTGAGCAACCTGCATAAAGCGTTATGTCGCCATCAAGCGTCAGGTTATTGAAACTAACATATTGGATGGTAGTAGCATCAACATTGTAAACACCTACTGCATAAACAACCGAAGTGCTGCCGCTACCCAGCAAATTGCAGTTCCTGAATTTCCCGTTATGCAGATTTAGTGTACTGTTAGCCTGTAAATAAACATCGGCATTGTTCATGTAAACATCGCAAGCATCAAAGTTGACCGTACCGCTAAAATAGAGGTTCCCGGAAGGCTTCTCATTATTGAACTGACTGCCGCTAAAATTATTTCCGTTCAAACAACTCACCGTTTGATCTCCTGTTCCATTGAGCCTGGTATAGTAGTTTGACCAGTTTCCATTGTTTACAATGTTGCCTTTAATGTAAAGAGTGAAGCCGTAGGAGAAGTTTTGAATTGAACCATTGTTGGTTATGTTTCCATTAACCGTAAGGCTTCCGGAATAATAATCATTGCGGATAGTACCCGCTGATGTAATAAGGATGTTGTTACAGGATGGGTTTGCATTGCAGTCGACCGTTCCATTGATAACAACATCATCGGATGCACCAGGAATTCCACCTCCTACCCAGGTTAGCGGATCACCCCAATTACCCCCTGATGTAGTTGAATAAATTTGTGAAAAAGAAATTTGTGAAGACAAAAACAGGATCAGCATAGCAATGCCTAACCTCTTATAAAGTTTTTTCATAGCTGAATTTTTTTTAAATGTATGTAATCGTCCTATTAATCCTTAATTTTGAGCAGATGCAAATACTAAATAATTCCTTTAAGAAACAAACTAAATTACATCAATTATTAACTCTTAATTTTTAATAAAAACTTTCCGAACTGTAGGCATATCCCCCTTAATCTGAACCATATAATATCCTGTACCGGGTAAAAGATGTGCACTTAAACCTCCGTTTAGTTGGAGTTCAGTTATCCTTCTACCACTAATATCGTACACATTTGCATGACCCCTATAGCCAAAAGGTGTTTGGATATATACACTCCCTTTATATGAGTATATACCAATGTCGGCACTTAAATTATCCTTCATCGAATCAGGATTTCCGAAATGGATTAAAAAGCGGTTGGGGTCGTCAGAAGACAATGAAGAGAATGAATATTCCTGAACCATACGCAGGTCGGTCATTTCATTCTCTTTCAAGTCTTCAAGGAAAATTGGCACTTCCACATCGATTGTTTCAATACCCTCTATTCGCAATAAACAACTTGTATTCGGTGTAATTTTAAATCCTATGGGGATTACCGGCGTGTTGCTTTCTTGTATCCAGTTTTCAGGCAGCACGTTTACCGATAAATTTTCACCAAAATCAGGGATTGAATAAATATTTGGTGCTTCGTCTACATTGAACATTTTACTTAAATCATAGAGGCCGTCGAAACCGGCTGTTCCTTCTTCCATAAAAAGAATAACTGCCTCATCCGAAAATTCATTAGCGTTAGCAATAAGGTGAAGCCCGGCGATATCACTTAGTTGTTCTTCTTTATAAAAAGGGGTCGCGGAGTGTGCTCTTGCACTTTGAGGGCTGGTCATATATGGGCCGGCATCCACAGCCCTTATCCAAAATCCCTGATTGGCTGCCATCCACCCGCTTGTCCGTCCGTTCCACGATTCCTGTCCTACAGGCATCCAGGGATTCCAGCCGGTATATACCCCATCCTCATAAAAAACGGCCCACCCGCTGATATTATGCACAAACCAATCGGTGTTCCATTCCAGTGCGGAAGGATAAGGATTTCCAACAAGGTTCCATCCATCCTGGCTTGCTCCCGGAGTATAACTGAGGTAATTATAGGCCGCATCACCGGTAATTAATTCTCCCTCAAGACTTACAGTGGTCGTTCCGGTAAGGGCATCATCGGCCCAAACAGCGTATCCTTCTGTAGGGTAGAGGTAAGGCCATAAGTCTGGGTTTTCAATATAATACCATGTTGAATTTTGCTCCGTCCAGTCTTTTAAATAAATATCCCAGTAAGCCGTAACTGAAGCCCAAACCACCGGAGAAGAGATCAGGTGCCATCGATCCGACTCCAGAAATTGTTCGGTAGTTGCCATTACACCGGTGCTATTGTTCATTAATGAGCCCTGTCCACTAGCATCCGCCCTGAGGATGAACCCCGGAGTTCCGGCATCGTTTGCCAGAACCCCGGAGACCGTTAAGTCGCCCTGCAAATCGAGCCGACTGCTGTTGCCTATGTCCAGGTTTTGACTTTGGACGGAAGTACCGGTAGTGATTTGCATCTTTCCACCGTTGACAACTGTTAAGGTGCTTTGCCCAATTGATAAATTGGTTATAAATCCGTAAATAATCATTTGTAGAAAAAGGACTCTCAGTGATTTCATCTGTACCTCCTTTTTAATCTTTTAGGCATCGAACCCCTAAGCCCATGGTTGTAGTCGCACTGGTTGACCTAAAAACACTAACGTAAGTATAATACATTTCACGATCAATAGCATAGTCTGAAGTCCAGAATGTACCTAGTTGCGTAGTTCCACTTGAATATCCACTGGTATTTCTATATCCGCTTGGTCGTGCAGTGAATCCATAGTCATCAGTTCCCATTGTATTCGCCCAATTATATGATCCTCCTGATTGACTGCTTTTGAGTTTTTGTCCTGCAGTATTTCCTCTCCATCCTGTGGCATTTGGATTGTTAATACTTGGGTCAACAAAGTTTTCAAGTGCGTACCATTCGGCATCCGTTGGCACATGCCAGCCATCCGGACAAATTCCCTGTCCACCAGCTGTAGAGTTATAATTCATCATTTCATTCCATTGGTAAAGTCCTCCCAATTCATCACAAAATGCTGTACTATTGTTAAGACAATATTTTTCTGGAATTCCATTGTTATTTTGATAGCTGCCTGTATTTATCATTGTTCCATAATTAAGGTTTTCAGCCATCCAACATTGGCCATTGATATCTACAGTAGCATAGGTTTGACCATCTCGTGTGTCAGTTAAATCATCACCACAATTTTCAAATGTTTGAAAATAAATTGCCCCAGTACCATAGCTAACTTCTCTCCAGCAATTGTCAGTGGCCACAAATATGTATATCCTTCCTTCGGTAGTATTGTATACCTGTAATCCATCAGCTGGATCATTTATAGCTGTAATCTGTCCGGTAGTCATTCTCGGGATCAGCATTCCTTTGCTATCACTGCTGACATCTAAAATTGCAGATTCTTCAGGAGTAGTTGGAAAGTCAAATACTGCAACTGATCCTTGTGCAGTATACAGGTTTATATTTGAATAATTTGATTGTATCGAAATATCCTGGTGTGAATACAAACCAATCCCATTGTTCGCACCTATTGCCAGTATGTCATCATATACTTCGTGTATATAAACGTAATCGCCATCACCAAAATTTATTTTTGCATTTTCACCATATGTACCATCACCAACTAATCTTAATACATTGCTTCCAATTGCATTTTCAATTGTTAGTTTGTGGGTAGGCAGAACATTCGTGGTACCAATCCCAATATATCCAGAATTATTCGAATACATATCATTACCATCAATGGTCCAATCATCATCAGTTTCTCCTCCAACTTCTTTCCAAACGCCACCAACATAGAAATAGAATTTGTTGAATGAAGTGCAGAATACCAATAATCCAACTGCTGGATTGCTAATGTTATACATTTCAACAAAGGATACCCTTGGAATGAGCAACCCTTTGGTGCTTGATTGAATATCAAGCATTGCTGATCCATCCGGATCAGCACCATCTTCACTAATGGAAACGCCCTGAGCTGAAATATTGCCAGTTATGACTATTATAAGCAATATCGATAATAGTAAATTTGATAATCTCATGTTTAAAATTTATTAAATACGTTTGTCTGACCTGTTTTTAATCAAACAAATATAAAAGTTAGCCTGCGTTAATAATGGGGAAATCTAAAAACGGGTGGAGAGAAGATATATATGGTATTTTAAAAACCAAATTTGGTAAATACAGTTTTTAAGCTTGTATTTTTATTGTGTTAAAATTTAACAGATAGTGCTTATCTATATCATTTCTAATAATTTCAAAAAGGCATCTTTTTTCCTGCGCGAAACGGGTATGGTTGAGTTGTCTTTCATGATCACAGCGCCTCCTTCAATTTTACTGTAATGATCGATGTACTTAAGATTAATGAGATGGGATTGGTGAATGCGAAAAAAACCAAAACCGTTTAACATATCCTCGTAGTCTTTGAGGTTGCGCGAAACCAGGATCTTCTTCCCATCCACCAGGAAAAAATTGGTATAGCCCGAATCTGACTCACAGCGGATAATATCTGAGGTACTCACGATATAAATGCTTTCGGCCGTTTTCAGGATGAGTTTCTTAATGCCGGAGCCAGAGTTTTCCAGGTTAGCGAAAAGGGCATTCAGCTTCAGGTTGATGTTTTCCTGGTCGACCAGTTGCTTTGCCTTATTGAGAGCATCCACCAGCTTGGCCGGATCAACCGGTTTTAAAATATAATCCAGCGCGGAAAACTCAAATGCTTTAATCGCAAATTCTTCATATGCGGTGATAAAAATTACTTTGAAATCAATAATTTCAAAGGACTTTAACAAGTCGAAACCAGTACCATCAGGCATGTTAATATCCAACAACACTAATTCGGGTTTTTGTGCTTTTATTACATGGATGCCTGACTTAACATCATTTCCTTCGCCTACGAGCTGCAGGTTGTGGTTGGTTAGCTTGATTAAATCAGCAATACTTTTTCTTGCCCTGTCTTCATCATCAATTATAACGATCTTCATACTTCGATATTTATATATTCACTCCTGTTATCAGACCTTTAAACCTGTTTTAAGGTTGTCAGTAGGCAGCTTTATTTCTACGCAGGTACCCTTTACTTTTCCATCGGCGGATTTTATTTCTGCAATGTGCATAGCGTATTTATTCTTTTTTCGGTTTTTGTTCAGGATTTCAATACGTTCATTGGTAATAATGGTAGCCAGTGAAACATGATCTTTCTTTTTTTCATCCTTTTGTTTTTTGGCAGAAAAAATGCCCAATCCATTATCGCTGACAATAAGCTTGACAAAGGATTCATCTAATTCGAACCGAACTGATAAAAAGCCTTTCCAGGTGATGTTTTTTAATCCATGCTCTATTGCATTTTCAATAAATGGCTGGGCGAGCATGGGTGGGATGCCTGTATCTTCTGTATCCAGTTCCGGGTCAATCCACAATTCATAATCAAATTTATTGTTATACCTTAGTTGTTGTAAATCCAGGTAATGCTGAAGGGTTTTAATTTCTTTTTCGAGTGGTATAAATTCTTCCCTCGAATTATACAAAATCGACCGGATAAGTTCTGCGAAACGTGAAAGGTACGAACCGGCCGTAATCGGGTTATTTTCAAATATAAAACTTTGAATAGAGCTGAGGGAGTTAAAAATGAAATGGGGGTTCATTTGTGAGCGCAACAGCTTTTGTTCTAATGCCAGGTAACGATTTTGTTCCTTTATTTTTTTCTCCCGGTATTGAATGATTAGGATAATTGCAGAAATAATAAGGAATACTTCCAAAGTATAAAACCATGGTGTTTTCCAATAAGGGGGAGAAATTAGGAGGGGTATGGATATACCCTTTTCATTCCAGGTTCCATCTGAATTACTAGCCTTCACATTAAAGATATATTTACCGGGGTTTACATTTGTATATCTTGCGGTGCGGTTTAAAGCTGAAGTATATATCCATTCATCATCAAAGGATTCGAGCTGATAGGCATAATTGTTCTTTTCAGGATTTGAAAAATCGAGGGCAACGAAATCAAATGAAAAGTAATTTTGGTTGTATTTTAATTGAATCGGGCCATTCGATGTGAGATAATGATCATAGTTTTTTTCAAATATTCTGAAAGCAGATATTTCCACCGGTGGAGGAGTATGGTCTTTTTTAATGGTTTTGGGTTTAAAGTAGGTAAGGCCGTTCTTTCCTCCAAATAAAATAGTGCCACCGGATAGTTTGCAAGCAGCTTTGGAAAATTCATTGTCCTGCAGGCCATCCTCCTCAGAATAATTATCGAATTGACCAAAAAGGGGGTTAAACTTCGAAAGTCCATTTTGAGTGGTAATCCATAAGTTTCCCGAATCATCAGCTATAATGGCTTTTACATCATTATCACACAATCCTTCGGCGGTAGTATAGTGTGTAAAAGTTAATTCTTTGCGATTAAATTTATTCAGGCCAAAAGCACCCACCCAAATATTCCCGGACAAGTCTTCTGTAATACAGCTGGCATTAGCTCCCCAAAAAGCAAGTGAATCAGACGTGTTGCTAATAAAGTGGTCAATATCCCCAGTTTCAGGATTTAATCTGTTGAGCCCATTGTCAGTAGTTCCAATCCATATGTAAGCCTCGTGATCTTCATATAAAAAGCTGATTAACCTGGATGTGATATATTTTTTCTCAGGGAAGCCAATCTTTTGAAAACTTTGCAAAGGCATGTTCATTAATACTAATCCCTTCGGGGTTCCCAGCCAAAGTGTGTCCGGTGATTGATAGGCTATGTCCCAAATTGAATCAGAAGGAAATAATCCAGGATCTTGAGTTTTAGCAGAATACTGGGCAATAATCGTATCCTTAAAAATTTTAAAAAGGCCATTTGATGTCCCAATCCAGAGATTGCTATCAGGAGTTTTAACTGATGAGTATATATTTACGTTTTTAAGTTTGGTTATTATTGTTTCAGATATTTCGGCTTGATTATCCACAATTTTTTGATCCTGGTTTGGGAGGTAAACAATTTCATTGAAGGGTATTTTGTCTTTACCATAAATCCCTTTGTCTGTGTATAAAAAGACTTTTTTACCCGCTATCGATATTTCTTCTATTTTAGATATTTCATACGGGAAGTACCTTTCTTTTGAGCAGGTTCCGAACTTATTTTTAAAAGTGTCGAAATAGTAGATCTTATTTTGATAATTAAATCCTAACCATAGATACCTTCCATCAAATCCCAGGTGGTGAACAGGTTGGTTAGCTACATTATCGGAATAGAACATTTCAGCCTCAAATTCACCGTTATGCTTATCGAAAAGGTATAGCCCTTTTGCACCCCACAAACCCACCCAGTACTTGTTATCAGAACTTTCTAAAAATGCATTGTACCAATCGGCATGTAAGGCACTTTCTAAAAAACGAAAGTGCTGATTTTTAGCCGAAGTAGGATTTATAATGTTAAAGCCTCTGCCGGTCCATTGCCCTATCCATACGTCATTGTCCGTGTCTATCATTATGGATGAAACTCTGTCCGAAGCTAGATGATAAGGCCCTGTTTTATTATTCGACCAGGTTTGGATTTTTTCAAAGTTTTTAGAAAAATAGTCGACCCCTTCGCCGTCAGTACCAACCCAAATGTTCCCTTTTTTATCCTGGACAATAGATGAAATATGGTTGGATGAAAGGGTATTTTCAACACCTGGAATGTGATAAATTTGAGAAAATTTATTTTTGGCCGGCCTGTAAATTGAAATGCCGTCCGTAGTACCTATCCACAAATTTTCATTGCGATCGAGGTATAGGGTATTAATATGGTTTTGACAAATAGAGTTTAAGCGGCTATCGGCATGGGTATAAAAAATAAATTTGTCCCTTTCTTTTTCGAGACAAAACAGCCCGCTTCCTGTTCCGATCCAAAGCTGCTGTTGGGCATCTTCCACAATGTCGAAAGTTGAAATAGGCAAAACGTTTACAAATGTTTTTTTCTCAGGTGAAAATGTATACAAACCATCAATCCCTCCCACCCATGCTGTACCCTGTGAATCAAAAAAGTAAATGGCCACATCTTCATCTCTTTTGGCAAATGGAATATTCTTCCCATGAGGGTATTTGGTAAATTCCTCTTTAATGGGATCAAA
This sequence comes from Bacteroidales bacterium, assembly GCA_021740645.1. Taxonomy (GTDB): domain Bacteria; phylum Bacteroidota; class Bacteroidia; order Bacteroidales; family JAADJA01; genus JAADJA01. The sequence continues at coordinate 13,078 of JAIOZL010000062.1, forward strand.
GCTATAAAGTCCCATATACCTCCCTCCCGGCCAGATTTTATTATCCGGAGATTTTACAATCGTATGATAGAAATATGTATTCACCATGGAAGGTGGGTTGTGACTAAAAATTTTATTCTCACCGGATTTAGTATTGTTCCTGCTGAGCTCTCCACCGGTGTTTTCAATCCAAAGAATATTTGCTTCGTCGGCCAGGATATCCCGTATGTTAGTATTGTTATTTACCAGGACTGGATTGCCTGAGTTTTTGCTGTTCTCAAAATATCCTGAGGTATACCGGTTGAGACCCTTATCGGTCCCTATCCATAGATTGCCAGCGTCGTCTTGCTCAAGACAGGTGACAAGGTTGGAAGATATAGATAAGGAATCTCCTGGATTATGAAAAAAAGATTTAAAGTTGAAACCATCATATCGATTGAGTCCATTTTGGGTAGCTACCCAAATATACCCTTTTGAATCTTGCAGGATATCGAGGATATAATTAGAACTTAGCCCGTTTTTAACATTCAGATTATCAAATTTCAGATAAATCCCCTCTTCTGCTGGAAGTTGACCTATTAATTTGAGAGAAATAAAAAAACAGAGGGTAAATGAAATCCATTTAATCATACCTATCCATCGATTCAGAAGGTAAAAGTAAAGGAATTGGGGGAAACTACCAATAAATTTACAAAGCTAATTATTGAGGAACCTGGCTTGATTTGCCATTGTTTTTTATCCAGGCATCATTTTTATCCTGATTGTTGATGTGTCCATCAAAATTTAAGTCTTTAGTCTCGTAAAAAACTTTACTTCCTGCATATGGCTTCCAAAAGGATTCGTAATCAGTTACGTCCACTTTTCCGTCATTGTTGGCATCGCCACTTACCATTCCATATTGAAAGGGGGGAAAGGTGTTCAATTTGCTTAAGGAGGGTAACCCACCGTAAGCTGACAATGAATCGATGCTGAAATCGTAAGAATATATTCCTTCTTCAAGGGTGAGCCCATATGCCGACATGATACTTAAATGGTTCCGGTGTGTAATCTCAATATAAAGACTATCTGTAATGTTCCTGTAAAAAGGTATCAACGATATGCCATCCATTCCTACAACCCTTCCATCATTTAAAACAAAAACAGCTATTTTATCAAATACTTTACTCTTATTTGCAGAACCAGATTGATCAGAATCTTTGAGTTTCAGGAACAACCAATCGACAATATCATTATTAGGGACTGCACTTACATTTTCGTTTCCAGGGAAATACCATGGATATTGATTGTAGGGTTGAGTGAGGGGCAGTTGCTCAGAGGTAATCAATACATTTGACATATAGCCGTTATTGTATGGCCCCTGGAGAAATACTTTTAAATCAATAAGGTATAAGTTGCTTAAGGTGTCAATTACGATATTCCGCGACCATTCGCTTCCCGTCAGACAATTATATGTACCCATATAGGCATCCGTAACGGCATTTAAAAAAACCAGAGTATCGCTTTGTGCACCTGAATAATAGGGATTTGAAAGTAAAGATATACCGTCTTTGAACCATTCAAAGTCAAGTGAATTGTTCGTATGAAATTTAAGGATCCCATCTATATTATTTTCATTCTGAAGCTGTATTACCTGATCGTATGAACCTGTCAATACCAACTCATCAATATTAATAGTCCCATTGTTAAATAAGTCCCCTTCAAGACTTATGCTTAGTGAATTGATATTATTTTGAACTGTACCATGATTATAAAAGTTGCCGGGGATGCTAATAGAATAATCGCCATCCGAATGGTTTTGTAAGATTCCTTTTAGTTCCAGGTTATTTAAAAATACCACATCATTTTTTACCTGGCAATCCCCGAAAATTTTAACCTCCGGCAAAGTAATGTTCTCGCACCAGCTGTTTTCAAGTAAAGCAAAATCAATAATATTGCTCTGAACTACACAATTTTTTATGTACCCTTGTTTGATGTACAGCATGGAATAGTCGGGTAGCAGCAGGTTGGCTCCGGCAAGGTCGATCCCGGTTCCGTTAAATACTATTTTATCGTCAATCTGTAAACCACTAATTGGATCATTATCCAGAAGAAATTTTCCACCAAATTCTTTATGAAGCAATAAATATTGAGTTGTTGCTCCTGCTAAAATTGTATTTCGGTTTTCAATTGTGCCATTTTGAATAAAATCTCCAGAGAGTGAAAGGTCAAGGCCAAAGCCTGATGGGTTATCTTTTATAATTTCCTCATTGATCAGGTTCCCAAAAACCTCTAAGGTGAAATAATTTGTTCCTGAATTTTGAATTAAACCTTCATTTATTAAGGTACCCTGAACAATCACAGGGCCGTTACCAATTAATACCTGGCCTGCGATTATGATTGTATCTGATAGAATTTTTGCTTTTATAAGTGTTGCGTTATTTTCGCCAATAATATTCAGGGGGTCATTATTACCCGGGTTAATGTTTCGCAAAATCAGGTTTTGAATGCTTGAGTTCTTCAAGTGCAGGGTGTTTCCTTCCATAAAAACCAGGGAATCGTTCATCAGGTTTAATGAGGTATTTTGAAGAAGGAGGTTGGTCCTGGCAATAAGTTTACTACCTGTAATTGATTTTATAATCTGATTTATGGAGACCGGATTATCAAGGTAAATATCTTGATCAACAGTCCCGGTAAGATTTAGTGCCCAAGCGTTCCAGTTCCCTTGGTTATGAAGGTTTCCTGATACCGATAAAGAAAGTTTAGAGGTCATCATTTAGCTGCTTATTAATTGCTGATGCGTAATATTGTCGGCAGCAACCATTCTTCTGATCAAATTATTAAAGATAGTTTCTTTGTTTTGTGAGCGGTTAATCCGATAACAAAATTCATTAAAATAT
>JAIOZL010000063.1 GCA_021740645.1 Bacteroidales bacterium
ATCCTTCCATGTTTGAGCACTGGAAACAGGGTTTTCTGCCGTAGTGATTTGTCAGGAAGAGCCGTATGATGTGAGAGCATCACGTACGGTTCTGAGAGAGGTTTAGGGGTGAAATTCCCCTTTACCTACTCGACTTATTATTAAAGTCCTATCATATATGGATTTAATATTCCCCATATACCTAAAATTAGAAATGCAATCCATCCAATTTTTACAATCTTAGGAGAAAATGATTTTTTAAATCTAAACATATTTTTCAGAAGAACTTCTGGATGTTCAGAAAGAAATTCAGCACCATTTCTATTAAAGATCCAGAGAGTACCTTTAGTCCACATAAGAAATAATGATACATACCAAAGTATTATAAACGTGTTTGCATTTTCTGGTTTCAAGTAATCAAATACAGAATCAATATTCCCTGTTAATATTCCAATTCCCTGTATTAGAAATGGAAGGCTTGTGAATATAAAAACATTCCAGAACAAAATATTTGTTTTCTCCTTAATATCAGGCTTGTCATCCAAGTATGTCCTTGCTCTTGATCTAAAAATTAGAATATTAATTCCAATTACACCAATTATAATAATCCAAAAGTACTTGTCAATTGATTCCATTTCTTAAAAACATATTTTTAATATTTGTGATTTTCTTTTTTAAACTTGCGCACAACTTTTGTATATCGCTAAATCTACCTTTTTTTTCATCGCTTTTGCCTGCCTAATGGATTTGTACCAGGCTGAAAACTTCGGCACCTAAGCAAGCTTTTCAACGCATTATTATTGTATTTATCAATTGGTCTGATGTAATCTTTGTTATTGTGCTTTACAAAACTAAAGAATATTTATTTTTAAACAAAGTATTCGGCTGTTGGCTTTTGGCTATTAGCTGTTAGCTGTTGGTTTTTGGCTGTTGGCTTTTAGGTTTTGGATTTTTCACTCATAACTTATCACTCTCAGAGATCGCTTCGCCCCACCACACTAACCCTCGCCTTACTCGCGATGACGATACAACGGGCGTCATTGCGAGGAACCAAAAGGCAAGCTTGTGTATAGAAGTTCCACAGCAATCTCATCTTTTTTACTTATTTACCTATTACCCTTATACCTTATACCTTATACCCTAATCACAAACTCCCCACTCTTCACCCCTATACCTTATTTCCCTATTACCGTTTACTTTTAGTACCTCAGAAACCCAGCCCTAAAGGACGGGGCAACTGAAGAAGGTTAATCTCATTCCTATTAGTACCTGATTAACTTATTTACCTATCCCCTTATACCCTATACCCTAATCACCAACTCATCACGCTTCACTCTTCAACCTCCACTTTTGCACGCGGTGACGATACAACGGGCGTCATTGCGAGGAACCAAAAGACAAGCTTGTGGGAAGGAGTTCCGAAGCAATCTCATCTTTTTACTTATTCACCTATTACCCTTATACCTTATACCCTAATCACCAACTCCTCACTCTTCACTTCTCACTTTTGACACAACTCTTCACTTTTCACCCACCACTCTTCCGACAAAAACCTTAATTTTGCATTCAGCTAAATTGATCATATGCTGTTTTCGAATATTACATTGCCCCGCTGGTTTATCTTCCTTGTCGATATTCTTATCGTGGGGTTTTCCGTTTTACTGGCTTATTTGCTGCGTTTTAACTTCCAGGTGCCCGACATAGAAATTCAACAATGGCCCCTGGTTTTTAGCCTTATAATAGGTGTCAGGGCTCTGAGTTTTATTATTGCACGTACCTATGCCGGCATTATCCAGTACACCAGCACAGAGGACGCCATTCGTATTTCGCTGGTCGTATTTAGTGGAAGTGCGCTCTTTTCCGTATTAAATATTCTATTTTATTATTATATCAACGGGACTTTTATCATCCCTTTTTCCGTTATCATCATGGAGTTTATTACCGTGATCTTTGCAATGGTCACCTTCCGTATTGTGGTGAAGCTGGCTTACCTGGAGATCACCAATCCTTCCGGTTCACGCACGAAAGTTATCCTGTATGGTGCGGGGGAGGCCGGGATCATCGCCAAACGTGTACTCGACCGCGACATAGGCACAAAGTATCGTGTGCTGGCGTATATTGATGATGACCGCTCAAAATGGGGTAAAAAAATTGAAGGGGTGAATATTTATGGCTTTGAGAAGCTGGCCGGATTACTTGAAAACAATACGGTAGATACAGTGATCATTTCTATACAAAAGTTGAGCCCGGCCAAAAAACAAAGCATCGTCGACCTTTGCCTGGATTTTAATACCAAGGTAATGAGTGTGCCCCCCGTTACCACCTGGATCAACGGGCAGCTTAGTTTTAAACAGATCAAAAACATTAAGATTGAAGACCTGCTTGAACGGGAGGAGATCAGGATAAACACGGATAAAATTGCGGATGAAATAGCCGGTAGAACAGTGATGATCACCGGGGCATCAGGATCTATAGGCAGTGAGCTTGTGCGACAGATCATCAGCTTTAATCCTAAAAAACTGGTTTTGATCGACCAGGCCGAAAGCGCAATGTTTGACCTGGAAGTAGAGCTCAATGATAAGTTTGAAGGCAAGCCCTTTGAAATTGCCATTGCAGATATTTGTAATCCCACCCGGATGGAACATGCCTTTCAAACCTTCCGCCCTCAGATGGTTTACCATGCCGCGGCTTATAAACATGTGCCCATGATGGAAAATAACCCATCAGAAGCCTTGATGACCAACATACAGGGGACGAAAATACTGGCCGATCTTTCGGTAAAATACGAGGTGGAAAAATTCATTATGATCTCTACCGACAAGGCCGTGAACCCAACCAATGTAATGGGAGCCTCGAAACGGATTGCCGAGATCTATACGCAATCGATCAACGGAACCGGGAAAACGCGCTTTATCACCACCCGTTTTGGCAATGTGCTCGGATCAAATGGTTCGGCCGTCAATCTGTTCAGAAAACAGATAGCCAACGGTGGCCCGGTTACGGTTACCCATCCTGAGGTGATCCGCTATTTTATGACCATCCCTGAAGCCTGCCTGCTGGTGCTGGAAGCCGGATCGATGGGCAAAGGCGGCGAGATCTATTTGTTCGATATGGGTAAACCGGTTAAAATTCTTGATCTTGCCCATAAAATGATCCGGTTGTCAGGATTGGAAATCGATAAAGACATACAGATAAAATTTACCGGACTACGGCCCGGTGAAAAATTGTATGAAGAATTGCTTAACGATGAAGAAAATGTGGTACCAACCCATCATCCCCAGATCATGGCCGGCAAAGTAAGGGCTTATTCCTTTGAAGAGATCGGGAAAGAGATCATTGCTTTAATTGGGATGTTTGATGCGCAGGATAACACAGCCATTGTTGCTAAAATGAAAAAAATCGTTCCGGAATTCATCAGTAATAATTCGGTTTACGAACAATTGGACAACGCATGAGCAAAGAGGGCAAATTCAGAACGGCGGATGTAATCCTGATCAGTTTAACGCATCATCTGCATGATATTTATTCATCCTTCCTTGCCCCTATCCGTCCGCTCCTGATCGAAAAATTCGGAATTACCCTGGCGATGGCTTCGTTGTGGGATTTGTTCCAGCGGATACCCTGGTTTCTGAATCCATTCATCGGTATGGTAGCTGAGAAAACAGCGGCCCGTTATTTTGTTATCATCACCCCTGCCATTACTGCCATTACCATGAGTTTACTCGGGCTGGCTCCTTCTTTTGCAGTGGTCAGTATTTTACTTTTTGTGATGGGAATAAGCAGTGCCTTATTCCATGTGCCTACCCCGGTTATGGTACAAAAGATTTCAGGGAAATATACCGGCCGCGGAATGAGTTTTTATATGTTTGGAGGGGAAATGGCACGTACCCTGGGGCCTTTGGTCATCACGGGAGCGGTTACTCTGTGGGGCCTGGAAGGCACCTGGAAACTGATCCCCTTTGGACTGATCGCTTCCTTTATCTTATTTCTGCGATTACGGAACATCAAAATTTCGGAAGATTTTAAAAAGAAAAGGGAAGCCATTGGTTTTGGCAAGACCTTTAAAAAACTCCTGCCCTTTTTTGCCATCCTCATCGGGATCACTTTTTTCAGAGCCATCATGAAATCAGGACTAACCGCCTTTTTGCCAACTTATTATTTTAGTGAAAAGGGGGAAACCTTATGGTTTGCCAATTCGGCACTGGCTGTCTTCCAGCTGGCTGGTGCTGTGGGGACAATCCTTTCAGGGACTTTGTCGGATAGGTTCGGGAGAAAAAGGTCCCTGTTATTTATTGCTATCATCACGCCGGTACTGATGTTTTTGTTTATGTCGTTTGAAGGCTACATTAGTTTTGTGTTCCTGGTGCTGCTTGGTTTGTTTATTTTCGCTCCCGGGCCTGTACTACTGGCCCTGGTGCAGGATAAGGAAAAAGACAAACCAATGTTTGTCAACAGCATTTATATGACCATCAGTTTTGTTACGGCTTCTATTTCCGTGGTGTTTGCCGGTTTGCTGGGCGACTGGCTGGGATTGGAGCTAACCTATAAGATCTCAGCATTTCTGGCTGTGGGGGCCATTCCGTTTGTGTTGTTATTGAAAACGAAGTAGGCTGTTTCACGGAGATTCGCAAAGGGACACAGAGGAAATACAGAATATACCATCCAGCTATGTATTTTTACTAAAATTTACCTGCATATACCTTATCCTTCCTAAAAACTTTATTACATTCGCAGGAGTAATTTCACATACTTATTTAAAACAAAAACAATGAAGAAATTTTGCGTCTTTTTAGCATTAATCTCGTTAAGTTTAGTGACTACTGCCCAGGAGTACAATGTAGCAGTGGATTCCATTATCAGCCAGGTAAAGCTTGACAGCCTGATTTTAAACTTACGTGCTTTGTCAGGAGAAGATACTGTGATGGTGAATGGGGAGCCTAAATTGATTGAACACAGGGTAAGCAATTGGGGAAACGACCTGGCTGCGGATTATATTAAGGAACGGTTGGATAATTATGGGCTGGAAGTTACGGACCAGGTGTATACGACAAGTGGCCGGAATATATTTGCTTTGCAGGAGGGCTTAGTCTACCCCGAACAATATTATATTATTTGTGCTCATTATGATGCCGTTGATTTTTATTGTGCAGATGACAATGGAAGCGGTTCTGCAGCGGTACTGGAAACAGCGAGGATATTTTCAGAGATGGAATTTGAATATTCCATCATTTATGCCCTGTGGGATGAGGAAGAAATTGGATTGATTGGAAGTGAGTATTTTGCCTCCCAGGCCGACATCACCGATGAAGACATTTTAAGTGTGATCAATATGGATATGATTGCCTGGGACGGGGATGATGATATGGCCGTTGAAATTCACTCCTCATTTACTGCCAGTTCCAATGTGCTATCTGATTACATTGTGGAAGTGAATAATCTGTATGGTTTGGGACTGACCCCATCCATTGAAATTCCGGGGACCTCAGCCAGTGATCACTCCCGCTTCTGGAACCATGGTTATAAAGCCGTTTTACTTATCGAAGAATATTATGGTGGTGATTTCAATCCATATTACCATAGTGAACAGGACAGGATTGAGATACTTAATATGCCATATTTTCATGAAATGGCCAAACTTGCTATCGGGAGTTTAGCATCTATGGCGTCACCCATCATAAGTACTACAAATACAAATTCTTTAATGGCTGAAAATACGGGGTGCACCATCACTAATTACCCAAACCCCGCAAATGAATTTACGAAAATTATTTATTCCCTGCAAAAAGGCTCAAATGTGACGATTTCATTAATTAATGATCAGGGAAATAAAATAAAAGATTTAATAAGTGCTTTTGAAAACAGCGGTACCCATGAATTGAACCTGTCGGCAAATGACCTGAAAGCCGGCATGTATTTACTTGTGATGCAATGCGGTTCTGATATTGTTACACATAAGATGATGGTAAGATAATTTTAAATCTACAATCAGGCATTCAAAATACATAGGCCTGGCGCTCTATCAGCCTTTATCTTTTGGTTTATTCATCATCTTTTTCTTATCGATGTTAAAGAGAACAGGTTTCTATTTTCACTCTTTATAACTGCAATATCCTGTTCTGATATATAAAAAATCAGATAATCAGGATGGGATAAAAACGTTTCACTTCATTTTGGAGTAAATTCAGTACATCAATCCGGGGATTCATTAAAAATCGTTTTTTAACCCAATTAATTCATGGTTCTTTTGTAGCATCAAAAACTTAAACAAATTATACCATGAAAACTTTATTTCTAGTTTTATTAAGGTCAATTTCCTTATCTGCACTTTTACTTCTATTCCTCTGGTCTTCATCTCAGGAATACGCAAAGACGACGTATTATTCCAATTGCAAAACAAATTTCAAATATTCTGACAGCTTTACCGATTATGAAGTCCAGGTGAAAGGGGATATCAAAGTAAATGATGAGGACACGGAAATAACCTCTATATCACCGGGCGGATATTTAAAGATCAGCAAAAAGACCTTTGGCCATAAACGATCACTTATCGTAGAAAGCAGTTCCAATGGCAGCTTAAATTATGAATATTATGAGGGTCGTACTCAGGTGGATTATATCCCTGAAGGTAAAAAATGGTTATCGGAGGTATTGCTGGATGTAGTCAGGATGGCTGGCATTGACGTGGAAGGCCGCACGAAAAGGATTTATGGCAAAAAAGGGATCGACGGGTTTTTAGAAGAAACCAATTTAATCTCCTCCAATACTGTGACCGGCCATTATTTTGATGCCTTGCTGCAGTCTTTTGATTTAAAAAACGAGGAAAAAATAAACGTGGCCTCGGCCATATCCAGACAGATCAGCTCCAATACGGAATGCGGGAGGCTATACAGAAGCTATAGTGACCTGTTCTTAACAAGTGATGAGGTAGCCATTGCCTATTTTAACGGCTTGTCAAAACTTTCCTCCAATACCGAAAGAGGTTCTGTCCTGCGGTCAATAAACGCTGATGTGGATTTTAGCAACCCCAAAGTATCAGAGGCCTATTTTACCTGTTTGGATAAATTGACCAGCAATACAGAAAGAGGAAGCGTTTTACGGAACCTTGAAAAAACCCAGAAACTAACTAACAAGTCCTACGAAAGGCTTCTGGTGAGTGTAAAAAAGTTTACTTCTAACACAGAAATGGGATCGGTACTGCGGTCACTGGAACAGATTGATATTTCCAATCCTGATATTTCCGAACAATACTTTAATGCCATCGACGGGATGACAAGCAACACAGAGGCGGCAAGTACAATGCGCCACCTGATCAAGTATCATGAGCTTAATAACGACAATTATTTAAGATTACTGGCAAGCACTAAAAAACTGACCTCTAACACGGAAACAGGGAGTGTTATGCGCAGCATTAAAAAGGCAGATATTAATGATCCGGCCATTGGTGAAGCCTGGTTTTTAACAATCAACAGTTTAAGCAGCAATACAGAGGCTGGTTCTGTGCTTCGGTATACCATGAAGTCGTTTGAACTGAATCCAGACAACTGGTCAAAGCTGTTTGTTTCCAGTGGTAAGCTCAGTTCAAATACAGAAATGGGAAGTGTGCTTAGAGCAGCCATCCCTATTATGCCGGCAGAAAAATCTGCAGTTTCAGAATTCTTTTCAGCAACAAATAAAATATCAAGCAATACTGAGCAAAGTAGTGTACTTTGTAAACTCACCGAAGCAAAGATCATGAATGAAGAGATTTGTATGGATATTTTAGACAGTGCCAGGCGTTTATCTTCCAACACCGAAAAATCCAAAGTACTCAGGATGGTAGCTGAAACAAAGTTAACTACTAACCCAAAGGTTAAAGAAGCCTATATCAATTGTGCCAGGAGTATTTCATCCGATTCGGAATACCGCCGTGCCATCGATTTTATTATTGAGTAGAACTTTTAGCAGCATTTTGATTTACTAAAATCATTATTCACTGGCCTCTTTAAATTATTTTAAATTGTACTTTTATCTGAAATTGAAATTTTGAAAAGAGCATTCAGGAATATAATCATCTCCCTTATTATCGGGGCAGCAGTATACCTTTTTGTTTATTACAGCGAAACAGGTATACTGCCGGTTTTTTCGGAACAATGGAAGAGTATTTTGATTTCAGGGATTTTGGTAATACTTCTTGGTTTTGCCATCGACAGGTTAAATTTATACTTCAACAAGCATTATATATGGACAAAGAGCATTGGGGCCAGGTTTGCGATAGAGATCAGTGCCGCTTTGCTGGTTTGGTTATCCCTGTCACTGATACTTTATATTTCAATTGAATTCTGGTTATTTCAACCCTTTGAGGACGAAAATTTCAGAAGTGCCTTCAAAGATGGAATCCTGAAATACAGCATACTTTCTGTGGCCATCATTTACCTGGTTTCACTGATCAACTTTTCGATGTTCTCGTTCCAGCAATATTCCGCTGGTGAAATTGACGCGCTTTCGCTGGAAAGAAATCAATTGAAGCTTCGATTTGAAGCCCTGAAAAACCAATTAAACCCGCATTTTTTATTCAATGCCTTAAATACCATATCGAGCTTACTTTATAAAGATGTCCTTCAGGCTGAAAATTATATCAGGCAATTGGCAGCCACCTACCAATTTATTTTAAGGTCAGGGAACAAATCATTAATCCCTCTTAGTGAAGAGATGGAGATGGTTACCTCTTATTTTTTTATGCAACAAACAAGGCACGGCGAATGTGCACAGTTAAGTATTGAGTTGGCGGATGAAATAGCAAAAATACTTGTCCCGCCTTTAAGCATACAAATGCTTATTGAAAATGCCTTAAAGCACAATAAAATTTGTAAAGAAACTATACTAAGCATAAAAGTTTACAGCGAGGAGGATAAGTTTTTGGTGGTCAAGAACAATGTACTTCGTAAACCTGAACTGATAAAGATAGGCAACAAACTGGTCAACCGGCCCGATCAAATTGCCAGCCCCGGAATTGGGCTATCCAATATCCGAAGCCGTTATCGCTTACTTCAGAAAAATGAAATCGTAGTATCAAAAAATCATGATTTTACGGTTAAACTACCCATAATATACGCAAAAAGTGAATAAGAAACTGATATATCATTCCCTCTCTTTCCGGCTTGCGGCGCCGGTACTTTTTGGTGTATTTATATACCTTCTTATCCTCATGTTTTTCGATTCGCTGGATATGTTGTCAGAGAATTTCTTTAGCCGCGAAGTCTTGTTTGTAATAGGTTTAACTTTTATCTATTTTGAATATAACCGCTTCGTGATAATTTTATGCTTGAAACTCCTCGAGAAAGTGGAATCCTTTGCTTACAAGTTATTCATTCAATTTTTACTCGCCATCCTTCCCGGCATTTTTATAATCAGCTTTATCCTTTACCTGTATTTTATTCACATTGTCGGGTTCAGTACCATCCAAACGGAACTGATCACATTTAACCTCATTTTTGGTTTGACGGGAATTTTTTACCAGCTTTACTATTGGGGTTTTACTTTTCTATATACACGTAACGAAAGGATTATTCTCAGTGAAGGCCTGAAAAAGCAGGAACTTGAAATGGAAATGAAAAAGTTTCACTATCAGGCGAATCCTGAATTTTTATTTCATGGGCTGGAAATTATCATTTCTGAATTGCATAAGGATAAAAAAACTGCTGACGACCTTATCAATGCCCTTAGCAAATATTACCGATATACCCTGGATAACGCTAAAAATGAAATTTGTCCGGTTAAAGAGGAAACGGAGATACTGATGTTACTCTTTGAACTTTTTAAGGCAAAATATCAAAACGCTATTCATTGCGAATTAAGAAATATTAAGAAAAACAAAATACATCTTGTTCCGGGGGTATTGCTGCGTATTTTTCAGCAGGCTGTTTTCGATAGCATTATATCTGAATCATTGCCCTTTGAATTCAAAGTAGAACTTACACTCACCTCCCTGCTGGTGGATCATACGGTAAACGAGAAAATTAAAATTGATGACAGGGAGAAATCTCTGGAAGAAGAATTAAATATAGCCTATCGTTTATATACAGATCAAGCTGTAAGGATAACGCATCAGAATAAACACAGGCGAATTGAGTTGCCCTTATTATTTGTTGAAGATGAATAAAAATTTAGCACATGAAAGTTGTAATAATAGAAGATGAATTACCTGCCATCGAAAAACTGGAAAACCTTTTGAATAAATATGACCCGGAGATTGAAGTTATTGCCAGGTTAAATTCTGTAGTGGCTACCATCGAATGGATTTCAAAAAACGTGCACAAGGCAGACCTGTTTTTTATGGATATTCAGTTGATCGACGGATCAGGTTTTGAGGTATTCAGAGAGGTTGAAATTAACAAACCTGTTATTTTTATTACTGCATATGATCATTATGCCATCCAGGCGTTTAAAGTCAATAGTATTGATTACCTTTTAAAACCACTCGAGTACAAAGATTTATACCGTAGCCTTGAAAAAATAAAAAGCCTTCGGGAGAATCTTCCGGCAAATAAGGAACAGGCGCAGTTTGAGGAACTCAGCAGGGCACTTTTAAACATCAAAAAAGAATATAAATCTCGATTTATGGTGAAGGTGGGTGACCACCTTAAATCGGTACGGTCAGAAGATATCCTGCTTTTTTATGCCGAGGGGAGAACGGTTTTTATTATTACTAAAAAACACAATAAATATATCATTGACTACACCCTCGAAGAGTTAAATAACCTCATGGACCCGGATATTTTTTTTCGGGCCAACAGGACCTTTATTGTCAATATAAACGCCATAAGGGATGTGGTAATTTATTCGAACAGCCGGCTGCTTGTGGTATTGAATTTTGAGTTTGACAAGGAAATAATAGTTAGCCGTGATAAAGTGGCCCAGCTAAAAACCTGGTTTGAAGGCCTGAAGTGAATCGGTTTCTAAATCAATTTCCGGTTTGTCTTTTCTTATATCCAGTATATCAATAGTCCAGTCGTGTTCCAAGGTATATACCCCACCGATAAATGGGTTTAACATATAGCCCCATGTGGGATTAATACCGGCTTCGCATTCCCAGTAAACATCCTCAAACCAAAATTTGAATTTATGGTCCTCATGACGGATGATACAATGATAGACTTTACCCGGCTGGATAGTGTCGAGTGTTGCCTGTTGCCCTGTTCCATCATTCGGATGCACCCCGTTTACATAACAATAACTACCCACCAGTAAAAGTGTATCATCCACACATTTATAAACCAAACGGGCAGATCCTCCATCATGATGCATTCCTTTAGAAAAACCTCGTAATTTGCTCCATCCGTTCCTCTCTGGTTCTTTGTAATACCACGATTCATTTGCCCGGATATAAAATTCTATCTCTTTTAAATCATAGATAAACCGCACGGAAGGGTAATAGGAATGATTGCCCTCCTTGATCTTAATCGTATGCCAGTAATTACTTTGATCGACAAATGTGGAATAGCAAACTAAAAATAGTTCAGTCAATGGCAAAAGTACAATGACGACGGTTAATATTTTAATCGTTAAGCGCATATTGATAGTGTTTTAACGAGATCGGACATGAAAGGTTTTGTTCAACACCAGGATTTTTTATAAAAATATTACTGGTTTTTCTGCCTGGCTGGCATCAACTGCTCTGCGATGAAATTCTCATAATTGTATGGCAAAAATTGCAAAGTTCTTTAATAATTGTCAGCATTTCATTATACTTTTGGTAAGCTATATTGAGTATATTTGTTTCATCAATTAATTCATTATCCATTATGAAAAATTCTTTTCTTTTATTACTTCTTGCTATGCTGTCAACTCAGGTTTATTCTCAGCCGGAAATAGCCTGGGATGACGACGGAAACAGCCCTTCTCAAATCGAAAAAAAGACGTATAGCTCCGAAACCTATAGCTACCAAAAAAGTGGCAATGAATGGGAATCCATCGGCCCTTTTGGAGGAGACGTACTGGATTTGGCAATGGATCCAACCAATCCTGAGAAAGCTTTTGCTGCTGCCGGTTTTCCTTACAGCCGGACAGGCCTAGCGGATAACTGGCACATCATTGAAGGCCTATCAACCCTCTCTCCTTCCGGAATACAATCTATAGAGGCCAATGCATCTGGCCTTCTTTTCGCCGGAGGCATCTATTCCTATGGCAAGGTGTATTTATCAACGGATGGGGGTGATACCTGGGTTCAAAAAAACTTACCGATGCAGGGAGGGGTTAACGATATTGCCGTTGATCCATCTAACCCTGACAAAATATATTTGGCCCTTTCATCCAACTTAAGCGTGACACAAAACAAAGTGATCGTTAAATCAGAAAATGCAGGCACAAACTGGACGGCTATAGATATGACCACATGGCTTCCGGTTGGATGGGGGTGTGTAAGTTTAGCCGTTGACCCGGCCGACAGCCTCACCATTGTCGCTATTGGCAACGAAAGTTTTAGCAATGCCAAAGTATTGATCACTACGGATGGGGGATTATCCTGGCAGGATATATCCAATGGACTTCCTGTAGGTAAACCTTATAATACTGCGACCATTAACAATGGTGTGATCTACGTAACTGGCGGGCAGCTTTTCGGAGGACAGGTAATGGGTGTTTATAAAAGTGAAAACTACGGCAGCAGCTGGCAAAACATGTCGGCAGCATTTCCAAATAAAGTGGCCAATGATATTCTCATTCATCCCGATGATGACAACATCATGTATGTGGCCACGGAGGGGGATGGAATTTATGTAACCACCGATGGCGGAGCAAACTGGACCTATAACACGAATGGGGCCGGAGATAATGGCTCTGCCAGGAGTTTGTTGTTTAAACCAGATAACCCAGATGTGGTATTGGCTGGTTTCCTTAGTTTGGGTGTTTGTGTTACTGAAGATGCTGGTGTTTCCTGGGAATCAAGTACAAAAGGCATTGCCTCATTAAGCCTGAACGACATAGAAATCGACCCAAACAATCCGGATATTGTGTTGGCTGGCTTTGAAGCCGAAAATTCAGGAGGCTGTTACCTAAAGAATGGAGAAGACTGGGAAGTGGTTTCCGGCTTGCCCGGCACCCGCTTTTCACAGGTATCAATAGGAATTGACGGAACCATGTATGCGTGGTCAAATGGCCCAACAACTGTGGGCCAGGAAGGGGTATATAAATCTACTGATGGTGGAACTACATGGACAAATATGGGACCCAATATCGGATCGGTTTTTGAAACCCAGATATTTGCAATGGCCCTGTCTGACCTGGATCCGGATATAATCTTCATTGCAGGAAACAACTTCGGAGCGAATGGCTGGGCATCAATGATCTATCGTTCAACTGATGGAGGGGCAACATGGGAAAATGTATTTATGGGGCCTGAAAATGATGGTTTTAAATACATCCACATTGATCCGAATTCAAGCGACCTGGTAGTTTATGCCGCTTATAAAACCGAAACTGCCGGTGCGGGATTTATAAAAAGTATTGATGGTGGCAGCAGTTGGCTGCCTATTAACGATGATTTACCAGCAAGTGCAAAATGGGCCGGTGCAATTATTAGTGACCCCACTAATTCTAATATACTTTATGGTGGATTGGGAGGTTATGGTGGAATAAATGGCACTGTGTATCGGTCGGAAGATGCCGGAAGTTCGTGGGTGCAAACCAACATTTCACTTTCAAGCTATTCCAAAGCCACCGATTTTCTTATTAGTCCGATGGATAGTAACGTGGTTTACCTGGCTACCACTTCGAACGGGGTGTATTTGACGGAAGATGGCGAAAACTGGTCAGCTGCCAACGATGGATTACCGGCAAGTAATGTTACAGGCTTTTCGAGGGCGTACCAGGATATAGAAGATAACTGGGTGTTTATGGCTTCCAGCTTTACCAATAGTGCCTTTGCCACCATGGTTTGGCAAGTCAACACAACGGGGCTATCGCCATTCGATGATCATAAGAGGACACTCAATGTCTTTCCAAACCCAACAAAAAATGGACTTTTCCTAGACATACCTGTGGATATCAATAATCCCATTCAGGCCACGATTATCCATCCTGATGGTAGGGCAAATATTCAAAATCCTGAGGTTATTCGCGGGAAAGCCTATATCAATACGGATAACTTAAGCCCGGGAATTTATTTTATTCATCTTGATGTAAATCAATTTGCTTACACAGGCAAATTCATTATATCCAAATAATTAGACAGGTATTATAGGTACGATTTGACGTTGCGGAATGCCTTTGTTCGATGAATAAAGTAACTTTTATTAAAATATTTTGTTTAAATAATCTTGTTGAATAAGCAGATTATTTTCATCTGTAAACATTGCATTCATTTTCAAAAAAATAACTTAACATGGCTCAAAAATCAAACATCTTCGGCAAAGTTGCTTATGCCAACAAACTATTTATGTCAACCCGTAAATTTTGTTTTGTACCCCCAGGGCATTATTACTCACCTATTGTAGATACCGATGTAGCTAAAAAACAGGAAAGCGCGATTTGGTCGGGCAAAGAAGAAGTAAAAGGAGTGGATTTGAACGTGAAGGAACAAAAAGCCTTGATCAAAGACTTTGAGCAATATTACAGTGAACTTCCGTTTGAAGATGATGAATCTGAAAAATTCAGATATTATTTCAAAAACACCTATTACACTTACACCGATGGGATCATGCTATATTCCATGATGCGTCATTTTGATCCTGCGCATATTGTGGAAGTGGGTTCAGGGTTTTCATCAGCGATGATGCTGGATGTTAAAGACAAATTTGGACTAAAAACAAAACTGAGTTTTATAGAACCATACCCCGACAGGTTGTACTCTTTATTATCTGAAAAGGATAAAAAAGAAAACGATGTAATTGTCAAGGATATTCAATCCGTTCCACTGGATTTTTTCAAAAGCCTGAAAAAAAATGATTTTCTGTTTATCGACAGCACACACATCAGTAAAACGGGTAGCGACGTAAACTATCTTTTCTTTGAGGTATTGCCGGTATTGCAAAAAGGGGTGATCATTCATGTGCACGATGTATTTTCAAGTTTTGAATACCCTAAAGAATGGGTTTACCAGGGAAGAAGCTGGAACGAGGATTATTTACTCCGGGCATTCCTGATGTTTAATCCATCTTTCAAAATAAAACTCTTTTCACATTTTATGCATACACATTACAGTGATGTATTTAAAAATTTACCCCTCTGTTATAAAAACACCGGAGGTAATATCTGGATTGAGAGAATTTAATTTTTTTCCCTGATTAATACTTTTCTGTACGATTTCTATTGTTAATTTTACAGGCAATAATACCATAAGATTAACAACATGAAATACATTGTATATTTCTTTTTAGGAATCGTCCTTATTAGTTGCCAGCCGGAGCAAAACAGGTCAGACAAGACAATAAATGTTTCATCCGGTGAGGTGCAACGAATTGAGGATTTCCCATCGGATTATATTACCCATCGAACGATAGACATTTGGTTACCCGAAGGATATTCAAAAGAGTGTCTAGTCCTAAAATAAGTCTACAGGTTAAAAAATAAATTAGGCGACCAATTTATACACATGATCAGGTGTTTTATAGTTCAAAGATAAATGTAATCTTTTATGATTATATAAATGAATTGCATCTTTAGTAGCTCTT
>JAIOZL010000064.1 GCA_021740645.1 Bacteroidales bacterium
CCAGCTTTTCTGATAGCTGAGGGTACCGGTTCTGCCTCAAAAACAACCCTGTAAATATTATCATCCCGATCAGCAAGATCCGCTATTACAGCTTCATGCTGGTCGATTCTGGCATTCATTTCAGCAATATAATCCGTAAGAAAAGAATTTTCTCTTTTAAGCATTCTTTCTTTCGGGCTATCAATAAACGTATAGGCAAGGAAAATAACGGCTGCCGCAAAAACACTTCCGGTAGCTACCACTGATAGCACCTTCAGAAGGCGAGCTTTGAAGGTAAGCTTAACCTCTTCGAATTGAAGTGATTTTTTATTGAATTTATAATTCCTTTTCGGCATATCGTGTTATATCGTAAATTAGAGCCGTAAGTTTCGCGATATTGTAATAATTTCGTCGACAAAGTTAGACAAATAAATTAATTTTGCAATTTAGGAGATAGGGAGTAATTAACGTAACAGTGTTAATATTTATTAAAAATGGATTCAACGGAAATTAGGAAGATATTTTTCGATTTTTTTAAATCAAAACAACATAAATTGTGGCCTTCGGCGCCTATGGTAATAAAAGATGATCCCACACTTATGTTTACCAATGCAGGGATGAATCAATTTAAAGACATTTTTCTTGGAAATAAAAATTCAAAATATAACCGGATTGCAAATACTCAAAAATGTCTGCGGGTTTCGGGTAAACATAATGACCTGGAAGAAGTAGGACACGATACCTACCACCACACCATGTTTGAAATGCTTGGTAACTGGTCTTTCGGTGATTATTTCAAAAAGGAAGCCATTGAATGGGCATGGGAATTACTTACTGAGGTATATAAAATTGATAAGAAAAACCTGTATGTAACGGTATTTGGAGGCGACACATCCGATAATCTGGATATCGATCATGAAGCATATATCCTATGGAAATCTTTAGTGCCTGAAGATAAGATAATATATGGGTCAAAAAAAGATAACTTTTGGGAAATGGGTGAAAGTGGGCCTTGCGGGCCATGTTCTGAAATCCATATTGATTTAAGAGATGATATTGAAAAGCAAAAAATAAAGGGACGCGACCTTGTAAATGCTGATCATCCAGAGGTAATTGAAATATGGAACCTTGTGTTTATTGAATTTAACAGAAAAGCTGATGGAGTGCTTGAAAACCTTCCTTCAAAACATGTGGATACCGGAATGGGGTTCGAAAGACTTAATATGGTGTTGCAAGGGAAAAAATCAAATTATGATACTGACATATTTCAGGATATAATCAGGGAGATTGGACAGATTTCAGGACATAAATACGGAAAGAACAAAGAGATTGATATCGCTATGCGAGTGATTGCTGATCACCTGCGGGCTGTAGCATTTTCAATTGCTGATGGACAGCTGCCTTCTAATGTAAAAGCTGGTTACGTAATACGTAGGATATTACGCAGAGCCATTCGTTATGGGTATACTTTTCTGGATATGAAAGAAGCTTTTATCCATAACCTTGTTCCCCATCTTGCTAAAAAACTGGGAGATGTTTTTCCTGAATTGATCTCGCAGCAGGAGATAATTACAAAAGTTATTGCTGAAGAGGAAAATTCATTTCTGCGCACACTTTCAGCCGGCATTAAAAAATTCGAGCAACATATTTCTGAGGAAAAAAGTACTAAAATTATTGATGGGAAATTTGCCTTCGAACTTTTTGACACTTATGGCTTTCCTATTGACCTCACTCAATTAATTGCAAAAGAGAATAGCTGGAGAGTAGACATGGATGGTTTTAAAAAAGGATTAGAAGAACAAAAGTCCAGGTCGAGGAAAGCTGCTGAAAAGGACACCAGTGATTGGCAAATAGTCCATCCTGAATCTGAGGGTACTTTGTTTGTAGGGTATGAAAACCTTATATCTGAGTCTAAAATTTCCAAGTATCGAAAGATTACTGAGAAGAAAAAAGCATATTATCAATTGGTATTGGAAACTACACCTTTTTATGCAGAATCAGGTGGACAGGTAGGGGATCGGGGGTGGATTGAAGACCAAAATGGAAAGCTTAAAGTGATCAATACACTTAAAGAAAATGATTTAACCATACATATTACTGAACAATTACCAAAAACACTTGAAGGAATTTTTACCGCGAGGGTGGATGTGGAAAAACGAAAGTTAACCACAAATAATCACAGCGCGACCCACCTGATGCATGCTGCTTTAAGAAATGTTTTAGGAAGCCATGTAGAACAAAAAGGCTCCTTGGTTGATGAAAACCGTCTTCGTTTTGACTTTTCACATTTTTCAAAACTTACAGATGAAGAGTTGGAAAGAATTGAAAAAATTGTGAATCAAAAGATCAGAGAAAATATTTCTCTTGGGGAATTCAGGGATGTCCCTATGGATAAAGCCCTGAAGATGGGTGCTATGGCTTTATTTGGCGAAAAATATGGTGAACAGGTCAGGGTTATTACATTCGATGAAAACTATTCTGTGGAGCTTTGTGGGGGGACACATGTGGGAGCAACCGGACAAATTGGTTTCTTTAAGATAATTTCAGAATCCGCTATTGCTGCAGGAATAAGAAGGATAGAAGCAATTACGGGAATAAAATCAGAGGAATATATCATAAATCAGGAGAAGATTATAGCTGAACTCAAGGAAATCTTTAAAAGCCAGGTAGACGTAGTGAAAGGTGTTAACCAACTCCTTGAACAAAATACACAATTGAAAAAACAAATTGATAGCCTAAACAGTGAAAAAGCAAATGTGCTTAAGGAAAGACTTCTTAAGGATATTGAGCTTGTTAATGGAATAAACTTTATTGGTAAAAAAGTCGATCTGGATATAAACTCAGTTAAAGATCTTGCATTCAAGTTGAATAAAGAAATTGAAAACTTGGTACTGGTTTTGGGAAATTCAAATACTGGGAAAGCAAACCTTACAATGATGATCTCTGAATCATTAATAGATGAAAAGGGCTTTAATGCAGGTGCCATGATCCGTGAAATTGCCAAAGAAATTCAAGGGGGGGGTGGTGGCCAGCCTCATTTTGCTACAGCTGGAGGAAAAAATCCTGCTGGATTCGAAAAGGCATTTCAGGTGGCTAAAAAGTTAATTTCCTAGACAACCAAAAGCTTACTTGATAATTTTATCCAGGATCTCCTTCGCAGCAGATTTGTGAGCCATTACGGCTAGCATTTTTAACCTAACATAATCTTCCCTGATAAAGCGATATCCTTTATGAGGCCCATCAAATCCGCCGGAACTTGAATCCTTGATAAGGAACCAAGTATTATCATCTTTTTCGAGGGAACCTACAAAGTGGATACAATGATCGTCAGTTGTTATGCCGCTGTTAATCCTGTATTCCCGTGAATCTTCGTTGATTAAATCAGGCGGGATATCAAAAGTCGGTATAACACCCACCCCAGCATACCGGTCATAACCGGGTTCACTTACATCACCACAAACACTCAAGGAATATCCATTTGCTAATGAATTTTCAATCAAGCTTACAAAATCTTCCAGATGTACATTATAATAATCGTCATTGTGCCACCAGTTATCCGGTTCTTCCAGTTCCCCTTTCTGGTTATATACTTTTGATTTTGTTGACATAAAGCAATAATAATCATCCGGGTTTATCTTTAAAATTTCCTTCAGGTAAGAAACAGGAGTATAGGATTTGTCCTTGAATTTAACATACGCCGGAGGCTCTCCCATATAATGATTTAAAATGCTTTTTACATTATTTGTAACTGCTTTCTTATCCCAGATATTAAATTGTTTAACTGAATTCAGATAGGCTTTTATCTCATTTTCAAGATTTTCATGATCATAAAAACGCTGGCCTTTGAGTTTTCCTGAATATACGGATGCTGGCAGGGCACCATATTCTTTCATTATTCGGGTTACGGCATTTGCCTCAGAGCCCTGTCCAAAATACATATCTCCCCGATGATCAACAAAATACTCTGCCCGCGATATGTATTCCCAATAAACAAAATACATTTCTGACAATTTTATTTTGGTTTTAGTTTGACGGAAAATCTCTGATTCGATAAAGGATGTTGTAGCGAAACTCCAGCATGTAGCTGTAGCTCCCTGCGATAAAGGGGAATTGTGCCAGACTTTTTCATATTCATCAATCTTTCCGGGAATATTATATTCAGAGAAATCCAACGTTAAATAAGTAGATCGGTCATCTGAAGTTTGGGCAGCCTTATACTCTTTGATTGAACTTTGTATAGAATCCTGGTAGAAACCATTCTTCTTCATTTTATAAATAGCCTGGTCAGGAAATTTATTGTTTTGCCCGGAGGCCATAAAAAATATCAGGAACAAAATAAGGAAAGAAGTTATGTATTTCATTGTTAAAAATTTTGACAATAAAGTTAGCTGATATTTTAGGATTAATGTGCGCATTTGGACATTTTTTGTAAACATCCGAACATTAAATTGAAGAATTATTTCAGGAAAAAACATTCAAAAAACTAAACAACAGGATATTAAGAATCCTGGCATAGTAGTAGAGCTTGCTAAGTGACCAGTTTAGACAAACGAACAAAGAACATTTTAGACCATGAAAACTTTTAAACTCATACTACTCGCAGCTGGCTTCCTGGTTTTAAGTTCAGGATACGGTTATACAATATTTAATATTCCGAAGGACATGGGTACAAATGCACTGGATAATTTAAAAGTGTCGACCACCCAATTCCTAGAATTAAATATTATAAATTCACAAAATAAGGGAAAATCAAATCTCTCTGACTCAAACGATGATACCCTTGTCATAAATCTGGCTGAAGTTGTAATTACTTCGGAATTTCCGGCTTCCGCCAAAGAATGTATAATGAGACAAGTGCCCTACCCTGAATTTGCCCGAAAACAAAAGCTTGAAGGAGGTGTAGCTCTGAGTTTCTGGTTCGATCGAAACGGCGCTGTTATTATTCATGATGTATATTCAAGCGACCCTGAATTGGCGAGTTATGTAAGCGACTGTGTAAAAAACATGCAACTGGATTATTGTTGGGTTGACATTGAAAGAGAGTATTATCTTAGATTTCTGTTTAAGTTAAAATAGCATTTTTACTACCCCTATATATTCCTCTTCATGATCATTTTCCCCCCGAAATTTCGGGGGGTTTTTCTTTTTTTATGCGTACTTTCGTTCTTTTGGAAATAATGAACTTTACAGTATATAATTCATCTGCCGGATCGGGTAAAACCTTTACCCTGGTTACAGAATACCTTTCTCTCGCCTTATCAGACAATGGTAAATTCCGCCAGATCCTTGCTATTACTTTTACCAATAAGGCTGCACAGGAAATGAAACACCGGGTTCTTTTAGCTTTAAAAGAAATTGCAGAATTAAATAAATTCCCATCATCAGGTAGTGTTAAATATTTACTCCCCATTCTTGAAAAAAACACGGGATTAGATCATAATGAGATTCAACAAAGAGCCGAAAGATTATTAAGCCAAATATTGCATAGCTATGATGACTTTGCGGTGAGTACTATTGATAGTTTTGTTCATAGGGTTATTAAAAGTTTTTCATTTGATTTAAAAATCCCGATGAACTTTGAAGTTGAATTGGACACCGACAGCCTGCTCAGAAAATCAATTGATATTTTGATAAGTAAAGTGGGATCAGAGGATAAACTTACATCATTTTTAGTAAATTATATAAAATCTCAAACGGAGGAAGACAAGAGCTGGAACATCGAAAACGATTTGCTTTCAGCATCAAAAATGCTAATGTTGGAGGATGGCCAGATTCATATCGAAAATTTGAAATCTTTATCGTTAAGTGACTTTTCAGAAATAATCCAAAAAACCCACAGCCTTGTTCGGGAATTTGAACATAAGATTACAGATCAGGCAAAAGCAGCCTGGGCATTGATCTTATCAGAAAACATCCCTATCGATTCCTTCTATCAGGGCAAACAAGGCATAGGCACTTATTTCAAAAACCTGGCTAATGGACTATTGAATAAAACAGAACCTAATTCGTATGTAGAAAAAACTGTAAGCCAGGATAAGTGGTTTGCAGGGAAAATTGACCAGGTTGACCAGGCATCCATTTCAAAAAATAAAGATAAACTTCTACAGTATTTTATAACGATTCAGGATATAGCCAAGGATGGATTCGCAAAATATATAAGTTATAACGAAATTTTGAAAAACCTTTATCCTTTGGCTATTCTGAATGAAATTGAGAAAGTTATTGCAGAATATAAAGCCGAAAATGACATCCTACTAATAGCAGAATTCAATAAAAGAATTGCCAGTATTGTACTCAATGAATCTGTCCCCTTTATTTACGAGCGTATTGGCGAAAAATTCAAACATTACTTAATTGATGAATTCCAGGATACATCCATATTGCAATGGCAAAATTTCCTTCCGTTGATAGAAAACTCTCTGTCCGAAGGATACTTCAATTTGATAGTAGGTGATGGAAAACAGGCCATTTACCGGTGGCGGAATGGGGAAGTGGAACAATTTATTGCCCTTCCGCAAATCTATAAAAACAATGGAAGTATCAGTCAACAGCAACAGGAGGCTGCATTGGCCAGGAACTACAAGGCTAAAGTCCTTTCCTACAATTTCAGATCAAAAAATCAGATCATAGATTTTAACAATTCTTTTTTTGATTTTGCAAAACAAAAACTGAGTATTCCGCATCAAAAAATTTATCAGGATTCCATACAAAAATCAATCTCCTCATTCAAAGACGGCTTTATCCAAATAGATTTTCATGATAATAAATCCAGCAGCCAGACATTTTCTGAATTTAATCTTGAAAACATTAAAAGAACTATACTATCCCTTTTCGACGAAGGGTTTCAGCCCAAAGATGTTGCTATTTTATGCAGGAGTAATCATCATGCCAGCCAAATAGCCCAACATTTACTTTCGAATAAAATTGAGGTTTTGTCATCAGAATCACTGCTAATTTCAAGTTCACCCGAGGTAAGGCTGCTAGTGGCAATGATTCAACTTATTATCAACCCTGATGATCAAATATCAAAAACTTTAGTTTGTAATTGGCTCGAAGACAATGGCAAATCGAATAAACAATTAAATGACCATCTTCTAAATTCCGGAACGGTACAAATTTTTAATAAAGCTGACAGGGATTGCCATCCTGATTTCTTTTCCTATTTGCATGATATAGGTTACCCTGTCCATATTTCGTCTATTCTTTCCAAATCATTATATGAAACGGTCGAAGACCTGGCCAGAACCTTTGATCTTTTGTCCACTCCAAATGCCTATTTGTTATTTTTTCTGGATGCCGTGCAACAGCAAACAGGAACCGGAAAGGCTAATATTCACAACTTTCTCGAGTGGTGGGATTCGAAAAAAGCCAAATTATCAATCATTGTTCCTGAAGGTGTAAATGCAGTAAAAATTATGACTATTCACAAATCAAAAGGCCTTGAATTCCCAGTTGTAATTTACCCATTTGCCAACGAAAAGCCAGGTAACTCAAAAGATACCCTTTGGGCTGATATTTCTGCTCTTTCCCTTAACGATTTAAAAAGTGGCATATTAAATAAATCCAGCCAACTGGAGAAGTCGGTATTTAATCATATTTATGAGGAAGAAACCTCAAAGTCCTATCTGGATCTGATCAATATTCTATATGTTGTGTTGACACGGGCGTCAGACAGAATTTACATTCAAACCCAAACTCCAGCCCCAAATTCAAAAACAAACCTATCTGTACCAATACTTTTCAAGGGTTATCTGAAGGAAAAAGGATTATGGCAAGAAGGTCAATCTACTTACCAATTTGGGACGAAAACACTCATCGACTCCCCCGTAGAAGGCCAGTTAGAATCAAATTACCAACTGGATCAAATTATTTCAGAATCCTGGAAGGGAAAGGTCTTGTTAAGTCTGCAAGCTCCGAGGTATTGGGATATTGATGATCCTGACAAAGATTCAAATTGGGGAACTCTTTTGCATTCAATTCTTGCAGAAATTTATCTTTATGAAGATATAAATCATGTTTTGACAAAGTATTATAACTCAGGAATAATTAGTGCTATGGAAAGAGAAACCCTCGGTAAAAAGCTTACAGGCTTCATGAGTTTAGATACAGTTAAACCCTATTTCCTTGAAAATATAACTTCAATTAATGAACCAGAACTAATAGCTCCTGATGGAAATGTTTACCGTCCTGACAGAATAGTGATTAAAGAAAATATGATTTCCGTAATAGATTATAAAACCGGCAAATATTCACCCAATCATGAAAATCAGGTAAAACAGTATATGAACCTAATTAAAAAAATGAAAAGTATTGATGTAGAAGGAATATTAATATACATCAATGACACTAAGCCTGTGAAGTATGTTTCCTTGTAAAAATATAAAATATGCAGTATGGGGACTTATATTACTTATAATTCTTCTTCAGCAAGGTTTTGCCCAGGATTCGCTTCACGGCCGGAAAGAAATTGACAGTATTTACATTACGGATATCTCGGATAAATTAGCTCTCCGGATTTACGGAATAAATAAATTTAACAAGTTCTCCATTAGGGATAATGACCTTGAACATGAAATACAATATGCCCCAAACAATAACCTGAATATTGGTATTGGAGTGAACTACAAATGGTTTGGACTTGGGGTAGCAATTAACTTTCCATTTATTAATAACGACGATCCCAAATATGGAAGTACTAAGCGGTTCGATGGTCAAACCAATATCTATTCAAGAAAGTTTGTTATTGATTTTTATCTGCAATACTATAAAGGGTTTTTTATTGAAAACCCCACAACTTTCAGGGATAACTGGGCCGACTCTTTGCCCTATCCTCAGCGACCTGATATCATTACAACCTCGCTGGGAGCCAGCTATGTGTATGTTTTCAATCACAGAAAATACTCTGCAAAAGCTGCTTTTGTTCAGACTGACCTACAGAGGAAGAGCGCCGGGTCATTTTTACTGGGAGGATATTTTTCTTTAATGGGCATAACTGGTGATTCATCCTTTATTCCTGCAGAAATTCAGGGCCAGTACAATCCTGAATTACTATTTAAAGAATTAAGCGTAGCAAGTATTGGAATTGCTTTTGGGTATTCCCATACTTTCGTATTATGGAAAAGCTATTATCTTTCCTTTACGTTCATTCCGGGAATTGCAAGCCAGGGTTACAGTTTAGCCTTCGAAAATCAAACCGACAACAAAAGCGGGTCAGTTTGGGCTGGAAAATTTTTAGCCAGGACTGCGTTTGTCTATAATTCAAATAAATCCTTTGTCGGATTAACCCTAAGCAACGATAGTTTCAGTAGTGATACTAACAGAAGCAGGGCGGGCAGCTTAAACTATTATGTTGGTTCAATTCGATTTTTTTATGGAAGACGCTTTGACTTCTCATGGAATAAAAAAAAGGGACTATGAAAAAATCCATAGTCCCTTTTAGCTGATTAGCTATTATTATTTAGCAATTGAAAGTTTCATATTTACAATCTCAGAACCATTTATCATTCTTAAGATATAAATACCGTTATTCAAATTTGATGCTTGTAACAACAATGAGTATTTATTTCCTGGCTCAGCTATTCCCTTGTAAAGCTGACTAACCACCTGACCCTGGATATTTATCAATTCAATCGAAGTATTTTCCAGTTCAGCAACCTCAAACTCTATTGTAGCGCCTGCAACAATTGGATTTGGATATGCATTCAAATAGGAATGTGAGGTAAGGTTAACCACATTAAAGAATGGAGAACTGGATTTATTACCCATTTCACATAGAGGTCCTCCTTCATGACTTGTGCCCGCAATTAAAAGGAATAAATTGTCATATATCATTCCAACTTCAATAGGTTGTGAACAACTGGTATGGATCTCAGTAAAGTTATTGTTATCACCATTGATAGTAATTCTAACCTTGGAGCCCAGTTTATTATGTTTCCCCGTACCCGTAAAATCAAGTGTATCGCCGGTATTCACATTATAAAATGTAGCAATAAGATTATTAGGTTCAACTTTCTTTGTATATACTTTAACTGTAGCATTTGAAGTTGTTCCGAGGTATTCAAGTGAAAGTGATGTCATTTGTCCTTCGCATGGGCCACATTCCGGGCCTCCGCCGCCACCACCTGAGCCGCCTTCACATAATGGGCCGCCTTCATGACTGGTACCAGCGATTAATAAGAATAAGTTTTCGTAAACCATACCCACCTCTATAGGTTGTGAGCAGCTGGTGTGGATTTCAACATAGTTATTATCATCATCATTGATTGTTAACCTAACCTTGGCACCCAATTTATTGTCATTGCCAGTTCCTGTGAAAACAAGAGTATCCCCGGTATTAACATCATAAAAGGTTGCGATAAGTTTATCCGCTTGCACCTTATCTTTATAAACTTTAACTGTGGCATTTGTTTCATATCCTAAATATTCCAGAGATAGAGATGTCATTTGTCCGTCGCATGGGCCACATTCTGGGCCCCCACCCCCTGAACCGCCATTACATAATGGGCCGCCTTCATGGCTGGTACCAGCGATTAATAAGTATAAGTTTTCATAGACCATACCCACTTCTATAGGTTGTGAGCAGCTGGTGTGGATTTCAACATAGTTATTATCATCATCATTGATCGTTAACCTAACCTTGGCACCCAATTTATTGTCATTGCCAGTTCCTGTGAAAACAAGAGTATCCCCGGTATTAACATTATAAAAGGTTGCGATAAGTTTATCAGCTTGCACCTTATCTTTATAAACTTTAACTGTGGCATTTGTTTCATATCCTAAATATTCCAGTGACAGAGATGTCATTTGTCCGTCGCATGGGCCACAATCACCATTAGGAGGATTAAATGTTGCACATTCATCAAAGTAATCATTGATACTTCCCATTGCATCAGTAATGTCTCCATTTTTAGCACCCATAGTATCCTCGTCAGCTAATGCTGCATTTGCCAAATCATATAGGTCGAAAATAGTTGCATTACCACCTAATTTTTCAATAATCTTATTTGGAATTAAAAAGTCAATATCAGATAGTAACAGATCTCCGAGTTCAGGAGTTAGTCTCAAATTCAATCCTAAGGTAATAGCCTGGGCAAGAAGACTATTTTTATAACGCCCATCATTATGCAGTTTTATACCATCAGGGTCAGCACATGTTGCGTCATGTTTTAGCTTTTCGGGTTTTCCTCCACCGGGTAAACGTCCAATTAAACAATCAACATCTGCTTGTGTAAGAGTAAGGGA
This sequence comes from Bacteroidales bacterium, assembly GCA_021740645.1. GTDB lineage: Bacteria > Bacteroidota > Bacteroidia > Bacteroidales > JAADJA01 > JAADJA01. Next base: position 11,221 of record JAIOZL010000064.1, read on the forward strand.
TCTGCCAGGAGCTCCTAATACTAAATCTGTTGAAAGTAAGCTAAATAAAAGGTCATAAGTACTTATCCCATTATACTGACCACCATAATTACCATAAAAACCCTGAGTTAATGTACAATACAATCCGGGAACTTTATCCTGTTCTACATCAAGAATTACTGCTCCTGTAATGAATGAATCGCCATTAGGTTCTGTGGTATAATAAGGAGGTGAATAAATGGAAACAGTTACCTGAGTAACATCTCCAGGAACATCTGTGAGAGTAAAAGGAGTAATATTTAAAGCATCACCCAAATTTGGCTGGCTAAATACCTGCTGTTGTGTTTGGCTTCCTGCAGTAACATTAATTATACATACCCGATCATCATAGGCCATTTCTGAAATGGTTACTTTTACATCAACTTCCCGTGGATTATTTGATGGATTTATTGGTATAACATAATTATACGCATTAGCCGATCCATTTCTAAACATAAATACATGATTAAAATCACCATAGCTGATATATTCAGGATCAGTTTCCGTTCTAAATACGTAAGCGACAAAGGAATGCATTCCTCCAAAATTTGCTAATTGATTAAGGGTAATTCCTTCAGGACCTACCGTATTAAATGTAGCAGTAAAGTAGTTGGGATTTGTACCGTAATCATTGCCAATGTCAGTCCGCACAAATTCTACGGAATTAGCATAAACATCAATACTTTCATCGCTATCCGAAAAGGTCACAGGGCCTGTTGGAGCGAATAAATGAGTTTTATACACTGCCTCAACAACCACATAATCAATGCTCGCCAGATCAGTAAAGTGCAATGTTTCAATAGGAGTATTGTGGACACCTTTACCCACAACATCAATAGTTTGAGCATATGTCATCACAGACAGTGCTAAACTTAAAGCAAGGATAAATAAAGATTTGAATTTCATAGAATTTATTATTTAATGTTATTACCTAAATTTATTTGGTTTTTTATCTTACAAGTACTGCACCAAATAACAAAATGTGAGCATTAGTGTTCATTTCAGGCTTTCCAATAAAAATAAACTGTCTAAATATGAGATGCTTTTCCCGATGTGGGAAATCAAATTAGAAATTTTCAGGGAGTAAATAAATAGTTTAGAAATGTGGTTACAAATTTTGGTTCGAGTAAAATGGTGACCACCAAACCATAAATTGATCCAAAAAAATGTGCAGAATGCCCAATATTGTCAGCCCCTCTCTTTGCCATGAAAGCAGAATAAATTAGGTAAAGAATTCCAAAAACTGGAGCAGGAATACCAATAGGGATAAAAAATAAAAAAATACGACCTTGAGGATAAATTATAATACTTGAAATCACGACCGCTGCCACAGCACCAGATGCCCCTACAGCATTGTAATAAGCGTTATTTTTGTGAACGCCATAATCATATAATGTGCTAAATGCAATAGCTCCAACATATAAAATTAAAAAATACAAATATCCCTTAACGCCAAAATAAGCCACAAATCCTTCCTCTACGATTGCACCAAAGGAAAACAGGACAAACATATTAATGAGTAAGTGACCCCAATCAGCATGAATTAAGCCATAGGACAGGAAACGATAAAATTGTTTGTGTTTATGAATGAGATAGGCATTAAACTTCAATTGATCAAAATATTTCTTTTGATTAAAAGCAAGCAATGTTACTATCACAGTAATTGCAATAATGAACCAGGTCATGGATTATTTTCCGGTATTAATTTCTCCAGAGGTATAATCGAGTTCAGACCCAAACATACTATGTGGAACAAGGTAAACCAGAAGAAGAATAATAGAGGCTGCAATGGGCCAAAATTTATTCCCAGGATTTTTACGTAACCTGAAATAGGCTACGACCCAACCTATAAAGGCAATGAGTGTTTTATTGTCAGTTAAATCCATACCGAAAGGCCATCCGGTCCAATATTCACCAAATGCAAATTTTTGTACAACAGGTCCTAAAATCATACCTCCAATAAATAATGATATTACAGTAATCAATGAAAAGATAAGAGCATTTCTTCCATTAAATAAAGCTTCAAGTCCTGTGCGTGTGGAGAGCAGCATAGCCACAAACATGAACAGGATATGCGGAATCAATATATACAAAGGCACCACCCCTTTAAATCTTACTACCACAGGCTCATCACTTAATCGGTAAGAATCTGTTCCAGCGGATAGTTCAACAAAATATTCCAGTTTTCCTGCTGGTGGTTGTTGGGGCAATTCTCCAATAAGGGATCCATCCTGAAATTTCATTGGGATTTTGGTCCATTCTTCGATAACTTTAAACCTCTTGAATTTAATATTGCCATCAATAAGTTCGGGAACTCTTTTAATTTCTATTAATCCAGGGCCATCGCTTTCGGCACTTCGAATTAACTTGAACTTAATTACTTGTCCGTTAATAGTTATTTTATCTTTAAGAGGATAGGTTGGTCCGGTTACTTTTTGATATATTGCTATACTTATCGTAAATATAATCGAAAAAAACCAAAGTAAAGTAGATTTCAGTTTAGCACTCATATTATTATCTTTTTAACCTATGATTAGTAAAATTTGAGGCCTCAAAAATATAAAATCAAACAACACAAAAGTGAATTCAAATAAAGTATGGGGGTTATGCACAAATATTTTTTTTTGTTGGAGAATATTTTTACCTATATTTGTTACAGTAAAATCAAACTCCTCCGGTAATGAACAAAATAAAAAGTATAAACCCAGCATTACTTTTCATATCGATCCTTTTTCTGCTACCGACCTTCATTTACGGGCAAGAAAGTAAAAAAAATATCTGGAAAGATTGGTCAGTCAATATAAATGGGGGTGTTAGCTTATTTTATGGAGATGTGGAAAATTATGAATTTTTCCCTACTACCAAAAATAAAAATGAATGGAGATACGGATATGGCTTAATGTTACAGAAAGGATTTGGAGATTTTTTCACTCTTCGTGGGCAACTATTTAACGGAAAACTTGCAGGTTCAAAAAGAATGTACAGATTTTGGTTTGAAGCCGATATTTTTGAAGCCAGTATGAGTGGAACTTTTAATATTTCAAATGTATTTAAACGCCGGAACGACAGGCTGGTCAACTTTTATGGCCATCTAGGCATTGGCTGGGCAAATTGGGAAACTCAATTAAAACATTTTGATAATGATATAATATTAAATGAGAATGGCAATGACAACACTGGATCCGGTCTTTTCGGGAGAACTCTCGAACCTGTGATTCCTTTTGGCATTGGTATTGACTTTAATATTAACGACCACTGGTCAATAATAGCGGAAGGCTCATTGAGGCCTGTTAAATCAGATAAACTTGATGCCAAAGTAGGGATGTTTGAATACGATTTTTACAGTTTTAATTTTGTTGGAATTACTTATAAGTTTGGGCCTTACGACGAAGTCAAACCCGACCTTCCGGTTGAAAACCTGCTGGTTGAAGAAACCTTAATACAGAAGGAGCCTGAGGTAGTTATTGAACCTGAGCCTGAAGTGATCATTCCTCCGAAAATTGAGCCTGAAATAGTAGCAGTTGAGGAGCCGGAACCAGCTAAGACTGTGGACGAAAAACTTCTTGATAAGGAATACCGGACCGGATTATATGAATCACCATGGCCAGGGGTAAATTTTACCGTTCAAATTGCAGCCTCACGCACGAAAATGGATCCCGATGTTTTCAGGAACAAATTTGGGTTAAGCGGTGAAATTCAAATAAATGAAGGGGATGGTTGGTACAGGTATTCGATTGGAAACTATATCAAATACTGGAAAGCAAAGGAAAACAAAAATATACTTGTTACAAGAAATGCGGTCGAAGGAGCATTTGTAGTGGCCTATAAGGACAGCAAACGTATAACTTTAAATGAATTAGTAAACGATAGTGGTGAGTTTGCTGTAAAACAAAAAGGAACAACCGAGCGTTCAACTGAAGAAATTGCTTACAGTGTGCAGGTTTTAGCCACCAGAAACGGGAATATTTCGACAATGGCCATTCGGGAAATGTTTGAAATAGACACGGAGGTTTACAAAGAATTTAACAATGGCACTTATCAGTATACGGCAGGTAATTTTGCCTCATACCCTGAGGCAGCAAAGTTACGGAACAAAATCAAAGCCCATGGAATTTCTGGTGCTTTTGTGGTTGGGTATAAAAATGGCCAGAGAACAGACCTAAAATCTATTCTCCGTTAAAAAGTCAATTCACCTAATTCATCACCCGAGGTAGTCTTCGGTTCAACTGTGCGAATTGCGGCCCTTTCGCTAAATTGACCTTAAATTGATTTTTATCGACTTTGTTAAACAATTTCAAGGTATTGTTCTTTAAAATTGGACAAGAGATGATAACATCTGTTGATTTTTCCTTAAAATCCTAATAACCAGGCATAGGTA
>JAIOZL010000029.1 GCA_021740645.1 Bacteroidales bacterium
TTTGGCGCTGAAGAGCTAATTAAAAGGCTCTTACACTTTTTTGATAAAAAACGCTTCATTTTAAGGCCATATAAACCCATAAATTATTTTCTGAAAATATTTAAGCCCAAAAAAAACAACTTGCCAAACAAACCAATATTCGCTATTTTTGAAGCCTAATGAAGTCAATTTCAAACCAAAACAGGAAAATTTGCACAGACTGACCTTAGCGGCAAGTTTAAAACCTTGATGGTACCCATTATAAAAAAACATATGAAAACGACACTATTTTTGCTCGCTCTCTTGATTTCAGCAACATCTTTACTTGCTCAGCAAAATCATCAGAAGTATGATGCTCTTATCAGAAAAGCAGACTCCCTTTATCAGGTAAAAGACTATAAGAACTCTGCTCTTGCGTTTTCTGAAGCTTTTAATAACCCTGATGCTAAATTAACAATGAACCATCATTATAATGCCGCATGTTCTTATGCTTTAGCAAATAACGCGGATAGCGCATTCTTTCATTTAAATTACATTTCAACTTTTATGAATTACACTAGATATGGGCATATAAAGTCTGATCCGGATTTAAAATCGTTGCACATGGATAGCAGATGGGAGCCTCTTATTGAAATAGTTAAAGCAAATAAAGACAAAGCTCTTGCCAACATGGACTTTATTACTTTAAATGGTTTTAAGGTTGAAGTATATACTACTGGTATGAAGAATAATCAGATTACTAAACCTGTAATCGTATTTGAAAATGGAATGGCTGACACCTATGCTAGGTGGAAAACTGTAATTGATGAAGTTTCAAAAACAAATGCTGTATTTGCCTATAACCGTCCTAGGATTGGAGAATCCGAAGATGACAGTCTGCCTCCTACTACTGAGCATATTGTTAATAATTTGAGAAAAATGTTATTAGAGAAGGGCCTAAAACCTCCATATTTATTGGTTTCTCATTCATTTGGCGGAGCATATATAAGAAGTTTTGCCTCCATGTTTCCACAGGAAATAGCAGGTCTTATTTTTATAGATCCCATTGACTTTACTAAAAAGAAGGGATATGGTGATTTGCCTTATCTCGAAATAGGATTGACCCAACATCAGATTGATTCCATTTTTGGAAAACCCTATGATAATTTTATAGAGCAACTTTATGAAGAAATGCCAGGTTTCTATGTTGAAGAAGTGAAAATATCAAGACAACTGACTAAAACAGAGTTCGCAGAGTGCAACCGGAATCCTCTGCCAGACGTACCAGTACATTTTATTAAAGCAGGAGGCTTTACGGATACAGAACCACCAACCATTTATGACAAGGAAAAGATGTGGAGAATTAATAACAACATCCAGATGAAACGATGGTTAGAGCTTTTATATCCCCTGAAATATGGAAAGTTATTTTATTGTTCAAACTCAAGCCATTTAGTTCAGACGGATGAACCAGATCTGGTAATTTCGAGCATAAAATTGGCTTTGATCGATTATGATAAGATTCAAAAAACAAACAAACCCAGCCGCTAAACGAGTAAGCTGCCCCACTGGGGAATAGCCAGTGGGGAGAACCTTTCACACCAACGTACGTATGCTTACGCCGAAGCTTCAGCATAGGCGCTACGGCGGTTCGTCCATTCATAAGAGTTGTTGCTCTTTACACCAACAACTCCTTGCCCATCCTAAAATAAGGCTAGAAACACAAAGGTTTAGCTTCCTTATCGAAATCAGGAACGAGCTAACGTTCAGCCCTTCACTACCCTGTGAGTCCTCCACCTTTTCTATTTGGTGGCTCGTTGCCGTTAGCTAATATGGCATCTGCTGACTTCCCGTCCACACGGATGTTCATCCGGGTGGGTCACCCTCTGGAAAATTTACCCACCTTCACTCTTTGATCTTAAAAATAAATTAGTATTTTTAAAATTTATTCAGAGCTTTCAGGTGAGTGTGCTCTGCTTATGCCGGACACACACATGGTATAATGCATGAGGGGTTCAGAGGTTTTCGAAGGTTTATGGCTCGTTAAAAAGCTCGGTGTAAACTGATAGGAAATCGCTTTGTAATCCCGCACGACACCATTCCTTAAAACGTTGGGTGTAATGCTGAAAGACCCGAAAGAAATTGAGATTTGATAACAGAAATTTACATACCGACATTTCCGCTAAGTCAATTCATTGACCACTTTTTCTATTATTCAGGCTACAACCCTGAACATTCGGTCGACAGATTCCTGCCAGACGGTGAAGTTCAAATCATTTTCGACCTAACAGATTATCCAAAATTCATTTACGACAATGATACGCTCAAAGAAATCCAATCGTGCCAGAATGTTTGGTTCGCTGGTTTTCGGACGGAACCAATTACAATCCCATCAGGAAAAGAAAGTGAAATGTTGATTGTTCAGTTCAAGAAAGGTAAGGCATTTCCATTCTTAATTGAACCCATGCAAAACCTGACAAATTTTGTAGTGGATGCAGAATTAGTTATTAGTCCGAAAATCCTAAAAATAAGGGAAAGACTTTTGGAAGCTACAAACCCATATGAGAAATTTCAGCTATTGGAAAAACAGCTATTGAAAATTTATTTCAATAAACTCAAAGAAAATCCATTTGTTGATTTTGCTGTTTCCACAATAATTGGTACTCCCAAACAATGTAGCATTAAAACTATTTCTGACAAGGTTGGCTATTCCCAAAAACACACTATCAAGCTCTTTAAAGAACACGTTGGAGTAACACCAAAGGAGTTTTTGAAAGTGATTCGGTTTCAAAAAGCCATCCAACAAATTGAAAATCAAATTTCAGTTGACTGGTCACAAATAGCTTTTGATTGTGGGTTTTATGACCAGTCTCATTTTATCGCTGACTTCAAAGTGTTTTCAGGATTTACTCCCTCCGAGTATATAAAACAAAGAGGCGATTTCCTCAACTACATTCCTGTAAAGTAGAAGAGGTAAAATTTTTCCTATCATAAGTTAAATACAATCAGGAAATTTGCCTTAAACATTAAAAGGAAAAAGTATGGAAAATATGATTATCAATCATTGGGCTGTTTTAGCCTCTGCCATTTTCAATCTTGTATTGGGAGCCATTTGGTATTCCCCAGCGTTGTTTTACAACGGCTGGAAAAAAGCAAACAACTTGACGGATGAGGACATTAAAAAATCCAACCTGATAAAGACTTACGGTATCAGTTTTCTGCTGGCTTACCTGATGTCTTACAACCTTGCTTTCTTTTTAGGAGATGCGAACACAGACTGGCAGTGGGGTTTAACTGCAGGATTCCTTACAGGTTTTGGATGGGCGGCAGCTATATTTACCGCCATTGCTTTGTTTGAACAGAAAAGCTGGAAGTACATCTTTATCAATGGTGGTTACATCACTATTTATTTTACCGTAATCGGGTTTATTTTAGGAATCTGGCGTTAACAATTGAATTATGGCAAAGACATCACAGGAAATAGAAAAAGAGTTCATTGACGGACTAAAATCCAATACCGGAAAAGACCTTAAAGGTTGGTTGACGGTAATAAAAGATTGTGGAATTGAAAAACGGAACGACATCATCAAATGGCTAAAGGAGAAAAACAACTTCGGTCATATGAATGCAAGCCTGTTAGCGGGCATTTATTTCAACAATGGAAACCCTGTTTACGGTAGTGAACAAAACCTCCTTAATAACCAATTTGAAAAATATCAGGAAATGCGCCCATTATTTGAACATCTGCAAAAAGAAATATTAGCGTGGGATAATTCGATAGCATTTATCACAAAGAAAACCTATGTGTCTATTACCAAAAAGCGGGAATTTGCCGCCATCAATATCAAAAAGGGTGAGTTACGCCTGGGAATGGATTTGGGTGATTTGCCTTTTGAAGGTATCGTTGAGAAATCAAAATTGACAGGCCCAATGGCGAGAATTTCACATATGGTTGCTATCAAAGCGCAATCTGATATTAACAAGAATTTATTTCAGCTGCTTGACGCAGCAAATAAAAGAGTAAATCCATGATAAAATATGTACTTGAAGCCTGCTTAATATTATTTCTCTCCACTTTAATTAGTTGTGGAGGAAACAACAAATCAGGAGAGGAAACTAACAAGGTAAATGAACCTGAATATGCCATTGCCTATAATGTGTTGTATAATGATACGACAGACAATTATGAAGTTTTCACAATGAACTTAGATGGTTCAGAGCAACAAAACATTACCAATCTATCAGGCGTGGAATGGACGTACTATTCGTTTAAAGACAAATTGTATTTCATTTCCGACAAAGACACATGTCACCGTTGTTTTTTCCTTTACGAAACCAACTTTAAAGGTGAAAATCCTAAGAAAATTAGTAACCTGCAACTTGCAGATAGCTGGATGAGCAGTAGAAAAAATGGTCGGGAATTTATTGTGAAACCAAGTCCGAAAATTGATTCTGCTTTTCACATAATTGATATCAATGGGCAGCTAATCCAAAGATTAGAAACTGGTTTACCAAGTTCAGCAGACCCACTTTTTGTGAATGACGGAAAACAAGTAGCATTTAGAGGTGGAACTAAAAAATCAAAGCGTATAGAAGGATATAAAGAAGAAATTTACCTGATTAATCTTGACGGAAGTGGACTTAAAAAACTTACTAATTACCCTGAATCAGATACAACTGCTCCTTGGTACGCATATAAAGCAGGTCCACCTCACTTACATCCAACCGAGCATTTTATAAGCTATGCGAGTTATCAAAATGGTAAATACAGTTTATATGGAATTTCACTTGATGGAAAAAAACAATGGAAACTTACTGATAATGCACTATGGGAAGTATACCATGAATGGTCACCAGATGGTAATTGGTTAGTGACTGATTTATCAAATTCTGAACAAACACAATTTGATATTGGATTATTGAACTGGAAAACGAAAGAATTGAAAATACTGACTGACACCTCATTTCAGTATCAACAATCTCCGAACTTTGTGATAAAAATGACGACAGAATAAAAAGCACATACGCCCAATAAGAAAGGCTTCGTGTGGCGTAGCCCAACATAAAGCCCTGTTGCACGGAATCCCACCCTTCGGCTGCCTTTCAAAAGAAAACCTGCGTATGGAAATTAAGATTTTGGGAGCAGTTTACGATGGAATCTTTAAAGGAATAGCAACATCCTTTGGTAAGGGATCAAACGAAAACAAAAGATCCCGAACAGATTTGTAATAGTTATTTAAATTTGCAAAAAGAAATCATAAAACCGGTGTGGACACCGGTTTTAACCAATATGTAAAAGTTGGTGTCCTCACCAACTTTATATTTGCTGATCATTAGGTTCCGATTTGTTTTATGAGTAAAAGCAAATTTTTAAATCATACTTAAGAAAATCTTGACGCACAAAACATGAGCTAACCTGACCCTAAAGAAGCCGGCTCTCTTGTTATTGGAAGGCCGGTTTTTTGATAGCCTGTTTTAATAATTTTAGCTAATTTGGCTTGAACAAATAAAATAGCGAGGCCAAAGAAACACAATTTACAAACCAGAGAAATAAGAGAAGGAGGCTATCCCTCATTTCCATGTTAGCTTAAGAATGAATCAATTACCAAAATAAATAGACATTAACATTATGATCAGAAACAAGCATAAATACCTACTTTTATCCCGTTAACAGACTTAACATAGCCATTAAATAAGTATTCATTATATAATATGTTATGAAAATACCCCTTGTAAAACCACTTGACGGCACTGAAAACCCTGAGATAAAAAAGTTGATCGCCTTTTATGATGAAACGCTTGGCTTTTGTCCGAACAGTATAAAAACCATGCAACGAAGGCCAGCTATTGCGGCGGCATTTATTCAGCTGAACAAAGCAGTGATGGAAAACAAAGGAAAGTTGAGTAGTGCCACAAAACGACTGATTGCTTACATGGCAAGTTATACTGCCGGGTGCCGCTACTGCCAGGCCCATGCCATCAGGGCAGCGGAAAGATATGAGGGGAATCCTGACCAAATCAATAATATTTGGGCGTACAAATCGCATCCGGCTTTTAATGAAGCGGAAAAAGCCGCTCTCGATTTTGCTATTGCGGCATCTTCTATTCCCAATGCTGTGGACGATGCAATCGCTCAAAATATCAGAAAATATTGGGATGAAGGAGAAATTGTTGAGATTCTGGGTGTGATAAGTTTATTTGGGTTTCTTAACCGTTGGAACGACTCAATGGGGACAGAGATGGAAAGCCAGGCTGTAGAATCAGGCGAAAAGTATCTTTCTAAAAAGGGCTGGGATATAGGTAAGCATCGGTATTAGCCTTTTGTTTTGATTTGCCTTGGATATAAATTCTGAAACAAAATAGTTGTCGATTACCTGTTACAAACTCCTTTGAAAGAGCAATATTGACAATCTTCTGTTTTTTCAGTTTGCAAAAAAGGAATAGAATCATCAAAAATGGCCGAAAGCAATTGATTAACAATATTTCTGAATTTTATCATTCCGTCATCAGGAAAAACAACCTCAAGAAAGCCCCCGGATATATTACGCATGGAGATTATCCCTGCAATGGTATTATTTTTCTCAACTGACGGCCAATCATAAAGTAATTTATAAAACAACAACTGGAAAACCTTATCGTAACGTGTTTCAGTTAAAAGTAAATCCCAATCAGATAGTTTGAGTTCTTTTGCTTCCACTTTGCCTGTTTTGTAATCTATTATTCGGTTAACTTTTGTCAAACGGTCTATTCTGTCAATTACTCCTCTTAATAAAACCTGTTTATTGCTTCCATTCAATTCAAATTGAAAATCAATTGTGAGTTCCTTTTCAAGCCGTTCTATATAAAGATTCTGGGTGGTGGCCATCAAATCCTTTCGTTCTTTTCTAATAAAATTTAATACATAGGATTCAGCCACCTTTGCCATTAAAAGATTTTTACCAAACTCAATATCTCCTCCCGAATAATTTTTAGCGAAAGATTTTTTTATTTCCTGCCTGATGCTGTCAGCGCTTATTGCCAGGTTTTCATGCTGTATCTGACTATTTATAAAAGGCTGATAGATATTTTGCAATACCTCATGCACCACCGTGCCAAGCGTACTTGCTTCTATAGTTTCTTCAACTTCATCAGCTTCACTTATCCCCATAATATACCTGAAATAAAATTGCAGGGAACACCTTCGGTATGCGTTAAGCGCACTGGCAGAAAATCCCCTTTTTGCAATGGAATCCAACCGATTTAATATGTCCTGGTTTTTTTCAACTTTGATTTCTTTAACCAGGTTAGCTTTATCTTCGTCCAAATGAAGTATCCTGCTATTGATCATAATAGTGGGATTATACTTTGGTAATTCATATTCTATCTGTCTTACAAATCTACTTACTTCTCCTCCTCCAAAATCGCCCGCTTCGGAAGTATGAATTAAATAAACATTTTCTGCACGTTGCAATAAACGGTAAAAATGGTAGGCAAAAACAGCATTTCTATCCCGATGAGTAGGAAGTTTGAAAGTCCTTTTTATTTCGAAGGTAAGAATGGAATTATCTGTTGACCCCGCTGGCAAGTGATCTTCATTTACCGACAACATAATTACGTTTTTAAAATCCAGCGTGCGGCTTTCCAGCATTCCCATTAATTGTACACCCTTTAAAGGCTGGCCATAAAACGGGATGATCTCCGACCTTAATAATTGCAGATAAAATCTTCGAAATGTCTTCAAATCTCTTATGTAGTCAAAATCAAGAATAAACTGTTCGAGTTTATTGATCATTTTGGAGAAATGGAAAAGATATTCCATACCCAGCTTATTTTCCATACCACTTCCAACTTTATCCACATCCGCTGTCAGTGCAAGCTTTAATCCTGCCAGTATTTCCCTAATTTGTTGCAGTCCCTGCATGATGTCCTCGGCAAATGGATTAAAAACTGCTTTCAGGGGCAAAGGCAATTCCCCGGGCCATCCAAAATAATCAGATAAGTCAGCAAATGACAGAAAAGCCTTATTGGATTGCTTTAGTCGATATAATACACTTTCCGGCTTTAATCCGGGCAGGAAATGGTCAAATAGTATCACGGAATAAGGATGGCTTAAAATGCCTATCAGGTCGTTATAATACAGTTTAAGTGGGGTGGATCCAGTTTTCCTGAACCGAACTGCATTTTCGTTCGTGCTTAAAATTGATTCAAGAAATTGATATAGAGGATTATTTTGTAAACTCAGACCCATTGTAATATTAAAACCGTCAACTCTGGAAGGAAGTGAATTTAACATAGGTTCCAGTAGGGATTCATCGTTTAAAATGATAGCAGTATGGTCAAGATCAGACGGGTTTTGATCTGCTATTTTATGCAGGATATCTCCAGCAACTTTTACCTGGCCAATATTCATTGCCGTCCCCACTATTTCTATATTTTTCGGATTCTTTAACAGATGGGCCTCTTCCCACAGAAATTCTGCATGTGTAAAAGTCTGCTTATGTTTTCTTAGAAATACTCCGGCTTCCTGAAGATTGTTTTCTGTGTAATATGGATCACTATCCCATAAAATCCGGGCCCTGTTTGTATTCACCAGTCCTTTAATTATATCTTCTTCTGCACCCGAAAGGGCATTAAAACCTGCAAAAATCAGATTATTCCAGGGCAAGCTGACATCTGACTTCTTATTTTTTTCAGCGAGTAAACGGTAAGCTAAGCCCTGGTAAGCCTGATTCTGGCTTAATAGTTTTCGTTTTAATGCAAAATATAAAGATTCTAGTGAACGATAGAACTGAAGATAGTTTTTCTCAAAATCAGATAAAGGTTTGTTATCAGGATTCCAAAGGGATATGGCCTTACTGTCGCTTAAATAGGTATAAATTTCCTTAGGTTCAACAAGATAAAGATCTATATCGTTAAAATCTTTAAGAACAACCTCGGCCCAGCGCAAATACTCAGTAAATGCTTCTGCCTTTTCTCCTGCCATCTCAAGGTAAACTTTATAGAAATCGAAAACGAGCTTTATATGCTGGCATTCTTCTAATTCAGTAAGGTGAAAAACAAAATCTTCAATGGAAAGTACCTCTGGAGCCCAAATGGGCTTATCAATGAGCAAAGAAAGATTTCTTTTTAAGAATAGTCCGGCTCTTCGGTTAGGCAGTACCACACAGGTTTGGCCCATGTTGTGGCTATAATGATCAATTATATATTGAGCTGTTTTCCCAAGGAATGTTTCCATAATAGGTCTTATTCCGCAAATATAAATAATCCTTCCTTTAAATGTAACCAAGAAATTTGGCTGCTACTTTAATTTTATCCGGCTGCCCAACATCCAACCAAAAGGATTCATCATGCCTAAATCCCCCAATCGGGTAGTCACCGGACAACCTCAAATAGGTCTGTATAATTGAAAAGGTGCCAGCCTCACTCATCAGGGGAAAAATCTTTGGATCAATGATATGTATGCCACTAAATGCTAATTTATTTTCGACATTATTTTTTACCCTTACTGATTCGCCGGTTTTTGTATTCTCCCATCCACACAGCTGCATTGCCTTATCAAACCATAAATACCGGGATGTACTCCTTTTTCGCACTGCCAAAGTTGCGAGGTTATTTGATTTAAGGTGAGCCTCTATAAGTTTATCAACTGAAATATCAGAAATAACATCCACATTATGCACCAGAAAGGGTTCCATATTGTCAAAAAACCAGGATGCTTTTTTTATCCCCCCCCCTGTATCCAGAAGCTTTTCCGATTCATTAGAAATTTGAATTTTAATTCCGAAATTATCCTTGGCTTGCAGGAAGTCAATAATGGCTTTTTCGAAGTGGTGGACATTGATAATAATTTCTTTAATACCGGTAAGAATTAGCTTATTGATTAAAATTTCAAGAAGTGTTTTTTCACCCACTTTTATCAGGGCTTTGGGAAGATTATCTGTCAAAGGTGCCATGCGTGTTCCTAAGCCGGCTGCAAAAATCATGGCTTTCATACAAAGAACTAAATTTTTGAGGGTTTACAAAGATCCTTCTTCTTTTCAGCCAGCCCTTTACATTTTTTGCAAGTATACCTTGGATCGGGAATCGTCTTTTGTTTTTTTTTCTTACAAAGAGTTTTAGACATTTATCAATAGTAGTAATAAGTAGTTTATGTAGTAAAAATAATTAAAAACCCGGATCTGAATCATCCTGATCAAAAAATAAATTAACACTTGATACATCTTTCATCGACTGCAGCTCCTGTAATAATTCTGATCCCTTTTTTTTGCGTTTGTACACTACATGATAAAAGGCCTCTAGCTGGTCATCACCGACATTCTTAAGGTTGACCATCCTGTAACTTCTGCAATATTTTTTCAATACTGACCTCAGATTATTCTCATTAGATGGATCAGCACCATAAGCTACCTGCAACAGATATTCCTGTTTTTGGGGAGCGCCAAAATTAAATGTAACCAGCACAATAGCAATTACGCTTATAGTTATGGTAGATGAAATTGCAATTACATGTAAACCAACCCCGGCAGCCATCCCAATGGACAACGCAAAGAATATAAAGACTATATCCTGAACGTCGCGAACGGCTGTTCTAAAACGTATGATAGACATCGCACCTACAAGGCCAAATGCACGTGCCAGGTTGTTTCCTATTACCAAAATAACAATAGAGGTAATCAGGGTCAGGAGAACCAAAGAATTTACATAAGTGATGGAATAACTGGGGCCTTTATAAATGAAACGATAGACCATGGCTATTATAATACCGCAAATAAGGGCTACAATGAGATTACCAAAAACATCAAATGCACTTACAGGAAACAGGTCAATATTTTGAAATTCTTCGAACATAGTTTATTTAATTATACCATTTTGAATGTGTGTAAATCGAGGATTTTGTAAGATGCCTGATCACTTTACTTGAATCCATTGTAATTACATATTTTGACGCTGATTGCTTCAGCAGGCCAAATTTGGAAATAACCGGATTTAACCATGCCGGGAAATAATTATTAAATTTTACCTCGAGAATAAAATAATTATTTAGCGCAGCTGAAAGGCCATAATTGTTGAATAAATCTTCCAATCTGGGATAGGCCATACCACGGAGGTTTTTATCAAAGGTAATTCTGACAGTATTATCTAATTTACTAAAAAAAGCTTCCCGCTCGTATACTATTAAAACAACTGGCCGGAGATTTTTGCTAAACACCTGGTAGAAAAACCGCTTAGAATTCTGGTAGCCCGATATATTGGTTAGCTTATCCACGGCATATCCGTTCAGGTTATGCTCCTTAAAAATATTTAATGCATTTTCGTAAAGCAATTCGGCCCGGTACTTAACAATGGGAATATCGTATTTACGCTTAATTTCAAGAAATACTTTCTCCTCTCCCCTATTTTCATCATACCCCCGAAGTCGTACTTTTTTTCGGTTTTTAATACCATCAACCTTCTCATAATAAAAATCATAGGAAGGTGTATCAAAATAGATCGAACGAACTGTATATTGATTCCTGCTTCCAGCTTCAGCAAATTTATCCATTTCAAGAAAGGGGATAACAACCTCTCTAAGTGGAGTTAGGTATTTATTATGGACGATATATTTATATTCGAAACGCATAAAATTATAAGCGGAGTAATATGCTTCTGCTTAAATAATTAAATAAACTAAGTTCATCGCAATAAACCGTGCATTCAACAGCCATACCAGGATAGAGTGTAAATTGTCCTCCTTCAATTAAGGCTTTTGCCATCACCAATTGCTGATTCGACAACAAACTAACACTTTCGTCAATCGAGATGAAGGTCGCAGCAATTTTTTCATCGTGTCCCGGAATTGAAAATTTAATGCTTGAAATTCTATCGAGAAACTGAGCATTATTTACTCTGACCGGAATTTTTAAAATATATTTCGATGTATCACTAATCGTTATAATTCCATCCTGCATTTTGTTAAAACTAACGATCCCACTAATGGGTGAAATTATATTGTACTTATTTTTAAGCCGTTCAAAAGTTTTTATCTCGCGCTCATACGAATTAATCTTTTGATTGATATATGCGATTTCTTCTTCTTTTGCTCCGGTTTTTAAAGTGAAAAGTTCACGCTGAGCTATTTCAAGGTTAATTTTAGCAAGCTCATAATTATTTTCAATTTCATCGAACTCAGAAAATGAAATAACACTGTCAGCAATTAATTTTTGATACCTCTTATATTGCTTCTCCTCCAGACTTTCCTTTTCCTTTGCAAATCTATATCGTTCCTCGGCTTCATCAATAAGTTCCTGTTTTTCACCTGAGCGTTTCATGGCCAGGTTTCCTTCCTCAACAGCGCGCAGGTTATCCAGTTTTGTAATTTCATTCTCTATAAAAAAGGAATTGATATATGCCAAGGTATCTCCTGCTTTCACAAAATCGCCCCCTTTGATTGGCTTTAACTGGTTGATCTCAGAAATATCCCCTCGTTCAAATTTATAGCTTTTTACATGGCTCAATACATTTGTTTGGTAATTATGCATTTCGCTTATATAGCTATCATCCTGCCCCCTCTTTAAATTCCATTCCCTGATAGGGAAAATTTTCGAAGTAGCATCAAAACGGTAATGTGTTTTAATGGGCAAAAACAAGGTAATTACTGCTAAACCCAAAATTATTAAAAGGACATACCTCCTGTTAAATCTCATAAATATAAATTTCCACTGTGATTGGCCCCAAAATTAGGTATTCCAAATCATCATTCCAAAAGGTTAGATTAATTTATCAACAAAAGGTTGCATTCAACATCGTTTATATTCAAATTATATATTATGAATTGATTAAGCCACAATTAATATTTAATGAAATGAAATACGATTTTTATTATGAAAGTTCAAAAAATTTGTATTTTTGCCCCCGGAGAGATGGCAGAGTGGTCGATTGCGGCGGTCTTGAAAACCGTTGAGGGTAAAACCTCCGGGGGTTCGAATCCCTCTCTCTCCGCACAAATTTTTCCCCTCGGGCAACCGGGGGGTTTTTATTTATCCGCGCGTAAATACCCAATTATGTCCCTTACTTAGATTTGGATTAAAAACATAACCTTCACTATCGAAAGCTTTAATATGTTCGGGGTCCGAGATTTTATGATCAATGATAAAACGCGTCATAAGGCCTCTGGCTTTTTTTCCGAGGGTATGTACAAATTTATACGTTTCTCCCCTGGCTTCCTTGAACTCAGGAGTAATGACCCTAACCTCTTTTAAATACCTATCTACTGCCTTAAAATATTCCTTAGATGAAAGATTAATTATTACCCTCTGATCATGTGGTTCAAGGTACTCAAGAACTTGGTTTGCAATACGATCTTCCCAAAAATCATAAAGATTCTTATATTTTCTAAATTTCAAAGCAGTACTCATCTCCAAACGGTAAGGTAATATGAGGTCTGAGGGTTTCAACAGGCCATATAAACCTGACAATATTAAAAGATGCTGATCAGTATACATCCAGTCTTCCTTGTTAAGGGTTTCTGCCTGGATGCCATTATACACTTCACCCTTAAAAGTAAGTAAAGTCTGTTTGGCGTTTTGTAGTGTAAAAGGGATGGTCCATTCCTGAAACCTTTCAAAATTTAAATTTGCTATTTGTGGGCTTACCTTCATTAATTTAGACAACCTGTTTGCCGAATATTTTTTTAAGACCTGAACCAGAGTATCTGCTTTATCTAAAAAAACCGGAATACCAGGTTCTGCTATTAATTCCTTCGCTGATAAATCAAGCGTTTTTGCAGGTGATATTAAAATCAGCATAAAATATTATAGTTTAAACAATATTTAATAATTAAATTTAGTTTATAAAGTATTAATAACAACACAGAACAGCAATGGAAGGTGGTAGTTTATAAAGCTGCCACCTTCCTATTTTTATATGGGTAACTTATACAACAGAAATATTGTCGGCTTTTTATTTAAGTCAGGTGGTTTTCTTCCCCAGTCAGAAATCGTTTTTGTTTTTATGTATTCCAGTTTATCATGAGATAGTAAGGAAGCCACACAAAGGAAAGTAACAGGTTGGCACGACTGGATCAAGGATTCAAACAGTTGATTATTACGATATGGTGTTTCCATAAAAATCTGGGTTTGATCATTTTTATAAACAAGATTTTCAAGTTCTTTTATTTTTTGCTGTCTTTCCTTTTTATCAATTGGCAAATAAGCATGAAATGAAAAATTTTGGCCGTTAAAGCCACTTGCCATCAAAGCCATGAAAATAGAAGACAGGCCAGGCAGTGGAACCACCCGGATATCCAGTTGATGAGCTTCAAACACGACTATCGAACCCGGGTCGGCAATACATGGAGTACCTGCTTCAGATATTATTCCCAAATTTTTTCCATTGAGCACTACATCAAGATAGCCCCTTATCATTTCAGGAGGTGTATGTTTATTGAGTTCGTAAAATGTTATGGTATTAAAATCCCTGTCAAATCCGGCTTTACGCATAAACCTCCGGGCCGTTCTCATACTCTCCACAATGAAATGATCGATGTTATACATGATCTTAATATTTTGTAAAGGGATCAATGAAGCATCATTTGTTTCTGCCAAAAATGAAGGAAATAGGTATATGGTTCCTTTTTTCATTCTAACTACTTTTTTTGAAACCAGGGTAAAGCATCTAAATCTACGTTTCCACCTGAAATAATAATGCCTACGCGTTTTGTGGCAAACAAATCATGGTTTTCCAGAACCGCTGCCAAAGGCACCGCAGACGAAGGTTCGATAATTATTTTCATTCGCTCCCATGTTAATTTCATTGCTTTTATTATAGATTCTTCTTTTACCGTTAGAATAGAATGAACATTATCAATAATAATTGGAAATGTTAACGATCCAAGAGATGTGAGCAAACCATCAGCAACAGTATTGGGCTTTAAGGATGGAACAAACGACTTTGAAACAAATGAGCGATATGCATCGTCAGCGCCTTTTGGTTCAGCTGCAATAACCTTCGTACCCGGTGAAAAGTAGCTTGTTGACAAAGCAGTTCCACTTAACAATCCCCCACCACCTACGGGTGCCATTATTATATTAAGATCCTTGATGGTATTGATAAGCTCCAGAGCAGCAGTAGCCTGTCCTGCTATTATTTTATAGTTGTTGTATGGATGTATTTCCAGGGCATTTGTTTTTCTTCGAACATACTCTAAAGTTTGTTCCCGGGAATCAAGGGTGGGTTTACAAAATGTAATGATTCCGCCATAATGTTTTACTGCCGCTATTTTTACTTTAGAAGAGTTTTCAGGCATAACAATATGAGCCTTAATTTTTCTAAGTGAAGCTGCCCTTGCAAGTGCAGCCGCATGATTTCCTGATGAATGGGTACAAACTCCATTTTCAATTTCCTTATAGGAAAGGGAAAATACTGCATTTACAGCTCCTCGTGATTTAAAGGCCCCTGCTTTTTGTAAATTTTCACATTTGAAAAAAAGCTTACTATTGGTTAATTCGTCGAGGTTATTAGAACTTAATACTGGGGTGTGGTGAATATATTCGCTAATTCGTTTAGCAGCCTCTAAAATCTTCTCCCCGTTTGGTAATGTATTCAATTTATCCGTTCTGAAAGTTTATTAATTTAATACTTCTTTGCTCATCCCTTCAGCAATCTTTTCACATGCAGCCTTAAGTATATTATAGGTTTCGTCACACGCTTCAAGGTTCCTATAAAAAGGGTCAGGAACTGACTCATTAGTATCTGGCTTAATCACATTCATTAAATAATCAACTTTTCTCTTATCATTTTCATTTCTTGCATAATAAACTGCATTACGGTAAGCAAGGTTATCCATCACGTATATCTTATCAAAAACATCAAAATCATCTTTGGTAAATAATCTTACTTTTTTGGTAGAAATATCTATTCCATTTTTTTTGGCCTGCTGGATAGCACGTTCATCCGGGGATTCATTGATATGATAAGCCTCAAAGCCAGCCGAGTCAACCACGGCTTTAATATTTTTTTCTTTAAAGATCAACCGAAGCAAACCTTCAGCCAGGGGAGACCTACACATATTAGCGTGACATAGAAATAATATTTTCATGTTGGGCGTATTAAATGATTAACTGAATTAAGAAACCCGCTATTTTTGGGAGTAAATCAATGCGAGCTGTAAATTACAAAAAAAAATCACACAAACCAAATTAAGTTAAAAATTAGAGTGTGATTTTCTTGTCCAGTTCTTCCACGTAATTCCTGAATTGCTTATCCGTCTCAATAAGGTTATTCACCGTCCTGCAAGCATGCAATACAGTAGCATGGTCCTTATTTCCACAATGTAAGCCAATTGTAGCTAAAGAAGCCTTTGTTAATTTCTTTGAAAAATACATAGCAAGCTGCCGGGCTTGAACAATTTCTCTTTTCCTTGTTTTTGAATGTATGGCTTCAAGTGGCAGTCCAAAATAATCGCTAACCACTTTTTGAATATAGTCGATAGAAATTTCGCGTGAAGTATTTTTCACAAACTTATCAATCATTTTCCTGGCCAGGTCGAGGTTAATCGCTTTTTTATTAAGTGACGACTGAGCAAGAATTGAAATAAGAGCACCTTCAAGTTCCCTGATATTTGTGGTTATACTATAGGCAAGATATTCAATTACATCCTTGGGCATTTCTACGCCGTCTTTATATAATTTCTTTTCAATAATGGCTATCCGCGTTTCAAGGTCAGGAACCTGCAAATCAGCAGAAAGGCCCCATTTAAATCTTGAAAGTAACCTGGCATTCATACCTTCCATTTCAACCGGTGGTTTATCGGAAGTAATGATTAATTGTTTGTTGTTTTGATGAAGATGGTTAAATATGTGGAAATAAATTTCCTGCGTTTTTTCCTTTTTAACAAGGAACTGAATATCATCAATAATCAGCACATCAATCATCTGATAGAAATGGATGAAATCATTCTGGCTATTATTTTTTACCGCATCAATATACTGATTGGTAAATTGCTCTGAAGTAACATATAATACAGTTTTCTCGGGATAATTTACTTTAACTTCAAGGCCAATAGCATGAGCGAGGTGAGTTTTTCCCAGCCCAACCTGTGAATAAATCAGTAAAGGATTGAAGGCTGTTTTACCAGGATTACTAGCCACAGCAAAGCCTGCTGAGCGGGCAAGTCGATTACAATCTCCTTCAATAAAGTTTTCAAATGAATAATTTTCGTTTAGCTGGGAATTAACTTTTATTTTCTTTAAGCCTGGAATAATAAATGGGTTTGGAATTTCTTTTGAGGAACCTCTGTTAAGATCAATTGGCATGTTAACAAGAGGATTTGATGTTGCCTTTTTATGAGAAGTAGGGAAATTGACTGTATAAGGCTGAGAATTACCATTATATGTATTATCCATTATAATGCTGTACTCTAATCTGCCTTCGACTCCCAATTCCTTTTTTATAGTTTTTTTTAATAATGTGATATAGTGCTCCTCAAGCCACTCATAAAAAAACTGGCTTGGAACCATTATAGTAAGCACATTATCTACCAGTTTGACAGGCTTTATTGGCTCAAACCAGGTCTTAAAGCTCTGATGGCTGATATTGTCTTTTATAACGTTCAGACACTTATCCCAAACTGCTTTGCAATTTTTTTTCATTCGCTACTTATTGTATTAAAGCAATTTATAAAGACTAAAAAAATTCAAGTTGATTTTTGTAGATAAACCTACCGATTAACTCCTCAAGTACGATGGAAACCGCAGGCAAAAATCAAACAAAAAAAGTTTAAAAAAAAACTTAAATGCACTTGATTTTTTAAAAAAAATATCGTATTAAACAACACCTTTGTAAATCTAATAAAATTGCTTAGATTGTACGTAAATAATTTATTTTAACCCCATTAATTTTTTGAAACTGACTAAACACTTTCTCAGCAGATAACTTCCTAATTTCAAAAGTAAGATTACATTTCATTTCAAAGTTCTGAGATAGTATGTTCAATTGATCATCTTTCACAATCTTCATAACTTGATTCATCAATGGGTACTCAAAATCCACAGAATAAATTTCATTCACTGTTTTTTCAACTATCGGAATTTTATTCAAAGCATCTAAGGTTGCATACTTGTACGCATCAATCAAACCCCTAATCCCTAATTTAGTCCCGCCAAAATATCGAACTACAATTACTAATACATTCGTTAGGTCATGGGATAAAATTTGCCCCATAATTGGCCTGCCTGCACTGCCAGATGGCTCACCATCATCATTCATCCTGGAAGCAGATTTATCATAACCAATCATATAGGCATAACAATGATGTCTTGCGTCATGATAACTATTTCTGACTTCTTCTAACTTTAGCTTAACTTCTTCTAAACTTTTAACTGGAAAAACAAGAGATATAAACTTGCTTCCCTTGCTCTTATACAACCCATCAGACTGAACTTCAATTGTTTTGTAAACATCTTCAAACAACATTCAATAAAATATTTCAAGACAATTTTTTCAAAAAACCGATCGATAAATATATCCATTTTTTACGTCCATTTTATGCTAACACTTATTAATTTGCATAAAAAAAATAATTAAATGGATAAGGCTCTACTAGCAAGCGGCTTAGTACACTATTTTTTTTTGATGTTTAATTTATAAATAAGGATTGCTATTCAAAAGAAAAGCCTGCATTAAAAATAATAATGCAGACTTTAAAAGATTGACAATTCTATTTGTGAATATATTTTAAATACGTCGAATTACCTAAACACCATTTTTACTTCGGGCTTCTACACATTGTGCATCCATTACAGCAATCATCACCATATTCACAATTTCGGAAACACTTGCTCCAATTGGAAGAACATGCACTGATTTACTTAATCCATTAATTACAGGCCCGATAACTTCAAATTTACTCATGGTCTGAAGCAGCTTATATGAAATATTTCCGGCAGTAAGATATGGAAATATTAAAGCATTGGCCCGCCCCCCGGCAAGTTTGGAGAATGGGAATGTTTCATCAATAATTTCTTCATTCAAGGCAACATTTACCTGCATTTCACCATCCACAATTAAATCGGGATAATCCCTGTGAAGAATTCTTACAGCTTCTCTTTGTTTTTGTGGGATTGCCCCATCATTCGAACCAAAATTTGAATAGGAGACGAAGGCAATACGGGGTTTTACTTTAAATTGTTCGATTGCAAAAGCTGTTTGCAGTGTAATTTCAACCATTTCCTCCACAGTCGGGTTTTTGTTTACCGTACAATCAGCTAAAAAGTAGGGTCCCTCTTTGGTATTAATGATATACATTCCTGAAACGACTTTCGCCCCAGGTTTTTTCCCAATAATCTCAAGGGCCGGTTTTAAAGTATCCGGGTAATGTCGTGTCAGTCCGGAGATCATTGCCTCAGCATAACCAGTTTCTACAAGCATTGGGCTGAAATAATTTCGATGAAGCATCATATCCTGGGCAGAGGTTAGAGTCACTCCTTTCCGCTGTCTTTTTTTCCAGAAATAATCAGCAAACTCCTGCCGCATGGGTTTAACCTTTTTGGATTTGGGATCCATTATCTCCACCCCATCCAGTTCCAGGTCATTGATTTCGATAAGTTCCTTGATGTACTCTTCATTGCCCAGAAGTATAGGTATTGCAAGTTTTTCATTGCTAACAATCTCTGCTGCTTTAAGCATTTTATAGTTCTCAGCTTCAGCAAAAACTACCTTTCGGGGACTTCTTTTTGAAGACATTTTAATCTGTCTGATCAATGGATTACTTATTCCAAGTCGTTTGCCTAACTCATCATTATATTTATTCCAATCTGTAATGGGTCTGCGTGCTACACCTGATTCCATAGCGGCCTGGGCGACGGCAGGAGCAACATGGGTTATCAGCCTTGGATCTGTAGGTTTAGGGATAATATAATCAATCCCGAATTTTAAATTATTTGTATGGAATGCAATATTTACCTCCTCTGGTACTGGCAATTTTGCCAGCTCGGCCAACGCTTTACTGGCGGCCAGTTTCATTTCATCATTAATAGCAGTAGCCCTGACATCCAAAGCACCCCTAAAAATAAACGGAAAACCAAGTACATTATTTATTTGGTTAGGGTAATCAGATCTCCCTGTTGCCATTATAATGTCGTTTCTTACTTTGAAGGCTTCTTCTGGGAGAATTTCAGGAACCGGATTAGCGAGAGCAAAAATAATGGGATCTTTCGCCATTTTCTTTAACCACTCCTTTTTAAGTGCTCCGGCTACTGATAGGCCCAGGAACATATCTGCACCATCCACTGCTTCTTCAAGTGTCCGGCACGATCTAGAGGTAATAAATTGCTTTTTAATTTCGTTTAAGTCCGTCCTATCTTTATGAAGTACGCCCCTACTATCAAGCATAATTACGTTTTCGGGCTTCACTCCTAATTTAATATACAATTTAGTACATGAAACTGCAGAGGCGCCCGCACCGTTTACTACAATAACGATATCTTCAATTTTTTTCCCATTAATCTCCAAGGCATTTAACAATCCGGCAGCCGTTATGATAGCTGTTCCGTGCTGATCATCATGCATAACCGGAATGTCCAGTGCGGCTTTAACCCGGTCTTCCACTTCAAAACACTCAGGTGCCTTAATATCTTCAAGGTTAATCCCCCCAAAGGTTGGGGCGATAGCAATGATGGTTTCAACGAGTTTGTCCACATTTTTTTCGTTAATCTCAATATCGAAAACATCAATATCAGCAAACACTTTAAATAACAAACCTTTACCTTCCATAACGGGTTTGCCTGCTTCCGGGCCTATATCACCCAAACCCAATACAGCGGTACCATTAGAAATTACAGCTACAAGATTACCCTTCGCTGTATATTTATATACATCATCCAGGTTGTCTTTTATCGCCAGACAGGGATCCGCAACCCCCGGTGTATAGGCTAATGATAGGTCCCGTTGTGTGGAATAAGGCTTGGTAGGAATCACCTCAATTTTGCCAGGTCTTCCTTGTGAATGATAATTAAATGCGTCTTTTCTGAATAGATTATCCATTTGAATAAATCGTTAAGTTGTGAATTAATTAACAAGTTGGCAAATCTAAGAATTTTGACTACTCTAAAATCGTTTTTAAAGCAGAATTTTATTAATTCATATTGTTTACAAATAATTTCAAGGCTAACTTTTCAATTCATATAAATTTCTATTTTAGCAGCACAAAAAATATCTGGGTATTTAACTTTTTAAAAATCAGTTAATCAGTAGAATGTATTCGTATATTGAGGGAAAAATCGTTGAAAAAAATCCGGCATACGTTGTTTTGGATTGTAATGGGATAGGATATATTTTTAACATCTCGTTGAATACTTTTTCAAAATTAAAGGATAAGGAAAGCTTCAAACTTTATTGTCACTTATCTATTAAAAATGAAGCTACTACTCCTGTAGGGTTTGTTATGTATGGCTTTGCGGATATAAATGAAAGAGAATTTTTCAGGCAACTGATATCCGTATCTGGGGTTGGGAGTAATACAGCGCTGCTTTTATTGTCCTCACTTTCTCCTGAAAAACTTTATAATGCCATTGTAGAAAATGATGCGGCAACATTGCAATCGGTAAAAGGAATTGGAGCTAAATCAGCTCAGAGAATCATTATTGATTTAAAAGACAAATTAGGGAAGAATAATTTAAATGGTGAATTATTAGAACCTACATACAATACTACTAAAGAAGAAGCGTTATCTGGTTTATCAGTGTTGGGATTTAATAAAAATGTGGCCGGCAAGGCGTTATCAAAAATTATTGAAAAAAGCGGTTCAGAATTAACCGTCGAAGACTTAATTAAAGAAGCATTAAAAATATTATAACTTTTATGTTTTTATCTACTTTGAAAATCCTTGTTAGTGCAAAACAAGTATTCAAAGTTTTTTACTTTTAGAAAAGACTATTTATTTGGTGCGGCGTATTAGATACAGTTGTTTGTTGATATTGTTTTTGGGATTATCTGATTCGATGGTTATAGCGAATACATGGCCAGGAATTATTTACACCGATAATCAGTATCAAACCAATAAGTTCCTGTATCCCCCTGATTCTACTATCGCGGGTGATACGGTAAAGTATCTGAACACCCCCTACCCCCTTGAAAAAGAAAACTTTCCCTATACAGGGAATGAAAATACAAATCCATTATTCTTAAAGATCCCATCCAGCATTGAATCTGATGTGGAATATGATCCAGAAACAGGATTATACATTTTAAAACACAAAATGGGTGAGATGGAGTACCGCCCTCCTACCTATATGACCCTGGAGGAATACAGGCAGTACGAGCTGGAAAATTCTGTAGATGCCTACTGGAAAGAACGCTCGCAAGCCAGTGGTTCAGGTAGCCGAAGCGGGATTATTCCTCCGGTATATATTGGAGGAAAAGCTTTCGACAGGATATTTGGCGGGCATACCATTGATGTAAGGCCATCAGGTTCGGTAGAGCTCATTTTTCAGGTTTTGGGGAATTCCCGCGACGACCCGCAGTTGGACGTAAAGCAACGCCGACAGGTAAACTTTGATTTCCAGGAAAAAATCCAAATGAATGTCATTGCAAAAATTGGCGATAAGATTGAATTTAAAACCAATTATAATACAGAAGCCACTTTTGAATTTGAAAATAAACTAAACTTAAGGTACGAAGGCGAGGAAGATGAGATTCTTCAATTGCTTGAAGCGGGAGATGTAAATTTACCGCTGAATAGTAGTCTGATTACAGGAAGTCAGAGTCTTTTTGGCATAAAATCAAAACTTAAATTTGGCAGGGCTACGGTCACCACGATATTTTCTGAACAAGAAAGTGAAACCTCAAACATTACTGTACAAGGAGGTGCCCAAACCAATGATTTCTTATTAGAGGCTCTGGATTATGAAGAAAATAAACATTTCTTTTTATCCCATTATTTCCGTGAACATTATGAAGAAGGCCTGGCTAATCTACCCATTATTAGTTCTTCCATCAACATTACTAAACTTGAAGTTTGGGTAACAAATATTGGTGCCGCTGTTTCTGAAAACAGGAATATTGTTGCTTTCACTGATGTTGGAGAATATAATCGAATCAATAACAATGATATCATTCCCAATTTTGGGTCTGAACTCCCTGACAATTCCAGTAATACCCTATTTAATATTGTTAAGGTTGATAAGATCAGAAACATCAATAACATCAACAATTATATGCTGGAAATCCAATTCACTTCAGGTGAAGATTTTGAAAAAATTGAGTTGGCTCGAAAACTGGAAGCAAATGAATATACCTTTAATAATAAGCTTGGATATATATCCTTAAACTCTACACTTAATTCGGACCAGGCACTGGCCGTAGCCTTTCAGTACCAGGTAATAGGTGCTGATACTGTTTTCCAGGTGGGTGAGTTTTCTGACGAAGGAATTACCGGACAGGATGCATTGGTAGTTAAATTACTTAAAAGTACCTATGTGAATATTCGGAACCCTCTTTGGGATTTGATGATGAAAAACGTCTACTCATTAAATGCTTACCAGGTTAACCGCGAAGATTTTACTTTAAATATATTATATTCAGGGGATGAATCTGGTGTACCAACCGGATATTTTGAGGAAGGCCCCTTTCAGGGCCAACCCCTTATCCAGGTATTTAACCTTGATAACTTAAACCAGCAATTAAATTCCCCTCCCGATGCTGTTTTTGATTTCATTGATAATGCTGCTACACAAGGAGGTACGGTCAACTCACAAAACGGACGAATATTCTTTACCGTAGTGGAACCATTTGGAGAATACCTGCGCAAAAAACTTGTTTTACAGGGATACGAAGAGCTGGCCAATAAATATTGTTACGACAGTCTTTATACCTTAACCAAGACTGGGGCCGAGCAATTTGCAGAAAAAAATAAATTCCTGATTTCAGGTTATTACAAATCCCAATCAGGCTCAGAAATAAGCCTGAATGCACTTAATGTGCCTCAGGGCTCTGTTAAGGTTATGGCAGGTGGGGTTCAGCTCACCGAAAATGTAGATTATACGGTTGATTATACCTTAGGAAGAGTAAAAATCATTAATGAAGGTATCCTGAATTCCGGAACACCCATCAACATTTCAATGGAAAGTAATACCCTTTTCAGTATTCAAACCAAACGTTTAATGGGAACCCACATCGACTATGACATCAGCCGCGATTTTCATATCGGGGGTACTATTTTAAACCTGCACGAAAGGCCACTCACACAGAAGGTAAATTACGGGGATGACCCCATTTCCAATACGATATGGGGCCTTGACTATTCCTACCAAACGGAATCGAGATTAATTACCAAACTGGTAGATAAACTCCCTTTTATAAGTACCTCAGCTGCCTCTAATGTAGCCTTTGATGGCGAATTTGCCCATTTTATTCCGGGGCACTCCAGAGCTGTTGGTAAAGAAGGAGTTTCCTATATAGATGATTTTGAAGGAACAAAATCAACCATTTCTTTGTTGTATTCGAACAGTTGGTTTTTAGCCAGTGTGCCGCAATTTCAGCAGGATTTATTCCCGGAAGCGATCAATAATAGTGGACTGAGTAAAAATTACAACAGGGCTTTAACTACCTGGTATACAATAGACCCTTCCGTTTTCTACGATAGAAACAGCAGCCTCAGGCCGGATAATGTTACTCCAGATGAATTATCCAACAATTATGTACGGCAGGTATTAGAAGAAGAACTTTTCCCGAATAAGGATATTGAAGCTGGCACTCCCACCAATATCCCTATATTAAATGTGGCCTTTTATCCAACTGACCGCGGACCTTATAATTATGATGTTAACGGAGTTGAAGGACATTCTGCAGGACTTAATCCGGATGGAACCTTAAACCAACCGGATACCCGATGGGGAGGAATGATGCGGCAAATTGAAACCCCCGACTTTGAGTCAGCTAATATTGAATATATTGAATTCTGGATGATGGATCCTTTTGCCGAAGGATCACCAAACAATGGCAGTGGCGGAGAACTTTATATAAACCTGGGTGATGTGTCGGAAGACCTTTTACAGGATGGCAGGAAAAGTTATGAGCACGGACTGCCTATTTCAGCAAATTTTGATGAAAACGAAATAGATATCACTCCCTGGGGTATTGTACCTAATAAGTTAGACCTGGTCCAATCATTTTCCAACGAAGATGGATCACGACAATACCAGGATGTGGGATATGATGGGTTAAGGGATGCCGCAGAGCGGGAATTTTTCTCCCAGAACAACCCCTATGAAGTTGAAACGGATGATTATATTGACCGATTACGTAATAATTTCGGAGAAACCTCAGGCGCTTACACCAAAGGTTTGGAAGACCCGTCAGCGGATAATTATCATCATTTTACCGGTGATGAGCTGTATGATGTGAATACGGCCTATGGAAGCATTCTGAAAAAATATAAAAGGTATTCCGGACCCGATGGGAACTCTCCAGTTGGCGCCAATACCGGGGGGACCTATGACGGGAACACAACCTACCCTAATGTGGAAGATTTGAATGAGGACAATACCCTGAATGAAGGCGAAAGATATTACCAGTACAGGATTGTTTTAAATCCCAACAAAATGAATGTCGGCGAAAACTATATTGCAGATGTTCGTGAAGCGAAAGGCATCCCCCTGGCAAACGGTGAAACCGGATCGGTGAATTGGTATCAGTTTAAAATCCCTGTACGAACTCCGGATAAAGTCATTGGTAGTATTTCTGACTTCAAATCCATACGGTTCATGCGTGTATTTATGCGCGATTTTGAACAACCGGTTGTCCTGCGTTTTGCCACCATTGACCTGGTAAGAGGTGAATGGAGAAGGTTTCCAATTAGTGAAGATGGTTTAGCATCAGGTGAATATCCTCCCAATAGTACCAATAATAATGCAACATTCGACATTTCAGCTGTAAATACTGATGAAAACAACTTACGTACTCCAATTCCATATGTGGAACCCCCTGGAATCGACAGGGAAGTAAACATTGGAACCACCAGTTTAACTCGTCAGAAAGAGCAGTCTATGGTACTGAAAGTAACTGACCTCCCTGATGGTACTTTTGCAGCAGCTTATAAAACAGCTGACTTTGATTTCCGGCAATTTAAGCAAGTAAGGATGTTCGTACATGCGGAAGAAGTGAACCAGAATGACCAGCTCAAATACGGCGATCTAACCGTTTTTATAAGAATAGGATCCGACTTTACACAAAACTATTATGAATAGGAGGTACCGCTGACATTTACTCCCTGGGGAACGGGAAACAAACACGCGATTTGGCCGGAATCCAATGAAATCAACATCGATCTGGCACGATTGACAGAATTTAAAATGCAACGTAATGTGGATATGCGTAATGGAAACCCAAATGTTTCCCTTAATTTTCCTTATACTGTGCAGGATGGAAAAAATAAAGTAACTGTAATTGGTTCGCCTACAATTAGTGATGTAAAGTCGATGATGATCGGGATCAGAAATCCAAAGAAAACAGCAGCCACACCCGACGACGACGAACAACCAAAAAGTGCTGAAATTTGGGTGAATGAACTTAGGTTGACCAACTTTAATAAACAAAGCGGATGGGCCACCACCGGAAGGTTATCCATGAACCTGGCGGATTTGGGGAATCTTGCTGTCAGCGGTAGTTATTCCTCCCCCTGGTTTTCATCCATTGATAAAAAAATTACTGAAATTCCTCTCGAAGGCCATTCACAATTTGATATTGCCACAAATATTGAATTAGGTAAATTTTTTGGTGAAAAGAGTGGGATCCGGCTTCCTATGCACTTTGATTATTCTGAAGCCCGCATAAAACCAAAGTTCAACCCTCTTGATCCTGACCTAGAGCTTGATGCCGTGCTTAATTCCTATGACGATCCACTTGCACAGGATTCTATAAAAGCGCTTACCATTGATTATACCCAACGAAAGAACATCAATTTCATGAACGTTCGAAAAGACAGGGTTAATTCAAAATCAAAACCTAAAATTTACGATATAGAGAACTTTAATATGTCCTACTCCTATGCTGAAATATACCATCGCAACGTGGATATTGAAGCAGAAAAAGAAAGAAACTATATGGGAGGAATTGGATATTCATTTAACAACAGCCCAAAAAATGTCAAACCTTTTGAGAAAATTGGTTTTATTGCCAATTCAAAAGCACTCTTGTTACTAAAAGATTTTAATTTCTTCTTCTTGCCAAAAATGTTCACATTCAGGACCGATATGAACAGGATGATCAGCGAAAGAAAACTGCGAAATAAAAGTTTTGGCAATGTGGTTACTTTTCCATTGACCGATAAAACATGGAACTGGAACCGAATGTATGACCTTAAATTCGACCTTACCTCTTCACTTACCTTAAGTTATACTGCCAATGCATCAAGCTTTATAAATGAATTACCGGGGCCAAACAACAAAGTTTGGGATGGAAAATTTTACGGACTCGATTCCTTATATTATTCCCCTGAAGATAAAAGGAACAGGGTAAATGAAGAACTGCGTGCAGGTGGTACAAAAACCAGGTTTACCCAAAATGTGAATTTAAATTATAATATTCCTATTAACAAGTTCCCGTTGCTTGACTGGGTAACTGCAACTACAGGTTATCAGGTAGCCTATAACTGGAATGCCTCACCGGTTTCTGTCCAGGAAGAACTGGGTAATACAATTGCCAATAATGTAAACTGGAACATTAACGGTAATGCTGATTTGGCAAAACTTTACAATAAAGTGGATTATCTTAAAAATTTAAACAAACCTCCAAAAAAGAATAATAGCCGAAATTCGAAAAACGTAAAAAAAGAAACAGGGACACAACCTGCTGATTCTACCAAAACAAAACCCAGTGTGAACTATGGTAAAATTGCCATGGAAACGGTTGTACGCTTATTAATGAGTGTTAAAAAAGTAAGCTTTCAATATTCAATAAACAAAGGTACTACCCTACCCGGATTCATGCCAAAACCTCAATCATTTGGTAACAATTGGAGTACGAATGCCCCGGGTTTTGAATATATTTTTGGTTTTCAACCCGAATCTCCTCAATATTTTAACAGGGAAGGATGGCTTACGCAGAGTACTAGTTTAAATACGGCTTTTAACCAGATGGCCAATGAAAATATGAATATCAGGGTTACTCTGGAACCTCTACCTGATCTGAAAGTAGAGATTACCGCGGATCGCTCATTTTCTAATAATGTACAATCCTATTTTGTGTACAACGATGATGAAGATGTTCAGGCATTTGTCGAAAACAGCAGGATGCAAACAGGATCCTTTACGATGTCATACATTACATGGGGAACAGCTTTTGGAGGGTCACTGGGCAATGAAAAATCGCAATATTTTGAAAATCTCAAAGAATACAGGGAATCGGTTGCTCTCAGATTAGCTTCAGAAGATCCAAGGGACATTGCAATAAACGATACCACCGGGTTTCCCGAAGGATATGGACCTACATCGCAATATGTTCTTTTGCCCGCCTTCATTGCTGCATATTCAGGGAAAGACCCGGCTAGTGTAAACTTAAATCCATTTCCTAAAATTCCTCTGCCCAACTGGAGGATTTCCTATAACGGCCTCTCAAAAATTCCTGCATTAAAAGCTATCTTTAAATCCTTTACCTTAAACCATGTCTACAGGTCGAGCTATTCCATAGGATCTTATTCCAGTAATGTTAAATTTATTGGTGACACCATTGATGGCCAAGTTTATCCTGCATTAACAAATTTAAATGCCAAGGGTGATTTCTTCCCGATTTATGAAATGGGCGTAATCTCAATCAATGAACAATTCAGCCCTTTGATCAATTTTGACATGACGCTTCAAAACAGCATGTTGGCTAAACTTGAAATGAAACGTTCACGAACATTAACCATGAGTTTTGCCAACAACCAGCTAACTGAAGTTACTGGCAATGAATTTATTATTGGAACTGGTTATCGATTCAAAGATGTTCCATTAACCTTTTCAGGTATGGGTGGTGGTGGAAAGCGAACCTTCAAAAGCGACCTGAACCTTAAGGCTGATTTTTCTGTGCGAGAGAATAAAACCGTACTTCGAAGTATTGATACTGAACTCAATCAGGTATCTGCGGGCCAGAAAGTCGTTTCGATCGACACTTCTGTTGATTACATGTTTTCGCAAACGCTTTCAGTGAAAGTATTTTTTAATAAAATTATCAATAATCCATACCTGCCCAGCCAATATAGAAACTCCACTACTAAGGGAGGCTTTAGCCTGAGATTCTCGCTTGCTCAATAGTTTTTTTCTACCTGAAAAAATGTTAGCAAATCCAATTAAAGTTTTCTGTATTTCCATTGTTATTTCAGTTTAGATTTTATTATTTTTGGTTCGTTAAATAAATAACAGAAATATATGAATATCCCGGAAAATTTATTGTATACAAAGGACCATGAATGGGTCCGCATTGAAGGCGAGTTTGCCTTTGTTGGAATTACTGATTTTGCACAAAAAGAACTGGGTGATATCGTTTTCATTGAAGTAGATTCAGTGGACGAAACACTTTCAAAAGAAGAGACTTTTGGAACCATTGAAGCGGTAAAAACAGTTTCTGACCTTTTTATGCCTATTGGTGGTTTAATCATCGAGTTTAATGAAGAACTGGAATCTGCTCCTGAAACCATCAACTCCGATCCTTATGATAAAGGATGGATTATTAAACTGAAGGTCGCAAATGAAGCAGAATTGAAAGACTTATATGATGCAAGGGAGTATGGTGAGATGATTAATTCTTAATTTGGAATTTAGATACCAAGTAAGTTCTATAAAAAAATAAAACCAAGGATTGCGCGTTTAATACCTTAGAGTTGAATTTGAATCCATTATTTTTTATATATTCGCACACTGAAATATACTTGAAAAATGAAAGATAAAAGAAAATCGGCAAAAGCTGACCTGGAAAGCAGAAAAACACTGTTTATTGAAATAGGTCTCATCATTGCCCTGGCTGCTGTACTTCTTGCTTTTGAGTGGAAAAGTTATGAAAAACAGGAGCTAGACCTTTCATCCAGGGCTGTGGATGATACTCCTGAAGAAATGATTGAAATTACCCAGCATGAAAAACCTCCACCACCTCCAAAACCACCTCAGCAAACTACAGTAATAGAAATTGTAGAGGATGAAATGGAAATTGAGGATGATATTGAGATTGATGTGGAAGCTGATCAGGAAACTGAGGTTCAGGAATATATTCCAGTTGAGGCAGAGGAAGAGCAGGAAGAGGCCCAGATCTTTACTGTGGTTGAATCCATGCCTGGATTTCCCGGAGGGGATGAAGCACGTATGAAATACCTTTATGACAATATTGAATACCCCCAAATGGCCCGTGAAAGTGGTATACAAGGAAGGGTATTTGTAACCTTCGTTGTTGAGCGTGATGGACATATTACAGATGTAAGAGTCCTCAGGGGAATAGGTGGAGGTTGCGATGAAGAAGCCATAAGGGTAATTAAAAACATGCCGAATTGGGTTCCTGGAAAACAGAGAGGAAAGCCAGTAAGGGTTCAGTTTAATATGCCTATTCTATTTAAATTAAATTAGACATAAAGAGTTTATACTTACAAAGCGGCTTACATGCCGCTTTTTTTTTGAATTTTTCAGTAATACCTGAACGATTATTTTTCGACTTCTAATTTTCCCATTGAATATTTTTCCCTGGAAGTGATTATATTATTTGTATCCCAGGTAGTAAAAACGCCATCCTTTTTCCCTTCCTCCCAATTCCCTTCTTTCTTTTTATTACCTAAGGGGTAATAAGATATTATTTCACCGTGGGGGTAACCATCCTTCCAGTTTTCAACTGATTCTAATTGGCCATTTTCATAATACCATTCCCATCTACCAGTTTGAAGACCACCCACAAAATTCCCTTTACTTTTAATATTTTCATTTTCGAAGTACTTTACCTCTGGTCCGTCTTGCTTACCCTCCTTCCACGAAATTTCAGAATGCTTTTTCCCGTTTTTATACCAGCTTTGCCATATTCCGGTTTGATTATCCTCTTTCCAAACTCCGAGGTATTCAAGCTGACCATCATCATAGTAATATTCCCATTTCCCGGTTTTTAAGCCGTTATCAAATTCCCCAATGATATATTTTGCACCTGAATCGTGAAACATATTCCATTTTCCCTGCCGTTGGCCTTCTTTATATTTCCCTTTCGATTTGACTATGCCAGATTGAAAATATTCAACATAATCGCCGTTTAGAACCCCCTTTTCAAAATGCATCTCCGTTTGCTTTTCGCCATTTGCAAATAATTTGACGCTTGGCCCGGAAAAAAGCTTATTATCTTTATAAGCTGTATCTTGTTCAATCTTAAGTTGTGAATAATCAATTGATTGATTACATGCAATAAAAATAATCGGTAGCATAAATATTAAATATCTTTTATCCATAGACAGGGAGTTTTGAATATTGAGGACAAATATACAAATCAGGACAATATCAGTCACAAACCTTAAAAATTCCTGAAATCAAAAGTTTCAATATTATTTGCCTTTTTCATTCCACAATTACCTTTAATAAAATTGAGTTTAAAAGTATTTGAAAGATTTAAACGAATGCCTGCATAAAAATCCAACCCGGTAAAATCGCTTATTGCAAAAATGGCATTCAGGTTATCCGATCCCACAAACACATTGCCGTACCTTAAAGCGATACCAACTCTTGGCTTACCAAATTTCCACTTGTAAACCGAAATGGGGACACTGAATTCCATTCGGGCTGTTTCGTATCTTGGGGAAATTGAAAATATGGAGGGTCGGGTAACAAAACCTTTGCCCATTTTTATTCCATAAAAGAGCATCGCATTCAAATAATACTGTTTATTCAGCCACACATCTGATTGTAAACTAAGCATTGGTGGCAAATACATAATAAAACTATTTTCCTTCTCTGAGTCTTCATTAACCGGATCAAAATAATAATTTACTTTTCCCACAATTTCATTAATTGAAGAATTGGGCAGGACATCATCAGGCTTATACCATGTTGTTGATGCATTTGTATAACTCTCGTAAATGGCATTTTTTGTAAATTTTATGTAACCCAGGTCAAGGATTGAAAAACCAATGCGGTAGTTGTATTTTTCAAAAGGTTGTTCGCATAAACCTGAGAAAATAAAATTCTCATGACCCTTAGTTGTTTTTTGAAAGGTGACACCTAAGTCAATCCCAAAACCAAATCCTCTTATTTTAGGACCAAGATCCAAATCATTGGTTTGATAGCTTATTGGCAACGAAATACCATATTTAAAACTGGCACTGGAAACAACAGCAAGACTATCATTTTCAACCCTGTAATCCATATTATTTAAAATGGCATAAAAGCCGGCATAACCAAATAAAGGTTTGATAGTAATTCCAACAGACCAGTAATTCCATCTATACCTATGAAAGTTGTAAGCATAACTCAAACCGAGCTCGAACCATGTGAGGGAGCCGGCTTTAATTGGATCACTATGTGAATAATCAATTTGGTGTTGTTTTTCGTAATCAATGGCTTCATACAGGAAAATGGCTACATCATGTGGTACTCCCTCAAACGAAGTTATTTCACGAACAGATGTTTGGAGTCCAAAGGCATGTTTCCCATAAACCAAAGTTGCTCCCGGACCTATAATCTTTAAATTTTGAAATCCATTTTTTGATTCATTATCCCGATAAATAGTGTAACTCCTGAGCTCATTTTCTTCTGTGTAATATTCAGGAAGAGTTTGGTTCAATAAAAACTGGACGGCATCATCACGGGCAATGTATGCATAATTATTATTCACAAAGCTTTTGATGCCAAGCAGGTTAATATCAAAGTAAAGCTTTGAAGTTAACATAGATGACGGATTAACAGCAATAGAATAGATGCCCGAATAATTACTTTGGATCGCGCCTAACATCTCCTGGCCAAATAAAGAACTATTTAATAGGACACACACGAAAGTTAAGCTAATCGATAAATATTTTATTATGAGGGAGTTTTTTAACAAAAATTAAATATTAAATGGAAATTAAACGATTGTGTAAAAACAAAAGTATATCAAATTAGAATATAAAAAAAGGTCAGAAAACTAATGCCTTGCACGTTTTCTGACCTAATTAACCAACCAAAACCAAATTTTACAAATAAAAATTAACCACCATGAAAAATTATCAGACTAAATTAACCAGTTTGTTTTGTTGTTGTTGTTTTGTATCAAAGAACTGATACTCCCTTTTCAATTGACGTGCCAAGAATCATAATGCACTTATAAAGAGTGATTTAAGTACAACATTTTTTTGTATTTTTTAGCACATAGAATATGCGCGTTTATCAATTATCACAACCTCCTTAATTTCAACGATTTAAGCAAATAATGCATTTTGAGTTACTATCCGGAAACGGAAAAGTAGTAATAATAAGGCTATAAAAGAAAGCATCAAAAATTATGTTTTCTTAATCATACCATAGAGATCAAAGAAATCGGCCTTTTCAATTTTCACCTGATAAAACCTTCCGATTTCAATATCCGAATGTGGAGAATTTATAATTACTTCGTTATCCACTTCCGGAGAATCAAATTCAGTTCTTCCAATAAAATAATCACCTTCTTTTCGATCAATGATAGTTTTTATGGTCTTTCCTACCAATTTTGAATTATATTCAAGGGAAATCTCCTGTTGAACTTCCATAATTTCATCCAATCTTTGTTTTTTCACTTTTTCTGTTACAGTATCCTTCAACTTATAGGCTGTGGTCCCTTCCTCGTGTGAATAAGTAAACACCCCCAGGCGATTAAATTTGAATTCTTTTACAAAATCTACCAGTTCCTTGAATTCTTCATCAGTCTCCCCTGGAAATCCTACGATGAGTGTCGACCGTATGGCAGCATCCGGAAGATGTTTCCTGATTTTTTTCAATAAATCAATGGTACCTTCTTTGGTGTGGCCGCGCTGCATAAGTGATAATATGCGGTTATTTATGTGCTGAACAGGAATATCTATGTAATTGCAAATGTTTTCCCTTGCTTGCATGAGTGGCAATAAATCTTCAGGAAATCCGGCAGGATAAGCATAATGCAACCTTATCCATTCAAGGCCTTTTATGCCTGCAAGAGAATTAAGCATAGATGCAAATGTATTTTTTTTGTAAAGGTCGATCCCATAATAAGTCAGGTCCTGGGCAATTAGCATCACCTCCTTTACCCCCTTGGCTACAAGTCGTTTGGCTTCAACAATTATTTCTTCCACAGGTTTAGAAACATGCTTCCCTCTGATGGAAGGAATGGCACAAAATGTACAACGCCGGTCACAGCCCTCTGAAATTTTAAGATATGCATAATGCGAAGGGGTAGTTATACTTCGTTCACCTATTAAATCTTTCTTATAATCCCCTCCCAGTTCTTTAACTATTTGCTGAATATCGTTTACCCCAAAATACTTGTCTACATCAGGTATCTCTGTCTTTAAGTCATTGATATATCGCTCTGATAAACAACCCATCACATATACCTGGCCAATATCTCCTCTTTCTTTGGCCTCAATGTGTTGAAGTATAGTATCTATTGATTCCTGCTTGGCATCATTAATGAATCCACACGTGTTTATAATCACAGCATCTGATCCAAGAGCATCCTTTTCGAAATTAATATTGAAATTATTGGCCTTTAGTTGACTCATCAGGACTTCAGAATCGACAAGATTTTTTGAGCAACCCAGCGAAACCAGATTGATCCGTTTTTTAGTATTTTGAGTTTTCAATAGTTAAGTTCTATTTAAATAAGCTATCTACGAATTCACGGCGGTTAAACACCTGCAAATCATCTATTTTTTCGCCAATACCGATATATTTAACCGGGATTTTAAACTGATCAGATATCCCTATAACAACGCCTCCTTTGGCAGTTCCATCCAGTTTTGTTAAGGCAAGGGCATTAACCTCAGTAGCCAGTGTAAATTGTTTGGCTTGTTCAATTGCATTTTGCCCGGTGGATGCATCTAGGATCAGCAATATTTCGTGAGGAGCATCGGGCATCAGCTTTTGCATTACTTTTTTAATTTTTGAGAGCTCATTCATCAGGTTAACTTTATTATGCAATCGCCCTGCTGTATCAATGATCACCACATCCATATCCTGAGATAAAGCAGATTTTAGTGCGTCATAGGCAACTGAAGCCGGATCGGATCCCATTCCCTGGTTGATAATAGGAACCCCTACCCTCTCTGCCCAAATAATCAATTGATCGACAGCTGCAGCACGGAAAGTGTCTGCGGCTCCAAGAATAACTTTTTTACCGGCATTTTTGAGCTGCCAGGCGAGCTTTCCAATTGTTGTAGTTTTTCCAACACCATTCACACCAACAACCAAAATGACATACGGTTTTTTATCTGACGGAATAGTAAATTCAGAAGTATCGTTCGTATTGTTTTCAAGTAATAACTCAACAATCTCTTCTTTAAGGATGGAATTTAATTCAGCTGTACCAAGATATTTATCTTTCAATACCCGTTGTTGGATCCTTTCAATTATTTTGAGGGTAGTTTCTACACCTACATCGGAGGTAACCAGTATCTCTTCTAAATTATCCAACACCTCATCATCTACCTTAGATTTCCCGGCTACAGCCCTGGATAACTTTGAAAATACACTTTCTTTTGTTTTAGAAAGGCCTTCGTCCAGCCGTTCCTTTTTTTCTTTCGAAAAGATGCTAAATAAACCCATTTTTTTAAGCTATTATAAAAAAAGCTTCTTCCATTCACGGAAAAAGCTTTCTTGTCCA
Organism: Bacteroidales bacterium; assembly: GCA_021740645.1. GTDB lineage: Bacteria > Bacteroidota > Bacteroidia > Bacteroidales > JAADJA01 > JAADJA01. Next base: position 35,713 of record JAIOZL010000029.1, read on the forward strand.
TTTATGATTAACCTTCTATTTCTTCTCGAGGTAGTTTTTAACTTCCTCCATATGAACAACATTTTCCTTAAAAGAATAAGCTCCGGTTTTTGGTGATTTAACCATTTTAATCACTTTAGCGTAGTTTTTACCGGCCGTTTGAAGGGTTGCAACAACTTTCTTTGCCATATCAAATATTATTTAATTTCTTTGTGTACAGTCATTTTCTTCATTATTGGATTGAATTTTTTCAATTCCAATCTTTCAGGGGTATTCTTTTTATTCTTTGTGGTGATATACCTTGAAGTACCCGGTAACCCACTGTTCTTGTGCTCAGTGCATTCCATAATCACCTGAATCCTTGCGTCTTTAGTTTTTTTTGCCATTTCCGTATTCTTTAAGCAATTTAATTTTCCTAAATTATGGTATAGCTGCCAATTAACTGCTATATCAAATTGGGGTGCAAAAGTATTTTTTTTCTGTATAAAAACCTAATAATTAATAAAAAAATTAATTTTGATAAATTATACAATGGACTGGCAAATTTACATAAAGGGTTTTAAAATTTATTTAAAACTGGAAAGATCTCTATCAGATAATTCAGTTGAAGCCTATATTAGGGATGTTCGCAGATTATGGGAATATTTAGAGTTAAACAATAAAAAAATGACGCCAACCAGTGTTAGCCTGGCCGACCTACGTGCATTCCTGTCATGGATTACAGATATGGGCCTAAGTGCAAATAGTCAATCACGAATGATTTCTGGGATTAAGGCTTTTTACAAATACCTAATTCTGGAAGATGCGATCAGAAGTGACCCAACTGAATTACTGGAATCCCCTTCAACAGGCAGAAAACTGCCGGATACTCTGAGCATTGAAGAAATAAATCAATTAATTAGTACCATCGATCTAAGTAAACCTGAAGGAATAAGAAATAAGGCAATCATTGAAACGCTTTATAGCTGCGGTTTGCGTGTTTCGGAACTGGTTAATCTAAAAATTTCTAATATATTTTTTGGAGAAGGGTTTTTAAAGATAACTGGTAAAGGAAACAAAGAACGCCTTGTTCCTATTGGGGTTCAAGCCAAAAAGAATATAAAAATATATCTTGAAGAAATCCGTATTCATTTATCCATAAAAAAAGCAGATTCTGACACAGCATTTCTTAATAAAAGGGGGACAAAATTATCAAGGGTGATGATTTTTATGATAATTAAAGATCTGGCGGCTAAATGTGGGCTTAAAAAGAGTATCAGTCCGCATACTTTCAGGCATTCCTTTGCTACGCATTTGATCGAAGGTGGAGCAGATTTACGCGCTGTACAGGAAATGTTAGGTCACGAATCCATCACTACCACAGAAATTTACACCCATCTAGATAGAGAATATTTAAGGGAAACCATAATAAGTTATCATCCATGGAGTAAAAAATAAGTGCTCTAGTTAAATGGTGAATCCGGTTCTTTTGCCATATGGTTATATACCATTTTATCCATAAAACGAGGGAATATTTTGTTTAACAAAACCGTAATTTTACCCTGAAAAGTTAAGGTAAGCCTGTCTTTCCTTTTAATTATTGCATTGTAAATATAATCAGCAACTTCTTCTGCAGTCATCATTTTATCTTCATCTCTGGGAGATTCGCCTTGCTGGCTGCCATCGGCTGCAAGAGCCGTATTCCGGATATTTGAGGCTGTAAATCCAGGGCAGGCAATGAGCACATGAAGGTTCTTTTTCATATTTTCAATTCTTAACACTTCTAAAAATCCATGCATGGCAAATTTTGAAGCAGAATAACCTGAGCGGCCAGGTAAGCCTTTATACCCTGCTATAGAAGATACCCCTACAATTGATCCCTGATTTTTTAACACATGAGGCAAAGCATATTTTGTACAAAAAATTGTTCCCCAAAGATTAACATCCATGAGGTTTTTTATAACCTTGAGGTCCGTTTGCTCAAACAATGCCCTCATAGAAATCCCTGCATTATTGATCAATATATGGATAGTTCCAAAATTTTTTAGAGTTTCATCAACCAGGTTCATGCAATCTTCTTCTTTACTTACATCCGTTTTAACCAATAATACATCAGAAGCACTGGTTAAAGACTTTTTTAGTTCAACTAATTTATCATAACTTCTTGCAGCCAATACAACTTTAGCCTCTTCCCTTGCAAATTTTTCAGCCAGGGCTTTTCCAATACCCGAAGATGCACCGGTAATAATCACAACTTTATTTTTCATAAGTAAAGGATAAAAATTTTTGCAAATGTAAAAAAACAGGCGGGTTTAAATAAAATTATAACTTTGATCTGAAATCTCAATTTATGATTACAAATAAGGAAATATTTTATAGGCATCTTGGCTTACCTTCTGCTGCTCCCTCCGGAATTGAAATTAACCGGGCGAAAGGAATTTACATGTATGATACATTGGGCAAAGAATATATTGATTTGGTATCAGGTGTTTCAGTAAGCAATATCGGGCACCTTCATCCTGAGGTCGTTAAAGCAATTACTGAGCAGCTCAATAAATATATGCACCTGATGGTGTATGGAGAATATATCCAGTCACCCCAGGTTAAACTGGCTAAATTACTTACTGAAAACTTGCCAAAAAGCCTCGATTGCACCTATTTTGTTAATTCAGGGAGTGAAGCCATTGAAGGAGCTCTTAAATTGGCTAAAAGATATTCGGGGCGAACTGAAATCATAGCCTATAAAAATGCTTATCATGGGGGCACACATGGGGCCCTGAGTATCCTTGGGAATGAAAAGTTGAAGTTTGCTTTCCGGCCGCTTTTACCTGATATCAAATTTCTCGATTTTAATAATCCTGATCAGTTAGAAGAAATTACGGATAAAACTGCTTGCGTAGTTATAGAAGCAATACAAGCCGAAGCAGGAATAATTCTGCCTAAAGAAAACTACCTGAGTTTAATTAGAAAAAGATGTGACGAAACATCTACATTACTTATCCTTGACGATATCCAAATGGGATTTGGAAGAACAGGTAAACTTTTCAGCTTTGAACATTTTAATTTTACTCCCGATATACTATGTTTGGCTAAAGGGATGGGCGGAGGAATGCCAATAGGAGCCTTTATTTCATCTAAAGAACGAATGAACTCGTTTACATCAGATCCTGAACTAGGGCATATTACTACTTTTGGCGGTCACCCTGTCTCCTGCGCTGCAGCTCTGGCTAACCTAAAAGTATTATTAGATGATAGGATTTTTGAAAAAGCCGAAACAATGGGTAATATTTATCGAGAAACAATTATTAACCATCCAAAAATAAAAGCAATAAGAAATAAAGGTTTAATGCTAGGAATTGACCTGGAAAATGAAAAACTTGTAACTAAACTACAAAGGGAGTTTATAAAAAATGGATTAATCACCGATCGGTTTTTATTCAGGCCTTTTGCGTTTAGAATTGCGCCTCCATTAATAATCACTGAAGATGAAATTGCAAAATCTATTGATCTGATAAACCGAAGCCTTCTAAACCTCTAATCCTGCCACATTGACATCTTTATTTTTATTATCACAGCCTAATCTGGCCACATTGTCTGGTATTTGATGATTTTCCTGGGTTGGAATATAATTTGACCTTCCCCAATTAAATTTGAAAGTTAAATAAATTAATAAATAACGAAAATAATAGGAGGACTAAATTATGTTACCAGTAATTAAAAAAAGAAGTTTTTATCCATCTTACAATTCCTTTTTAGGTGATAATATGTTTTCAACATTTTTTAATGATGGTGCCGATTACACCATTCCTGCAGTAAATATTAAGGAGAACGAAAATGCTTATACTATTGAAGTTGCTGCACCAGGATTAAATAAAGAGGATATTACAATCAAAACTGAAAAAGATGTACTTACCATTTCTTCAGAAAACGAAAAAAGCAATGAGAGTAACGATGAGCATTTTACTCGCAAAGAGTTTTCTTTTAAATCATTTAGCAGATCTTTTTCAATCCCTGAATCAGTAGATCAGGAAAAAATAAATGCTAAACATAAAAATGGGGTTCTATTTGTAGAATTACCTAAAATGGAAGAAGCTAAAGTAAAAGAAAGCAGAATGATTAAAATTTCGTAGAATAAAAAAGTGGATTTTTTCAAAAAGGCGGAAACAATGTTTTCGCCTTTTTTTAATTTCTAAAATACTGAAAACCGCACATATTTCTTAGGGTTAGTTCTTAAATCCCTGATTAACATATCAAGTTCTCTTGTCGTATTTTCAAGGTTAATGTATAGCGAATCGTTATTAATTAATAAACCAATTGTTCCTTCGCCCTGGTTAATCTTTGAAGTGATATCAGCCATTTGCTTCATTGTTTCATTCACATTGTTCATAGTTTGAGCAAATTTTACGGCTGCCAGCGTATCACTAAATGAAGACAGATTATTCATTAAATGGTTAAACTGGTCTTCGTTCTGTTTCAAATTATTGGTAACAGATTCAATATTCGAAACAATGTTCCCTAATCGATTTTTCTGACTACCCAGCAATGTATCGAGAGTGCTGGTAGCTCCTTCTAAGTTTTCAAAAGAATTTGCAATATGTTCAACACTTTTTGCAATATTATTTGTATTGGCAACACTAAATAAACTTTGCAGCATTGTAAGCACTGAATCAATCGAAAACATTAATGCCTCTGCTTTATTCTTCAGGGGCTTAAGCTGCTTGTCTATTTCTTCCTTAATCGAAATTTCTACCTCAGATATAAGGGTGTCGCCCGATTTTGCAAGTTCAGGTGAGTTTCCTAGTTTGATCATCAAGGCTTTGGAACCCAACAAGTCGGAACTTATAATTTCAGCTACTGAATTTGAAGGAATGCCGATTTCGTTCCTGATAACAATTTCAATGGTAACATTAGCATTGCCGCCCGAACTAAAATACATATCACGAACCTGCCCCACATTTAATCCATTTATTGTTACAGGGTTAGCTTTCTCAAGACCAGCGACATCTTTATATATAGCCAAATAAACCTTTTCATTGGAAAAGATATCCTCGCCCTTCAAAAAATTAATACCCCAATATAAAAGTGCTAAGGCAGCGGTTATAATAAGTCCTATTTTAAATTCTTTGGATAACTTCATTTCAACAAAATTAAACTTAATTTTTTAAAGATCGGGCTTCTTTAATAGAAATTCTTTTCTCGTTTAAGTAGGCAACCACAAATGCATCTTTAAGACCAGCCTTCCGGGCTTCCTCCTGCTTTTTCAGAGATTCACCATATGAGCCTGTATGCCCGTAAAAGTACTTATAAACCTTACCTTCCTTACACATTTCTACCTCCTTTAGACCTCGAAACATTTTTGAATCCTGCTCCAATTCCCTGGAAGAAACAAGAATTTGTATTTTGAATACCGGCCCGGAATATACCTTTATTTCGGCTCCTGATTCAAGAGACCGTGGTTCAGTTTTAGGACTTACCGCGGGCTCCTTATAATAAGTTGATTCTTTAACAACATTTTTGTCGGGATCAGGTTTTTTCAGATTAACAAAAATAGTATCTCCCGCAAAATAATAACCCTTAGAAGCAACAAGTTCAATGGAAATATTTTTAGGGGAATTTTCTGATTTTTGATTAAGTGTAACGGTTGATTGCTTTGGAATATTTATCTCAGGGGCTAATTTCAAACTTAGAACGGAGGCCACATAGGGGTCAGTAAAGGATTTTACATCGGCAATTTTTCCTTTTTCTATTCCCTGAATCAAAACAGGAAAGCCAACCTCAAATGCATCTGAAGGCCCAAGAATCATTACATAATAATCGGTTTGTTTTTCTTCATATAGGAAATAGTAGGCTCCCACTGAAATTAGAATCAGAAGAAGAATTACAGAAATTATCCAGAATATTTTATTCAATGCTTTATATATATTTATCGAAATTGTTGTTTTTTTGCCTCATCAAGCGATATTCGTTCCTCATTGCGAAAGGCCACAATAAAAACATCTTTATAGCCTTTTTCTATTAATTCCTTTTTCAGTTCACTAATTTTTTCAATATCTGTTTCATTTCCGGTAGTGTATTTATATTGACCGTCGTGTTGGTAAACTTTAATGTTGTCAAGTCCCCGGAATTTCCTGAAATCAAGTGATTTTTCCTTTTTATAGGAAGCGAACTGTATGCGGTAAAATATTTCTGGAACTTTTTTCTCCGGTTCTGAATTCAACACAAGTTGAAGATCTTTATTTTCTTCTTCAAATTCCTTTTTATACTCCTGAAAGGCTTCAAAAATTGCTTCTGCAAGATAATCCTGCCCTTGTTTAGTAAGTAAAAACTCTTCTTCTTTCGGATTGCTTAAAAATCCTAGTTCCACAAGAATCCCAGGCATAGTGGTTTTATATAAAACCCAAAAGCCTGCTTGCTTAACTCCTCTGTCGCGTCTTCCAATTTTCTCTTTAAATTGATTTTGTACCTTAGATGAAAAGTTTATACTCTGCTCGATATTAACACTTTGAAACATAGATAGTATTATATAATCCTCATCAGAATTAGGGTTAAACCCTTCATATTGTTCGGCATAGTCCTCCTCATAAAATATAGAAGCATTTTCTGTTTTGGCCACTTCAAGGTTATCTTCACTTTTATGCAGTCCCATCACATAAGTCTCTGCACCATAAGGACTGCTCGATTTATTTGAATTACAATGGATGGATATAAATAGATCCGCACCACTTTCATTTGCGATTTGTGCTCTTTTATGAAGCTCAATAAAGACATCGCTTTTTCGGGTATAAATTACTTCTACGTCTTCATAGTTTTTTTCAATAAGCATCCCGGCTTTTAGAGCAACGGCCAGTACAATATCCTTTTCTTTAGAATTTTTGCCTAAAGCGCCCGGGTCTTTTCCACCATGTCCGGCATCAATTACTAATTTTGTAATTTTATTGACGGATTGTGAAAATGCCTGAAAAGTAACTACTGAAATTACTGTTATAATACCAAAAATTAAAATCGCCCGTTTCACTCTTTGTGGAATATTTTTTGTTTAGATTTGACCCATCATTTATTAAGATATAATTATCAACCCTTGCAAATTTAACATATAAAAGCAGAGAATTGATATACAAATTGTCAACTAAATTATCAACAATTATATTACTTGTTAGCCTATGCTCTCTGTTTTCCCCCCATGCTTTGGCTCAGCAAGACAGTATACCAATAATTAAGAACGACACTTCATTAACTATAAATGATTCTGTAAAAAAGGCCGACACCCTGAATTCGCCCTATAAAATTTCTCCCAGTGCTATAAAATCTAATGTAGATTACACTTCTAATGATTCTATTCGCCTTGATGTAAAATCACAGAAAGTGTATATGTATAAAAACAATGACATAAGCTATGAACTCATTAATTTAAAAGCGGATTATATAGAGATTGAATTCGGGAAAAATGAAATCTATGCCACACATACCGAGGACTCTTTAGGCAATCCGGTAGGTAGGCCAATTTTCACAATAGATAACAGCAGTTTTGAATCTGCTTCCATCCGTTACAATTATGAAACGGAAAAGGGGCTGGTAAAAAAGGTAATTACCGAAGATGCTGAAGGCTACCTGCATGGAAGCACCGTAAAAAAAATGCCCAACGATATCACCTATGTTTCTGATGGAGCATACACCACATGTGAACTTGAACACCCTCACTTTGAGTTCCGGTTTAAAAAGGCAAAAGTTATCCCTGAAAATAAAATTATTACCGGTCCGGCCAATCTGGTAATTGAAGATGTACCCACACCACTAGCTATCCCTTTCGGACTTTTTCCTAACAAGAAGGGACAACGATCAGGCATAGTAATTCCCACCTGGGGGGAATCAGCACAACGTGGGTTTTATTTTGAAAATGGGGGCTATTTTGCAGCTATTAATGAGTACCTGACTTTTCAATTGTTAGGGGATATTTATACTTTGGGAAGTTGGTCGGTTAAGCCCACCTTTAAATACAATAAGAAGTATCGGTTTAACGGAGGTTTATCGGGTAATTACAATTATAATATTACAGGTGAACAAGGAACACCAGAGTATTTAAGAAGGAAAGATTTTTCTATCCGATGGGTACATAATCAGGATGCTAAAGCGCACCCAAGCAGAAAGTTTTCAGCCAATGTAAATATCATGAGTTCTGAAAACAACAAATTCACAGGGAACAGCAACAATTACCTGTCCAATACTTTTCAATCAAGTATTAACTACTCCAAAAACTGGGCGGGAAAATATAATTTAAATGTCGCATTAAAACATCAGCAAAACAACATTACCAAAGAAATTAATTTATCGCTCCCCTCCCTGAGTTTTAGTGTCAATAGATTTTATCCCCTGCGTGCAAAAAAAATGGTGGGAAAATTAAAATGGTACGAGAATATCAGTGTCAACTACAATGTGGTGGCAGATAATCAAATCAATACTCTTGACTCATTACTTTTTACCGGAGATGTTGTATCCAAAATGAAAAATGGGCTAAAACATGACGTTTCAGTTTCAAGCGGATCTATTAAAATAATGAAATATATTGTATGGAGCAATTCCGTAAAATACACTGAAAGATGGTACACACAGCGCCATGAGAAATTCTGGCGTAATGATACGCTCTTTTCAAGCGATGATCCCCCGACTTTAGGCTATGTTGACACAGATACCATTTATGGATTTAATACCGTAAGAGATTTTAGTTTTAACACCTCATTTAGTACCACCATGTATGGGATGTATGCATACAAAGCAGGCCCCATAACAGCTATCCGACATGTAATAAAGCCATCGATAAACTTTAGTATACGGCCTGATTTCAGCAAACAGGAATGGGGCTATTACCAGTATTATACGGATGAAAATGGGAAAACAAAACAATACTCCATGTATGATAATTTTATATATGGAACTGCCCCTCAGGGAAGATCAGGCTTTATAGGTTTTAAACTAAGTAACAGTTTAGAGATGAAAGTCCGGTCGAGAAAAGACACGATAACCGGCACCAAAAAAGTTGTTCTTATTGAGGACTTCTCTTTATCTACAGGATATGATATTGCAAGAGACTCCTTAAATCTTAATACCCTTAATCTTACTGGACGAACAAAACTTTTTAAACAATTACAGATCAACTATTCAAGCAGTTTCGACCCTTATGCACTGGATTCAGCAGGGCATCGGATCAATAAATTTGAATGGGATGTTAACAAGCGTTTTTACCATATAGATAAATACAATTGGCGCCTGGGTGTGTCATACAGACTTTCTTCGGATATACTGAAGAAAGATAAAAAAGGGGATAAAAAGGCAGAGGAGAAACCACCAGACACGGAACAATCAGGCAACTGGACTGACCAGGAATTAAAAGATGTGAATGAAAACCGCGACAGTTATGTCGACTGGAACGTTCCCTGGTCGCTTAACTTGTCTTACGATTTAAACTATACCAATAATTTCTCCTATACGAACGGATATTGGAATTATACCGTAGAAAAAGAAAAAAAACTAATTCAAACCCTTGGATTTAATGGTGACGTGAATATTACCCCAAAATGGAAATTCGGATTCAGGTCGGGATATGATTTTGAGAACAAAAAACTAACTTATACTTCACTCGATATTTACCGCGATTTGCATTGTTGGGAAATGCGTTTTTCATGGATACCAATTGGTTTCAGACAAAGCTGGAATTTTTCAATCAATATTAAATCCAGTTTATTGCAGGATTTAAAGTTGAATAAAAAGAAAGATTTCAGAGATTTTTAAGATATACTAATTTTGAGATTTAAATACATTAAATAAACGTTAATGAAAAAAGTAGTTCACACAGATGCGGCCCCCAAAGCAATAGGGCCTTACAGCCAGGCTATCGAAGCAAATGGCATGTTGTTTATATCAGGACAGGTTCCGATTGATCCATCCACCGGTAAAATCATCGAAGGCGGAATAAAAGAACAAACCGAACAGGTGATGAAAAATATCGGAGCTATTTTAAAGGAAGCCGGTTATTCATTCACCGATGTAGTAAAGTCTACCTGCCTGCTGGATAACATGGATAACTTTGCAGCCATGAATGAGGTTTATGGAAAGTATTATCATAATACGCCACCAGCAAGGGCGGCTTACGGAGTTGTTAAACTTCCTTTGGGGGTAATGATTGAAATTGAAACCATTGCCTGCAAATAAAAAAATTTGAACCATCCTATAGATTTTAGGTTATCTAACAAAACACCCGGTTTTGAAATACCCCTTTTTAATATTATTACTACTAAGCACAGTTCAATTATCGTCGCAGCACCTTGCAGCTTTTAACGATAATGTAAAACACTTCTGGGCTTTTGAAGCGGGAAATTTTATTCAACTCGAACATTTGGAAATCCAGGAGTTTCAGGTTGGCGGTACACTTATAGCCTATGTTGATAATGGGAGCAACCTCAAAATTTATCAGTATGGAGAGGTGGAAACCTTAATATCCGGCTCGCCCATAAAATTTCAGGCTACCGATTATTTACTTGGTTATTCCATTTACGAGCAGCTCAATGTATTTGATAATGGCAGGACAAAGGTTTTAAGCAGCGAATGCGATGGGTACGAAATAAGGGATAGCCTGATTGGCTGGCACAATAGAATTGCAAAAACTATTCAGGTGTATTATAATGGAAGGATTTATACTATCGAAGACGGATTGATCTACAATCCTTTACAAGGTTACAAGCTGGGTGATAATACCATCGCTTATGTGCAACGTTCAACAAAAGAATTCAAGGCTTTCTACCTCGGGAAAATAATCGTTTTGGATGATTATGCCGAAGAAATGGTTTACGAAGCCGGCAGAGATATTATTGCCTATATGGATATTCCTGACCAGGCGTTTAAAGCTTTTTACAGGGGAGAAGAAATGGAGATTGAAACTTTTTCCCCCAAATCTTTTCAGGTGGGCGATGAAATGATGGCCTGGGTGGATAACCTCGGAAGGCTTAAACTATTTACCGGAGGTGAAATCGTAGAACTTTCAAACTATGAGCCCTCCTTTTATACTATGGTTGATAAAGTTCTTATCTTTGAAGAGCAGGGTTATCTCAAAACCTGGTGCTCCGGAAATGTGCAGATTATTGAACGTTATATTCCTCAACCCTATCACATCGACTTTAACACCTTTGCTTATCTTGATCAAAGCAGTTTTGTAAAGATTTATACAGGATGCGAATCTAAAACCATTAGCTATGAAAGGGTAAGGGAAATTGACCTTATTCGCGACCTGGTGATCTTTACGGAAGGAATTAATAAAATCAACATCTATTTTAACGGCCAGATATACCAACACTAGGTTATGATTATACAACTATTCATTTTTGCACTGGCATTTTTGGGGTTTGGTCTATTTTCATTATTCCGGAAAAAAAAGCTAATTGGATTTATGTTTGCCCTCCTGGGAATAGTATTGCTTTTTCTGGGAATGATCGTTTTATATTTTTATCCTGACAAATGGCCGTTTTAAACGTCCTGACTTAATCCTGCTTAAAAAGCTATTCCAACCCAATATTGCAAAGGTTAAACATTTCATATTGAATATCTTGTTAAAATTCCGTTAAACTAATTAAACGATGATGTTTTTGTTAAGCTTGTGCCGTATTTTTGTAATACACCAACTTTTTTCGAGATGAAAAAAATTTTAAAAGTGCTTACTTATCTGCTCATTGTCATATTGGTTGTGGTGGCAGGATTTATTGGATATTTAAAATTTTATCTCCCTGATATTAAAACCCCAACTGCTTTGTCTGTTGAAATTACTCCAGAACGGGTTGAAAGAGGGCGTTACCTGGCCAATGAATTAATGGGTTGCGTTGGATGTCATGCAACCCGAGACTATACCAAATTTGCTGGACCAATTGTTGAAAGCACCAAAGGGTCAGGAGGAGAATTATGGGATGAAAAGCTTGGATTCCCGGGAGAGTTGTACGCACCGAATATTACTCCGGGAAGTCTTTCAAAATGGACGGATGCCGAATTGTTTAGGGCAATCACCAGTGGTGTAAATAAAGACGGGGAAGCCCTGTTTCCAATTATGCCATACCTTCAATATGGGAAATTACCTAAGGAAGACATTTATGATGTTATCGCCTATATTCGAACCCTGGAGCCCACCGCAACGACATATCCCACGCGAAAGTTAAACTTTCCCTTAAATTTAATTGTGAACTTAATGCCAAAAGAAGGCAGCCATCACCTGGGCCCTGATACGAGTGACCTGGTAAAACATGGGGAATACATTATAACGGCTGCCGTTTGTTACGATTGCCATACACCTATGGAAAAAGGCCGCTTTATTGAGGAAATGGCTTATGCCGGAGGCCAGGAATTTACCCTTCCTACAGGGGGCATTGTGCGGGCAGCAAATTTAACACCCGATAAAAGCACGGGAATAGGCAACTGGACAAAAGAACAATTTGTTCAAAAATTTAAAGCCTATGCCGACAGTAGCTATAAACCGGCAGTTGTAAAACATGGTGATTTTAATTCCTTTATGCCATGGGATTATTACGCACAAATCAAAACCCGTGATCTGGAAGCAATCTATGCCTACCTCATGACCCTGGAACCAAAGGCGAATAAATTCAAGAAGTTTTCGCCAGATAAAGCTCAAATTAATTAGGTTCTTATAATTATTATCGTTGAACCTAAAAATATATTTACTACTTTTGCACCCAATTTTTGATAGAGGTACGCTATTTTCGTGCCTCGTATTTTTTAATTAAAGATAGTAGATTTCATGATCGATATAACTTTCCCGGATGGTAATGTAAGGCAGTATGAACCAGGGGTTACTGCGATGGAAATCGCCAGGAGTATTAGCGAAGGCCTTGCCAGAAATGTTCTCTCAGCGAAGGTCAATGGAAAAGTTATGGATGCAGTAAGGCCAATAAATGAAAATGCATCTATCGAATTAAACACCTGGAACGACAATAATGGAAAGGCCACGATGTGGCATTCATCAGCTCACCTGATGGCCGAAACCATCGAACATCTTTACCCCGGGGCAAAATTTGGGATAGGGCCGGATATTGAAAATGGATTTTATTACGACATAGATTTCGGCGAACACAGCATTTCTGAAAACGACTTCCCGAAAATTGAAGCAAAAATGACCGAGTTTGCTCGGCAAAAGCAAGAATTTATAAGGGAAGAAATATCCAAAAAAGAAGCCTTAAAATATTTTACTGATAAAGGCGATGAATACAAAATAGAATTGATCAATGAGCTGGAAGACGGGGAAATTACATTTTATAAATCCGGAGATTTTGTGGATTTATGCCGTGGGCCCCATTTACCGGATACCAGCCCGATTAAAGCTATCAAACTGTTAAGTATCGCCGGGGCTTACTGGCGTGGCGACGAGAAAAGAAAACAACTCACCCGGATTTATGGAATTACCTTTCCAAAGAAAAAAGAACTGGATGAGTTTCTGGAGATGTTGGAAGAAGCCAAAAAAAGGGATCACCGTAAAATTGGGAAAGAGCTTGAGTTATTCACCTTTTCACAAAATGTAGGTTTGGGATTACCCTTATGGTTGCCGAAAGGTGCCATGGTGAGGGAACGCCTTGAACAATTCTTAAAGAAAGTTCAAAAGGAAGCAGGATACCAGCCGGTTATCAGTCCGCACATTGGAAATGTGAATTTATATAAAACTTCCGGGCACTATGATAAATATGGCAAAGATAGCTTTAAGCCAATTTCTACCCCCCTTGAGGGAGAAGAGTTTTTCCTGAAACCCATGAACTGCCCTCACCATTGTGAGATATTTAAACACAAACCTGTTTCCTACAAAGATCTGCCGGTTCGCTATGCTGAGTTTGGTACCGTTTACCGTTATGAACAAAGTGGGGAGTTGCATGGCTTGACAAGGGTTCGTGGATTTACCCAGGATGATGCCCATATTTTCTGTACCCCCGACCAGGTAAAAGACGAATTTAAAGGGGTAATGAAAATCGTTATGAAGATTTTCAATGCACTCGATTTCAAAGATTTTATTGTACAGATATCCTTGCGTGATAAAGAGGATAAAGAGAAATATATCGGCTCGGACGAAAACTGGGAAAAATCCGAAAAAGCCATACTCGAAGTAGCTGAAGAAACTGGCCTGGATACGATTATCGAATATGGAGAAGCAGCCTTTTATGGGCCTAAAATGGACTTCATGGTTAAAGATGCACTGGGAAGGAAGTGGCAACTTGGGACCATACAGGTTGATTATAATTTGCCGGATCGGTTCGAGCTGGAATACACAGGAAGTGATAATGAAAAACACCGCCCCGTAATGATCCACCGTGCCCCATTTGGCTCCATGGAACGTTTTGTGGCTGTACTTATCGAACATACCTCTGGAAAGTTCCCCTTATGGCTCACTCCCGAGCAGGTTATCATCCTGCCTATCAGTGAAAAATATCAAAAATATGCGGAAAAAGTTTTTAGTTTCCTTAATAATTCCGAAATTCGCGCCCTGATTGATGAGAGAAGCGAGAAAACCGGCCGCAAAATCCGCGACGCAGAATTGAGAAGAATCCCTTACATGCTGATTGTTGGAGAGAAGGAAGAGATGGAAAATACTGTATCGGTGCGTAAACAAGGTGAAGGGGATAAAGGGACGTTTGCGCTACAGGACTTCGCTGACTTAATAAATCAGGAAGTGGAAACGGGAATGAATAAAGCTTAAATAAAAAAAAAATATTTGTTAAATAAATTTTAGGAGGACAAAACATAGCTAAGCAATTCAATAGAGGTAGAGGGTTTATTAGAAGAGTTAAAGAAGAACCCTTTAAAGTTAACAACCGCATAGCTGCACCTATGGTGCGGTTGGTAGGTGAAAATATAGAACCAGGAATATTTTCTTTGAGAGATGCCCTGAATATGGCTGAAAACCTCGAACTCGACCTCGTGGAAATAAGCCCGACAGCAAATCCTCCTGTGTGTAAGATAATTGATTATAAAAAATTCATTTACGACAGAAAGAAGAAACAGAAAGAAATTAAAGCAAAAACTCAGAAAGTAGTAATTAAAGAAATTAGGCTTGGCCCAAATACAGATGACCATGACTTTAACTTTAAATTAAAACATGCAGAGAAGTTTTTAACTGACGGTGCAAAAGTCAAAGTGGATGTTTTTTTCAAAGGAAGGTCAATTGTATACAAAGACCAGGGAAAAATTATCCTGTTAAGATTTGCACAGGAACTGGAAGAGTTTGCAAAAGTAGAACAACTCCCAAAGCTAGAGGGAAAAAGAATGATCATGCTATTAAGTCCGAAGAAATAACATTTTTAATATAAATTTTGAAGTAATGCCAAAAATGAAAACGAAATCCGGAGCTAAAAAACGTTTTACGTTTACCGGATCAGGGAAATTGAAAAGAAAGCATGCTTACAAAAGCCACATCTTAACTAAAAAGTCAAAGAAGCGCAAACGGAACCTCGGTTACTTTGCAATCGTTGATAAAGCAGATGACGGCAACATACGAAGTATGCTTGGGAAGTAATTAAAATTATTGTTTAACTTTCTTTTAGCCGGTAAAGGGTCCACGAAATGTGGAACGCTAAAGCGAAAAATTAAAAAAGTATGCCACGATCAGTAAATGCAGTAGCATCACGTGCCCGAAGGAAAAAGGTCCTTAAGAAAGTTAAGGGTCAATTCGGAAGACGTAAAAACGTTTGGACGGTGGCCAAAAATGCATACGAAAAAGGACAACAGTATGCATTCCGCGACAGACGTACAAAAAAGAGGACCTTTAGGGGCCTCTGGATCCAAAGGATCAATGCAGCAGTCCGTGAATATGATATGTCATATTCAGAGTTTATGGGCAAGTTGCATGCAAAAGAAATCGACATCAGCCGCAAGACGCTTGCCGATCTTGCCATGAATAATCCCGAAGCCTTCAAGGCGATAGTGGATGCAGTAAAATAAAAAAGTCCGGCATTAAGCCGGATTTTTTTTTACTTTTAGCTCCTAAAATAATTCTCAGGGATTATCGTTTGTTCTATTCAAATGAGGGATATTAATTAATATTTAATTAGTGAAAAAAATAAGGCTACCAGTATTTATTCTCTTCGTTGTTTTATACCTGCCCGCGATTAGTCAAATTGGGGGAAATAATGTTTACCAGGTTTATAATTTAACGCCTTCCCCACGAATTGCTGCTATGGGTGGAGACTTTTTGGCCATTAACGATAATGACGTTTTGTTGGCATACGCCAATCCTTCGCTGATAAATAGCGAAATGCACAACCATCTGGGTGCAAGCTTCGTGAATTATTTTGCTTCAACCAATTATGGTTTAGCTACCTATTCTCGCACATTTAATGAAATTGGAAGTTTTGCCGGATCGGTAAAATACATTAGTTATGGTGAGTTTGACGGGGCTGATGTGGCAGGTAACCGCACAGGTTCTTTTTATGCTGGCGAAACTGCTGTAAACCTCGGTTGGGGCCGGCAACTTGATTCCTCTTTCTCCATCGGATCGAACCTGAAATTTATTTATGCTTCAAACGAGGGTTATACCTCTTATGGCCTTGCTGTGGATGTAGCGGGAAGTTATACCAACAGCGACAAAAGTTTTACGGCATCCCTAATTGCAAAAAATATTGGACGTCAGTTAAAAGCTTTCGAGGGCGGCAATCAGGAACCACTCCCGTTTGAAATACAATTGGGTTTATCCAAACGATTAAAACATTTGCCCTTCCGTTATTCCATCTTATTAAACCACCTTCAAAAATGGGATTTGAGTTATGATAGTCCGGGCACCCAGCAAGTCGACCCGATTTCAGGTGAGGTAATTGGCAAATCAGAATTTGAACAGATCGCAGACAATTTCATGCGCCATGTCGTTTTTGGAGGCGAATTGTTGATCGGTAAAAATAT
Source organism: Bacteroidales bacterium (assembly GCA_021740645.1). GTDB lineage: Bacteria > Bacteroidota > Bacteroidia > Bacteroidales > JAADJA01 > JAADJA01. Next base: position 52,594 of record JAIOZL010000029.1, read on the forward strand.
TAGCCTGATGGCAGGCTATAATTACAAGCGCCGCCAGGAAATGAAAATTGAATCGAAAACCGGTATGGTAGGGTTTTCGTGGGGGCTCGGAATAAAAGTCTCAAAATTTCATATCAGTTATGCCCGCTCTGCTTACCACCAGGCAGGCTCACCCAATTACATCGCCATTACAACAAACCTTTCTGACTTTTTCATTACAGGGAATTAGGTTTTAATTGTGATAAGTTATACCCTCCCGGAGAAACCCGTTGGTTTATAATGAAGGGAGGTGAGGCAAAATTACATTATCAATTAATTCTATAGCATTAGCTTGAGTATGTTTATTATAGATCATTAACACTCTAATTTAGTAAAATCATCAATTGCAGGATATTGGAATCGATACTATTTTACCAAATGAATTATAAAGAGTAGAGAATTTAACATCCACTTTTACTTAATGATCAAGAACTTTCTTAGCATATCGTTTTGTATGAACTGCTCACCTTGCATCAGTTTTAGTAATCGATTAATACCATTCGTCTTCAATATCCTTATAACACTTAATTCAGATATTTTTATATCGTGATAGCGTTACATATACCTGGTTATTCTAAAAGCACCTATTTGATAGTTGTTTCTTAGTTCGATTACTTTATCAACTACTTCTTGAGGTTTTTTTCAGGATGGTTTTTTGCTATAGGTTTCTTTCTTTTTAATCCTTCTTCACCTTCTAAATGATATTTCTTTTTCCATTCACAATAGGTAGTTCTGGTGATACAATATTATGAAAGAATGTAATGGAAAAGACATTTATTTGAATCAAAATTAAAATTGTCCGATTAATAGGGGGCTAAACCAGGAAGTACATGAAGAATTAGTATGTTATCCAAATCCATTTAAAGAAAAAGTTACTATTCTTCAAAGTTTGCCGAACAACATTGATCCTGGGAATATTTTGATTTACAATATTTCAGGTGAATTTATTAATAAACTGAAGATTGAAAAAAGTGGTGTTAAGAATGGTTATAAGACTTCCTGGGATGGCAAAGACAAGAATGGAAGCAAAGTAAAACCAAGTATTTATTATTTAAGAATTGACAACGAAGTTTTCAAAGTTATATTAACCAATTAAATCAATTATCATGAGAAAATTGATCTTTTTAATCGCAATATTTACTCTGGTTTTTTTACAATCATTTGCTCAAATATCACGTGGACCCGAAATAGGTGAGATATATTTTATTGGCTCAACGGAAACATATTATGGATTGTATCATTCTACTGATTTTGGACAAACAGCAATTTGTAAGGATAGTGTGAGCCCTATTTCATCCTTTACAGCAGATAAAACTCCCGGAGGCGTTTATTATTTTGCTTATCCCAATGAATTATATTATTCTGATAACTATGGAAATTCTGATAGTTGGGAGTTTAAATATTCAGATTTATTATTAAGTTCTAAAATATTGAGTGGTGTTGAAGAAGGCCACATTTTTTCCGGAAGCTATATGCATAGTGAAGATTTTGGTGAAAATTTTATTATACATGAAGGAAATGGTTTTTTTGGAAACTGGAAAAGAGCAACCATTGATAACGCACAGGAAAATATTGGATATAGTTATTCAAGCAAATCTGCCGTTGCTGATTCCATCTATATTTTCAGGTCATACGATTATTTTAATAACCTTGAACTCATCCATCAATTAAATTATCATTGGAGTGAACTAATATTGTTTGCAAGGGGGTTCATTGGGGGTGAAGTATTTGTTTTTAACTTTACAAGGAATAATTTATGGGTAAGCTATGATTATTTCGAAAATTTTGAAATTGTAGAATCTTTCAATTTTCCAGATTTCAGTTTTGCTGGATTGGAAGGTGGTAATATTGCAGGTGAGATATTTTTACTTTATGGTAAAACCAATAACTGGCCACACAGTCGGAACACTTATATCCTGCACTCTACCGACTACGGTATTACCTTTGATGTTTATCACCCTTTTGCCAGCGGCAATGAACCTTCCATTGCAAATTTTTCAACGATTGATAAGGAGGTGCTTTTGCTTTCTGAGGTTGAATTTGATAATTTTTCCATTGGAAGCGATCTTGAATATCAATGGGATTTTGAAAATAACGGTACCATTGATTCTTTCGAAGAGTTCCCGATTCATACTTACCAGGATACAGGTTATTATTCAGTCAGCCTTACCGTAGTGGGACAGGATAGTTCAAATACTTTTATTAAGGAAAATTATATCCATGTAATCGATACCATAACGAGTGTAGATCAAAACGAGGGGTTTAGATTAGAAGTATTTCCCAACCCTTTCTCTTATAATTTAACTATAAAAACTATTAACCCTTTAGGTAATAATCAAACAATTGAGATATACAATGCCTGTGGAGAAATAGAGAAAAAAGTAAAATTGAATGATCAGGTTTATATCTGGGACGGGTGCAACAGTTATGGTAAAAAATGTAAACCAGGTATTTATTATTTAAGAATTGACAACGAAGTTTTTAAAGTTATATTAACCAATTAAATCTAATATCATGAGAAAATTGACCTTTTTAATTGTACTTATTTGTTCAATTCAATTTGTAGGCTCACAAAACTGGATTGAGTTTGCAACATCCGAATCCACTGTTCCGCTGTGTGATGTTACAACATCAACAGACACCCTCGTGGAACTTGAAATTACCGTACCGGGGATGTTTTCAACAGCGGTTGATTCGTTTAACCGGGTGAGGGTCGAAGAACATTTTTTAACGGATTCTGTCGGGTTTCCAGAAATGCCTGTAATTTCGTTTCTTGTAGCAATACCTGAATGTGTTAATGTCAATAATGTTACTTAACTTTACATTTCGTTCTAAAACCTTTTTGATATGAAAAATTTAATCCTGCTTTCGTTAATATTTTTCAGTTTTACTTCTTATTCCCAGGAAATAACCCGGGGCCCCGAAATAGGCGAAATCTATTTTATGGGACCAACAACCACAGTTTTATACGATGCTATTTATCACTCCTCTGATTTTGGTGAAAGTGTAGTTTGTATGGATAGTGTTACTTGTACAACAACCATTATAGGTGCAATAACAGCAGACAAAACTTCTGGGGGATTGTATTATAACAATATATCGGACGCATTATATTATTCAGGCAACTACGGTATATATGGTACATGGGAGCAAAATAATTCAGATATTGGAAATGTATTGCATTCCGGGATTATAGAAGGACACATATATTATGCAGCATTTAAACATAGTGAGGATTATGGTTTAAATTTTACTAATCATCAATTGAATAATTATTATGGTATTTACAGAGAATCCGAAATAGGATATAATGATAAAAGCTATTTGATGACATATGACCTCGATCCAACTGATACAGTTTATTTTTTTATTAGCTACGATAGTTTTGATAATTTAGAGATAGTTAATACATTCAATGTGAGTGGTTATGGACTGTATGATCTAAGTTTTGGCTTTAATAATGGTGATTTGTTTTTTTATAACTCAATAAACAAAGACCTATATTTTTCAAACAATGATGGCTTTGCCTGGGTGAAGAAAAACACATTTTCCTGTCCAAACCTGCCTATATTAGGGATTACAGGAGGCAGGCAGGATGGGGAATTATACATGCTGGTTGAGTATTTACAAATGACGGGGCAACGAAGGCATGTTTACATCTACCATAGTCTTGATAATGGAGAGTCTTTTACAGTACACCATCCGGTTTCTATTGGCCCGAATCCAATATATGCGAATTTTATTGCTGAAGACACACTTGTTGAACCTGGTGATACTGTCCAATTTATAGATTTATCAAATGATGCTGAAACCTGGGAATGGGATTTCAATAATGACGGAACAATAGAATCTTATGAGCAAAATCCAACTTATATTTACCAGGATACGGGTTATTATACAGTAAAACTTATTATTACAGGTGTGGTGGTTGAAGATTACGGAATCAGGAATGACTATATTCATGTGGACGATTTGACTAATACTAATTTAGTAGAAAGTAAGACAGAAGAAATTAATATCTACCCAAATCCAGTAACTGGTAATTTTAATATTTCAATTGACACTAACTCAGAAAGGATTATAAATCTTTGCATATATAATTCAAATGGAGAGTTGGTTCGATTTTTTGATTTAAATAATGAAAACCAACAAAGTGCAATTTCAATTTCTTTAGCTGACTTACAGGATGGAATCCATTTACTGAAAATTAATACACCAAATAAATCCCAAATAAAAAAAATCATCATAATCCATTAAATTCTATAATAATGAAAACAAGAACTTTATTTTTGGCATTACTGATTATTTCTTTTACAGCAAATTCTCAGGATTGGATCGAATTTGCAGCAAGTGAAAGTACAAAACCAAATTATGAACTATTAAAATCAACAGACACAATTGTAGAATTTGAGATTAATGTTCCCGGGATGTTTTCCACTGCTATTGATACTTTTAATAGGGTGCTGATAAAGGAACATTCGAGAATGGATTCTGTCGGGTACCCTGAAATACCCATAATATCTTATCTGGTGGCTATCCCTTCATGCGATAGTGTAATCTTGAATATTGAAGTATCGGATTCTATAAAATACACCAATATGAATATTTACCCTGCAGCTGAAATTGTAGAAGATTCAACAGGTGATGGTGTAAAGTACCTGAGGGAGGAGTTTGAATACAACGAAGTAGCCTATTCTAATAACAGTTTTTTTCCTGGCATTTTTGCAGAGACCCTGGAAAAAGGCAATGTAAGGACCCAGCACTGTATTAGTGTCCGTATTTTTCCTGTGCAGTTTAATCCTGCGTTGCATGAAATTAATGCATATTCAAAAATAAAAGTGACTTTAACTTTCGAAAACCCTACAGGCCAGGTAAATGAAAACGTTGGAATATTCAATGAAATGCTTGGAAATACTATGATCAATTATTTTTCAAATGGTTTGAATGCCTCGGTTAGCTGCGGGGCCGGCGATGGAACATGTCATGAGGACTTTTGGATTACATCCCTGCCCAATGATAAAATTGATGACCCTTGTGATTACTTAATAATAACACCCGCGGGATTTTTTGGGAACACTGATATAAACAGCCTGGCCATGCACCGGGAAATGTTTAATGGTTTTGATGTAAAAATAGTTTCCACTGATGTTATATATTCAGAGATGCCAAATGACTTGCCTTACAAACAAATTTGGAATTTAATAAGAAATACATATAATGATGGCATTGCTAATAATACTTTTGATGGCAAATTAGCTTATGTAAATCTTTTTGGTGATGTAGAACTTGAAAACAACCAAGATGATGGAATTCCCACTTATAGTACAGGATTTGACATCTATTTTACTCAGCTAACCATACCAGCTGGTCAAAATAATCCCGATCCCTACCCAGACCTTATGATAGGCCGCTGTAGTGCTGATAGCGAAGAACAGGTAGGGAATATAGTTGCCAAGATTTTGAACTATAACCCTCAAGACTACCTGTATAAAAATGAGATGCTATCGGTAGTGGGATTTGAACATGACAATCATTCTTATCTTTCGCAAAGCAGTGTTTTAAACGATATTATTGAGATTGATGGGAACGAAATATATAATAAAACTTGCCTGGTAACCTCAGATTATAATGCTCAGGGTTACGAAATTCCCCTTGAATGGACCTTATCTAATCCATGTACTCCTTGGAATTTAATAAATGAAATTATGATAGAAAACCCGGGTGACGGTAAAATGTTTGTTTTCTATATTGGTCATGGTAGTGATAAAAATTGGTATTTGGAGGATAACTCATCATCTAATACTTTTCATTATGGGTATTTAGGAGCTATTGAAAGTGGTCTATCATTTATATTGTCTGCAGCATGCTTAACAGGGGGATTCCATAATACAGATGATTGTATGGCAGAGCGGTTTTTATGTTATGATGCCAACAATAAAGGATCTATAGGATTCGCCGGTGCTTCGAAACCAACATCAATTGGAATTTGGAAATTGCCTAAATATTTTTTCAATTCGTATATGACGAATTATTCTTTTGTAATGGGCGAATCAATAATGGAGATTAAAATAGCAAAGTGGTATAATACAACAAATCATAATTGGTGTAAGGATTTAAATCTTTTCGGCGATCCGGCATTAAATTTAAAATATGAAAACAGTGAAATTATTAATCCGGATTTAACACTAAAAGATTTTGAGATAACATTTCAACCCGATCCGGTAAATTGGGGTGATAATGTTAATATTGAGGCTAAGATAAGAAATATTACGAGGATAAATACAACAACCGATTTCATTGTTCACTGTTATATTGGAGAACCGGGAGAACCGGGCACCATTGAAATTGGACAATATACAATTAACGGAATTGAAGGCAACCACCAGGAAATTGCACAATTTACATGGGAAACTGAAAACTTTGAACCGGATATTTACGATATATATATTTATATTGATCCTGAAAATAATATTAATGAAGAAGATGAAACCAATAATATAAACCATTCATCAAGGGCGATCTATCATTTTTATGCGAATTTCCCTGTAAGTAACAATATGAATTCAAATGCACATGTAATAACTTTCGATTTATACGATGAGTATTATGGACAGGAGATTATTTTCGGTAAGAGCATTTTTTCAACCGAAGGACTTCAAATTAATCCCTTTTCGGGTATATCAGTAGGGAATTCATGCATAGCAAATTTAACCAATAATGAAAATTACCAGATAATTCAAATCCACAAAACCCCAAATCCTAAAGTTGTATCCACAGGAAACCCTTCATGGCAATATGATATTTCAGGAACTAAATATTCACCTGTTGTATTTGATATTAATAATGATGGAATGGAGGAAGTGCTTTGTTTAATATTGGATAATAATTCGAGCAGTCTTCTGTGTCTTAATTTTGATGGTACCTTGCGATGGGAAATGGATGAAATCAGTGATCCTCCAGCCCAAGTCTACATTGATCCTATGGTTGGAAATTTTAACGGGCAACAAAATTCTATTATTTTATTGAATAAAGATGGGACCTTTTTAAATATAATAGAGACTTCAACAGGAATTCCGGAAATTTCAAATTCTTATACAATCCCTAATCTTATTGCAGTTGAATCGGTCCCGGTTGCTTCCGACATTAACAAGGATGGAGAAATCGAAATAATTATTATTTATCGGGTTCAAATACAACACCAAGATATTCGTTTTCTTGCAAGTTACAGAGCATCTGACTTTTCTGAGAACTTTAGTATAATCCTGGATAATAAATCTGATATCAACCCGATAATCTCCGATTTAAATAATAATGGAGAATCTGAAATTATTGTTGAAGAAAATTTCGGCGGATTAAATATTTATAACTACGAGCTTGAATTAATTAATCATATTCAGGAAAATGATATTTATATTTCAGAGCTTGTTTCAGGAGATATATATAATGACGGGAATTTGGATATAATTTGTCAAGTCAAGATAGGTGATTTTTACGGGATTAAAGCATATGATATCGATGGAAACCAAACTTTTTTTACACCAGTTATCGGGAATTATGAATCATGCTGGCTTTCTGATATCGTTGATGAAGATAAGTTTTATTTCACTTATGGGGATTTGGGTGATCTGTATGTTGTAAATATTCCTAATGCAGGAGCAAATATAGGTTGGCCGGGGCAAAGGGCTAATATGAGAAATACAGGTGTATATGAACAACCGGCCTATTTTGGGGAAAATGGTGAAACGGTCTTTTGGATGAATACCATAATACTTTCTCCGGATGTTGATAATATTATTCCTGAAGGTTCCACAGTTATTATTAAACCTGGTACTAAGATAAGGGCACATGCTAATAGCAGCCTACTAGTTCACGGTACTTTGATAGCTGAAGGAACGGAAAAATTCCCCATAATTTTTACAGCAGATATTTATAATCCACAGGAAGGTTATTGGCAGGGAATTACAGTTCCCAATCATAGTGCACTCTCGATGAAATATTGTGAGATTAAAGATGCTGAAATCGGCATATTGTTCGAAGACCACAATGAGATTAGCTTTAGTAATTGCTTAATTGAAAACAACCTGGAAGGAATAGCCGTTTTCAATTCCAGCCCAGTAATAAAAGAGAATCTAGCTACAGATAACAATATAGGAATTGGGTGCTATAAAAATGCTGCGCCTGTTTTAACTGACCTCCTTTATGAGATGCCATTTAAAAAAGGTATTATTAACAACAATACAGGTATATTGATAAGTCAGGCCATTGTGTATCTTGATAATGGTTATAATGATATATACAATTTATTTTCAGGAGGGTATTATATAAATATTATCTCAGAACCGGCTAATAATATAAAGGCAAGGTATAACTATTGGGGTACCACAAATGTAAATGAAATATACGAATACCTTAATCCTTCTGAGAATTTTCAAATTGAACCAATTCTCACTTCACCGCAATCTTCATACGTTTCTGGTGGTGATGATGAATCCGAGATGTTAAAATCTGCCACAACCTCATTGGAGTCAGGAGATTATTCAACAGCAGAAAATACATTTAAAACAATTATTGAACAATACCCTGAAAGCCAGGAAGCATACATGTCAGTTTCAGGTCTTTTTGATTGCACTAATAAATCAAATGGTAATTGGGATTATCTTAAGAATTACTTTTATGAGTTGTACAATGATTCAAACCGCAGCATTGAATTCAATAAGTTGACATTTGGATATATTAATCTTTGTAAGCGGGAGCAAGGCAAATTTGATGAAGCCGTAACCAATTACGAATCAATAGTATTAAATAACCCAACATACAATGATTCAGTATTTGCTGTAATTGACATAGGCAATACCTATGAAGAAGCCGGAAACTATAAAACGAATTTAGGGGAGTTATCTTATTTAATTCCTGTTTCGCGGGGGGCGCATGTGGAAAAAACTGTGGACTTGTTGTTATCACTTAAAAGTTCGGAAATTACACCATCTACCGAAAGTCAAAGTATTAAGATTGTTGAACTTTTCCCTAATCCGGCGGATGATATTGTTACTTTAAAATTGGAAAATCCAACCAACGATAGAGTCTCAATTAAACTTTTTGATGTGACTGGTAGGTTGATCAAAAATAATTACTTAGGTGTATTAAGTATTGGGATTCATGAAACTAATCTTAACATCAGCGATGTATACCCTGGTGTTTATTATTTATCCCTATTGGTTAACCATACAAATAGAGATGCAAGAAAGTTAATTATTAAATAGAAAATTGATTCTTGTATTTCAGGAAATAAATCCTTTAAAGTTTATGTAAGTTTGCATCAAATTTATTGATCCTTATGACAATTGATATTGATCCGCATGCAGGATTTTGTTTTGGAGTGAATAGGGCAATCGATATTGCCGATTCCATCCTGGATAAAAATGAACCTTTATTTAGCCTTGGCGAAATTGTGCATAACCAGGAAGAGGTCAACCGCTTATCAGCAAAAGGAATGACAACCATTGATTACGCAACATTCGATAAACTAAAAAACAAAAACGTACTTATAAGGGCCCATGGAGAACCACCCTCAACATACGAAAGGGCAAAGGAAAATAATATTAAACTGATTGAAGCCTCCTGCCCTATTGTCCTTAAACTGCATGAAAAGATAGCAAAAGCCAATAATGAAATGAAGGAAGTAGGTGGGAAAGTTGTTTTACTTGGAAAAAGAAATCACCCCGAGGTAATTGGATTGATAGGACATACGAACAAGGAAGCTTTAGTAATTGAATCCGAAAAAGACCTTGATCATCTTGATTATACAAAACCCATCTCAATTTTTGCCCAAACCACAATTTCAAGTGAATATTTTGAACGGACCATAAATTTAATGAGGGACAAATTCATCGACGCTCATACCGATCCTGGCTTATTCAAGATTAATAATACCATTTGTAAACATGTGTCGCGACGTTTGCCTTCCTTACAGGATTTCTGCAAAATGCACCAGGTGATTATTTTTGTAAGTGGTAAAAACAGTTCCAATGGAAATTCCCTGTTTAAAATATGCCTCGAGAACAATCCCCGGTCATACTTTATTTCATCGGTTTCAGATATAAACCCTAAATGGTTTAATAAGGATGATCGTATTGGAATAAGCGGGGCAACCTCAACCCCGATGTGGTTGATGAGAGATGTTGAAAACTATTTATTGACAATTTAAACGATGTTTCTACAAAAATTATCCATAGCTAATTTTAAAAATTATAAAAAGCAGGAATTTACCTTTACAGGTAAGATCAATTGTTTTATTGGAAACAATGGTGCAGGAAAAACCAATATCCTTGATGCCATTTTTTACCTCTCTTTTTGTAAAAGTTATTTCAACTATATCGACATGCAAAACATTTTGCATGATGCCCCATTTTTCGCTGTTCATGGCTCATACCTAACCAATGGCAGCACGCCGGACCAGATATCCATCATCCAAAAAAGGAATGCTAAAAAAGTAGTTAAGCTCAACGACAAGGAATATGATCGTTTTTCTGATCATATCGGGAAATATCCTCTTGTTATGATCTCCCCATATGACCGGGATTTGATAAACGAAGGAAGCGAAGCAAGAAGAAAATATATTGATTCCGTAATATCCCAGTTCGATAAAATTTATCTTGATGATCTGATTAATTATAATAAAGCCTTGCTCCAACGGAATATTTTGTTAAAACAATTTTCGGAACAACATTATTATGATAAAGACATGCTGGAGATTTGGGATTCCAAATTGATCCACCTGGGAGAAAAAATCCATGCAAAACGAAAAGAGTTTATTGCCAATTTTATTTCCCTGTTCCAGCAATACTTCGATTATATATCCAATGGCAAAGAAAAAGTTGACATTTATTATGAGTCACAATTAAATGAGAGGGGCCTTGACGAATTATTATCTGTTTCTGTGGAAAAAGACCGACAGATCAGGTATACTTCATGTGGTATACATAAGGATGACCTGGTGTTTAATATCGAAGGCCATCCGGTAAAAAAATTCGGTTCCCAGGGGCAGCAAAAATCCTATGTTATTGCTATAAAATTGGCACAATTTGACTATACAAGGGAAATTAAAAATTTCAAGCCCATACTTCTCCTGGATGATATTTTTGATAAACTGGATGAAGAAAGGGTCAGGCAAATCATTCATCTTGTAGCTGATAACAGTTTCGGACAAACTTTTATAACCGATACACAGCACGACCGTATCAAAAATATTTTTAAACAAGTGGACATTGAGCATAAAATTTTTATAATTTCGGAAGGTAGTGGAACAGAAATTCCATAGTTAAATTATTTGATATATGTATAGTTCGAATGAACAAACCTTAAAAGAAGCAATAAAAAAACTCCTGGATGCCTATAAGCTAAACGATGGGATTATGGAAGCCAGGGTAATGAATAACTGGGAAAAAATTGCAGGAAGTTACATTGCAAAGTTTACCGAATCGGTTCACATTAAAAAACGAACACTCTACATTAAACTTTCATCCCCCGCAGTCAAGCATGAGCTAAGCTTTGCCAAATCAAAACTCATTACCTCGCTCAATAATTCAGTGAAGCATGATGCCATAGATGAAATAGTATTTTTATAATCCTTTGTCCTCAATAATTTTCCTTCTTTTTTTTCAAACAATTTCACGAATAGTGTAATTTAGCATTTCTATTAGTTCATATATAAATCTTATCACTTCATAAAATTGAATACCATGTCATATTTTTCAAAAACAATCAGGATAACGTTACTATTTTCTTTTTTGATACTGATGTTTAATTGTACAAAAAAAACAGATGAAGAACCCAATCCTGAGCCAGAGCCAGGAAATATTCCTGAAGTAACAACTTCTCCGGTTACAGCGATAACCTATATGTCGGCCACAAGCGGTGGAGAAATTATCAGTGAGGGCGACTCAGCTGTAACCACAAGAGGCATATGTTGGAGCACCGGTCACAATCCTGATATTACGGATGATACTACCATTAATTTGGAGCCAACGGTAGCCTATACCTGCGCAATGTCCGACCTCACTGCTTCCACCACATATTATGTAAGAGCATACGCTATTAATGCTATTGGGACTGCTTATGGCCAAGAATTAAGTTTCAAAACAATAGCTCTTCCATCTGTACCTGAATTGATAACGACCGAAATAAGCCAGATTACTCAAACTTCTGCAGTAAGTGGTGGATGGATAGTAGTACAGGGAAGTTCTCAGGTTATTGCAAGGGGAGTTTGTTGGAACACATCTCCTCTCCCAACTTTTGAAAATGACCATACCCTGGATGGAGCCGGCTTTGGTGCCTTTACAAGCAATGTAACAGACCTGACCCCAAATACAACCTATTATTTGAGGGCTTATGCCAAGAATTTAAATGGACTTGGGTATGGTGAAGAATTTAGTTTTACCACCAAAGAAGCGGGAAGTCCACCTACAGTGATCACGCTGGATGTTACTAATATTGGATCTAACTCTGCCACCGGAGGTGGCGATATCACCGATCAGGGGGCATCTTCAGTGACAATAAGGGGTGTATGTTGGAGTACGTCCCCAGAACCCAGCCTTGCAGACAATTTTACTGAAGACGGGCCGGGAAGTGGGGTATATTCGAGTGACATGGATATGCTTGACCCAGAAACGATGTACTATGTGAGGGCTTATGCAAGTAATAATTCGGGGACATCCTATGGCAATGAAGTCAGCTTTACTACTCAAATTGCAGGTGTTCTTGGAGAACCCTGTCCGTATATACCTACAGTTACTTATGAAGGAAAGGTTTATAATACCAATTATATTGGCGGGCAATGCTGGCTTAAAGAAAACCTGGATATTGGGACCAAAATATTAGGCTCTGATGAAATGACTGACAATGGGGTAATTGAAAAATATTGCTACGAAGACCTGGATGAAAATTGCGACACATATGGTGGCTTATATAAATGGGATGAGTTAATGAATTATACTAATACAGAGGGTACCCAGGGTATATGTCCGGAAGGATGGCATGTTCCAACGATTGATGAATTAAATTATACACTTGGTTTTCTGGGTAGCGAATTTGTAGCTGGGGGTAAGATGAAATCCACTGGAACTATTGAGGGGGGAACAGGACTTTGGTATGAACCCAATACCGGAGCAACCAACGAAAGCGGGTTTACTGGGCATCCTGGAGGCGGTAAGTTTGAATCTGGCTGGAATTCCCTGGGTGAAACTGCTGCATTCTGGACTTCAAGTGAAGTTTCTGATTACAGTGCATGGTATTTATATTTAACTACTAACTATGATGACGCAAACCTGGAGTCAACTCAAAAAGGTTCATCCTATTCGGTGCGCTGCCTAAAAGACTAAGGGACAAGTAATATTGTAAAGCAAGAGAGCCCGGCCAAATGGCCGGGCTCTCTTAATTCTATAGAACTTTGATATTATTAATTTATCTCCAGATCAAAAGGCAACCTGGCCTGAATACCGTCTGCATTTTTAAGGTATTGAACCGTTTGATAATAATTGTAATACTCACCTATTTCCTGTTGAAGTATTTTCATCCTCATTTCTCCAAACAAATCATCAAATATTTGTTGAAATGGTTCTTTTTGTTTCGGAAGGTCAATTACCCTATAGTCTTCAATTTGTGCGAGTTCAACTGCTAAATCAATAGCATCTTTCATGCCTCCTAATTGGTCAATAAGCCCATTTTCAAGAGCATCTGATCCGGTCCAGACACGTCCCTGAGCAATGGCATCCACCTCTTCATAAGTCATTCCCCTACCTTTTGCCACATGATTCACAAAAGTATCATAGAACCGATCAATCTGCTGCTGAAGTAATTGCTTCTGAAAATCTGTTAAAGGCTTATTCACCTGTAAATAGTCTGCATTTTCATTGGTTTTAACACCATCAAAAGTAATCCCCAATTTATTGTGGAAAAATTTCTCAAAGTTAGGAATCAGACCAAATACACCAATAGAACCGGTTAAGGTACCTGGATTAGCCACAATTTTTTCAGCTCCGCAAGCAATATAATAACCTCCTGAGGCTGCATAATTACCCATGGAAACAACAACAGGCTTAACTTCTTGCGTTTTAACGACCTCTCTCAGGATTACATCTGAAGCTATTCCATCACCACCCGGTGAATTCACGCGAAGGACAACCGCTTTGACATGGTCATCCAGGCGAGCATTTCTTATAGTCCTTGCCAGGTTATCAGAACCAATTGCATTATCATTACCTTCACCCTGCATTATATTTCCTTCTGCATAAATCAGGGCCACTTTATTTTTACTCCTCTTTTTATCCACTGGTACTTTTGCATTCATATATTTTGAAGATGAAATGAGATTGGAGGCTGCCACTTTTTCAATATCCAGTTTTGTGGCCAGTAAATCCAGGAATTGATCCATGTAAATCAGGGAATCGATCAGGTGAGATGAAAGGGCTTCATCGGGATCAAGTCCTGTTAGATTATCAGAAAGAGTGTTAAGTTCGGCTATAGGAATGTTTCTTGATTTGCTGATATCCATGGATACATTATTCCACATCGACTGAATAAATGCACTTGTTTGTTCTTTATTAGCTTCACTCATATCCTCTCTTATCAGGGGTTCGATTGCACTTTTAAACTTACCGTGCCTGATTATCTGTGCTTCTATATCCAATTTTTCAAGGGTACCTTTAATAAACATAACTTCACCCCTGAACCCTCTTAATTCAACCAACCCTTCCGGGCTAAGAAAAATTTTATCTGCAGCAGATGCCAGATAATACGCTTTTTGACTAAGCATTTCACTATAGACGTAAACAAATTTCCCTGACTCCCTAAAGTCCAGAATGGCCTCCCTGATTTCTCCTATCGAAGCTAAATTAGAGGGTAAATCAATTAAATCAAGGTATATGCCTTTGATATTATCATCCCTCTTAGCCTTTTCGATATTCCTTAGAATATCATTTAATCCTGGCACTGATTTAAAGGAATCAAATGTTAACATGGCCTGCATAGGATTGTTAGATGTTCGATCGCCGATTTCATAATTTAGTTTCATGTGCAACAGGGAGGGATCATTAACCACTACTTCTTCGGTTTTGGCAAAAGACAACATGGCCATAATAATGGCCATGAAAATAAAGAAAATAATAACCAATGTTATGATAAAACCTAACATTGACGCAAACATAAATTTAAAGAATTGTTTCATGATTAGAATTTTTGATTTATGCAATATTAGTTAAAAAGTGAATATTTGTGGAAATATATTTTGATCAAAAAAGATATCGATTAATTTTGAATCGTAATTTTACCCCTTATTTTTAGATAGTGAGTAATGCAATTTTATTATTAGGAAGTACTATAGGAAACCGGGAGCAAATCTTAAAAGATGCCATTCAAGCGATTAATAAGCAGATAGGTAAAATTAAAAAAGTATCTTCAATATACCAGACTGCACCCTGGGGTTTCGGCGCAGGTAGTTATTTTTTAAATACGGTGATCAAAATAGAAACCGGTTTCGATCCT
>JAIOZL010000005.1 GCA_021740645.1 Bacteroidales bacterium
ATTTTAATGAATTTTGTTATCGGATTAACCGCTCACAAAACAAAGAAACTATCTTTAATAATTTGATCAGAAGAATGGTTGCTGCCGACAATATTACGCATCAGCAATTAATAAGCAGCTAAATGATGACCTCTAAAATATTATTTAAAATCCCATAACTACCAACTATTGTAGAAGCAGCATATATTCCACCAGTGGATATCCCTGAATTATTACAAACAATTGTATTATTTACAAAATTGTAATTTGCTTCACAATAGATTGCTCCTCCTTCATCACCGGCAGAATTGTACATAAAAAGGTTGTTTAAATATTCTTTATCACTTCCTTTTTCATGTTTACTGCATACAGCTCCACCATCCCTGGCCTTATTTGAATCGAAGATATTAAACAGGATAATCATAGGGCTGTTGTGATAAAAATTACTAAAGTAAATGCCACCACCGTCGAAATTCACAGCCCTGTTGGAATTGAATTCATTTTCGATGATTTCTATATTGACAACATCCCCTCTGAAAAAACATGCTCCTCCATTATCTCTGGCCTGGTTTTTAACGAAATGGTTTTTTACCAGGTCAATTCCTCCAAAAATTGCATCTTCAAGAAATATGGCACCACCATTTCTGGCCCTGTTTTTTGAAAATTCATTTTTAAATATTTTAAACTTAGTGGTGAGCAGGGAGTTAATATAAATTGCTCCACCTTTGCTTCTGCAGCGGTTATCTAAAAATCTATTATTCTCAATGATTACAGGGTTACTACAACTACTGAAATTAAAACAGATTCCTGCACCCATCAACTTTGTGAAATTGTTCCTGATAGTAGAGTTTCTGATTTCGAAAACATTAAAAGTGCTATTGTTTACAAAAATTGCACCTGCAAGATCAGATAGTGGGAGCCCAAAACTAAATTTCTCGACATCCTGAATATGGGCATAATCAATAAAAATTGTGTCAATGGTGCAACTGTCAATAATAATTCCACCCCAGCATGCACCAATATTAGCCGGGTGTTCGTAAAACCTTGCAGGTCCTGATGAAGTTCCATGGATAAATAAGTCACCCTTGATAATAAATCGGGTATCTTCCTTCATTTGAAATTCTGTATTTTCCAAAATAACCAAATTACTTCCGGGTTCAGTAAACATTTGTGAGTTATAATCAAACTCAATAATTACTCCCGGTTCAATAGTAAAAGAAGAGCCGGTAGGAATGTAGATATTACTCCACATGGGCACCTGGTAGGTATTTGGAGGCAAAGATGTGCCGTAAACTGCGGTAAGGTCACCAGTGATTACAACGGCATTGGAAGAAAAAGCGATGAAGAGGGAGATTAAGAATAAATAAATGTGTAAGTTTTTCATGTCTAATAATTTTATGATTAAATATTGAATTACAAGCAAATATACCGGGTGAAAGAGCTACCGACAACCTGCAATAAGGAAGCGGTTTGCCTGGATGAGGGAAAGGGGGTAAGTAGTTAGTTAAAGGAGAGACTGGGTAAATGAAATAAAAAAAGAGGCCACCTTATTCAGATAGCCCCTTTTTAAATAATTGAAAGTAAGAAGTTTATTTAATAAAAACCTTTTTTGTGTAAAGGTTATGTTCAGTTCTGACTTTTACTACGTAATAGCCTTTTTCTCCAATCATCTTAATTCTGCTGATGTCGCTGAATAAGTTATTTACTGTGAGAATCTCATGACCCATCATATCGAAAATGGTAACCTGCTCAACTTGTTCAACAGGTGACTTGATATAAACAATATCCTGATAAGAATAGATATTTATGCCTTCAGGCTGATTGTTATCAACACCAAACCACGTGGTTTGAAAATGGAGATTGAATCGATGCTTTTCATCTTCTGAGGAAGCAGTAAACTCATAAATGGAGCCTTCTTCCAGTTCAATAAATACCTCTTCTTTTATATCCTCCAACACAACTGTAATATCCAATGGAAATCCGGTTAATTCTGAGGCCTTAATGGTATAAATCCCATCCACTCCTACTTTGTATCCAATGGGAAGAACGAGCTCTTTTGAAGCTTCAGATCTTACATCTACAGAGAATAATTCATCGCCCTGAACGATAGAATAAATATTAGGTGACTCATCATATCCCCAACGTTTTTCCAGGTCAAACTTTGGATCGTACCCATCTGTTGCCTCTGGTGTGAATTGAAACAGTACTACATCAAAATCATTGTTACCATCTGTTCTAAGCCTAATCGTTTGCCCTATAGTTATTTCTTTATCTTTATATATCGTTTGACTATTATGAATTCTTCCACTGTTAGGAATAGTAATAGATGCCGCAGCTGAAGTGGCTCTCACCCAAAAACCCTGAGTAGGTGAAACTGAACCAGCCGGGAAATCTCCATCATTTGGCCATTGGACACCAGTTTCTGAATTGTAACATCCATCATTTCCAGTATTATGTATGCAGGCCCATGGTGTAATATCGGTGGTTGCCCATGTGTTATCCCATGTCAATCCTGAAGGATATGGATTACCTACAAGGTTCCATCCAGCACTTCCACTTGCAGGAGTGTAATTTACTGTGGATACATTAAAATCCCCGGTATTAAGAACTCCTGTATAGGTAACTGTTTTTGATCCTGTGAAAGCATCAGATGCCCAGGCAGAATATCCTTGTGAAGGGTTCATAGGGATAGAAGTAGGTTGTACCAGGTAGGTCCAATCATCTGTGGGTTCATTAAATTCTTTGAGATAAATATCCAGATAAGTGAAAATGGTGGCGCCTGTCACTGGAGGTGATACCAGGTGCCATCGTTCAGATGTTATATATTGTTCCACATTGGCTGGCCCAACAACATTGGTATTCCCATTATCAATAAAGGAAGCAATACGGTTATGATCTGCCACTAAATTAGCATCTCCGGCAACATTAAACCCACTGGTTACATTGGCAGTAACTTCTCCTAATGATCCAATGTTTAAATCACCAGCTACAGTAAATAAATCATTCATAAATCCAGGATTACCTTCTGTATTCAGGAAGCCTGAATTTACTGTTAAATCGCCAATTACCTGGCCGCCTGCTACACTTGTTGGAGGATTTGTATTATATATTACTCCTTCCGGGCAATTTACAATCATATTAGGTGTTTTAAAATAGTTTCCAGCACCCCAGGAAGAGGCCATGATGTAAAATGGCCCGGGCCCGTCATTCCCCAAAAAATTAAAGGTTCCGTCTGTAATTGTCCAGTCATCGCTGCTGTTGCGGAAGGTCCCTCCAATATTTAAAGTAACAGGACCATCAATTGTTCCAACAATATCGAAGTTTGACCAAACAATTGCTCCAGAAGCATTAATAATTCCTCCGGAAAGGTTTATTGTTCCTTTTCCCCAGACAAAGTTTAAGTTTTGAAACCAGTTGTCGAAACTCCAGGTTCCTGCATTTATATCAGTAAGTGAACCAATTTCTGAATAATAATCACTGGCCACAGTACAATTTCCACCATCCATTCTAAATGTACCACTTACTCCTTCTCCATTACTAATATATCCTCCAACGGTAAGGTCGGAGCCTGTATCCAGGGTAATTTCTCCACCATCCTGAATAATTAAGTTTTTACAGGATGCGACTTCATTAACTATCGGATAATTCGGACAACCTCCGGGAATTCTTACATCTGATGCGATGTGGGGAATTATATTATCATCCCAGTTGCCAATGGTATTCCAATCGGTGTTTACCAAACCGGTCCAAAAACCTGTAGATATTGCCTGATTGGTCAATATTACATCATCTACTGCCCACCACCAAGAGTAATCACCTGTCCAGTTCCATTTAAACATTACCTGAGATTGCCCGGCACAAGAGGCACTTAGATTATACACTTCGGTTGTAGCATTATTTGTTGAATTTGCAGCCCATGAGTCAAGTATAATCCAGTTATTTCCACCATCGATGCTGTAGGAAATATTACCTGCCCCACCAAAACCAGAGAAAAAATAGTGTTCAAACTGTAAATAAGCAATAGATTCTGAAGACAGATCAAATAAAGGGGATATCAGGTCGCAATCTTCAGCTCCTGTATTAAAGCCATAGTTATCACTGTCGAAAATAGCAAAACCATTCCCACTTGAAGAAGTATTAATATTTCTTCCTCCGGGATTATCAAATTCCCATAATTTACCATTTCCTGAATTATCAAAATTTTGCCAACAGGAAGGTATTACTCCACTGTTATCAAACTGCTCTATCCATGGGAATGTGGAAACTGTGCAATTTATAGAAATATAACCTAATTTTAACTCGGTATCACTTCCAAGGACATTTGAAGCTGTAAGCTCTACATTATAAATTCCAGGAGCAGTAAATTGAACCTGCGGATTTTGAGAACTTGCATCTGTTCCCCCAACATACGTATATGTTCCCGGACTAATTACCCAGCTCCAGGAGTCCGGACTTTCACTGGATAAATCGGTGAAGGCCACTGTTTGACCAATTAAAGGAGTTGTATCATCTGCAACAAAATCTGCAACAGGAGGGTTAGTGGGTATGGTCTGGTTAGTGATATATACATCATCAATGGCCCACCACCACGACCAATCACCTGTCCAGTTCCAATTGAACATCACACTGGACTGGCCTGCCAAACTTGTGGAAAGATCATAAACTACCTGTGTGGCATTTGGGGTTGAAGAGGCCGACCATGAATTCACAGAAACCCAATTTAAGCCACCATCAATCGTATATAGAAATTCTGCTGCCCCACCATAACCTGAAAAAAAGAAATGTTCAAAACTTACGATTACGGTTGCTTCGCTAGTAAAATCAAATACTGGAGAAATCAAGTCACAATCTTCTGCACCTGTATTTTGTCCATAGTTATCACTGTCAAAAATAGCAAAACCATTTGCACTGGACGTGGTATAAATAAATCTACTTCCAGGATTGTTAAATTCCCAAACTTTACCACTTCCTGAATTGTCAATATTTTGCCAACAATTGGGAATCAGGCCCCCGTTATCAAATTGTTGTGAATATGGAAAAGTGGCGATTGAGCAATCCTGAACAAAAATATAATCGGTTTTAGTTTCAGTATCACTGCCACCAATATTTGAAGCGGTAAGTTCAACCGTATATAGCCCGGAGGCTGTAAACGCGACTTGCGGATTTTGCGAATTTGCATTCGTTCCTCCAATATAAGAAATGCTTGAAGGACTGAATGACCATGACCAGGTATCCGGTGTTTCAGTTGACAGGTCAGTAAACTGAACCATTTGACCTAAATTGGGGGTGGTATAATTAGCTACAAAATCTGCCACAGGTGCCACAACCAGAAAACCTTCAACCAAAATATTATCAATGTAATGCCTTTCATTTCCCGAATTATTATTTACCCGAACAATAATGCTCACATTATTTCCTGATAACCCGGCTTCAGTAGCTTGTAAATTCCCCAAATTTCCTGTATTTAACCCATTGGTGGTAAATGGTGTTTCCGCTCCACCATTGAGGGCGTAATACACATTCAGATAATCAGAGTTTTCCATTCCGTTTCCGCTGGAAATATCCACTGATAATGAGACATTAGAGTAACCAGAAATATTAATAGATTGAGTAAAGAGAATGGCTTCTCCTTTCAGGTCTCGTCCTTGAATCCGGTTACCACGAACTTCAAAATAGTCCTGGTTATTCAGTAAGTTGCAATTGGAAACATCTCTGGTCCATTTTGGAGGAATTCCACTTCCTTGTGTTGTTCCATTTGGATAAGTGAAATTTTCTTCCCAAATAGTTACCTGGGAATATACGTTGCTGGTAAATAAATAAATCAGCGTAAGAATAAATACGTTGTAAATTCTTTTCATAGTGGTACAATTTTTATTGACCTGATTATTAAGTTCTAAATATAAAATCTCTTGTTAAAATCTCTTGATAGGGCGGTTATACGCCAAATTGTAATAATTGTTTTAAAATATAAAACAAAGATATTTTAATACTACTCTTGTTTTTTGAACTTAAAGATGAAATATTCACATTAAAAAGTGAATAAAAATGGCCTGGATATATGGGTTGGAAATTGAAAATTAAAGATTTATACTTTTTGTAAAATCCATAACAGGAATTATTATTTACTTTAAATCTTATTTAAAATTATCCTGAAATGAGTGTAATTTTTCATTCAATCACTTTTACATAATTAATTCCGGGAATTGGCAATAAGAAGAGAATAAAAAGTGAAAAGCCCCCTTCATCAGGGAGCTTTTCGTCCAACAAGTGATACCAAAACAACTTATTCAATAAAAACTTTCTCCACATATGTCTCATTCTCAGTTGAAAGTTTTACTAAATAAAAACCGGTATCTTCCAGAATCCTTAATTTATTCAACCCATTTCCAAAAAGAATCTTCTGGAAAATTTCTTTACCCATCATATCATATATTTGGACTGAATAATTTGTTGGTGTATTCAACTGAACATATACATTTTTTTCAAATGAATAGATCAGGAACGGACTGCTGAAAATATCTTTTGTGCCATTTGGATCACCAAAATGTAGTAAAAATCTGTGAGGATCATTTGCAGGCTTATGCAAAAAACTATAAGTATTGGTTGTATACAAATTAATTATATGGTCTTCTTTTGTGTCCTCCAGGAATATTGGAGTACCTCCATCAAAACTTTCTAAACCATCTGCCTCGAAAGTGAATACCTCTTCCACAGCACACTCAAATCCAAGTTGTACGGTTTTCTGAATATTTATCGGGGCAAGTGTATTAATAGAACATGGGTAACCATCTACTACGGAATATAACTGTGGCGCTTCCGGAAGTCCATATAATTTGCTCACATCATAATCGTTTTCATATCCGTTATTTGCCTCAGCATTGAAGGATACAAAAATTGCATCGGAATAACCATTCCCTTCTACATCCAGTTTTAACGTGTTTAAAATATCTTTTGAGTTTTTGTAAAAACCTTCATTGCTGTTTACTCTGCTTCTTTGAGGGATAGTCATCATTGGGTTTGCACCTGTGGCTAAAACAAAAAATCCCTGAGCTGATGGAATTATTCCATTTGGTAATGTGCCATAACCATTTGAATTATTGGTATTGGTGCTGTTCCAAAATAAATAATTACCCTCATTATGATCCCAGGTCCAAACGGTATTTGAAATGCTCTTTTTCGTCCAGGTGTCAATGTCTGCTTCTATTGCAGACGGATAGGGATTAGAGATAAGGTTTAATCCAAATCCGGGAGTATATTCGAGGTTGAAAAATCCATCTTCACCGGTTGTCATGTCGCCAGTGTTTAATTCTCCTTCAAATAGAATAGTCTCATTTTGATTTATATTATTATCCACCCAAACTTCATAACCCCTGCCGAGGGTGAGAGGTGTTGTGACCGGCACAATCCACGCTCCCCATGTATTTGTTGATTGGTCATAAGCATTCAGGTAAATATCAGATTGTCCGGGCAGGAAGAATACCCCGGCCAAAGCATTTTTAACGGGTATGCCTATAAAATGCCACTGCATTTGAGATAAATATCTTTCAACGCCAGCCTCGACATTTGGTGTGGTATGGATAATTGAGGCGGCTGCTGCTGTATTATCTGACTTCAATATTAATCCACTACTTCCTGAATGATTCACAAGGGTACCATTAACGGTAAGAGAATTGCCAGATGGAATGTACAAATGTGCCCCAGCTTCAATGGTTAAATTATTGCAAACTGCTCCATTTCCGCTATTTTGTTCAGGGAAAAAACCACCCGACTCCGTATTGATCAATATAACGTCCGTATTGATATCAGGTAAAATGCCAGCATGCCAATTTGATGGATCGCTCCAATCAGCTGAACCACTTCCAAGCCAATAGCCGGGAATGGGATTCTCAAAAATTTCAAAATTATCGAATTGCCAGTACCAGTCATTTGAATGGGTTACCTCCCATTTGAATGATATGTTCTCATATCCATCAGCCCAGGAAGAAATATCATATGTTTTTTCCCCTTCTTCTTCTGCCGGATCCATATGGTGCCATTCATCAATCAAAAAGGGGAAAGTATTCCCACCATCACGGCTGCCATAAAAATACCCATCCTGTGATCCGGACGAATAATTTGCCCGCCAGTAGTGGAAAAATTTTACATTGATGTTAATTTTATGGCTCCCGTTAAAAACTGGGGAGTAAACTGTACCTGTTTCAGATGGGCTATAATCAGAATATATATTGTAGCCACCGGGTGGATTTTGACCCCGCCAAATGGTACTGAACGACCATACACTGGAGTTATCAGTGTTCCAATCAATTGGCCAGTTTCCCCCATTTTCAAATGTTTGTGCATAGGGGATAGAGGTACCTATTTCTAAAGTAGTAAACGAAAATTGATCTCCATAGCTAATGCCTGTTGCATTAATAGCAAAAGCTTTAAAGTAGTATGTTGTGGCTGCATCCAGATTGCTTACATCCAAATTGAATAAACCTAAAGATACAAGGGGGTTTGTCTGTATTTCAACTGTATTTGTGCCGCCTATTTCCGGGTCGGTTGAAGTACTGAATACAATCCCGCTTTCTGTCACCGGGTTTCCATAGTCATCGGTAATTAGCCCACCACAGATTGCTGAATTTATTGATATCAGAGATGCTGGCTGTGTTAACACAGCAGGTGGGAAATTGCAGGTTCCTGTAACATTTATTTGGGCCACATAAGGCCTGTGATTTGTTTTTGATACAGTAAGCCAAACGCTTCCTCCAGGTTCTGTGATTGAATAAGTTAAATGACCAATTCCAGATTCATCAATAACTGTATAGCCAATTAAGTCTCCGTTAAGTACGAGCGTGGCAATTGCTCCGGGACTTGAATTAGCGAGGAGAAACTGAGTTTCACTGCAATCGATATCATTTCCATGAGTAGCTGTTATTGCATTAGAATTTGGATTTTGTGTCCAGATTTTCATAGCCGGGTCGCCAAACCAGTGGAATAATTCATATTGATATTTATCATTTGTAGAGGTGCCTCCCCAGTTCATTTCCATGGCATACAACCCCTGGTTAATCACATCACCCATTGTGAATACTTCATTGCCGGGGCCAATTTGATAATTACTTCCGGAACCCCCTGAACCAAATTGTGCTGCCAGGCCGGGATCAGGCCAAATGGCGTCAATCATACCGATCGAAAGAGCATCGTTGTAACCACTAAAACTATAGTATGCCGCCGCCACAATACCTACTGCACCTTTGTTTTCCATTCTGAGAAACTTTTCAGCAAAACAATTTGCCTGTTGGTACTCACCTGTATGGCAATTAATACTGAATACCACAGGTAGAAGATTACCATTATTCAGATTGGTCAAAGTAGATGTGGTATAATAAGGATGAGCCCATCCTGACCCGCCAACATAACCGTGATCGCGATGGAATACAAAGAACTTTCCTGAATTGATGGAGGAAGTAATTTCCGTACTTCCACCATTCCAGGAAAATGATCCTGATCTTATCTCTGCGGGTAATAATTGCCCGGAGGAATAGTATCCATTATTATATCTTAGCCCACTAACACTTGCTGTGGTGCTTGAATAATAAATTCGTTGTGCCGAATACCCCTGTTGGTTTTGTAAATAATCCCTGATTTCTTCGGCGGTATGGCAAAATCTTCTGTCAGCAAAACCATCATTGTTATCATCCTGGTATTGTGCACAACTAAGTCCATTTGTATAGAAGGCTGAGTTGACAACAGGTGATTTCTCATAATTGATGATCTTGTCAACCACAACTTGTGCTTCATCAGTATTTGTGACGGATATTCGTCCATGAGCCATGTCAGGATGCCAGTCATCAACACCATCCATACATACATAGTATAGATCTGTGGCAAAGCTTTCACCGTAAAAAGGATCAATACAAATTTTCCCTGGAATAGCAAAAGGCCCGTCATGGTCGCCAAAGAGTAATACAAAATCAGGCTTTGGATCCCAGTTATCATAACGGGATTGTATTTCCGATTTTATTTGTGTAGAGGACAGTCCGGAAATTGAAATTACTTCAACCGAATAACCCAGCTGCCTTTTCCATTCTGCTAGCTGATTTACCTGGCTTTCGTATTCCGGATGAGATACAATGATATAGTTTTTTGCACCATTTTCGGTATTTAATTCTGTTGATTTTCCATCCGGAATGTTTTTACTATTCAGAACTGTATTTTTGAATATATTGGTAAAATGTAATGAGTTAT
The DNA here is from genome assembly GCA_021740645.1 of Bacteroidales bacterium. GTDB lineage: Bacteria > Bacteroidota > Bacteroidia > Bacteroidales > JAADJA01 > JAADJA01. The sequence goes on from JAIOZL010000005.1 coordinate 10,210, forward strand.
TGTTTCCAATGTTATCAAATGAATTTGTTGGTGAATTATAATGTGCCCGATAAGACAAATCAGTAAAAACCCTGATTGTGCCCGACACCGGATTAAATTGTACGGGGCATACCCGAATTACTGCGACCTCAATTCCTCTTACTTTATAAGTATAAGCTATCTCCACTGGATTTTCCGGGAAAAATGCATCTGTATTGTAAACAGTTTTATTTATTTCAAATTCTGGCTCAGGAGCACCTTCAGTATCGCTGGCAGGCATTAATGCCGGGTGGATATTATAGCCATTAAATTCTTTAAAATGTGAGTTTGTAAGTTCAATACTTACTGATGAATTGTCAGGTAATGCTATGATATCATTATTAGAAGGCAGTGCTGGTAGACCCACAGTTTGCAATTTCGAAAAACCATCAATAGTTAAATACTGATAGGTTTCAATATCAATGTTTATATTAGAAACTTTTGCACCAGTAAATTGATAGGCTATTTCGAAATATTCGTTATTTTCTGCGGAAAGATATCGTTGTGGAAGAGAGTTTTCCTCTGCAGTACTCTGCACCCCTGTAGAAAAAGAGAGGTACTGGCAGTATGCTATGGATAGAGACAAGTATCCAAATAGCATGATTAACATGACTATTTTTTTCATAATAAAAATTCTTTGGGTTGAGATGTTATAATGTTGGGATTCGGGTTCTAGATCATCACATATTCATATATCACTCGTTTTAATTAATAATTCAATTCATTTCAATCAGTTGTGTTTTTTCATAATTACCCAATTTATACGCCTTTAAAAACACTTGGTTTCTAAAAGTTCTAAATAAATTGAATTTTAAGTTAACATTATTAAGAAAGTGATATGTTCTATTACAAATCCATATATTTGCGCGCACAAAATAATATTACAATGAAAAAATCGATTGCTATACTCGCTGGCGGTGGGCCAGCTCCGGGAATTAATACAGTAATTGCCTCCGTTGCAAAAGTATTTTTGAAAGATGGTTACAGAGTTTTAGGACTTCATGATGGCTACAAAGGATTGTTTTCGTTTAAACCTGAGGTAATAGAGTTTGACTTTAGTTTATGCGATAAAATCATGAACCTGGGTGGTTCGGTATTGCAAATGAGCAGGCATAAACCAAAAAATGATGAATTCAGGACCGATTTTTTTGTAATTAATAAAGTAAAACTATTGGTTACTATAGGTGGGGATGATACGGCCTCCACCGCCAACAGGATCAGTAAATATTTAGCGGAAAATAATATCAGTATTCAAAATATCCATGTTCCCAAAACGATTGATAATGATCTGCCTCTTCCGGCTGGAACTCCTACTTTTGGCTATCAATCAGCCAAAGAAACAGGGGTGAAAATTGCCACTACTGTTTACGAAGATGCCCGTACAAGCGGAAACTGGTTTGTAGTTTCAGCTATGGGTCGTGAAGCTGGCCATCTTGCTTTTGGTATAGGGGCGGCCTGTCATTACCCAATGATCATTATTCCGGAGATGTTCAATGAATCAAAAGTTTCATTTGATAAGATCATTAATCTGGTGATTTCATCCATAATTAAAAGAAAAATACTTGGAATCCAATATGGTGCTGCTATCATTAGTGAAGGGGTTTTCCATTTTATGACCAATTCGGAAATTGAAGCCACTGATATTAATTTTACCTACGATGATCATGGCCATCCAGAACTTGGAAATGTGAGTAAAGCCCATATTTTTAATATGCTGTTGCAGCGAAAGTTGAAGGAACTTAAAATAGATGTAAAAAGTCGTCCTGTTGAACTTGGGTATGAATTACGGTGCGTAACTCCTACAGCTTTTGATCTGTTATATTGCTCTTTGCTTGGAATTGGGGTTAAAATTCTATTTGAAGAAGGAAAAACAGGGTGTATGGTAACCTCTAATCCTCAAGGTGATATTATCCCACTTTTCCTAAAAGATGTGGAAGATAAAAACGGAAAAGTTAAACCAAGGTTGGTCGACATCAATTGTCAAAAGTCAAATTTGGTATTCCGTCATAATCTTCATTTTATTCACGAGAAAGATTATGAAGCGGCAAAGCAATATGTTTCTAATCCAGAAGAGTTCGATCTCCTTAAAATACTTAACTGGGATTAATTAAAAAATATTATTCATTGTAAATGAATCCTTCCAGGGATAAATTAGCTTTAATATATTTTATTTTAGGCCGGAATATAGTAATTTCGTACACTTTCTTAACCAAATAGGTTAATTTATTTATTTTCAATACCTTATGTGGGTTTATCTTGTTCGGCATATACTTCGTTACAGATTAATAAACCTGCTGGTGATTATATTACTTACGGCGTTTATGGGGTATCATGCCTTAAAAGTCCAGATGTCTTATGAGTTTACCAGCCTATTACCCCAATCAGACAGCGCACATATTGTTTATGAAAAATTCAAAGACCGGTTTGGTAAAGATGGAAGTGTACTCTTTGTAGGCATGCAATCGGAGGACATCTTTCAACTTGAAAAATTTCAGGCTTTATATGACTTAACAAACGATATCAAAAAAATCGATGGGGTGGAAGAGGTTCTCTCTCTTACCCGATTGTTTAACCTGGAAAAGGATAATGAACTTCGGCAGTTTGATTTTGTCCCTATTGTCATAAACCGCCCTGAAATTCAAGAAGAAGTAGATAGCCTGAAAAAGGAAATATACAACCTTCCCTTTTATAATGGGTTAATGTTTAACCAGGAAACCAGTGTTAACCTTATCGCCATAACATTAAATGAAAAAAAGCTAAATACCAAAGACCGGATCCACCTGGTTAATGCAATAAAATACCGGGCAGAGCTATTTAGTGCTGAAAGCGGAATAGAACTGCATTATTCGGGACTTCCTTATATACGCATCATTACCTCAGAAATGCTTGAACAGGAATCCAAATTTTTTGTGGTTCTGGCAATGATCATCGCTTCTATTATTCTTCTTTTATTTTTCAAATCCATAAAGGCAGTGATCTTTCCTATGCTGATCGTTTTGGTTTCGCTGATATGGGTATTTGGTACCATGTCGCTGCTCGATTTTAAAGTCACTATGCTTACTGCAGTTTTTCCGCCCTTATTAATTGTGATCGTGGTTGAGAATTGTATTTTTCTGTTGAATAAATATTATAATGAATACCGCTCACATGGCAATAAGGTAAAGTCCCTCTCCAGGGTAGTGCAACGGATAGGAAATGCAAACCTCCTCACCAATGCTACAACAGCTGCCGGTTTTGCTGCTTTTATCGTGACTGGTAATAGCCTCCTGGTTCAGTTTGGGGTAATCGCTTCTATTAACATTTTAGTGGCCTATATACTTTCTTTGTTTCTTATCCCCATCTTTTACAGTTACCTTCCCCCACCATCGTCAAGGCATACGCGGCATCTTGATAAGAGTATGGTTGCAAAGCTGATACCCAAAGTCGTTAATACGGTATTAACGAAAAGGAATTATATTTATATAACTGCTTTGGGACTTCTTGTGATAGCAATTTTTGGTGTAAGTAAACTGCAAACCACCGGAAGGATTGTGGATGATATTCCTCAAAAAGATGCCTTGTATAAAGACCTGATGTTTATTGAACATCATTTTAAGGGGGTTATGCCACTAGAGTTTAGTATAGATACCAGGAAACCTAAAGGGGTTTTGAAATTATCTACCATTGATAAAATTGAAGAGCTCCAGGAAGTAATTTCAAGTTATCCCGAATTGTCAAGGTCGCTTTCCATTGCGGAGGTTTTGAAATTTGCCAAGCAAGCATTTTATAATGGTAAAATATCGATGTACAGCCTGCCGAACAGCAATGAAAAGAATTTTATCCTGAGGTATATGCCTAAAAATGAATCGGGCAAAAGAACCATCCTCAACCAGTTTATTGATACTACGATGCAATATACCCGCATCAGCACACAGATGGCTAACATTGGTACTTTTGATATCCAAAGAATTAAGGACGACATCAGACCTAAAATCGACAGTATATTCCCTAAGGATAAATTTGACGTAGAAATTACCGGAACAAGTGTGGTATTTTTAAAAGGATCGCAATACCTGGTTAAAAACCTCTTCACAAGTTTGCTTTTAGCCCTGGTTATAATTACCATTTTAATGGCCTTGCTTTTTACTTCTATCCGGATGATCATTATATCTCTTATCCCTAATATAATACCTCTTATAATGACGGCTGCCATGATGGGTTATATCGGCATTCCAATCAAACCTTCTACGGTACTAATTTTTAGTATTGCTTTGGGGATATCGGTAGATAATGCAATTCACTTCCTTTCGAGGTATCGTTTGCAACTGATCATCAATAACTGGAAGATTAAAGAATCCGTGATAGCTGCCCTCAAAGAAACCGGGTTTAGCATGATCTATTCTTCCGTGGTGCTGTTCTTCGGATTTATCATTTTTGTATTGTCATCATTTGGGGGTACTGAATCCCTGGGATACCTTATCGCTTTTACACTTGCTGTTGCTCTCTTCTCTAATCTTTTCATATTGCCTTCTTTGATTCTTTCGTTGGATAAGTACATCACCACCAAAACTTTTAAAGATCCCCTTTTGGAAATCTTTGATGAAGAGGAAGACATTGAATTAAGCGACCTGGAAATTGAGCATATTGATACACGAGGATCGGCATAGAATTTCATGCATCCTTTATTATTTCTCACCCTAATTTATTTATATTTGCAGACCAACAAATTAAACTAACCTTCGTTTCATGAAAGGAATAATACTTGCCGGGGGTGCCGGTACTCGCTTACATCCCATCACACTTGGGATTAGTAAACAAATAATGCCGATTTACGACAAACCTATGATTTATTATCCTCTTTCAATCTTGATGATGGCCGGGATTAGGGATGTACTTATTATTTCCACGCCCCAGGATCTGCCCAATTTTGAAAAGTTATTGGGTGACGGCAAAAATCTGGGATGTAATTTCCAATACAAAGTGCAGGAGATCCCTAATGGTTTGGCCCAGGCTTTTGTGCTGGGCGAAGAGTTTATTGGAAAAGATAAAGTGGCCCTTGTATTGGGTGATAATATTTTTTATGGCAGGGGCCTCGACCGTTTATTAAAAGAAAGCAGTGATCCTGATGGCGGACTTGTTTTTGCCTACCATGTTTCTGATCCTGAAAGATACGGGGTAGTTGAATTTGATAAAAACCAAAAAGCGATTTCTATCGAGGAAAAACCAAAAAACCCAAAGTCAAAGTTTGCGGTTCCCGGACTATATTTTTATGATAATTCGGTGGTTGAGGTGGCAAAAAACCTTAAGCCAAGTGCAAGAGGTGAATATGAGATTACCGATATAAATAAATATTACCTTGAGCAAAATAGGTTAAAGGTTGGAATTTTAAGCAGAGGAACAGCCTGGTTAGATACCGGCACTTTTGAATCCTTACTGGAAGCTTCTATGTTTGTGCAGGTAATTGAAAAACGACAGGGGTTAAAGATCGGCTGTATTGAAGAAATTGCTTTTCGGAACAACTTCATTGATAAAGAACAATTAATTAAACTTGCCGAACCTCTTTTAAAAAGCGGTTACGGACAATATTTGCAAAGCATACTTGACCAGGACTAATAATTTAAGATGCTCCCACTTACTGAACTAACGAAACTGATCAATAGCAGGATTGAACAACTGGACTTTAAAAAACCTCCGGTTGAATTGTATGACCCTATTCAATATACTCTTAATTTAGGAGGGAAAAGACTCCGGCCAGCCCTATGTTTACTGGCCTGTGATTTGGTGGGTGGCAATGTGAAAGATGCCCTTGACCCGGCAATTGGTATTGAGATATTTCACAACTTTACCCTTCTCCATGATGACATTATGGATGGTGCCCCTATTAGAAGGGGAAAGCCAACGGTATATAAAAAGTGGAATACCAATGTGGCCATTCTTTCCGGAGATACCATGATGGCCCTGTCCTACGAACACATCATGAAAGCTCCTGAAAACCTAAGGTCGAAAATCTTTTTAATATTTAATGAAACGGCTATTGAGGTTTGTGAAGGGCAGCAATATGATATGAATTTTGAAATTTCTGCCAATGTTTCAATTGACGATTACCTGGAAATGATCAGGCTTAAAACAGCCGTTTTACTGGCTGCTAGTTTAAAGATCGGGGTGATAATTGGTGGCGCTGACGATAAGGTTGCTAGATTGATTTACGATTTTGGTGAAAATATCGGGATTGCCTTTCAGTTAATGGATGACTTGCTGGATGTTTATAGTAAACAGGAAAAGTTTGGTAAAACCACTGGGGGAGATATTCTCGCCAACAAAAAAACCTATCTGTACTTAAAAGCTTTTGAAATTGCTGAAGGTGAAGAGTTGGATCAACTTCAAACTGCTTTCAACGAAGAGGCCATCAGGCCACAAGAAAAGGTAATCAGTGTAAAAACTCTTTACGATAAACTTGGCATTAAAACCCTGACTGAAGAAAAAATGGATCATTATTACAATAAAGCTATGGAATCCCTTTCGCAAATAGCACTTCACCCTGAGAAAAAGAAAACCCTGATAGATTTTGCCAGGAAACTGAGAAGCAGGGATTATTAGGATGGTATATCTTCTATAAACATGAGTAAATCACTAATGAGTTTACTTTTATTTCCTGGAACTAAATTCGGGATTTCAGTTAAGGCAATAATAATCATATTCCTTATGTTGAATGCGTATTTTGGCGGGATTTTCTAAAGCTCTTCCTGGCTTTTTAATTTGAGCTTTTCGTGGTGGATTTCCAAATTTTCCCATAGCTGCATTTCTTCCTGTAGTTGTCGGTTGAAATCGTTATATTCTTTTGATAATTGATTAAAATCAACGGAATGATCAGGTTGACTTAATCGTTGTTCGCAGGATTCTATTTTTTTTTCAAGGGTATGAATTTTATCTTCCGACTTTTGTATTTGTGTTCTTACTTTCCTAATCTCCTTGTCAATTTGTTTTCTTTTTTCATAGACGATCTTATTCTCCGAAACCTTTTCTTCTTTCCTGGTCTGTCCATTATTTGCAGCCTCCAATTCCTCCAGGGATTTTAATTTTCGGCTTTCTAAAAAATCATAAATATCGCCAAGATATTCTTTAACGTTCCTGTTTTTAAACTCAAATACTTTATTGGTAAGGCCCTGTAAAAAGTCCCTGTCGTGCGAAACGATTATCAAAGTGCCATCATATTGAAGCAGGGCATTTTTTAAAATATCCTTTGATTGCATGTCGAGGTGATTGGTCGGTTCGTCTAGTATTAACAAATTAGAGGGAGTTAAAAGAAGTTTAGCCAAAGATAACCTGGATTTTTCTCCACCTGAAAGCACTTTAACTTTTTTATCAATTGAATCTCCACCAAACAGGAATGCACCCAGGATATTTCTGATCTGTTTGCGAATCTCACCCACAGCCACACTATCTATGGTATCAAAAACGGTTTTCTCCGGGTCGAGATAATCGCCCTGGTTCTGAGCAAAATATCCAATATGCAAATTGTGTCCGAATTTTAGTACGCCGGTATATTTTAATTCCCCGGCAATGATGCGTGAAAGCGTGGATTTCCCTTCCCCGTTTTTCCCAACGAAGGCCACTTTGTCAGAATTTAATAATGTAAATTCTATATTTGAAAGGACATGGATATTCCCGTAACTTTTGCTGAGTTTAATACCTTCCAGAACGACCTTACCGGCACGTGGGGCAGGAGGAAACCGGAAAAAAATAGAAGAGTTGTCCATTTCTTCCAGCTCAATTTCATCCATTTTATCCAGCATTTTAATCTTTGACTGTACTTGTTTTGATTTGGTGTTTTTGTAACGGAACCGTTCGATAAACCGTTCTATTTGCCTCACCTGGTTCTGTTGGTTATTGTAGGACGCTTTTTGCCTTGCCAGCCTCTCTTCACGCATATTTACATAATCGCTGTACCCGGCTTTGTAATCAAAGATTTTCCCAAGTTCAATTTCGATGGTTCTTCGGGTAACCGCATCAAGAAACGCCCGGTCGTGTGAAACTAATACGACCGTTCCAAAATAGTTTATTAGGAACTCCTCCAACCATTGAATGGATTCAATGTCGAGGTGATTGGTAGGCTCATCCAAAAGGAGCACATCCGGTTTTCGAAGAAGAATCTTTGCCAGTTCAACCCGCATCTGCCAACCGCTACTAAATTCTTTTACCGGCCTTACAAAATCAGTTCGTTTAAATCCCAGGCCGATAAGAACTTTTTCGGTTTCTCCTTCTTTGGATTGACCACCTAAAATCAGGAATCGCTCGTTGGCTTCAGTCAGTTCAACAATAAGGCCGTGATATTCTTTTGATTCATAATCACTTCTCTGGGAGATTTTTTCGTTTAGTTGTTTGATGGTTTTTTCAAGAGTAAGATATTCATCAAAGGCAGACAATGCTTCATTATATATTGTTTCGGTACTGCTGCTATCCATTTCCTGCTTTAAATAGCCCACGCTGGTATTTGAGGGTTTGGTTACTTCTCCCTGTTGAGGCAAAATTTCGCCGGCAATAATATTTAACAGGGTGGTTTTTCCTGAACCGTTTTTGCCTACCAGTCCGATACGATCCTTTGGGTTGACCTGGAATGAAGCATTGCTGAAAAGATCAGTACCTGTAAAATGTATAGAAAGATTATTTATCGAAATCATTTTGTCATCGCCTTTCAGAAGCTGCAAAAGTATAAAAAGAAAGACTCTTAATTAAACCGGCATGCAATTGAGGTGTCATTTTTACCTATGAATCAATTAAAAAAAGGAGGCCGGATAAACCGGCCTCCAATATTATATGAATAAGTGTTTAACTAAACGCTTATTTTATAGCTAACTTCCTTAATGCTATTCCTTCACTTGTCTTTAACTTGATGTAGTAAATACCACTTTCAAAGTCTGACACGTTAATTTTTGCATTTGTTTCATTAACTTTTTCTGAAATCACTACCTGACCTGCGTTGTTGAGCAATTCGAAGGATTCAATGCTATATGAAGATTGAACCATTACAAAATCACTGGCAGGGTTCGGGTGAATCGAAAGCATGTTTGCGTCGAGTTCATTGATACCGGTAACGAGCGCATACTGTGCATTTGAAGCTCCGGATTCACCGAAGTAATACACAGCAGTTACGTAATATTCGTAGAAACCGGCAGCAAGTGACTCATCTACATAGGTAAGGTCAGTTACCAGTGCAGCATTGATCTGACTTCCATCCCTGAATATATTGTATCCATCAGGAGCAAGACATGCATCAGGAGCATCCCATTCGAGAGTAACATAATTCTCATTAGGAACATCCACGGTAGCAACCAGGTCAAGAGCTTCGAGGTCACCAGGTTCAGGAACGGTGATCAGGAATGGAGGAGTAGGTTGTGATTCGTCACCAGCATAAACGGCAGTAATGGTATAACTATACTCAACGTCTATATCAACCATTTCATCAGTGTATTCCATAGCAGTTGCACTACCTATTAAAGTACCATCCCTGTAAACATTCCAGCTGTCAGGATTTCCGCCTCCCGGCATTTCCCAATCAAGCTCAACATTGGTACAGTTATATACAGCATTCAGGTTGATAGCGGGTATCAGACCTGCAACTGTTAAAGTAACCTCTACCATCGGACTTCCAACATTAGGATTAGTAGAGAAGTTGATCTCAGCATAATACTCACCAGGTAATAATCCGGTAGCATCAAAACTAAGGGTCATATCCTCATTGGTATTAGGTGCTAAACTGCCACTTGTAGGAGCTATGGATAACCATGTTTGTGATTCAGTTAGTTCAACTGCCCAAAGGTTTACATTCTGGCAGGTTCCCAGGAATGCCCAAAGTCCGCTTTCTATATGATCATCAATGGCCAATCCACCGGCAAGGTCAGCTGCTGAAAGCACGGAGCCTACGTCAAACGTAACACCAGTTTCAGTTCCTGAAGGTAATTGGATTTGAACCAGGTCGCTCTGATTTGTACCTACCTGGGCATAACCCCAAAGGTAAGGAGCACCAGCGCTGTAGTTGTCATAAGCAAAGCCATAATAACTATCACCGTAAGGACCAACAGGGAAACTACCCAGGTTAGCACCTGCTTTATCAAATTTAGTAATGTCTGTACCCCAGTTATTGGCATAGAAAACATCTTCCGTTTCGTTGTAAGCAATTGCACGACTTGCCGTTGGAGCAGTAAATGTACTGATCAGGGCTGCGTTATCAAGGTCAAGCTCAAATATTGTAGTTGCTGCAGCACCACCGTAGAAATAAGTACCATCATAGGCCATATCCCTGGTAGCAGCGGCTCCGGCAACGGTAATTTGCTCGATGTAAGTTCCGTCCATGCCATAACGGTAATATTCACCTGTTCCATTCCATTTGGTCGTATATATGTACGTACCATTGGTTTCAATACCAGCTTCACCGCCACCAACACCAACAGGTACTTCCCAGATCAGGTCAAACATATCGTCACCATTGTTCTCACTTAAAATATTGAGCGAAGCACTCCAGCCAACAGTTGCATTACCATCATTGGAAATATTTACAGTTTCTGTACCCATTTGATTGGGTTCGAGTTCAATTTCAACTATTAATGGGTCAACAACCAACTCAGGAGCACCCAGTGCAAAGTCCTGAACCGTAAGTACACCTTCTTCAATTAAGACAGAAGCAGTTGCAGGGCTGTATCCGTTTGCAGTACATGTTACATCCCAGGTACCAGTAAATACTTCTTCGAAGTAGTAATAACCATCACTTCCTGTTGTAGTCATATACAGTCCGGCTACGTCAATTTCAGCACCTTCAATAGGGTTGCCTGTAGCAAGTTCTGTTACAGTTCCTTCTAGTTCACCATAAGTACCAGCACCTACTAAGAGGCTGTATTCCTCAATTTCACCATAAGTTGCATCACCACAAGGTACCGGAGGAGTTGAATAGGTCATTCTAACCCTCATTCTGACCATACCTTCGGGAGCATTAGCTGGAGCGGTAATCTGACCGGTAAAGGTTTGACCCGTACCACCTACATTTTCAAGCTGGAATTCTTCCTCACCACCCGGAGTAAATTCACAATCCATGTTCCAGTCAACCCATACATAAACGATGTCACTTGCCCAGGCATTTCCATTTTCCACAGAAATATCTACTGAAAAACCAGGCAAAATAATGGTAAATTGGTCAGTATAATCAGCAATACCACCTTGCCATGGGGTACCAAGATTTTGAATAGTACCACAAACTACATCCATAATCCACTCATCCTCAATACTTGTAGTGGCATCGCAATAGTCGCATGAATATTCGAGTGCGAAATCCTCTGTAACATCTGTTTCCACAGGTACAACAACACCTGTTGCAATTCCTGTAGTATAGGTAGGATGTGTTACGGTCATATCATAGGTACCGGCTTCAATGAAAAATTCATAGGTACCGTCGGCAGCGGTCATGGTTTCAAAGTCAGTTCCATCCAATACTACGGTAGCATTTTCAATTGGGCTGCCATCATCAACGTCGGTAACAGTACCCAATATCCTACCATAAATTGTTGGTAAGGTAAAGTCGATACCTGTAACCGTACCGGCAGGTGCAACGGTAACGCCTGTTACGGTTTGCTGGGTATAACCATATAAGGTTGCAGTAACGTCAAAAGTTCCCGGATAGGCTACAATCTGGTAATTTCCAGATGCATCAGGATTAGCCCAATAAGGACCAGCCTCTACCAATACATTCTGAACATCTTCAAAGTTGTAAGGAGTACTACCCGTTAAGTTCACATTTCCTTCGATAAACCCAAAGTCCTGGTCACCAACCTGCATTGTAACAGGTACGGTTACCATTCCAACATCGGGATCAGAAGTAAAATGAATGTTTGCAGTTTTGATTGTACCCGGAGTAATTCCGGTAGCATCAAAGGAAACCGTCATTTGATCCATATTACCCGGATCAACCACACCACCTGTTGGGTCAATTGAAATCCAAACCGCTCCGGCAGGGGCAAATTCATACATAAATAATACATCGGGAGTACCTTGTAATAAACCACCAATTGACCATAATCCAGGGTATACGTTATCTACCATAAACAAACCACCGGCAATAGCACTTGCATTGGGACCTAAGTCAGTCAATACATCATAACTAAATCCTGTCATTGTAAGTGTAGTCAGGTCAAACTGGTGAATTAATTGTGCTGATCCAGCACCAGCTCCCTGGTCAAAAATCCATAAATAAGGACTTCCGGTAGTATTATCATAAGCAGAACCATACATTCCAGCCAGACCAAGTGTAGCATTAGGAACAGTATTTAAAGTAGCTCCTGATTTATCAATCAACCACGCGTCTGAACCAAAATTAGTGATCCAAAATGCATCGTTACCTTCGTCATAAGCAATACTTCTGGCCTGTCCGGCATTGGAAATACTACTTACAAGTGTTTTAGTAACAAAGTCCATTTCAAAAATCACGGCACCGGCGGCACCACCGTACATATAGGTACCATCAAAAGCCAAATCCCTTAACCCGGTAACACCCGGAATTGAAAACTCTTCAATCAGGTTTCCATCCAGGTCATACTTATGAATTAGGTTGGAGGCCCAACGTGTTGAATAATAATATTGTCCGTCGCATTCTGCACCGGCATTACCGGCAGCTCCAGTAACAGTAGTTAAATCAATTGTAAACTGGAGATCCCAGGTATCTTTCGGGTCATCTGTTAACATTTCAAGGGATGCTGACCAGCCTAATGTACCATCACCATTATTGGCAATATCAATCATTTCTGTATCCTGGTTTTCAGGATCAATTACAATGTTGATTGCAGTAGGAGTAATATCCATAGTAGGAGCAGTCATGCCAAAATCTATTGTGCTTGTACCACCATTGGTCACGTCTACAGTTCCGCCACTAATCACGTTATATCCTGTAGCTGAACATGAAATAGGCCATGTGCCTACCAGCACATTGTCAATCATATAATAACCATCAGTACCCGAAGTAGTGGAATAGGTGCCATTGTTAATAGTAACAGTTGCCCCGTCAACAGGTGCACCACCAGTAAATTCTGTTACATAACCTTCAACAGTCCCGTATTCAGCTACGCCTAAAAATACTTTGTAGTCTTCAGCTTCGCCATATGAATAAGAACCGCAAGGATCAGTAAAAGTATTAAGCCAAACTGCCATTACACGCATTACGTGTTCACCAGGTAAGGCTGTTCCGGGGATATCTATATCCACATCGTATAAAACACCTGCAGATGTCAAAATATAATCCTCTAAAATAAGCTCATCACTTGTTAAATCCAGGTCATCGTTATAGTCGATCCAAACATTCACATGCTGGCTACTATATCCTGTACCAAAAGTAAAAGTATGGGTAACACCTGGTAACAATGTGGCAGGCCCCAGTTCAAAGTACTGGCTCCAACCGGTAACACCGGTGTTATTGGCACAGCCATTATTCAGGTTCTGGATTTCCTCTACGGCAAAATCAGTAAAACCATCACCTACAACACAACCAGAAGAATAGGTTGGGGCACATAATGATGGTGATTCATTAACCACAGTTTTTGTTTTACAGTCGTTAGCAGTATTTTCATCACCAGCAAGCTCAGTACATGCTTCAAAATCGTAAGACCCATAAGCAGAAAGATCAACGGTAGTAGCGAATGTATGATTATAGGTTTCACCACCATTAATGGTGGCAGAAATCGTTTCAACAACTGCAGTTCCACCATCCAGAGAGAAGGACACATCAAAGTTTGACTGGGCTGCTGTTCCAAAGTTCTTAACTGTAACTGTTACTGCTTCAGCATTGGTAAGATTCACCCCTGAATTAGGTGCAGTAATAGCTGTTACCCCAACATCGGTAGTTGGTAATGGGCCTGAAGTACATAATTCAAGTCCCCAGATGTTTACATTCTGGTTTGTTCCCATAATGGTCCAAGTACCGGTGTAAAGGTTATCATCGATACATAAACCACCGGCAGAAGCAGGAGCTACAACGCTTCCTACGTCAAAATAAGTTCCGGTTTCCGTTCCTGAAGGTAATTCGATTTGTATTAGTTCACAAAGGTTTGTTCCTACCTGGGCAAATCCCCAAAGGTATGGGCCATCTCCGCAATAACTTGAGCCCTGGTAAGCAAAACCATAATAGCTATCACCAGTAGGACCTACCGGGAAGCTTCCAAGGTTAGCACCTGAAGCATCAAATTTAATAATATCAGTACCCCAGTTATTGGCATAGAATGCATCTTCATCTTCGTCGTATGCAATAGCACGCACTGCAGTAGGAGCTGTGAAAGAACCGATATAGGTTCCTGTAGCCAGATCCATTTCAAAAACTGTGTTTGCAGCAGCTCCACCATAAAAGTAAGTTCCGTTATAGGCAAGATCGCGCACGGCGCCAGCTGATCCACAGGTAACTTCTTCGAGGTAGGTACCGTTCATTTCATAACGATAAAATATCGTACCATTCCATTTGGTAGTGTAAATGTAGTTACCGTCTGTTTCAATACCGGCTTCTCCACCACCAACGCCTACAGGCCATTCGAACTGCAGGTCAAACAAATCCTCTGAGGGAATGGGTGTTGCTTTGGCATTTACATCCCTGTCAGAAGGATAATATGCAGAAGCAATATCCCTGTCAGGAAAAGCTTGTTGTAATTGCTCAAGTGCTGAAGGAGCTTTGTCAAAACCTGCATTTTGCATCTCAATCAACTGAGATTTTGTAGGTTTTACCCGCTCTTTCGTTTGATTGTTTAATTTCGGAGATGAGTCACTCTGGGCTAATAAACCAGATGAAACAATAACCAACGAAATCAGCACAATCAGTAGTTTGTTCATGTTTTTCATACGCTTAAAAATTTAGGTTAGTAATAAATTTTATTTTAATGTTTTTCATTTTGCGAAATGATAATTTTAGAATTGAGAATCAGCGATACCATTAACTATAATGACTGTACTAAAGTATAAAAATTCTGCTAATTTTTTATCCTTTCAGAAAATATTTAACTTTTTTTAATCTGAGGCTTATAATTCGCTGAAATAGTGTAAAATAGACTTAAGTATAATGAGAATAAATTAGGATCAAAATTTGTTTTTAACTAAAAGTTTTGTTTCCATCATGTGCATCATGGTATATTTTACCCCTTCACGGCCTGTTCCTGAATCTTTTACTCCGCCATAAGGCATATGGTCCACCCGAAAAGTTGGGACATCATTTATTATTACTCCCCCTACATTGAGTTGATGAAAAGCCAAATTCATTTCATTTATTGAATTGGTAAATATTCCTGCCTGCAGCCCATACCGACTGTCATTAACCAGTTCAATTGCTTCTTCAAAAGTATTATAGGGCTCAAGAGTGACTACCGGGCCAAAAACCTCCTGGGAGCAAACTTTCATTTGGGCTTTTGTTTGATTTAATACCGTAGGAGTATAAGTAGAACCACTTCGTTTACCTCCACATAGAATTTTGGCTCCATCGTCTTTTGCTTCTTTAACCCATTTTTCTACCCTTAAGGCATTTTCTTCATCGATCATGGAAGAGATTTCTGTTTTCTCGTCCAATGGATCTCCTGAATTCAATTGATTGACAAGGGGTAAAAATTTATCCAGGAAGGCTTGATAAACCGAAGTTTGAACATATATCCTCTGGGTATGAATGCACACCTGACCGGAATATGCAAAACCACCCAGCAGACAACGGTTCACTGCCTGGTCGATGTCAGCACTTTCAGAAACGATTACACCGGCGTTTCCACCCAATTCTAAAACAAGCTTTTTTTTCCCTGCATTTTTTTTCATTTCCCACCCCACAGCTGGCGATCCTGTAAATGAGAGTAGCTTTACCCTATCGTCTGTCACCAGAAGGTTTCCTGTAGGCCGATCCATAGGAATTATGGAAACACTACCTTCGGGCAGGCCTGATTGATGAATAATTTCTGCCAGTTTAAGGGTGGATAAAGGTGTGGAGGAGGAAGGTTTTAAGATAATCGGACAACCGGCTGCAATGGCTGGTGCAATTTTATGAACGGCCAGGTTCAATGGAAAATTGAATGGAGAAATTCCTGCTACCAGGCCAATAGGGAAGTGCTTTACCCAACCTTCTTTGTTTTCTCCGGCTGCTGTCCAGTCGAGGCTAAGGTGTTCACCAGGTATCCTTTTCGATTCTTCCGCTGCAATGGTAAACGTTTGAATAGCCCGATTCACTTCTCCTTTTGCATATCTGATTGGTTTTCCTGATTCAAGGCAAAGGATCTCAGCAAAATCATCGGTATGTATTTCAAGTTGATGTGCAATATATTTTAATGCCGCATATTTTTTATAAACGGGATAAGATTTGAGCAAAGGTTCTGCTTCAAGTGCAGCAAGAATAGCCCTTTCAAGTATATCCTTATTCCCCAGCCAGGTATGAGCAAAAAACTCACCTGAATAGGGATTGGTGATATTAAGTTTTTTGTCGCTTATTAAAAATTTACCTGCACAATAGATTTTAAATTCCATAAGTGTTTGAATTTGGAGTATCAAAAATAAAAAAGGAGAACCAAATGGCCCTCCTTTTTTGAATTCTATCAATACTAATTTATTTGATCGTTATTCTTTCAGTCATTGTCTTACCATCCAATTCAATTTTGATGATATACATGCCTGATTCAAAACCTTCAGTACTAAACTGATATTCACTTCCTGATACAATATGTCTTTCAATTAGTTGTCCCATCATATTGAAAAGCTCAATGGAAT
Source organism: Bacteroidales bacterium (assembly GCA_021740645.1). Taxonomy (GTDB): domain Bacteria; phylum Bacteroidota; class Bacteroidia; order Bacteroidales; family JAADJA01; genus JAADJA01. The sequence goes on from JAIOZL010000005.1 coordinate 26,959, forward strand.
TAATTTCTGCATCAGCTTTTACATTCAGCTTATTAACAGTAGGGTTAGGATAAATCATTACAGCTGATTTATCAAACTCGTTAACACCAACCAAAACCCCGAGGTTGACAGGAATAATTACCTGCGGGTTCTCAGGATCGCTGTTATTGACCACAAGTTCGCCATAGTAGGAACCAGAAGTTAAGTCAGTGGCATCAAAATTTACATCAATATTTTCGGCCATACCAATATCTACGGTACCTGATTCAGGGCTTACTGATAACCACTGTGTAATCGCATCACCTGATAAATATGCCCTAATGTTCCAGTTATAGTCGAGTGCTGCGTTATCAGATAAGTGATGCCATCCAGGTCCGGATGCAATCCAGTCGCCGTTTGGATGATGAGGTCCACCGTCAGTTCCTGCAGGGAAGGTAGCGGCGGCATGATCAACCCAGTATCCTACCCAAATATCTCCACCAGAGATGGTAACAGGATCATTCAAATCAACAATTTGCCAACTTGTTGCCAAAGAATTCCAGCTTTGTTCATACAATAATTCACCTGGCCCCGGAATATTAGGAAGTCCATAGTTATATACCTGAGCTTTTGTTTCAATAGGGGCATCATTGATATAAACTTCCACAGCTGATAACTCCATCCCTATATAATCTCCTACTTCATCAGGGGTAAATACTGCAGCAACACGCATGATCCCGCCGCTGGTTAATCCAACAGCTGATACGTTGTCACCATCATAATTTAATATCACATCATCAACCATAGCAGGTGCTCCACCAGGTTGAGGTGTAGGATCTCCCTGAACATTTTTACTAAGGAGAACTTTTGAGTTTCCAGTTGAAGGTTTCCCAGCTTCTTTTTTATCGGAACCGGGATAGGTTACTACAATGTCATAGTCAAGAGCTTCTTCCCCGGAATTAGAAATTTCCATGGATGTAGATGTCATGTTTCCAGCATTTACAGATTCAACAATAACCGTCGGGTCAACGTTGATAATTGCAGCACCGCTTCCTGGCTCCAGTTGAATAAATTCTACATCATCGAAATAATAAGTGGCAGTTTCACCAGTTGGGGCACCTGCATAAACGTCCACACCTCCTAATTGAAGGGTTCCGCTTTGAGAGGTAGCCTGCCAGCTAAAAGGCCATTCATAAATGAGTGAACCATCAATGTATAATTGAGTCCAGTCTGTGTTCAGATCAATAATCTGATCACAAAATACCCAGGAGTCAGGTGTATATGTAAACCCAGCAACCTGATCACTTCCTGCGCTTAAATAACCGGCTCCGGTGGCGCCAAAATATACTTCATATGCCCATTCAATACCAGGACTTTCAAAATGTTGTAAGTTATAATATCCTCCAAATCCGGCAGGGACATACATGTAAAATGATAATTGATATTTTCCGGAAGTTTCGTCTCCTAATTTTATAATTAGGTCAGTAACACCATCAACTTTTATAGAATTAGTTCCGCTGTTTGCCTGTTCATCAGTGATAAGGGCATCTTCAGTTCCACCGGGAGCTCCACTCCAGGTAGTCCACCAATCCGGGTTGACAACGGCAATATAATCACCTACAGTATAGGCCTCAAAGTCATCTTCATACAATGCAGAAGGAACGGCTTCAAAAACCACATCATCAAAATAATATAATGGAGTTTCTCCGGTAGGCCCGCCTGCCCACATGTCCATGGCACCAAGTTGTAATGTACCTGACTGTGAATTGAACTGCCAACTGAAAGGCCATTCATAAATCAGCGCACCATCCACATAAAGTTGTGTCCAGTCGTTATCCAAATCAATTACATTCTCAATTTCTACCCATGTATCCGGGGCAAATGTAAATCCGGCAACCTGCTCGCTGCCTGCACTTAGGTATCCTGCGCCAGTAGCACCAAAATAAACTTCATATGCCCACTCAATCCCGGGGCTTTCAAAATGCTGAATGTTAAAATATCCTGCATTTCCTGCAACTACGTAGTACTTAAAAGAGAGTTTGTATTTTCCCACAATCTTATTTCCCAATAAAAGGATATTATCCACAAGGTTTTCAACCTTTAAAGATTGTGAAGGACTTGAGGATTGTTCATCAGAGATTACCGCATCCTCGCTACTACCAGGTGTACCGCTCCAGGTCGACCACCAGGTTGGGTTTTCCACAGCAATGGTTGATCCAAGGGTATATGAATCAAAATTGTCTTCATATAAAATCTGTGAAAACAATGCCATGCTAAAAACCATTGTAAATGAAAAGAGTAAGAGTTTTTTCATGATCTAAAAAATTTAGTTTATAAAATATGGTGTATTAAAATTCGAAGTTTCCTCTGTCACAAAGATACTTATTAAAAAATAAAATTGCAAAGCCTTTGTTTCGTATCTCATATTAGCTTTGTTAAAGTTGTATCAAAACCTAATCAAAATTTCTTTTGATCAAAGGAGTGCTAATGATATTGCTTTGATGTTCTGCCCTGTCGACCAGATAAACCTCAAACATTATGGTATCAAATTCTGAATTGGGATAATTGATATAAAGTGTATCCTGTATTTCGCCAGAGATGGCCTTAACCGGGCCTTCAGGAGTAAGGTTAGGGATTGTGGAGTTAAAAATTATAGTATCCCCATTGAAAGGATTATTATAAATGGGTACGGTGTCTCCGTACCTGATCTCAAAGTAACTTATGAAAAGGTTATAGTCATAGGGTGGATTGGCTTCCGATTTGATGAGCCCGATATCTCCATCCCCGTCTTTAAACGTGATTTTAAGTACGCCCCTTTCAATAAACCCTGAAACCGGATTGTACAAAAGGATAAAATCTTCATATTTTATTTCAGGAATAATCGGGTACTCTTCTTCTTTTACGCAGGAATATAAAATGCTTCCTATTATCAATCCAATTATAATTAGCAAAGGTTTTTTTTTCAGTTTCATCAAGATTATTAATTTTCAACAGTCTGTATGATTTTAAAAGACCGAATGTAAAATTACAAAATTTACTATAAGGGGTAGTAAAAGTTTTAATTTTACAGAATAATTTATCATATGTTTAGTCATCAGCTCCAAAATAAATTGTTCAATATTTCAAGTGAGCAGGAATTTAACGAAACAGCCCTTCAAATATTTCGTTTCCAGTTTGCAAACAACCCCATCTATAAGCATTTCGTCGAAAATCTTGATGTTGAAATTAAGCAAATAAAAAATTTCCACCAAATTCCTTTTTTACCCATAGAATTTTTCAAAACCCAGATAGTTAGCTGTTTTCCTGAAAGCTATGAAGAAATATTTTATAGCAGCGGAACAACAGGTATGGAGCGAAGTAAACATTTTATTCATAAAGTTTCAGTATATGAAGAGAGTTTTATGCGTGGATTCAGAAGGGTCTATGGCGATCCGGAACAATATCGTGTCCTTGCATTATTGCCATCTTATCTCGAAGAAGGGAATTCGTCTTTGATTTATATGGTTGAAAAATTAATAAAGATGAGCAAAACTAGCGCTTCAGGGTTTTACCTCAATCATTCAGATCAGCTTATTGAAATACTTGCAGATAAAGGTATAAAAACCATATTGCTCGGTGTAAGTTATGCCCTGCTTGATCTTGCGGAAAAACATACGTTTAAAAATCCTGAATTAATTGTGATGGAAACGGGTGGGATGAAAGGCCGAAGAAAGGAGATCATCAGGGAAGAAATGCATGACTATCTAATGCCTAGGTTCAATGTGCCGGAAATACATTCTGAGTATGGGATGACTGAGCTTCTTTCACAAGCCTATTCCAAAGGAAATGGAATATTTCATCCACCTCCCTGGATGAAAATCTTGATTCGTGACATGAACGACCCCCTGAGTTTAATTGATGATAAAAAAACCGGAGGCGTAAATGTGATTGATCTTGCAAATATTTATTCCTGCTCCTTTATTGCAACGCAAGACCTGGGTAAAAAATTAAATGACGGGTCATTTGAAATTCTCGGCAGGTTCGATACCAGCGACATACGCGGTTGCAACCTGATGATTGGTTAACATTAGAAGTTATCGTTGACTTGCTCTAAAATTTCAGGTGAATCCTTAGTGGGTGAATTCACCAATTTTGAAACAGGGTATGCAGTCATATATTCGGCAGGGTAAGGTTTAAGGAGATCCTTTAGCTCCTCCTCAGGAGTTTCAGCCAACCATTTTTTTTCATCGTTAGGATTTAAAATTACAGGCATTCGGTGATGAATGTTTTCCATTAGGGCGTTTGGAGAAATGGTGAGTATAGAAAATGAATTTATCAGCTCCCCATCGGGGTCTTTCCATGTATCCCATATTCCGGCCATAGCAAATAGGTTCTCATCGCGCATTAAAATACGATAGGGTATTTTTTCTTTTGCATTTATTTTTTTCCATTCAAAAAAACCATCGCTCAAAACCAGGCAACGTTTTCGTTTAAAGCAATTTTTAAAAGAGGGTTTTTCTGTTATGGTTTCCGCTTTCGCATTGATCATGCGGTTTCCTATTTTCGGATCTTTCGACCAAAAAGGGATCAGGCCCCACCTGTAGTAACTTAAATGCTCGGGATCCTGGTTTGAAATTACAGCCAGGTTTTGAGATGGGGCACTGTTAAAACGCGGTTTGTAGGCTGAATCTACCTTTACATCAAACCGATCTTCGATGATCTTGGCAAGAGGAGAAAATGAAAAACGTCCGCACATAGTGTATATAGTTCAAAGTTCAAAATTATTTTAAAGGGTAAAGTTAGTGATTTATGTAATTTTAATTATTGCCCGGCTAATGAATATATAGAAAAGGAATTTTTAGTTTGAAAGTTATATCAAAATAGTTTTTCCTGCTGGTTTGCACATCATATGTAATGGCCTGTTCGTTCATTCATAATTACCATTTGTAAAATAAATAATATATGCCACGCGTTTATTTTTTTTCTTTCTTTGTCCTTTAAGGATATGACATAATTTTCTTGCCAATAAATGCTGTTTTATGAGAAGTAAAAATTACCCATTTAAGCCATTATTATTCGTTCTGTCACTGCTCCTGTTTACTCTTGTAGTTTCTGCCCAGACTGGGACCATCAGGGGGTTTGTTTACGAAAAGGAAACCGGCGAGCCCGTTATTTTTACTAATGTATATTTACAAGGGACAACCCATGGCGCGGCTACTGACGTAAATGGATATTTTGCTATTTCACAAATACCTCCGGGGAAATATCTTTTAACAATAACCTACCTTGGATTTGATTCATTGCAAATTAATGTTTTAGTGAAAGCTGATGAGATCATTTCTAAAAATTTATATCTGGAGAAAGCTTCCTATACCCTGGAACAGGTTCAAATTACAGCCACCAGGCAGGAAGCCACTACTGAAACACGGACATCTGTTGTAAAAATTACACCTAAACAAATTAAGCAAATACCTTCCTTTGGTGGACAGCCCGACCTTGCCCAGTACTTACAGGTTTTACCCGGTGTTGTTTTTACAGGTGACCAGGGTGGGCAGCTTTACATCCGGGGAGGGTCTCCTATCCAAAATAAAGTGTTACTTGATGGTATGATTGTTTATAATCCGTTCCACTCCATTGGCCTATTCTCTGTGTTTGATACAGATATTTTAAGAAATGCGGATGTGTATACAGGTGGTTTTGGGGCAGAATATGGTGGACGTATTTCCTCTGTGATGGACATTACTACACGTGATGGGAATAAAACCAGAATGTCAGGAAAAGTTGGTGCCAGTACTTTTGGAGCCAATATGATGATTGAAGGCCCGATTAAAAAAATGAAAGAAGGGTCACAGGGAAGTTCATCATTTATTTTTACGGCTAAAAATTCTTATCTTGAGCAAAGTTCGAAGCTTTTTTACGACTATATTGACACTGCCGGCCTGCCTTTTAATTATACCGACTTGTATGGAAAGATTTCCCTTTTGGGTGCTAACGGAAGCAAGGTAAACTTTTTCGGATTCAATTTTCAGGATAGGGTAAACAACTATAAATCCCTTTCAGATTTTAAATGGGATTCATATGGAGGGGGTACCAATTTTCTTGTTATTCCTGGGAATTCACCTGTACTCATGGAAGGACACCTTGCATATTCACAGTATAGAATAACCCTTGATGAAAAAAATAGCCTGCCTCGTGAAAGTTCGATTAACGGCTTTAATATGGGGTTTGATTTCACTTACTTTATTGGTAAGGATGAACTTAAATATGGATTTGAAATTCTCGGGTTTAAAACTGACTATTTTTTCTATAATTCAATTGGGCTGGAAATTTCACAGGTGGAGAATACTACTGAATTGGGTTTGTATGCAAAGTACAAAAAAACTGCAGGTAACTGGTTAATTGAGCCAAGTATGCGGTTCCATTATTATGCTTCTTTATCAGATCTGTCGCCTGAACCTAGGCTTGCCCTTAAATTTAACGCCACGGAAAGTTTCAGGATTAAATTTGCCGGAGGATTTTATTCACAAAACCTGCTTAGTGCCCGGAGCGACAGAGACGTGGTTAACTTGTTTTATGGATTTTTATCTGGCCCCGACAACCTTCCTCGGACTTTCGATGGGAAAGCTATTAGTAATAAACTACAAACAGCTGAGCATGCAATCCTTGGGTTTGAGCTCGACCTTTCAGATAAACTAACTATGAACCTTGAAGGGTATTATAAAAACTTTTCACAGCTAACCAACCTGAATAGGAGTAAACTGTTTAATGATTCAGAAGAAAATGCCGATCTGCCTGACCTGCTAAAGAAAGATTTTGTAATCGAGCATGGCTATGCAACTGGGGCCGATATCACTTTTAAATATGAAACCAAACAGTTGTATTTATGGCTGGTTTATTCTCTGGGATACGTTGTCAGACAATATGAAGATACCACCGGAGCCATTATTGATTATTACCCTCACTACGACAGGCGGCATAATGTAAATCTTGTAGCAACTTATATTTTTGGTGATAAGCGGAACTGGGAAGTAAATGCCCGTTGGAATTTCGGATCAGGATTCCCGTTTACCTTAACCCAGGGATATTACCCCTTAATTCCCTTTACCAATGGAATATATACGGATTATACAACTCAAAATGAAGAACTCGGATACATTGCCGATGATTTGAATAAAGGGAGGATTTCGGACTATCACAGGTTGGATGTGAGTTTAAAAAGGGTGATTAATACCGGGATCAACTCAAAGCTTGAGATTACAGTGAGCGTTACTAATTTATACGACAGGGACAATATTTTTTATGTGGATAAAAACACCGGCGATCGGATATATCAGCTACCTGTAATGCCTAGTGCAGGATTGATGTTCTCTTTTTAATCTCTCGTTTATATTTTTTTGAAAATTTGTGGTTCATGCTTACCACATCCTGTTTCTTTAATTTTATTTGCCCCTTCGCCGCATTTTTTGCGTGATATTGAATACAGATTTTGGCCTTCGCAAACGAATGTAACCCTCTTTCACAGAATTCACATCTTCAATGGTATAAAAAGCTTTTGGATTAAACTGGTTTACGATATGAATGTATTCTTTAATGTCTTTTCGGCTAATAATTGATAAGATTACATTCACTTCCCCATGCATCCCTTTGCCCTCGACAGAAGTAACTGCAAAGTTGTTTTTTCTCAGGTCACTGATCAATTGAGTAGTGTCGTATTTTGGGATCACCCTAACAATTACATTCCCAATGGATAACTTTTCATCGAGAATAATTCCAATATAGTTGCCTGTAGCAAAACCCAGCCCATAAGCAACATATCCTATCCAGCTGTCCAGGTGCTGGATAATTTGGCTTATCGCCAGCAACCAGATGATCACCTCAAAAAAGCCAAGAATCGGGGCAAGGTATTTAAACCCTTTTGATACAAAAATAAGGCGAAGGGTTCCAATGGAAACATCCATTATCCGGGCAAAAAAGATAAGTAATGGCAGAATAACCCAGGCAAATATCTCAGAACTGAATAAAGATGAATCAAGCATGATATTTTTTTTGCCTGCGAAATTAAAAAAGTAAAATCAATTAGCATGAAATTAATAGCAGCTTATTAATTGCATAAACTGGTAGAATTGTACGAAATACATTTTTGTTTTACTTTAGCCATATCTTTGGAATAAATAGCAGAAAATGCCGTTATTGTAAAAAATTTTACCATTGAACTTTTACGAACGAAAAAAGCGTTGGAAATTGATCCTGTTTGGATCGGCTGTGGTTATTGTAGCTGTATCCCTTTGGATTACGCATATTTTAATAAGAGAAATTGCAAGAGACGAAAGAAATAACATAAAAATCTGGGCAGATGCCATCCACCAAAAGGCGGAACTGGTTAATTACACTGAAGAGTTTTTTAAACAACTGCAAAATGAAGAAAGAAAAAGGGTTGTCCTTTTAGGTGATGCCTACAGGATCGTGACCGATGTAGATGACTCGGAAGTTCTCAACTTTTTCGTGAAATTCATTTCAGAGAATACCACTATTCCTGTTATTCTGACGGATGAAAGAGGGAAGATAAAAAATGCAATCAATGTTAATTTTGATACAGATACCGTACCTGTTCTGAAAGGTGCACTCAGAGCTGAGTTTATGGTTTATCCCCCGGTTAAAATTGCTTACGACAAAGACCAGTTTGATTTTTTATTTTATAAAGAATCAAAACTTTTTAATGAATTAAGAGAAGTACTGGATGACCTGATCGACTCTTTCTTTTCAGAAATTGTGATCAATTCTGCTTCAGTACCTGTAATTATAACAGATAGTACAAAAACAAGGGTTATTGAATTCGGAATGCTTGATACTATAAAAGCTTCCGATTCGGTTTACATTATGAAAACCCTTGAGGAGATGGCATATGATAACGAACCGATAGAAATTGACTTTGCAGAACAAGGCAAACGTTATATCTTTTACCAGGACTCTCAGCTATTAACCCGCCTTATGATTTTTCCATACCTGCAGTGGGGAATTATTAGTGTATTCCTTTTTATTTCTTATGTATTATTTAGTACTGCACGTAAAAACGAACAGAACCAGGTTTGGGTTGGTTTGGCCAAAGAAACTGCACATCAACTCGGAACTCCACTTTCTTCAATGATAGGCTGGATTGAATTGTTAAAAATGGATGGGGTGGAAGGGGATGCCATTACCGAGTTGAATAAGGATGTTGAGCGTCTTCATAAAATCACCGACCGGTTTTCAAAAATTGGCGCGGAACCTAAGTTGAAGAATACAAACTTGGTGACGGTGATTTACGACTCAGTGGATTATATCAAATCAAGGACTTCGCGGAAAGTGACCTATACCATTAAGAATAGCGAAAATGAAGAAATATTTGCTCCAATCAATCTTCATTTATTTGAGTGGGTGATTGAAAATATATGTAAAAATGCCGTTGATGCAATTGAGGCCAAAGGGTGCATTGATTTAGAAATAATTGAGGAAAATAACCTGGTGATGATTGATATTTCTGATGATGGCAAAGGAATTCCAAAGTCTCGTTTCAAAACTATTTTTAATCCTGGATATACAAGTAAAAAACGGGGATGGGGCCTCGGATTATCCCTCTCTAAAAGGATCATCAGCGACTATCATAATGGAAAGATCTTTGTCAAAAGTTCAGTAATGAATAAGGGTACAACTTTCAGGATAATGCTAAGGAAAGAAAATACCACTTAAGAATACTTTCTGTCTCCAGGCCTTAAAAAGGAAAATCATCCTCCGGGTTGACGATGGTTTCGATTTTTACTTCTTTAGGTTTATCGGCAAGCTTATGCACGGCATTGCCATCCACAAAGATTGATTTTGGAGTAGTCGGACATGCATATTCGCAAGCACCGCAACCAATGCAAATGTCTTTATTTACCTCTGGGATCTTCAGGTCTTTTTTATAAAAAACCATGTTTACTGCTTTGGTTGGACAATGTTCAGAGCATGCCCCGCAATCCTTTTCGTCAGTATAAACCACACAATTTTCTTTAATAAAAGTTGAAATTCCCAATTGGGTAAGTTTTTTTGTTTCGAGTTGAATTGGTAGAATAGCCCCTGTTGGACAAACATCGCTGCAAAGATTACATTCAAAATTGCAGAAACTGGCATTAAAATCCATATATACCTGCATCATTCCTTTTAGTCCATGCTCAAGAAAAGAGGGTTGAATAACATGAGTAGGACAAACCCCTACACATAAATGGCAAGCAGTACAGGCATTTAAGAAATGATTGAGGCTCAATGCCCCGGGTGGGATACTATGAAATTGCCGGTTCACAGGTTTTTTTCCGTCAGCTAATCCATCTGAAAAAGAATTCTGGCTCAAAGCCAAAATCCCTACCGGCAATACCAGGGATTTTTGGATAAAACTTCTCCTGGTATTTTCCTTTAAGGATTGTTCGGGGTGTTCATTCCCAGGTTTATTAAATGAAAATTTCACACCTCCGGAGGCACAAACATCCAGGCAGTTAAGACATCCCACACAGCGTGAAAAGTCAACCGATTTATTTTTCGTATCAATACACTGGGATTTGCAGTTGGCTCCGCATATGCCACAGCTATTGCAGGCCTCCTGATTGAGCCTGATCTTATAAATTGAAACCCTGGAAAGTATTCCCAAAAGAGTGCCTACCGGGCAAACGGCATTGCAATACAATCGCCCATATTTATAAGTCATCCATACCAAAAGCCCCAGAACTGAAAATGAAATGCCAAAGGACAACCAGTTATAACTTTTCATATGTACGGTAAAAAGGGTATAATTTTGGAATCTCTCAAGTATAGCTACGCCAACATTATTTATACTGTAATAAATGGGCCTTATCAGGTTGGAAGAAATTTTTCCAAAGATACTGTATGGGTCAAGCAGGTTAAGGATAAAGATGCTGCCAAATAAAAGAAAAATAATAGTGCCCCCCAGAAAAAAATATCTCAGGATGTTTTTTGGTTTGGCATATTTAAACCATTTTCTCTTTTTGAATTTTTTTGAAAAATAAATAAAGATATCCTGCAGGGTACCTAAGGGACACAAGAATGAGCAATAAACCCTTCCAAATAACAAAGCAGAAATGAGCACTATAATAAACCCAATTCCAGTAAAAGCAGCAAGTTGAATAAATTTTAGAACAGATGGAACAAATTGAAAGAATAAAATACCTTTAACCCATTGAGAGGATAAGGTGTTTCCAAAATCAATAAACAGGAAAAAGATTAGAAGAAAAAACGAGAGAGAAATCCAAACCCGTATTTTTTTCAAAAACAATAGGCTCATCCCAGGTTTACATTTTAATCCGATTGATGTTCAATTCTTCAAGGTTGTAATTTCCAATACCTAATTCTGCTGCCTTTACAATGTAGGCAATATCTTCCGGATCGGAACCAAAAACTTTTGCTGCCGCGGCATCAGCTGCTACGATATCTGTAGAAACCAGCATTGTTTTATAACTTACCACATCGTTTACAGAAACACCTCTGGGCCCATTTTTCATCATCACCCTGTAGGCATCTATTACATTTAAATCAGGTTTACGATGGGTACAATAATCAGCAATACATTGGTGAAGGTCGTTACGGTGCCACCACATCCTGTCCCACACCACACCCATTAGGTTTTTCATAGCAATACTCAGGTCAGCAGAGCTATGGTGTTTTAAAACCGGAACATTAATAAACACATCCGAATCAAGAATGAGTTCGTGAACTTTAGCAGATTTCAACCTTACTCCACCGGGGATGTCAACTTCTCTGTAATATTTTTCAGAGTTTCCCGGAACAACTTTTGCCCCGGCATCCTTTGCCATCTCTTCTATCATACTTGACTGATAGCATTTATTCCAATCGTCGCATGTATTATCAAACACATACACTTCCTTTGCACCTGCATTATAGCAATGTTCAACGATTCTTTTAATGAGTATAGGATTAGTATTTCCGGCCCTTTCGGGGGATACATCCCAACCAATATTTGGCTTGACAACCACTTTCTGTCCAGCCTTAACAAATGATTCCATACCACCCAGAGATTGTATAGCCATATCAAACATGGCATCAGGTTCTCCATTTCTTACAGCCACAAGATCGTAGGGTAAAAAAGGGTTGCCGTTAGGGTCGGCAAATAGTGTGTTTAGATTGCCGAAAACCACTGCTGCACTGGCAGCAACTCCGGATGTTCTGATAAATTCCCGTCGCTTCATAGCATTTGTGTTTATATATTAGCCAATAAAAATACAATTTATCCCCTACATCCCATGGAATTTTGCAATTTCAATTGATTTTAAATAAAGTTATAACCGGTAAAAGCTTTTTTATTGAATAGTCTTTTGGAACAATTCATTAGTTCATAGTACTTTTACCTCTAAATAAAGAATATGTTATTGTGGCGGGGATTTACATACATATACCGTTTTGCAAACAAAAATGTCATTATTGCAACTTTTATTCCCTTGCTTCCAAAAGGAACAAGCCCCAATTTCTGGATGCATTAGAGAAAGAAATTGTTTTGCAAAAAGACTATCTTAATGGGGAGAAGATTGAAACCATTTATTTTGGTGGAGGAACTCCTTCTTTGTTAAGCGCTGTAGAAATAATCAGGCTTTTAGATTTGATCCATCAACATTATATTATGGGTCAGGATGCGGAGATCACGCTGGAAGCAAATCCTGATGATCTGAATGCGGGATATGTCAGAAATCTGAGAGATACTAAAATCAACAGGTTGAGTATTGGTATCCAGTCGTTTCATGATAAGGACCTCAAGTATTTGCATAGAGTCCATGATTCAGCACACGCACTAAATGCGATTAAAAGGGTTCAGGATAATGGTTTTAAAAATGTAAGTATTGATTTGATTTATGGAATACCTACTCTATCAAATGAAGCCTGGGAAAAAAACCTGGCGTTTTTCCAATCTTTAAACTTGTCACATTTGTCGGCTTATTCACTAACAGTAGAGCCAAAAACCGCCCTTGACATCCTGATCAAAAGAAATAAAATGCGCCCTGTAGAGGATTATTTAGCAGTTAGGCATTTTAGGATATTGATGGATTTTGCCAAATTAAGCGGCCTGGAACATTATGAAATTTCAAATTTTTGTTTGAACGGCCAATATTCAAAACATAATGTGAGTTATTGGCAAGGGAAAAAGTATCTTGGACTGGGGCCATCGGCTCATTCTTTTAATCTCTTTTCCAGGCAATGGAATAGAGGTCATTTAGCTGGATATATTTCATCTTTGCAACAGGACAAAATTCCTGCTGAAAAAGAAAAATTGAGCATAGATCAAAAATATAATGAATATGTGATGGTTTCATTGCGGACATCCTGGGGAACAGATGTGGATTATATAGCAGAAAAGTTTGGCTGCACTTATAAAGATCATTTTATATATAATGTGCAACGCCATATTGATAGTGAACATTTAATTGAAACCGGCGGAATCTATACATTATCTGATGAAGGCAAATTATTCACGGATCGCATCACTTCTGAGTTGTTTCTGTAAAATAGTTTTCAAATACATTTGTTTCTGCTTTGAATAGAATTCCTCATTTCAAAATAATTATCTCTTTTAAAAGCTTTTGCAATAAGTTCATAGAATCCTCTTTTTTGTGGAAACATAATTCAGGTACTTAATTGTTAATAGCGTATATTTGTTCCCTGGTTTTGTTGCCTTAAGGTGTATTACACATAATAATTTAGAATGGAAACAAAGGATTTGGTCTTAATTGGCATTGTGGTAGTTTATGTGTTGATAGCATACTTGTTCTCAAGGCTGGGGAAGTACCGTGAAATTGGAACCCGAAGGCTTTTTATCCTCAGTTTGTTATTAACCCCGGTAATCGGCATTGCATTTTTAGCCAGTTCGCAACATCGTAAATTAAATTTATATACCGAAGAGAGATTTAAATGTGAGGAATGTGGTTATGTGTTTTCAGAGGAACATGATAATTGCCCGTTTTGTGAAAAGGAGGGAAAGCAATCGCAGCTTAAACCGGTAAGTATGTTTATGACTTAATTCCTGAAAATTATCTTTTTCGATACTTCTACATTGTTCATCCCTAATTTTAAAATATAAGTTCCGCATTTTTCTATACCAGTTGCGGAGGAAGATGCCAGTATTTGATTGTCGCCGGAAAGAAATTCCCTTTTTTCGTTTTTATATACGAGCTTTCCTGATAAATCAAATAATTCAATACTTACACTCCCGGATTGCCTGAGGGAGAATGAAATGTACAGGATATCCATCCAGGGATTTGGAAAAACAATTACTTCAGGAATAAAATCACTGATGTTATTAACCCGGGTTAAAACAGTATCCTGAAGCAGGTCATAAGTATACATCGATCGCCCGAAAGTAGCAGCCAATAGTTTATGTGAAGGCTGATGCAGGTCAAGGGATGTAACAGGCACTTTTGGAAGATTGGAACCAAGTAATCCCCAGTTTAGACCACCATTGTAGGTTACAAATACTCCCGCATCACTTGCGATATATAATCTTTCTTCGTACTGAGGGTCAACGATCAGGTCATTAACCGGAACTTCCGGAAGGTCAGATGTTATATCATACCATGTCTGTCCCATATCCCCTGATGAAAATACATGGGGTAAAAACTCATCCCATCTGTAACCAGAAAAGGTAACATATACCTGTTGTTCTTCGTGAGGATCGGCAATAACTCGAGTGACCCACCTGTTAGGTAAATCTGCTGATATTTTAGTCCATTCCTGCCCACCGTCAGCTGTACGCCAAACATTTCCATCATCGGTACCCACGTAGATCAAATCTTCATTTATAGGCGAAACAGAAATAGTAGTAATGGTTCCGTAGGTCAAATTTACTCCCGGCCCATTGGTTAAATCATTACTAATAGCCGTCCAGCTTTCGGCATGGTTAGTTGATTTATATACTTTTTCGGATCCGTAATAGAGGGTAAATGGGTTGGCAGGGTTAAAAACTATTGGGGTATTCCAATTCATACGGTCTCCACTATTTATTCCGTTCATAGCCTGCGTAAAAGAAACTCCACCATCAGTGGATCGGGCAAGGTTTCCATACTGGTACTCAACAAAAATATAATTTGGATTTTCAGGATCAACCAGTACATAAAAACCATCTCCCCCATAAATATTTTCCCAATCATCAATCCCTCCTGATAAAGTCCGGTTTGTTCCATTATCCTGTGTCCCACCATAAATCCGTTCAGGGTGCTGGCTGTCAATTTCACAAGTATAAAATTGTGTGATAGGCAGATTATTAATCCAAATCCAGTTATTACCTCCATTTTCTGAAGTATATAAACCCCCGTCATTCCCCAACAAAAGCTGATTATTATTTAGCGGATTGATATATATTTCATGCTGGTCGACATGAACACTTCCAGCAGAAATATTCGCCCACGAATCGCCCCCATCATTTGTTTTATATAAGTCAAAGCCCACGACATAGGCAATATTTGGGTTAACCGGATCAGTTTTTATTCGACCAAACCACCATCCATAGGATTGATAACATGAATTTAATGCCCCATCATTTACCTGTGACCAAAAATTCCCACCATCAGTAGATTTATAAACTCCTTTAAAATATCCAATTTTATCAGCATATATGGCATAAATTATTTCTGGCTCAGCTTCACAAATGCTAATACCAATTCGTCCGATGTCTGATCCGCCAGGCAAACCATTTGTAAGTTTTGTCCATGAATTGCCTTCGTCAGTTGAGCGATAGATAGCTGAGGTCGGGCCCCCATAACTTCTCCTGTTTGGCCGGCGTACTCTCTCCCACATGACTGCATAAACTATTTCGGGATCTGTTGGATTTATCGCAACATCAATTGCACCGGTAGAATCAGAAATATAAAGCACATTTTCCCAGTGAACCCCTCCATTGGTGGTTTTATAAATACCCCTGTCGGGTGTATCTGCAAATAAATTACCCATTGCAGCTGCATATACAGTTTCAGAACTTTCCGGATGAACGGCTAACCGGCCAATATTTCTGCTTTCGGGTAATCCTGCTTCTTCCCAGGTATTTCCTTCATCCGTAGATAAATATATTCCATTTCCTTCATAGGTTTGAGAGCCACCTCCTGCATTGGCCTCTCCAGTTCCCGCATACATAATATGATAATCATTGGGAGCAATAGCAATATCACCAATTGAAAGGCTTAATGCATCCTCGAAAACGGCTTCCCATGAAGCCCCATTATCAGTTGATTTAAAAATACCCCCTGAGGCAGTTCCTGCAAAAATAGTGGATGGTATATCTGGATGAGATTCTACGTCGCTTAGTCTTCCTCCTATATTTAAAGGCCCTTCAAATTCCCATACTGCTGAACTTTTGTTCTCTTTTGCTATAGTTGAAACATTTTTTAATGATTCGTAATATTTCTCATAATTTATTGTTCCTGAAGGATAGGCCCTTTGATTATAAAACCAGTCATTTGGATACTGATGATTTGTCAGTTTTTGATCAGAAGAAGGGGAGCGTGTGCAGCCAATGAAAACAATCAAAGAAATTAGAATTATAACCGTATGACCTGAATTACGGATTTTCATGAACAGCAGATTTTTTCCAAAAGTATAAAAAGTATATTAAAGTAAAAGTAATTGATTCAATTACTTAAGAAATCTTGAAATTGTAGAGAATAATTCACCAGGATTTATGGGTTTATTCAAATGCTCATCACCTCCGGCTGCAAGACTCCTTTCCCTGTCTTCAGGCATAGCATATGCTGTTTGAACTATTATCGGTAAGTCACTCCTGAACTTTTTAATTTCAGCTATGGCTTCCAGGCCACCAAGTATTGGCATTTTAATATCCATAAGAACCAGGTCAATATCAGGATTTTCAGTGCAAATTTCTACGGCTTCGCGGCCATTTTTGGCCCATAATAATTTTACTTTTGTTTTTTGAAATAATGCCTCAAGAAAAGTATAATTTAGAATGGAGTCCTCTGCAATTAAAAATAATTTGTTTTCCCATGTCACGGGTTTATTCTGAGGGACTTTCCCTAATTCCTTTTGGATTTGCATTTCTTTGTTCACGGGAAGTGTTAAATAAAATGTACTGCCCTTGCCCGATTTGGAGGTAACGCTAAGCTTGCCGCCTAACAATTCTGCTAATTTTTTTGAAATAGACAATCCCAGCCCTGTTCCTTTATGTTCCTTTTTGTTGGCATTTTCCACCTGGCCGAAACGGGTAAATATTAGTTCCTGTTTACTTTCTGGTATTCCAATACCTGTATCCTGCACATAAAATACAATATCATCAGGACCTCTTAAATTAAATCCAAATTCAATAAATCCTTTATTGGTAAATTTTAACGCATTGCCCAATAAATTTGATAGTATCTGCCTTATTCGGTGAGGGTCGGTTGAAATGATAAACCCTTTTTCAACGGTAGGTTTTTTCATTCTCAATTCTACATCAGCTTTGCCTGTCTTATTTTTCATTTTTATAAAAGTGGCATAAAGCTCGTCCAGTAAATCATCTACATTGCATTCATCAAAATCAATTTTAAGCTGGCCTGCTTCAATCTTGGTAATATCAATGATATCTTCAATAAGAGTCATAAGGGTATTACTGCCCTGCGTGATATACTGGATAAATTCATTCCGTTCTTTTTGTGAAAGATCGGGGTTTGTTAAAATTTCAGAAAACCCAATGATGGCGTTCATAGGTGTTCTTATTTCGTGGGATACATTAGCAAGGAAGGCAGATTTTAGCATATCTGATTCTTCCGCTTTCTCTACAGATTCTTTTAACTTTCGTTCTTTTTCGGTTACTTCTGTGAAATCACGAATAATAAATAGCAGGGCCTCATTTCCGGAAAAATTGATTTTATTTCCGTGTATTTCTACAGGGATTTTAACTCCTTTCTTTGTTTGTAAATAAGACCGTATATTTTTGATTTCACCATTTATCCATTTTGACAGCTGACCGGAAATTTCATTTGTGATATCCCTCGGGACAAATGAGGTAATGTTTTGGTTTAAAATTTCTGCTTCACCCGCCTGTATAAGTGCACAGGCTGCTGGGTTTACGCTTAGAATATTTCCATGGTAGTCTTCCACAATTACAGCATCCGGGTTATCAATAAATAAGGTTCTAAAACGCTGTTCACTATTTCTCAGTTCTTCATCGGCAAGTTTTTGTTCAGTGATATCCCTGTTACTTATCCTGTAACCCAAAAATTCATCTTCCTCATTATTTAGTAGCTGAATTGTATGGCTGATCCATTTTATTTTATTTTCCCTTGTTCGAATTCTTAAATCAGCAGTGATCACATTATCCTTCTCATTTAAAAGCCTTTCACGTATTTTGTCGAGTAAAGGTAAAGGGCGGTCTTCATCAATCACAATTTGATTAAGCAGTTCTGGATCATTTGAAAATTCATCGGCACTATATCCTGAAATCCTTTGGCATGAAGGCGACATATAGATTACTTCCCCTTCAGGAGATAACCAATATTCCCAATCATAAGTAAAATCTGCCAGTGTACGGAATTTGAGTTCGCTTTTCTGATATAGTTCTTCTGCTTTTTTCCGTTCGCTGATGTTTCGGATAAATCCTTCAAATCCTGTTGGACCAGAGTTTTCATCACGCACCAAAACTGCACTTAAGGAGGCATATACCAATTCCTTATTTTTATTGACTAATTTAATGTCTCTGTCGGATAAAATATTCTCCCTGATCAATTCTTTTGTATATGCAGCTATTTTGGCCTGATCGTGGAAAAAATAATTGATCATTTTTCCTTCAACATCTTTAGCTTCAAAACCCAGAATAGATTTTATGGATGGGCTAACTTGCAATATAACCCCATCCATATCTGTCCTAAAGTAAACATCCTGATAGGATTCAAAAATACGCCTGTAATTTTGTTCTCGCCGTTTTAATTCCAGGGTTGTTTCTCTTCTTTTAAGAGAAGCGGAAGCTAATCTTGCAATAGTTTCAATAACCCCTGAATGCTCAAGCTTTTTATTTTCAGGTGTAAAGATCAATGCTGTACCAAAAACAGTGTTTCCGTGAGTAAAGCCCAGAAGGTAGATCCCACTTACATGGAGTATTTTTTGTATGACGTTAAATGTACTTTTTGGAAAAATATTATAGCCTTGATCAAATAGTCCATCGTTATATTTTATGAGCTTGCCGTAGGATATATTTCTGATCAACTCATGGTTGATTTTATCGGGGAATTCTGCATTATTATTTCGAATTACTGCCTCCAGGTTAGCTATTGCATCTGCTGAACCTTCAATGATCTCCACTTTTGGTGTATTTGTCTCAGGGTCATATGATATAATGAGAACCGCAGTAATAGATGGGATTTCAATTAGTCTTTTCCCGGTAAATCGAAAAATTTCAGAATCATTTGTCAAAGTAGCAAAATCAATCGCTTTATCTGTAATTAATTTGTACTCAGCCACAACTTTATTTATTGCCTCTTCATTTATCTTTTCCTGTGTGATATCCACAAAGTAGAAAAGACTTGCCGGCCTTGACTCCCATTCGATATAAACGGATTTGGCCCTTAGCCATTTAAAACTTTTATCTTTTTTCAGCAGACGAACGGTATCTGTATTTTTCCCGTTAACTTCGTATAGCCGGTCACCAGAAAGCTGCTTAAATATACCTCTATCATCCGGATGTAAAAATTCAGTAAAAGGCGTTTTAATCAAATCATCCAGGCTATAATCCATGAGATCGAGAAGCTGTGAGTTGCTAAATTTTATGGTTTCATCCTGAAGGATAAAAATAGCTTCACTGGTATTTTCTATGATAATCTTATAAGCTTGTTTGCTTTTAACAAGGTCTTTCTCAACAAATTTTTTGTCAGAAATATCTTTGAAATAGAATTTTACATAAACCGGGTTATCTTTTCGTTGAACAGTTCTGGCAAAAACTTCACTCCACAGGGTCTGATTTGATGAGTTTTGCCATTTAAGTTCTATACTTTGTGGGTTTTCACCTGTTTTTGTTAGGTCAAAGAGTCGTTGTATGGATATATGGTAGTTTTGAGGTAAAACCGGAAGCCTGTTAATTTTAAATCCAACAAAATCAGATTTCCCGTAACCAGAAAGATCCAGCAAAGCTTGATTCACAGAGGTGACCATCCCTTTGTGATTGATTATCAGGCTTGCTTCAAACTCTTCTTGCTGCGATTTCCGGTTTTTCTCTTTTTGTTTGTCTAATTGGTTTTTCAGTTCAACGTTTTGGGTGTTATTTTGAAAAAACCCCACTACGTTGGAAATTTTCGGATCGCTTCCTGGCAAAACTTTCAGGGTAAGTTTAAACCACAGTGTTTTTTCGGGAAAATGAATAGGGAGCGTATGGGAAGATTTATTTCCAGATTCATAAACATTCTGGATCCATTGAACAATATTTTTTGCAGTTTCTTTGTCATAGACCTCCTGGCATAACCTGCCCTTGAATTCAAATGGGTTAACACCGGCAACTTCTTTAAAATGGGGGTCTGACCAAACTTCAATGTGCTTTCCTGAACTATTAAAGACAGCGATGAATGAATCTTCCAGGGAATCCAGTATACGATCATAAAACTGTACGGTTCCCAACAAAAACTTTTTGTCGGGTTTATCTTTATGATGCCCTGATCCCAAATGATTTAAGTCACTCTGAAGATCATTTTCTTCAAGATGCTTTTCATTGTTCGTACTTAGCGACATATGTTGCCTGATTATACCATGCACCGAAATGCAATCCTGTGGCCCGCTGGGAACCACCGTTTTACCTTATTACCTTGACTCAATTTGAACTCCGGGAAGCAGCACAGCTGCAAGCGTAGATATTTTCAGGGTAAGGGAGTTTCAAACCTTTCCTCTATTCAACTAATTGGGCGCAAGTTAAAAAAAAATCCAGATAAAAAAAACTTTTAATATAAAAGTTGAAGCTAAGCGAATAAAGCTTATTTCATTTTAAGGAAAGATAGTTCATTATCTGTCAAAAACCGCCATTTCCCTCTGGGTAGATCTTTCTTGGTTAACCCGGCAAATATTACCCTGTCGAGCTTAACCACCTTATATCCCACAGATTCAAAAATTCTCCTGATTATCCTGTTTTTGCCCGAATGAATTTCTACCCCGACTTCCTTTTTATTTGCAGCATCTTTAACCCAGGCAATTTCATCTACTTTAACAAATCCATCTTCCAGGTTTATTCCATTTGCAATTTTCACCATATCAGTTTTCGCCAGGTTTTTATCAAGGGTAACATGGTATATTTTCGTGATTTTATGTTTCGGATGCGTTAACTTTTTAGCAAGTTCTCCATCATTAGTCAGGAGTAGAAGTCCCGTAGTGTTTTTGTCGAGCCTCCCGACAGGATAAATCCTCTCCTTGCAGGCATTTCTAACCAGGAACATCACTGTTCGTCTTTCAAAGGGATCATCAGTGGTAGTAATATAATCTTTGGGCTTATTTAAAAGCACATAATATTTTTTTTCAGTATGAAGTGTTTGTCCATCATATTGCACTTTATCACTGGGGGATACCTTCGTGCCAAGGTCTTGAACTACCTTCCCATTTACTTTAATTACTCCCGTTTCAATTAAGACATCAGCTTCTCTTCTGGAACATATTCCGGCATTAGCAATGTATTTATTTAAACGGATCAACTCATTTTCAGCGGATAAAGGTTTTGCTGCCGGGTTTCCTCTGGTGGTTTCCTTTTTTACCGGTTTGTATCTTTTTTTAACGGGCTTTTTATCGTATTTCATCTGGTATCAAGATTATGCAGGATGCAAAGTTACAACTAAAATAAAGCTACTTTTTATTTTATTTGAATTTGCAAAAGATGACTTTTTGTTAATAATTAGTAAAATTGATTCGCTTAATGAAAAAAAGTAGTTGTATATTTGGATTTGTTTTTAATTGAAGTTATATTTGTCGCTTCAATACGGCCAATCAAACTGTAGATTAAGGAATAGAAAATTCAAAATAATATGAAGAAAAATATACTTGTTGCCCTTTTCTTGTTGGTTTTTCTCGTAAGCCCAATAGTTTTACCTGAGCTATTTGCTGATGCACCACCTGATCCGGGAGGAGACCCAACCGGGGGAAATCCTGTAGGCGGAGGTTCACCAATAGGAGGTGGATTAATATTAATGTTAAGCTTCGGAATTGCATATGCAACCAGAAAGTTGTTCAAAAACAAATAAAAATGAAGAAATTTATAAAGGTATCAACACTTGTCATTGGCTTAAGTATTTTTCCCCTGATAATGTTTGCTCAAAATCCTCCCCATCCTAATGGAGGAAGTGGACCTACCGGTGGAAATACCCCTGTTGGTGGCGGAGCTCCCCTTGACGGAGGATTACTTACTTTAGTCGTTTTGGGTTCAGCTTATGCCTTAAAAAATACGATTCGCTTCAAAGCGGAATAATTTTTTAATATTTCAAAAAAATAAATTGCTTTGCATACCCAAGTGGTAAGTGAAGCATTTTTTTTATGAAGAAGAAAGAAAAAAAATACTACGTGGTTTGGAAAGGTAAGGTTCCTGGATTCTATGAAACCTGGGAGGAATGCAAACTACAAATTGAAGGATTTCCCGAGGCGGTATACAAAGCTTTTAAAAATAAAGAGCTGGCCTTAAAAGCCAGCAAAGATGGGTGGGAATATTATATTGGTTTTGATGAACGAAAACTCAACTTTTCAGAGGAAGATCGCAAGCGTATTGGTGACCCGATTGTAGAGAGTCTTTCGGTAGATGCTGCCTGTAAAGGAAACCCGGGAATAATGGAATACCGGGGAGTACATACGGGCTCAGGACGGGAGAAATTCAGGCAGGGGCCTTACCCGGATGCTACAGTTAATATTGGCGAATTCCTGGCCCTGGTCCATGGCCTAGCCTACCTGAAACAAAAAGGAAGCAAAGTCCCAATCTATTCCGACTCAAGGACCGCTATGAGTTGGGTAAGGAATAAAAAAGTAAAAACGAAACTTCAACGAAGCCCTAAAAACCAAAAATTGTTTCAACTCGTGGAACGTGCTTTATTCTGGCTTGAAAATAATACATGGGAAAATAAGGTAATTAAATGGGAGACCGATTACTGGGGTGAAATACCGGCTGACTTTGGCAGGAAGTAAAAAGTTACCAATTTTTAACCATTATAAATTATTCCTTTTATTTTTTTATTTATATTTGTTTGCCCTATTTCATCGAGGTTGTTTTGTAGAGAAATAGGGTAATAAACAATCCGATTCATTGTAAAGAACCAACTAAAATATGTACAATAAAAATTAAATGTTATGAGAAAGATTACTTTTCTTTTATTAATGACTTACCTTATGGTAGCTTTACCAGGGTGGTCACAGCTCTTCATTACAGAGCTAGCTGATCCCAACAATATCGATCAAGCCCGTTTTGTTGAGATTTATAACGCAGGTCCTTCGGCTGTTGATTTAAGTGCAGGTTATGATTTACAAAGATGGACCAATAATAATACGTTACCACAAGCACCGGTTGAATTAACTGGAACGATTGCGGCAGGCGGATTTTACATTGTTTGTAACAATGCTGGAACATTTTTAAGTACTTACGGATTTGCAGCTGATCAAAATATGGGAATCGGTGGACCAGCAGACAGTAACGGTGATGACCAAATTGCTTTGAGAGATCCATCAGATGCAATTATTGATATGTTCGGTGTGCCTGGCGAGGACGGTTCAGGAACAAACCATGAATTTGAAGATGGTAGAGCTGAAAGGAAAGCAACAGTAACCACTGGTAATGCGACTTATACCTTTGCTGAATGGAATATTTGGAACGATACAGGTGCTGCAGGTACTACTAACGATCCTCAGGATGCACCAGGCGATTTTGATCCAGGTTCATGGATTGGCGCAACTGGCGGGCCAGCCCTGGCTGTATCACCTAACTCATTGGCAGGTTTTTCATATGTTGAAACTGCAGGTGGTCCCTCTGCATCTCAATCATTTACGGTTGAGGGTGTTGATTTAACAGCAGATATAACAGTTACTCCTACGACAAATTATGAAATATCGCTTGATGATATTACATACCAATTAACTGCAATAACGCTCACTCAATCAGGAGGTTCCGTTGCAACTACTACAGTATATACTCGTCTTAAGGCTGGTTTACCAGGTGGCGATTACAATGAAAATATTACATGTTCTTCTGCTGGAGCAGATGACAAATTGGTAGCATGCTCTGGTACAGTAGAAGCTCCGGCAACAACCACACTACCCTACAGCGAACCCTTTGATACCAACCTGGGTGATTGCTACACTTACAGTGTTTCAGGTGCTACTGAAGTATGGAGCTGGGGCGAATATGGTGGAAATGGTTATGCTGAGATTAATGGATACAATACAGGAGATACTGAAACCGACTGGTTAATCTTACCGGGAGTTGACATGGATGCATATGCTAATGAGTATTTAACTTTCGATATGTGGTGGCAATTTGGAATTGATGATGCCAGCAATTACCTGAAACTATATTACTCAGCTGATTACCCTGGCATTGGAGATCCAACCACATACACCTGGACAGAAATTACTTTCACTTTAGGAGCATCAACAACCTGGACAAACTCAGGCTTGCTTGATATATCGGGTATAACTGGAACCAATGTATATTTCGGATTCAAATACAATTATGAACCAGTAAATTACAGATGGTGGCAGTTGGACAATATCTCACTGTTTGAAGCAGCTAACATTGATGTAACCTTCCAGGTAAATATGGAAGAGCAAACTGTGGGTGGAAATGTTTACCTGGCTGGTGAATTTAATGGATGGAACTCAACCGCTGATCAAATGACTGATGGCAATTTGGATAATATTTATGAAGTTACGCTTACTTTATTGGAAGGTGTAAATTATGAATATAAATTCGTCAATGGTGGTTCATGGGAAAATGTTCCAAATGAATGTGCTCAGAATGGAAACAGATTCGTTGATGTTGGTTCTACTAATTTTACCATTGATCCCGTTTGCTTTGGATCATGCCAGAATTGTGGAATTCCCGAATGGAACATCACATTCAGGGTTGACATGAAAAATGAAACTGTTGGTGGAGATGTTTACATTGCTGGTGATTTCAATAGCTGGTCAGATGGATTAATGACAAATACTTCAGGCACTATTTACGAAGCTACTATTTTATTAGAAGAAGGTGCTACCTATGAATACAAATTCAAAAATGGTGCAGGTGGCTGGGAAAACTTCTCCGGTTCATGTACTGTTGGAGGAGGATTTGGAAACAGGTACGTTGTTACTCCTGCCAATGATGCCACACTGGATATTGTTTGCTTCAACTCTTGTGAAGCCTGCCCCGTTGCCGATTTTGTAATGATAAACGAAGTAGATGCAGACCAGGTAGGTACTGACGCAAATGAATTCATTGAACTTTATGATGGGGGTGTTGGAAATACTGACCTTTCAGGATTAGTTGTTGTCCTGTTTAACGGCAGCGATGACGCATCCTATGACGCCTTTGACCTGGATGGTCAATCAACTGATGCCAATGGATATTTTGTAATTGGAAGCGGCACTGTGCCCAATGTTGACTTGGTGGTTGGTGTTGATAATATTATTCAAAACGGTGCAGATGCCGTTGCTTTGTTTATTGGAAATGACACCGACTTTCCAAATGATACTCCTGTAACAGACGTTAACCTCATCGATGCTCTTGTATATGATACTGGAGATAGTGATGATCCTGGTTTGCTACCATTATTAAATGCTGGTCAACCTCAAATTGATGAACAAGGCAGAGGAGATGGTGAAGCACATTCAAACCAAAGAATTCCAAACGGAACCGGTGGTATGAGAAATACTGGTAGTTATGACCAGTCACCTCCGACTCCGGGAGAAGAAAATATCGGAATCTTTACCGATTGGACAGGTAATTCTGATGATGCCTGGGATAACGATGACAACTGGACAAACTTCATGCCTGGTTCGTCAACTAATGCATTAATCCCGGCAAGCGCAACTACCTTCCCGATGATTTATATTGAAGGAGCAGAATGTAATGACCTTACCATTGAAAGCGGTGCTTCATTAGATATCTACGCTTCACTAACTGTTTATAATACTTTTACAAATGCTGGAACCCTAAATATCTTGTCAGATGAATTTTGGACCGGTTCATTAATTGAGTATAACGGAGTAAGTGCAAATGTCGATCGTTATTTTACAGGTGATCCAAGTGCTTCACAGGACTGGCATCTTATCTCGCCTCCAATTTCTAATGCCCAGGCCGGTGTTTTCACAGGTATGTACCTGCAAAGTTTCAACCCTACAAATTATGAATACACCTGGATTACTGACGAGTTAACTCCCCTCAATGTCATGGAAGGTTATGGAATATATTCAACACTAAGTGTTGATAATACTGTTACTTTCAGCGGTACTCTGAATTCGGGTATTCAATCTGCTGCTATTTCAACCGGTTTCGATTCATACAACTGGAACTTGTTCGGTAATCCGTATCCATCAGCAATCGATTGGGAAACCGTGACCATTCCTGCCAACATGACCAGTGAGGTTCACTATATTGAAGCCTCTTCAGGGAATGATTTGTCCTATGTTAAAGGAGTAGGTGGTACAGGTTCTCAATACATTCCACCGATGCAGGGTTTCTTTGTAAGTGCTACAGGAGCAGATGTACTGCAGTTTGATGATGCTGTGAGAACACATAACGGAGCTGGTATATTCTTTAAGAATGATAATCCTCAATTATTGGTCATTGAAGCTGCAGGCGAGAACTTCAGCGACAAAACATGGATCCACTTTAATGATGTAGCAGGTGTTGAACATGACGGACAGTTCGACGCTTACAAAAGAATTTCTCAGTCAAATCCTGAATTGCCCCAGATATTCTCCTATACACCACAGGGAGTAAAACTTGGGATAAATGGATTGCCACAGGCAGATATGGTTCCGGTTGGTTTTACTGCGCTTGAGGCTGGTGAATTTACGATTTCAGCTTTGGAAACCGGAGACTTTTCAGACGTAATTCTTGAGGATATTTTACTCGGAACGCAGACTGACTTGCTTAACAAATCTTACACATTTAGCTATGAGCCGGGTAGTGCGGAAAACAGGTTTATTGTCCACTTTGCACCACTGAATGTTACTGAAAATGCAAAGGCTCTCTATACTATATTTGCATCTGATGATGAAATCCGAGTTTTAGTTCCAGCAAACACGACAGGTGAAATCATGGTTTACAACCTAATGGGACAAGAACTTATTTCAACTTCCATTACTGGTACTCGTAATATCATTAAGATGAATGAAACAGGAAATTACCTGGTTAGAGTTATAGGAAATGACGGTGCTTGTACTGGTAAAGTTTTTATTAAATAATTATTAATTTGTAAAATTGAACAACAATGAAAAAAACAATAAGAACATTCATCATAGCTGCAATTCTGATTATTTCACCACTGCTGATATTAGCTCAAAATCCCCCGCATCCAAATGGTGGTAGCGGACCAACCGGAGGAAATACGCCTGTAGGTGGCGGGGCTCCTATTGATGGGGGTATAGTTTTACTAATGGTACTTGGTTCCGCCTATGGTGCAAAAAAAACTTTTAATTTCCGTAAAGAGAAATAATCGTTGAGAAACTACAGAAAACCCTGTATACTTTACAGGGTTTTTTTATCTCTTTATGCTAAGTTTGTTAACATTTAATAAAAACTTAAACAGTTTACAGGAATTGTAAATTAGAACTATAACTACATTTGCTCTCCATTTCTTCATCTAATGACAATATATACTAAACTCCTATACTTAAGTGTTGCATTAACTTTTATTTCTTTTTTGGGTAATGCGCAAATACCTACTGGCTATTATAGTGATGCATCAGGATTATCAGGAGAATCATTAAAATCAGCCCTACATAGCATTATTGATGACCACTCAACTATATCCTATACAGCTGTCGAAAACGCCTTAAAGTTCCTGGATGAAGATCCCAATAATAGCAATAATGTCATTTTGTTATACAAGCAAACTTCTATCCCAAAGTCTTCATTTGGTGGAGGAGTTGATGATTGGAACCGGGAACATATCTGGCCAAGCTCCCACGGAGATTTTGGGACTTCTGCACCAGAGGGTACCGACTTATTTCACATGCGGCCAACAGATGCAAGCGTAAACTCTGATCGGGGAGATAAAGACTTTGACGATTGCCAGGTGGGAGGCACACAGCACAGCGAAGCTACTTTATGTTATTATACCTCCAATGCATGGGAACCACCAGATGCGGTGAAAGGAGATATTGCCCGTGCTTTATTTTATATGGAAGTAAGGTATGAAGGTGATGCCGGGGAAGTGGATTTAGAAATCAAGGACTTCTATACCACCACATCTACCTCTCCCGGGCATTTAGGCGTTCTGTCAACCTTAATGTCGTGGCATGAAAATGATCCGGTTGATGCCAAAGAACAAACAAGGAATAACAATATTTATAATAATTACCAGGGAAACCGAAATCCGTTCATCGACCATCCGGAATATGTTGGCCTGATATGGGGCGACGGATTTGAGCCTGAACCAGCCAGTCATGCTTCCGATTTTTCAGCGCATACCATTACTATATCCTGGGTGGATGCTGTGGGTGGGGTATTGCCAGAAGCCTACCTGGTAAGAATGAATAATAGTGGTTTTGAAAATATTCAGGTCCCTGTAGATGGAAGCCCTGTTGCAGATGACTTCTGGAACCAAAATGTGGGTTATGGAACCGGAAAGTGTATTTTTAAAGGATTAACAGAAAACACGGTTTATTATTTTAAAATTTATGGATATACCGGCTCTGGGGTAAATATTGATTACAAGACTGATGGTGACATCCAACAAATTAGTATTCAAGCAAAATAAAAAACAAATAAAAACTAACTAAAATGATCAAACGAATTTTACAAATTAGGAATGCATCACTATTGGCGTTGATAATAGCTAATTTAAGTAGTTTTGGACAAAAAGATTCCTGGACTGAAAATTTTGATACTCAGTCTTCCAATAGCTATGGTTCAACTACCATTACAATTAATGGAAGGGATTGGACCAGGCAGGATGCAGGAAATTTCGCATATGCAAATACATATATGGGATCGTATGCTTTTACAATTAATGATGATAATGCAGGAGCTCATATCACCACACCAGTATTAAATACATGCGGTACAGTGGGTTTTAAATATGCTTACATTAATGGGAGTAGTGACAATGTTTTTGTTCTTCAAAAATCTACTGATGGAACAAGCTTTACAAATCTGGAAACACACACATTAGGGACAGGTGCTAATTTGACTTATGTAGATTATTCATTTGATGTTAATGATGCATCCACAAGTTTATATATAAGGATTTTAAGTGATAATCAAAATGCTCACTTATTTGTTGAAGATTTCTATGTTACTGATTATTCAGGCGGTGGTTCACCAACCATTACCATTAGCGAAACCACCCTCAGTGGATTCTCTTACATTGTCGGCAATGGCCCTTCATCAGAACAGTCATTTGATGTAGAAGGTAGTAACTTAACAGCTGATATTACCATTGTCGCACCAACTAATTATGAAATTTCTGAAACATCAGGTGGGACTTTTGGCAGCACCATCACATTATTGCAATCAGGGGGATCTGTGAGTTTATCAAAAATCTATGTACGCCTTAATGCCAATTTGCCTATTGGTGATTATAATGATGAAGACATTACTTTAACGTCAACAACTGCTTCTGAAACAGTTACTTTGAACGGAACTGTTGTAGGTGCCGCAACGGGAGGTTGTGCAACAGATCTTATCATTTCTGAAATAAATGAAAATGGGAATGAAAAATACATTGAAATTGCGAATTTTACCGGATCAAGTGTAAGTCTTGCTGATTATGATCTGGTAATTTATTCTAATGGGAATACATCAGTTTCTTCTACAATCGATCTGACTGATGGATCTTCAATAGCTGACAATGATGTTTGGGTCCTTGCATATTCTAGTTCTTTTGCCTGGACAGGAACTCCAGACCAAACAAGCGGTTCATTTTCTCCAAATGGAAATGATGTTATTGCTTTAAGAAAAGCATCTGTAAATATTGATGTATTTGGCACGATTGGTAACGGCTTATATTATTATGATGATAAAACTGTAATTAGAAATGCTGATATAACTTCACCAACCACATCCTATAATCCTGCAGATTGGGCATTTACTGCATATTCAGGTGACAGTCCTGCTGATCTAGGTTTGCACACAATGAATTGTGGTGCAGTTCCTTCAATTTCAATAAATCCATTTACATTAACCGGTTTTACTTATGTGGAAGGTTACGGCCCATCAACAGAACAAAGCTTTGATGTAGAAGGAAGTGACCTGACCGCTGATATTGAAATTACAGCGCCCTCTGACTATGAAATTTCAGAAACTACAAGTACTGGGTTTACAAATGCTATAACACTTGATTTTGGAACCGGCACAGTAGCTTTGACCACAATATACGTTCGGTTAAAAGCTACATTAGCTGCAGGTGATTATAATCTCGAAGAAATTTCATTAACCTCGACTGATGCTACAGATAAAATAGTTTATTGCAGTGGAACAGTCTTGGCACAAGAACCAACCAATAATCCCTCTTCAATTACTGCAACTACTATTTCTGAATATGCAATAAGCGTAGCCTGGACAGATTCAGATGCTTCAGCTTACCTGATTAAAGGTAGTGATGTAAGTTATGCTGCTATTGGTACCCCTGAGGACGGCACGGAAGAGAGCAATGCAGCTTTGGTTCAAAATGTCGCTTCAGGTATTGAGACGTTCGAATTCACCGGACTTACGCCTTCAACAACCTACTACTTTAAATTATTCTCCTATAATGGCACCGGAAGTACCATTAATTACAAAACAGATGGAACGATACCTCAGGATGATGCTACAACCAATGCCCCGACAATTACATCAGATTTGATGCTTTCTGCCCTTTGCGACCCTGCTAGCAATTACGCCTCCGACAGGTACATTCAGATTTATAATGCAGGCACTACTACCGAAGATCTATCTACTGTTTCAGTTGTGGCAGTTGGTAACGGCAGTGATATCTATACCTGGACCTTATCTGGAAGTATTTTACCAGGTGAAGTTAAAACATGCGGAGATGATGAAAACACAAAATTTACGCCCGATTTTGCTACAACAGATTGGTCCTCGAGTAATAGCTCCTGGAATGGAAAAGTTGATGATGGGGCAAAATTATTAATTGGTACGACCATTATTGATAATGCAGCAACTCACGGAAATTTTGAAAATAAAGTCTCTGTCCGTAACCAGGATGTAACGGGCCCGGCCGTTGCTTATAACTCTTCAGAATGGACAAGTACTGGTGTAACCTACGCAGATGATGCACCATCTATTCCTGGAAATCATTATTGTGATGCACCCTCATTTACCATCGGCCCCGGGGTTTGGAATACCTTAACATCCTCTTATGGAATTGGCGCAAGCTATAATATCAGTGGCACAGTTACAGTTGATAATGCCAGTACCTCACCTGCTACTTGTTTTGCATGCACTATCTCCAGTGGGGCCAGCATCTCTGTGGATGCCGGTAAGACTCTAACTATAAACGGTTCTCTTACAAACAATGCTGGCACATCAGGTTTAGTTTTACAATCTGATGCTACTGGAACTGCTTCTTTGCTTCATTCAAGTTCTGGAGTAAATGCCACTGTTGAAAATTATAAAATCAGCGGACGTTGGCATTATATCTCTTTACCTGTTAGCCAAACTACGGCTAATTCGTTTTTTGGAATGTACCTGATGCGTTGGTTTGAACCTACTGAAGAGTGGATTTATATTACTGATGAAAATTCAGTTTTGGATACGGTAATGCAGGGATTCTCTTTATGGACTACTTCCAATGCAACAGTAAGTTATACCGGGCAGTTGAACAATGGAGCTTATGCTATAGATGTTACTCATAACGGCGACCCCGTTTCTCAAAACAGCAGCTTTAACTTTATTGGTAACCCTTATCCTTCAGCAGCGGACTGGAACCAGGCTGGATGGGATTTAACAGATGTGGATCCTACAATTTATATTTGGGACGGAGCACAATATGGTAGCTATAACAGGGTCTCGAAAATCTCAACCAATGCTGTGGATAGTATTCTTCCGGCTCACCAGGGATTTTTTGTTGCCTGTAATGATGAGACGAATGGAGATGGTTCAGTCAGTGTGGATAATAGTGTTCGTTTGCATTTTTCTCATAATAATTATAAATCAAATGGCACAAAGTCAAATACGGGAAATAATCTTCGGTTTGTATGCAATGGCAACGGATACTCCGATGAGATGGTCATAAATGTAGAAGAATCAGCAACACTTGACTTCGATGGAAATTACGACAGTTATAAATTAAATGGTATTGAAGCGGCACCGCAGTTATATTCTTATACTGCCGATAATAAAAAAGTGGCCGTTAATAGCATTGCAGCTGTAAATAAGCTAACAAGCCTCCTTGTTGGTTTTGAAGTGGGTGAAGATGCCATGTATGAAATTTCATTAACGGATATCAATGGATTTGATGGCATCCCGGTTTACCTTGAGGATTTAAAAGAACACAAAGTAATCGATATCAAAGCAGTTTCGAATTATAAGTTCTATGCATCTGCAGAGGATGAAGCCCAGCGTTTTATTTTACATTTCTCGTACACCGAAGCCCCGGCCATAAGCGAAACACAGTCCACTGACGATATCATCATTTATGCAAAAGACAAAATAATCAATATACTTTCAACCAGCGAGATGAATGGAGATGTTACTGTATATGATCTTTTGGGTAGACGGGTATTTACCGGAAGTCTGAACAACACCCTTACCCGTGAAGTAAGTATGTTGGATAAAGAAGGTTATTTTATTGTGAATGTTGTGTCAGAAAATGGGGTATTGAATAAAAAGATTTACCTAAATAATTAATTATGAAATTAAATATTAAACCATTCATTTTATTAGTTGGGATTCTACTGATTTTTGTAATTCCAGTACTGGCTGATGCACCACCTGATCCGGGAGGGGACCCTACAGGAGGCAATCCGGTTGGCGGCGGATCCCCGATTGGAGGTGGGCTGCTCACTTTTATTATTGCATCAATCTATTATACTTTTTATAAGATTAAAAGGGATAGGAATTAATTTGAAACACGGGTTTACAGATTATTAGAACTGATTTTTCTGTGAACCTGTGGTTTCCATTTAACAATCTGTCCAGATGAGTTTTTGTAGTTAACAGTATTGGAGTTAGTGACTGGCAAAGGCAATAGAAGCAACACTTAACTTTGTTCCATTTATTTTCTTTAAGGTTTGAAGGCATGCCTCCATGGTAGCGCCTGTGGTGATTACATCGTCTACAAGTAAAATATGTTTGTTGGCTAAGTTTTCAGGTTCTCTCACCCGGAAAATATCGCTTACATTTTCCCATCGTTTATATCTTCCTTTTTTGGTTTGGGTGGAGGTAGCAATGGCACGGTAAACATTATCTGTAACCAATTCTTTTTCCATAGTACCGGCAAGCCCCCGGGCAAAAGTTTCTGCCTGGTTAAATCCACGTTGTTTTAGTTTCTTTTTGTGTAATGGGATAGGAATGATCATATCCATAGTCTTATAATCCTCAACCTCCATAAGCTGGGCACCATATAACTGGCCCAGGTAAATCCCTATTTCTTTATGCCCATGATATTTGAGCTGATGGATGAGGGTTTGAACTGATCCTCCCTTTTTATAATAATACAAAGCGGTAGCCCTTTCAATTTCCACCCGGCCCCAAAACACACGGCTCACCGGGTTATCTTCATCCAAATGAAAATTAGTTTCAGGGAGGTGAAGTGCGCACCTTGTGCAAACCACTACTTCGTTTTTAAACAAGCTGTTTTCACAGATATAACAAAGTCGTGGATAGAATAGTGATATAAAATCTTTAATAAGGTTCATCCTGAGTCAAAGATAGGGATAATTGAAATAATGAATGGATTTTTTACCCCTCTAAATCTCCCCTGGAGGGGTAACTGTTCAATGGATATACATTATAGTAGTAATCTGAGTAAAATTAGCCTGTGATCTTGTCGTCATTGGTGTCCTCACCGATAGTCCCAGGTCCGCTGTTGTCCTTAGCCGAGACAGTACTGACAACTGGTAGCTCGATAGCAAAACCTGAACATTATTATGCTATAAGGTGTCCAACGGGTAAGGATTAAAAATAAATCATCCGATGACTCTGAGTCATCGGATGATTAGCCAAATATCCACTGGACGATAGGGAAATTGTCCTATACCTTAAGTTTAAAAATAAGATTTCCAAAATACATACATCCGCGTAGCAGTTTGGAATTGCTTAGCGGGTATTGAAGGATATTTCCATCTGAAAAAATCAAAGCATACTCCAAAATATAAACTACCTTTGAATCAATATCAAAATTAAAAGCCAATGGCCGGAAAAAGAAAACAAAAATCGAAAAAGATCACTGGCAATAGTTTTGCCAAAACCGTTTTAGGTGTATTTATCCAAAACCCATTTAAAGCCTATAATTTCAGGCAACTTGCTGCAGCGCTTGGAATCACTGACCAGGCAAGCAAGCAACTGGTGAAAGAAATTTTGTATACCCTTTCGGCCAATAAAGAGATCATCGAACAAAAAAGGGGGAAATACAAACTCCATCCCAATAACATCAACCAGGGCATCGAAAATGTGATCGAGGGGATCGTGGATATGAAACAAACCGGCAAAGCCTATATCATTACTGAAAGCCTGCCCGAGGATGTTTATATTGCCTCCAACAATACCTTTCATGCATTGAATGGCGACAAAGTAAAAGTACGGCTTTTCCCGAAACGGAAAGAGCGGAAAATGGAAGGCCGGATTATTGAAGTCATCGAACGGAAACGGAAACAATTTGTTGGGATCATTGAAAGTTCAGGCAAATATGCCTTTTTGATCCCTGATGATGTTACAGTACCGGTGGATATATTTATACCAAATTCCGACCTAAAAGGGGCAAAACATGGTGAAAAAGTTATAGCCCGTATCACTGATTGGCCCGAACAGGCAAAAAATCCTTTTGGTGAGGTCGTTGAAGTTTTAGGAGCCCCCGGCGACCATGATGTGGAAATGCACTCCATCCTGGCTGATTTCGGATTCCCGGTGAGTTTTCCTAAAAATGTGGAAGCAGAAGCAGAGAAGATCAATACCGAAATTTCAAAGGAAGAAATTGCCAGCAGAAATGACTTCCGGGATGTATTTACTCTGACCATCGACCCTGAAGATGCCAAAGACTTTGATGATGCCATTTCCTTAAAAAAACTGAAAAACGGAAATTGGGAAGTGGGAATACACATTGCTGATGTATCCCATTATGTAAAACCCGGAACCCTAATTGAAAAGGAAGCTTACGACCGGGCTACCTCAGTTTACCTTGTGGATAGGGTTATCCCGATGTTGCCCGAAAAGCTTTCGAACAATGTCTGTTCTTTAAAACCCAATGAGGACAAATTGTGTTTCGCAGCTGTTTTCGAAATGAATGATAAAGCCGCTATTAAAAATGAATGGTTTGGTCGTACTGTCATCAATTCAAACAGGAGATATAATTATGAAGAAGTACAACAAGTGATTGAAGGGGGGGAGGATGAATTTAAAGAGCAAATCCTCACTATGCACAAATTATCTTCTACTTTAAGAAAGATCAGGTTCGAAAAAGGCGCTATTGCTTTTAAAAGCGAGGAGGTGAAATTCAGGTTGGATGAAAATGGAAAACCCATTGAAGCCTTTATAAAAGAACAGAAAGAATCGAATATGTTAATTGAGGATTTTATGTTGCTTGCCAATCGTAGGGTTGCTGAAAAAATTGGTAAGAAACAAGGTTCGCGAGAGCCACGTACCTTTATTTATCGTATCCATGATCAACCCAATCCCGATAAACTTCAAACCTTTGCCGAATTTGTAAGCAAACTTGGATATAAGCTTCAGACTTCAGGACAGAAATCAATTTCGAGTTCGCTCAACCAGCTTTTTGTGGACATAAAAGGAAAAGGAGAAGAGAACATGATTGAGGCCATTGCCATCCGGACCATGGCCAAGGCGGTTTATTCAGTGAACAACATTGGCCATTATGGCCTGGCATTTAAATATTACACCCACTTTACTTCCCCCATCCGGCGTTACCCCGACCTGATGGTGCATCGCCTGCTGGCTGATTACCTGCAGGGTGGCAAGTCGGTTGACCCCACTCAATACGAGGAGAAATGCAAACATTCGTCTGAACTTGAGCGTAAAGCACTTGAAGCTGAACGTGCCTCAACTAAATACAAACAGGCTGAATTTTTATTGGATAAAGTAGGGCAGGAGTTTAATGGACTGATCACAGGTGTGAGTAAATGGGGAATATTTGTGGAATTGGACGGAAACAAGTGTGAAGGAATGATCTCTCTCAGGTACCTTGATGATGACTTTTATTACCTTGATGAGGACAATTATAAAGTAATGGGAGCCCAATTTGGTAAAGAATATAAACTCGGTGACCCTATCAGGATTAAAGTGAAAAAAATTAACCTTGCAAAAAAGCAAATGGACTTTGAACCCGTTTAACCTAAAAAATGTTCAACCGAATTAGATGGGTGTAATATCAAGATTGAATGTGAATTTATAAAACAATTCAATGTGCAGTCCATTGTCAAGGCCTATCCTGAATCCAATCAACAACAATATTAAAATGACGAGGTAAAGCCATTGAATCTGGTTGGGCTTTTTAAGTGTTTTAAACCCTTTAGAAGGTTTCGACATCCGGTTAAATAAAACCGGCAGCACAGCAAAGGCCATGGTAACCAAATTCCCTGAATCGTAATTCATATTATTCGGCAGTTTGACAAGATAAATAAACGAGGCCCCGATCAACCAGGGTAAAACAACCTGGAAGAACAGAAACTTAATTTTATTATTTTGCCTGATCCGGGTAACTGAATAGGAAGTCTCCAAAAAATTAGATGCAGCATAATATCCGATCAATCCAAGGATAAATAAAAAGACCATGGAAAAGAGGATTTTCATAAATACACTCATGTATAACCAGGCGGCCACATAGCCGAAACCCTCATCAAAGGAAACACCTGAAGCAAAGGCACCCAGGAAAAGGTTGTACCCATGCAAACCAATCCAAAGGGTTAATAGTTTCAGGGTTTTATTGGTATGAATACGGTGTGATAAGACCCGCATAAACAACAAGGCGATCAACAATGAGATAAGTGGGCCGGATAAGGTCACAATAATAATATTCAAACGATTCCAGAGTGGAGAATAGTCATTAAAAGCCAGATCGAAATAATAAAGTACGGAATCAAGTTTCCATCGGGAGGCCGTGATTAAAACAGTTATTTGGTAGATCAAGTAGACGGCAAGGTAGGCAATAAGATAAGTAATAGTGGAATTTATGGTATAAACATAATAACTTTTATGCCTTTCTTTCTCTTTGTCGTCGGCCACTTCATTGGCTGCTGCCTCAATAGTAATTCCCTGATCCTTTTTATACTGGGGTATGAACCTTCGGATATATTCAATTCTTTTGCGTTCTTTTTCTTTCTTTAGCTGTTTTTTCTTAGCCCTTCTTCTGTGTTTTTTCTTTTTTCGGTCCGATTTATACTTCTCCCAGTCAAACTTCTCCCGGAATTTTTTAAAGAGTGAAAACTTTCGACGGGCTTTTTTCTTTTTACCATATGTTTTTATCGAAGCCCGTGTGTTTTCAAATTTATGTTCTTCAACTTCTTCTTCTGAAGCATCGGGCCCTAAATAAGGCCTGAATTCTTTTGGTGCAGCATCGCTAATAAAGAGATTTTTAATAAACTTCCTTATCTTGCGTGTAAGTCTTTTAAGAGGGCCACTTTTATGGTGCCTTCTTCTTGAGCTTCTACTATGTTTCAAACCAACCTGGAAATTTTGTTTATAATTCACAAAGTTATGAAAGTTTTTATACTTTAGCTTTTTAGAAAAAAATAAATTGTATCGAAAACATCAGCTTCTAATTCCCTAAAAATGAAAAACAAATTGGTTACAAGTATCAATGAATTGATAAAAAAATATCATTTATATGCTTTCAAAGATGTAGCAATTTTTATGATCATCTTACTTGTTTTTCATGTATTATGGAAAATATTTGTGAATGATATCCTTTCTGTGGCATTCATTACCAGTTCAGGGTATTGGTTAGCCCATCAGGTTTATCTGGGAAGCAGATGGTTTCTCGAATTGGTTAATGTAAATGTTGTCGCTTTCGACGAATTCAACATTGGCGGAGCCCTCCGTAAAAATGTTTTTTATCATGCAGAAAACAACGGATATGTCGCTGTCAATTTAAGTTGTTCTGGAATAAAACAGTTTTACCAGTGGTTCTTCCTTATTGCTTTGTATCCGGGCCCATGGAAACATAAACTTTGGTTTTTCCCATTAGGCCTGGGAATTATCCATATTGTAAATATTATCAGAATTGTAGGAATGGTATATGTTACAATCTATCTGCCTGATAACTGGCATTTCATGCATGATTATGTAGCTCGTCCATTTTTCTATGTGGTGATGTTCCTTCTCTGGGTGTGGTGGAATGAAAAGTTTTACCTTAAATCAAAAAAGAGCCAGTAGAACAGGCTTGCATTTTGTTTTTAACGACTCCAGGTATTGTATTTAATGATGCACCAGATTGCCCGCAGGCCATCTTTCCAACCTATTTTTTTGCCTTCATAAAATGTTCGGCCATAATAAGATATCCCCACTTCATAAATCCTAATGCCCTTTATCCTGCTCAACTTAGCTGTAACTTCCGGTTCAAACCCAAACCTTTTTTCTTTAAGGACTATCTTTTTAAGTATAGAGGTACGGATGAGCTTATAACAGGTCTCCATGTCAGTGAGATTGAGGTCGGTGAAAATGTTTGAAAGAAAGGTGAGGAATTTATTCCCGATGGTATGCCAAAAGAATAAAATCCGGTGCGGATATCCACCAATAAATCTAGATCCGTAAACCACATCTGCCACATCATCAAGGGCAGGCCGAAGCAGTAAATTATATTCTTCTGGGTCATACTCCAGGTCAGCATCCTGTATTATAATAAAATCACCGGTGGCCAATTCAATCCCTTTGTGAATTGCTGCCCCTTTGCCTTTATTCGCTTCCTGACTAAACAGCCTGATATTTGTATCAGGGTTTTCTTCCATATAAGTTTTAATAGTGCCCGCTGTATCATCTGAGGAAAAATCGTTTACTATAATGATCTCCTTTTTTGTATCAAGAATAAGTTTAGCCTTTTTTATTTTATCGAGGATTTTATGTATCGTATTTGCCTCGTTATAGGCAGGAATTATCACGGATAATGTTTTCGGATCCATGTATTTTAATTATTTGATAATTTGTATAGCAAAACTAAGATTTTTTTACTTGACACATTTTTGAAAATCCACACAATGCAAAGCTAATCCCAGCCTTTTAGTTCTTGTTCCAGGATAATTACTTTTTCGGATAATGGGAAATCAATAGAGTCAGTAAAAGGTTTAAAAATTGCGACTGTCATCCTCTTTTTCTGTAAGTCAGAAATCTGTTCTGTGTTGGGTATCACATTATAGGCTGTAAAATCAGTATAAAACATCGCTTCGATATAATGCCTTCCTTTTACATTAAACAAAACAGTACGATCAGGAAGTCCATTTTTAATTTCTATAAATATAGCCTTGTTGTGCATGAGTTGTTTTGCAACATGCCCATTGAGATCATGATTTTTTTGAATCACGGGGATGTCGGAGTTGTACCATATCAATAGAAGTAAGCCAACAGCGACGATTATTCCATTAATCGCTTTAACTTTTATTATTTTTAAAAGTGCCTGAATTAAAAAATCTAATACGGAAGCCAGGGCTATCCAAACCATGGTGGCAATAATAAAAGGGAAAGAAGGCATTTTTGTTTGAACAAGAGAATAGAATAAGTAAACAAAAATGATCATGGTTATGACTGCAAGGGCAAGGGTTTTTTTACGACTGGTAAAATATAAAACTACTAAAGCCGGTACAATTAAAATCTGTACCCATTTCCCAAACAACAAGGGGATTTGTTCGAGGTGGTACCAGAAACTGCCTCTATGCCCATCCAGAGCCTTCCAAATATGCCCTGAATAAATACTCATTTCGTTTGCCTTATCCTCCGGAAATTTTATCCAGGTATAAATTTGCCAGGGTGCAGCTATCAAAAAGACGATAAATAATGACAAGACTATGGGTTGGATATGAACACCCCGATTGGGCCTCTTTTCCAGAGTTCGTTGAAAGAATAAATATGAACTCCAGCCTAAAAATACAAGCAGGCCACCAAGCCATTTGCACAGGATGGCAAATCCTGAAAAAAGGCCAATCAATATTAACCAGTAAGCTTTCTTCTTATCCGGAGAATAAAGATATTCAAGCCAGGACCATATACTTGCAGAAATATATAAAACGAAAGCTACATCATTATGTTCCAGTTCCTGCCTGCCCGAAACCAATTCCAATAAATAGAAGGAACTTGCTGATAACAGCGCTGCATAAAAACCAACATGTTTATTCGCAAGCAATTTCCCGGTACGGTAGCTTATTGGAACCATTAACCCGGCCATTAGCACATTCGGTAACCTGAGTGCCGTTTCATTTATGCCAAAAAGCTTAAAGCTTATGGCAATTTGCCAAAGGAAAAGGGGCTGCTTATGAAGCCATATGTGATAACGATCCCAGCGGTCGTAAGCCATATCCAGCACCGGATTGGCGTAAAGCATGGGTTTAAAGGGATTTTTAACCATATTTTTTGCCACCAGAGCATGAAAACGCTCATCCCACATATTTAGGAAAGGATCGAACAGGGAGGCTGAAAAATAAAAGACCAATGCGGTAAGGCTTAACATTATAATTGCAATGCGATGTTTATCATAAATAAACAGTGCAATTGACAAGATAAAACCTATAGAAGAATAATAAATTAGCCCCATGAATTTAGAGTCTTATTCATGATAATAAACTCGTTTTACCCTCCTTGAAATATTTGTAAGGACTTCGTAAGGGATAGTATCGAGCGTTTTAGCCATTTCAGAAATGGGGTATTCTTTCCCAAAAATAATCACATCATCTCCTTCTTTTACGTCAATCCCGCTTACATCGATCATACACATATCCATACAAATATTCCCTACAATAGGCGCTTTTTGATTACGGATATAAATATAGCCATTCCCATTACCCAGCTTCCTGTTTAAGCCATCCGCATAACCAACCGGTACCACCGCAATCTGCATTTCCTCAGTGGCTTTGAATTGCCGGTTATAACCAACACTTTCTCCCGCCTGAATGGTTTTAATTTGTGAAATGGTTGACTTGAGTGTACTCACATGATCCAGCATTCCTATATCGTCTTGTGAATTAGGAATTCCGTATAAACTAATTCCTAACCGCACCATATCGAACTGAGCATCCGGAAACCGGGAGATTCCAGCAGAGTTCAAAATATGCATCATAACATGGTGGTCGGCATTTTCTTTGATCTTTTGTGCCATCCTTTTAAAAGCAGCAATTTGTTCCTTTGAAAAATCATCGTCGGAAGGATCTTCGCTGGAGGCCAGATGTGAAAATACTGATTCCACATAAATCAATCGGATATTCATAAGCCGTTCAATTAAGGAATTTACCTCATCTTCTGTAAATCCAAGCCGATGCATCCCCGTATCAAGCTTAATGTGCACTTTTACGGGTTTGTTATCAGGAATGATATTAGCCCTTGTAGCTTCTTCAAGTAATTTTAGTGAACGAAAATTATAAATTTCAGGTTCCAGGTTATGTTTGATGATGGCATCAAAACTTTGTTCGTCAGGGTTCATCACCATAATTGGTGTTTTGATCCCTGCTTTCCGGAGTTCAACCCCTTCGTCTGCGTAGGCTACAGCCAAATAATCAATGTTGTGAAATTGAAGGATGTTGGCTATTTCAAAGCTCCCACTGCCATACGAAAAAGCTTTTACCATGGCCATTATTCGGGTTCCAGGTGTTATTTTTTTTCGATAATAGTCCAGGTTGTTTACCACTGCATTTAAATTGATCTCTAATACAGTTTCGTGGGCTTTCTGCTGAAGGGCATGGCTTATTTGTTCAAACTCAAAAACCCTTGCCCCTTTTAATAAAATGCTTTCATTTTGAAATTCAGCAAAAGAAAACTTTTTTAAAAACTCCTGGGTGTCAGGGAAAAACATGCTCGCCATATCAAACTGACTGGCTTGCTTACTAATGGCCGGGCCAATACCAATAAATCTACTGATTCCTTTTTGTTTTAATAAGCCTGCAATTTCACCGTAAAGATCACTTTCATTTAGGCCGCTTTGTAAGATATCTGAAAGGATCACTGATTTTTTAGTATGCTGATTTTGCTGATTCAGGAAATCCAGGGCAATATTTAGGGAGTTGATATCTGAATTGTAACTGTCGTTAATTATGCTGCAATGATTTATCCCTTCTTTCATTTCGAGACGCATAGCAATGGATTGAAGCTTTTGCATGCGTTCTGAGATCTTTTCCGAAGAGTAACCCAGGCAAAGCATAGCAGCCCAACAATGGATTGCATTTTCGATAGACGCATCATCAAGAAATGGAATACTGATACTAATATTTTTCTTTTTATAAACAGCGCTTATTTTGCATAACTTTTCTGCAGATTTATTTACTTCAGTAATTTTCAGATCCGCA
The DNA here is from genome assembly GCA_021740645.1 of Bacteroidales bacterium. GTDB lineage: Bacteria > Bacteroidota > Bacteroidia > Bacteroidales > JAADJA01 > JAADJA01. The sequence goes on from JAIOZL010000005.1 coordinate 69,706, forward strand.
TCAATTTTATGACTCCACGTAAATGCAGTTATGCTTTCAAGCAATTCCGATCGTATGATCGTTTCCTGAAGCTCATCATAATCAGGACTGTATATTAATGTTTTAACCTTGGTAAAAAGCTTTAACTTTTCTCCGGCTTTTTGTTTATTCGTGATGAAATTTTCTGAGTGTGCTCCACCTATATTCGTGAAAATACCTATGGAAGGATTAATAATGGGCTGCAAACGACTCATCTCATCTGGTTCCGATATACCCGCTTCGAAAATACCCAACTGGCTTTCTGGTTTTAACTGCCATACTGATAATGGAACCCCAATTTGTGAGTTATAACTTTTCGGACTTCGTGTGATGAGGTAATCATCTGATAATAATTGAAAAAGCCACTCTTTCACAATGGTTTTACCATTACTTCCGGTTATTCCAATAATCGGAATATCAAATTTTTTCCGGTGGGCGATGGCAATTTTTTGCAGGGCTTCCAGGGTATTATTTACCAGGATACAATTAGCGTCTTTAAATTGTATATCGGGTTTTGAAATGAGAAAATTTCGTACACCCAGGTGATATACTTCTTCAATGAATTTATGCCCGTCATTTTTTTTCGTAATCAAAGGGATGAAAAGGCAGTTGGTGGCAGATATAAGCCTTCGCGAGTCAATTAAAATATCATCAATATTCTTTTCCTCATGAAGGTCGACAAGAATTTCTCCCCCGGTAATTTTTGCTATTTCACTAATTGTGTAAGTGGTGGTTAACATGGATGAAAATAATAAGCTTATAACGTTTTATTCCTTGTTGTCCTCTAAGGTCTCAGGATTTTCTCCCGATACTGAGTTTTCTTCCGGTATTTCTTTTACCTCTTCCGGGTTGTCATTTTTCTGCTCTCTAAATTGCTTTTTCTCGGGAATTCCTGGTTTTGGATAAGGCCGGGATTTGTTGGCGTTTTGTGGTTCGGCAACCTCTTCCACCAGTGGATTTTTATTCAACTCCAAATATTCATTTCTATTCCGATGTATATCCATGGCAAGGTATATAGCCTGCCGCAGTGAGTTGGGTGAAGCCACGTTTTTCCCAGCAATATCAAAAGCTGTACCATGGGCGGGTGAAGTACGAATAACTGGCAGTCCGGCAGTATAATTTACCCCGGTATCAAACGAAAACGTTTTAAAAGGTAACATTCCCTGATCATGATACATGGCAAGGATAGCATCGAAGTTTTTGTAATTCAACGAACCAAAAAACCCATCAGCCGGATATGGCCCAATGGCAAGGATATTGTCATCGTTTGCTTTTTGTATGGCCGGAATAATGACTTCTGCCTCTTTTGTCCCAATTAAACCGCTATCGCCTGCATGCGGATTTAAACCAAGTACCGCAATTTTAGGTTTGCGGATATTGAAATCCATTTTTAGGGATTTATTTAAAACCCTGATCTTACTTAAAATGAGGTCTGTAGTAATTGTATCAGCTACTTCCGAAAGAGGAATATGCCCAGTGAGAATTCCGATACGCAATTCATCACTTACCATGATCATCAGGTGATCGTCTTCGTCGAATTTGCTTGCCAGATAATCAGTATGCCCCTTAAAATTAAAGTTATCTGATTGAATGTTTTGTTTGCTGATCGGCGCTGTTACCAAAACATCTATTTTCCCCCACTTTAAATCTTCAACTGCTTTTTCAAGGGCAATAATTGCAACATCACCGGCGGCTTTGGTTATTTTCCCAATCTCAATTTTTACCTCATCATTAAAACAATTTATAATGTTGGCCCTTTTCGGGTTGGCATAATCTGCTTTTTTTATAAGGTTTAAGCTGGTATCCTGCAGATCCAGTGTTTTTCTATAATAGGAGGCGATTTTTGATGAGCCATAAACAATGGGTGTATAAAGTTCAAGAGTCCTTTTATCCATTAAGGTTTTAATTATGATCTCATAGCTGATTCCGTTAAAATCACCATGTGTTATCCCTACCTTTATTGTATTTGATGTGTTATCCAGAGGATTCATTGTTGTTTTTCTTTTTAAATTAATATTCTGAATAATGGCTAATTCCCAGCTACTTTATTCCAAATAAAATTGAATAGCAGCCTTACTGCCACGCCCGAGCCCCCAGTCGGGTAATACTTCGTTGTTTTTTCAAAGTAAGCTGGTCCCGCAATGTCGAGGTGGATATAGGGATAATCTGTAAAATGCTCCAGGAACTTTGCTGCAGTTATAGCTCCGGCATTTGCCCCGCCAAGGTGTTTTATATCGGCGATATCAGAATTAAGGTCTTCGCGATATTCTTTCCACATCGGAAATTCAACCAATCTTTCATATACATTTTCACCACTTTTGGCCAGTTTTTTAAATTCATTAACTGCTTTACACTGCATGGCCACTATTCCATAAGTTCCTATTGCCCGCATAGCGCTACCTGTGAGGGTAGCCACATCAATCACAAGTTCAGGGTTATACTTTTTGGCATAACTTAATGCATCGGCCAGCAGCATCCGTCCTTCGGCATCGGTATTGATCACTTCTACTTTGGTACCATCATGCATTGAGATAATATCCCCGTTTACATAAGCATTTCCATGGGTGCGATTATCTGTGGCAGGAATTAATCCGATAACATGAACGGGCAACTTAGCCCGCGATATGGCATACAAGGTACTTGCAACAGCAGCCCCACCTGCCATATCCATTTTCATGTCATTCATAGAACTTCCCGTTTTAATATTCATCCCCCCCGTGTCATAAACCACTCCTTTTCCTACAAATACGTAAGGTTTATTATTTTGGGCATTTTCTGGTTTCCACTCCATGATAGTAAAAGTAGGTGGGTCCACACTGCCCTTATTTACAGCCAAAAGTCCCCCCATCTTAAGCGATTCAATTTTTTTCTTGTTGAGTACTTCCACTTTACAGCCCGATTGTTGCGCAAGAGATCCCATCTCTTGAGAAAACTGAACTGCATTCAGAAAAGCTACTGGTTCATTCACCAAATTCCGGCACTGTGAAGTGCTGTCGATAATAATATTCATCACGTCAACCAGATCGTTTCCCAAATTTTCACTAAACAGATAAATGGCGTTTAATGAATTAAGTTTTTCAACGGCTTTGCTTTTATATTTAAGAAATTGATAATTTTTCAACGCAATTCCTTCAGCAAAGGCCAGTATTTCCTCAGGTTTATTTTCAAGGTCGGCCACCACCAGGCTATTCAGTTTATGGCCATTTGCAATAGATTGAAGTTTTGACCCTTCTAACCTGTAGCTTTCAAGCCTGGTAGATTTCTCACTCTCTTTTTCAACAAAAACAACAAAAACCCAATTTACCATTCGGTTAAATGAAAAAAAGTTCTTTTTGTGTTTGGAGTGGTATTCTTTCATGTAATCAAGTTCCTGTTCCGAAAAAAGGCCTGATTTCATGTTCTTAATTTCAGTAAGCACCAGCACCAGGTTATCCGTGTCGGAATAAGCGGATGTTTTATGTATTATTGTTTGCATTTCTGCTTGAATTATTGATTGATACGGAAATAAAACTATGGGGGCAAAGATAGGAAAAAGAAGGTTGCCCTTTGGAGTGATGATAAAAGAATTGTAAGAGCGAATTACTATTTCTGTAAAAACATCTGGACTGGTTATTTTCTTTCAATAATATCATTATCTTAGGGAATAAAGATTTGATTAGATGCCCGACATTTTTGCCCTGGTTGATTGTAATAATTTTTATGTTTCGTGCGAGCGGATTTTTGACCCTTCGATACAGAAAAAACCGGTAATTGTACTCTCCAATAATGATGGTTGCGTTATTGCCCGTTCGGATGAAACTAAAAAACTGGGAATAAAGATGGGGGTTCCCGCCTTTGAGGTTCGCTCAATTATTAAAAAAAATGAGGTGAAGGTGTTTTCAACCAATTATGCCCTTTACGGTGACATTTCTGAAAGGGTAATGAGCCTGCTATCAAAAATTACCCCTGAAATCGAGATCTATTCCATTGATGAAGCTTTCCTTGATTTTTCGCATATTTCCAATTCAAAGCTTGAAGATAAAGGAAAAGAAGTGGTAAAAATGGTACAGAAGAATACAGGAATTCCGGTATCTGTTGGTATTGCGCCTACCAAAACCCTTGCTAAGGCCGCCAATTATCTGGCCAAGACCCACCACTCAAAGGAAGGAAATTATTGCCTCCTAAATGAAGTTGAAAGAGAACTGCAGTTACAATCTGTTCCAATAAACGAAGTTTGGGGTGTGGGTGAAAAATACAATCAGTATTTCAAACGTACAGGGATATTTACGGCCTTTGACTTAATGAATGCTGATGAGAACCGAATCAGAGATAACTTGGGAATAATGGGCCAGCGAATTGTTTTAGAGCTAAGAGGGAAAACCTGTTATCCCTTGAATGACAACCCTGATCTGAAGAAAGAGATATGTACTTCACGTTCCTTTGGGTTTCCTTTGAAAACTTTGTCTGAACTTGAAGAAGCCACTGCAACTTATGTATCACTGGCTGCATTAAAACTTCGCAAACAAAAATCGCTTGCCAATTCCCTGTTAGTCTTTATCATGACAAACAAATATGCCAGCGGCCCCAGATATGTCAATTACCGCATCGTAAAACTCCCGTCACCTACTAACCAAACACAGGAGCTGATCCATTTTGCACAAATTGCCCTTAAGTCCCTATTCAGAAAAGGATATTTATACAAGAAATCGGGAGTCATCATCTCAGATATTGTTCCCTCCGCTAATTACCAATCAAAACTTTGGGAACCATCATCCAGAAATAAGAATAATTTAGTGATTGCAGCAATGGATGCAATAAATAATAAGGTGGGTATTGATGCGGTTAAGTTTGCCATCCAGGGGCTCTCATCTTCCTGGAAGATGAGGCAAAATAACCTTTCGCCACACTATACCACTAATTGGAAGGAAATTTTGGAAGTAGATATGGATTCTAATCCCCAATTTACCAGAACAGATTAACTGACTGCCATTGTTCTCTTTGTTTCTGAGGTTTAAGCTTATTTTGTTTCTTACCAGATACTGATTGCTTCTAAATTAGATTAGAGATACCATGAACACTTATTCTATTGCATGGTTTTATTTTTATAAGTTTGCCCTAAACTTTGATTACTTTTTCCTTCTAAAATAATTATATGATAAAAGACATTGAAAACATTGAATTAAGGTATTTAACAATAAATGATTACCAGGAATTGAAAACTGCCATGATTGAAGCATATTCTAATATGCCCAATTCATACTGGAATGAAGAGCATATTCAATCCCTGATTAAGAAGTTTCCGGAAGGACAGGTGGTGATAATAGTGAATGATCAGTTGGCGGGCTGTGCTTTGTCTATCATTGTGGATTATGACAAATTTGAAGACCATCACACCTACCGGGAAATAACAGGAAATTATACTTTCGAAACCCATTTACTTCAAGGAGATGTGCTTTATGGGATTGATGTTTTCATTAAATCGGAATTTCGTGGGTTAAGGCTTGGGAGAAGATTATATGATTACCGGAAAGAGCTTTGCGAAGGCTTAAATTTAAGAGGAATAGCATTTGGAGGCCGAATCCCTAACTACCACAAATATGCTGATAAAATGACCCCGAAGGAGTATATTGAAAAGGTTAAGCGGAAAGAAATTCAGGATCCGGTGCTTAACTTTCAAATCTCTAACGACTTTCATCCTTCCAAAGTATTAAAAGGTTATCTTGAGGGGGATGAGGCTTCTAATGAGTTTGCCGTTTTATTGGAATGGGATAATATTTACTATAAAAAACCAACGAAAAAAGCTGCTATTCAGAAAAAAGTGGTTCGCCTGGGATTAATTCAATGGCAAATGCGCTTGTATAAAAACCTGGAAGAGGTGATGCAGCAGGCAGAATACTTTATTGATGCTGTTTCGGGTTACCGGTGCGACTTTGCCCTTTTTCCGGAATTTTTCAACGCTCCTTTAATGGCAGAAAATAATCACCTTCCTGAATCAGAGGCTATTAGGGAGCTTTCAAAACATACTAACAACATTGCCCAACGATTTTCAGAACTTGCTATTGCTTATAATATTAATGTTATTTCAGGTAGCATGCCTCAAATGCGGAATGATCTTTTGTATAATGTAGGATTCTTATGCAAAAGAGATGGTTCAATGGAACGATATGAAAAACTGCACATTACCCCTGATGAGGCTAAGGTTTGGGGGATGCAGGGAGGAAGTCAGTTAAAAACCTTTGATACAGATTGTGGTAAAATTGGAATTCTGATCTGTTATGATTCGGAATTTCCTGAATTAAGCAGGTTACTTGCCGATGAAGGAATGGACATTTTATTTATCCCTTTTTTAACAGATACTCAAAATGGATATTCAAGAGTAAGAAATTGTGCACAGGCAAGGGCCATCGAAAATGAGTGCTATGTGGCTATTGCCGGCAGTGTGGGCAATCTGCCCAAAGTTCATAATATGGACATTCAATTTGCCCAGTCGATGGTTTTTACACCATGTGATTTTGCCTTTCCGGCTAATGGAATTAAAGCTGAAGCTACAACCAATACTGAAATGATCCTTATTGCCGATGTAGATATTGACTTACTCAGAGAGCTAAATCAATTCGGAAGTGTGAAAAACTTAAGAGACAGAAGAAAAGATATTTTTGAACTTAAAAAACTTTAGCATTTTTCGCTGAGTACACATGGGCAGCCAGAATAGCCTGAATACTTGAAGAAATATTTCCATTTAATGTCAAGGTAAAATTAAAAACTTGCCCTGCCTTTCGGTTATTTCTTTTAATTATTCTTGTTAAATAACTGATTTAAATTGAATTTGATGTATATTTAGTGGCTGGATCAAAAACTACAGCTTCATGCCCAAAGAGAAAAACGAGCAATTTAGCTCTACCGGGAAATTTCTGAATACCATTATTGAAATGAGCCCATTTGCAATGTGGATTTCTGACACACAAGGAAACATAATTAAAACCAACCGAACTCTAAGGGATACCATTCAACTAAATGATGAGGAGATAGTTGGAAATTATAATGTTTTAAAGGATGTAAATCTGGAGAAACAAGGGGTTATGCCTATGGTAAAAGCCGTTTTTACCAAACTTGAAACTGCACGCTTTAGTATTCCCTGGATAGGGGCGAATGCGGGAACTTCTGACCTGGAAAAAGCTCGTGATATGTTTATTGATGTGGCTATGTTCCCTATTCTGAGCGATAAAGGTGAGCTGACTAATGTTGTTTGTCAGTGGGCAGATATATCTAAATACAAACAAGCGGAAGAAGATCTGAAGAAAAGTGAAATTAAACTCCGGTTAGTACTTGATGCAACACCATTTCCAATAGCAGTAGTCGATGTGGAAGATAATAATATTTTATATTGGAGCAGAAGTGCCCATGAACTTTTTGGCCATACTGCACCCACCGCTTCTGAATGGTACGAAATAGCATACCCAGATCCTGATTACAGAAATGAAGTAATTGAAAGGTGGAAAGATGTCCTAGTTAAAGCCCGTGAAACCAGGAAACCTGAAAATACAGGGGTTTACCGGGTGACTTGTGCAAATGGAACAGAACGACTATGTGAACTTTATGCAACATTTCTTGACGAAAATCTTATCGTCACCTTTAATGATATTACCAAAAGAATAAAAACCGCGAAAGCTGTAAAAGCCAGTGAGATAAAATTTAGAACATTGTATGAATCCATGGCTCAGGGAGTAACTTATCAAAACAGCAAGGGTGAAATTATAGATGCTAATCCGGCCGCCTTGAGAATTCTGGGGTTGACCTTTGAACAAATGATCGGAAGAAGCTCTACGGACAATAGTTGGCATTCTATTCATGAAGATGGTTCTGAATTTCCAGGTGACTCCCACCCCAGTATAAAAGCTTTAAAAACAGGTAAGCAGATTAATGACGTAGAGATGGGCGTGTATAATCCAATTGAACAAACTTACCGTTGGATAAAAATTGATGCCATCCCTCAGTTTAAAAATGGAGAAAAAAAACCTTACCAGGTATTCTCCACTTTTGATGATATTACGGCTGAAAAAAAGGCAGCATTCCTTTTGAAGGAAAACGAGGAAAGATATATTAAAGCCCAGCAGCTGGGTAAAGTAGGTAATTGGGAATATAACCTTCAAACGACCCATTTCTGGGGATCTGAAGAGGCCCGTCGAATTTTTGGATTTAGCCCTGATGCAGATGATTTTACCACTGAATTTGTAGAAGACTGCATCCCTGATCGAAAAAGGGTTCATCAGGCACTGGTCGATTTAATCGAACAAAATAAAACCTATAATTTAATATATGAGGTGCATCCAAAAAATGGAGGACCGTCAAGAATGGCAAACTCAATTGCAGAAGTGATTATGGACGAACAGGGAAATCCTTTGAAAGTAATTGGCGTGATTCAGGATGTTACGGAGCGCATCGAAAGGGAAAAGGAAATTAAAAATTATCAAAAATCTTTACAAGACCTAACCACTGAGATTTCACTTGTAGAAGAAAAACATAGAAAACAAATAGCTGCCAATATTCATGATCATTTAAGCCAATCATTGGTAATTTCACGAATGAAACTCAGTGATTTACAAAAGGAAGCTCAAAATGAAAAATTCCTGGCTGAAATTCAATCTGTAATTGGCCATATTTCTTCAGCCCTTGAAAATTCAAGAAAAATTACCTATGAATTAAGCCCACCGATACTTTATGAACTGGGATTAGTGGAAACCATGTACTGGCTGTTAGAAAAAATTTCAGAAGAATATAAAATAGAAACTGAATTTATTACAGAAATTGAGGAATTGCCACTTTCTGAGTCGCAATTGATTCTTGTGTTTAGAATTATTCAGGAGGTAATAAATAATACTATCAAGCATGCTTACGCAAAAAAAATTAAAATTCATTTTAAGGCGATTTCCGGGGGGTTAGATATTGTTGTATCTGATGATGGTAAAGGTTTTGATGTTAAACAATTGTCCAGAGTGAATGTCTATAAAAGTGGATTTGGATTATTTGCTGTGAAAGAACGCGTGCAAAATTTAAAAGGGAATTTCTCAATCCATTCGAACACAGGCGAAGGAACCGAAGTGAAAATATTCGTACCTTTAATTTCTAATTAACTAAGCAATAAAATGGATATACAGATTTTATTGGCTGATGATCATCAAATTTTGAGGGATGGCTTAAGGAATGTAATTGAAAAATCAACGCATCTAAAAGTCATAGGAGAAGCATCTGATGGGAGAGAAGCAGTAAAGCTTTGCTATCAACTTAAACCTGATGTTGTAGTTATGGATGTAGCTATGCCCGGATTGAATGGAGTAGAAGCGACCCGTCAGATTTTACTGGAGAACCCAGATATGAAGATAATAGCCTTGTCAATGCATTCCAATAAGCGGTTTATAAGCGGGATGTTTAAAGCCGGAGCATATGGCTACTTGTTAAAAGATTCGGATTCGGATGAATTGATCACCGCCATAAAAACTGTTGCCCGCAATCAAAAATATATTTCCCAGCGAATATCGGGTATTATCCTCAATGAGTTCATGGCTAATTTAACGGAAGAGGAAACAGAACTAACTTCTCGTGAAAAAGAAATACTACAACTGTTGGCAGAAGGAAAATCTTCGAAAGAGATTGGCGATATTTTATTTGTATCCTCTAAAACAGTTGATGCCCATCGCAAAAATATAATGGATAAACTGGAACTGTATACTCTTCCTGAATTAACTAAATATGCAATAAAATCAGGGCTTACAAGCCTTGAAGATTAGCATTTTGCTTATTCATTCATTGTATATTCCCACTCAAAGTATTCTTCCTGTTAAGCAAATTATTATACTAATTTAAGCACATTTCCTATTGTATAGAGGTCATTTTCTGATCATTTTTGTAAAATGATATTGCATCAAAATAAAACTTGGTAAAACAAACTCAAAATGACGAAGCTACTTATCATTGATAGCGGATTAAACAATCCTGAATTCATAACTGATAAACTCAAGAAAAACTTTTGTGTGGAATACGCACCCTATATTAATAGTGCCAACAGTGCACTTTACGAAATATATGATTTTCAACCTGACATTCTGATTTTGTATTCATTTAACATTGAAGAAAGCTGGAACAAATTAATTCAAAGAATTAAAACAGAAATGAAAGTTATTGTTGTATTTTTTAATTCCATCTCTCAAAAATTAATTGCACCCGGTACAAAAAGTGAGGCAGACGTTTATTTTGAAAACACCTCCGGCCCTGCAGAAACTTATAATCTATTGAAGAAACTTACACAAAAAAAACAATAAAGCCATGACCACTAACCCAGGAATTATGGAAAGAACTCAACTTCACTCTTTTGATGGGAGCAGCCTTTGTTCAACTAAAAATAATCAATTTAAAAACAGGGATCAACAGGATATAAAAATTCCTAAAAAGAAAGTAATATTAATTGTTGAAGATGACCTGACCAATCATTTTTATTTGGAGGAAGTGTTGTCAAAATCATTTGAAATAATGAGTGCCTATAATGGTAAGGAAGCTGTGGAAAAGGTTAAAATGAACAGAAGAATTGATTTAGTAATTATGGATCTTCGTATGCCTGTGATGGATGGTTTTGAAGCTACTGCAAAGATTAAATTAATAAGAAAAAATCTCCCGATTGTAGCACATTCTGCTTATGCATTAAGCAGGGAAAAAAATCAGGCCATTAAAGCGGGTTGCAACGATTACCTGACCAAACCTGTGATGGAGCGGGAATTATTAAAGGTGATTGCCAAGTATCTTAATCAAAATACATTAAATTAATTTATTATAAATCTGGAAACAATGAAAAGAGTATTCCTGGCAGAAGATGACTTAGATATAGCAAACTGGATAAGAAAACAAATTAATACCCTGGAAAATATTAATTTAATCGGGTTCAATTATAAGATTGAAGGAACCTACGATATGATTTTACAGGAAAGCCCTGATATCGTTATTCTTGACCTTAGATTTCCAGATGGAAACGGAATAGATATTCTCAAAAAAATTAGAAAAGAAAATAAGGACATGAAGGTTATCATTTTCACGATGAACGCACAAGCGAAAAATTATAGTTTAAGAAACGGAGCCGATTATTTCTTTGATAAAAGTACAGAAACGGAAAAATTTATGCAAAAACTCAGCGAGCTGTCTAAAAACTAAACCAAGCCCCTATCTGCCTAAGTAATTTCCAATAATTCTTCCTTTATTACTCAAAAAAATCCCCCAAATTTCTAATACCTTTCCACCTTTACGCCAGAAATGGCAGCATCTACATCAATAAAAATCTGATTGGCTGAATCAGAAAAGTTTGGTGTTTGGTACAGGCCATTCTCTATTTTATTAAAATCATCAAATGATCGGCCTGTAAGAATAGTATTTGTATGGATTTCACATGCCGACTCAAAGGGTATTTTAATTTTTATCCCCGATGCTCCGGCATCAATATTTACAATAGTTTTATCTATTTGGTCACCTAATTTCAATTTTATCGAAGAGGCACCACCATCTATGTCAATTCTTTTTACTTTGAAATTTGACAAATCCATATCAATTTCAGCGGCTCCTACATCAATATTCATTTCCCAAACAGGGCCATCATTTATATGCATCCACACTTTATTTTCAATATGTCTTCGTCCTTTATATTGCTCATGGGTAAAATCTACCACCACGTTGTTTTCGTCCACTTTACGTGTTTTTGCACTATAAAGGCCTGTATTACCTTTAGTTTCAAATTCAAATAATTTGGACGTAACACCCCGAAGGCTGAATTCCCCTGCAGCAGCATCAATATTTAAAGTTGCATTTTCAAAACTGCCTTCAAAATCTTCATCAAAGTATTGTTCCGACCAACTTTCTTCATCATCGCTATCACTTTCAATACTATAACTGTGAGGCCAGATTTGAAAGAAATGGAAACTTCGCCCGGGGTTATTTACCAAAATGAGTAAACCTATAAGAACAGTTCCTACAGTAAGTAAAAGTTTTACCATCGATTTAATCGGAAGTAAAGCAATCCCCCAAAATACAAAGATCAAGGGCCACAAGCGAAAAATTGAAGACCAGGAAAAGAAAAAGACGTCCATATTTCGCAGGGCTATTAAAATACCCAGCGTGATGAGGATAACACCCCAAAAAATATTTCCATACTTCATAAGGCTTAGTTTTTAGGTTGCTGATAACTTTTCGAAATAAGAATAACCCCAACTACTATTAGGATTACCGGCCATAAGTCTCCAAAGTCGATACGTGGTACAAAGCGGTCGATTAAAAAAATGCCTCCCAGGGTTATTAATATAAGTCCTCCCCAAAGATTTCCATCATTTTTCTCAGGTTTTTTAATTGGTTCTGATTCCTGATGTGTTTCAGTTGTTTTCGTTTCGTCAGTCATGGTTTCGTTTTTTGATTGATTTGTGTTAATTACCTGTTCTACATCTACCGGTATTACAATCCAAAGGATGACGTATACCAGGAAACCGCTACCACCCACGATAAGAGCCAGAACAAATAGAATCCTGAATACTATAGGATCCACGTTCAAATAATGGCCAAGACCACCACAAACACCGCCTATCATAGAATTGGAGCGACTTCTGTATAATTTGCTTTCAGTCATACGCACAAATTTATAAATTATTTAGTTATGTATTAGATTCCATTTAATATGAAGTAAATTTCTGTTATGGGAATATAAAAAAAGCCCTTTAACATAATATTTCCTATCATCCCTTAAAAAGATAGGACGCAGAATTAGTATTTGCGTTACACTTATTTGAACAATAAGATAAAAATCTTATTTTTAGAAGAGTATAAATTGTTATTTATTTAAATTCATCGGTAAAATTTCAATTTAGTTTTGTATTTTTACCACCATCACATATGTAAATACTTACATTAATCACAATAAAATTTTTTAATCGAATGACAGGAGATAAAATTAGAATGGTAGACGGGAAATTATTAGTTCCCGATAATCCGATTGTCCCATTTATTGAAGGTGACGGCACTGGCCCGGATATTTGGCGTGCTTCACAAAACGTTTTTGACGCGGCTGTGGAAAAAGCTTACAAAGGAAAGCGCAAAGTTATATGGAAAGAAGTTTTAGCAGGAGAAAATGCTTTTAATGCTACTGGAGAATGGTTACCCGATGAAACAGTGGATGCATTTAAAGATTACCTGGTTGGAATTAAAGGACCTTTGACTACACCCATAGGAGGTGGTATCAGGTCACTTAATGTAGCATTACGCCAAATCCTTGATCTTTATGTTTGTCTGCGTCCGGTAAAATATGTAAAGGGAGTACCTTCACCTGTAAAAAAACCAGAAGATGTAAACATGGAGATCTTCAGGGAAAATACAGAAGATATTTATGCAGGAATTGAATGGAAGGAAGGCACAGAGGAGGTAAAAAAGATCATCCACTTTATCCAGAGTGAGATGGGAGTGAAAAAGATTCGTTTTCCAGAAACCTCCGGTATAGGAATTAAACCCATTTCAAAAGAAGGTTCATCAAGACTTGTACGAGCAGCTATTGAATATGCTATTCAAGAAGGAAGAAGGTCTGTCACCATAGTTCATAAAGGAAATATTATGAAATTTACTGAGGGAGCCTTTAAAAACTGGGGTTATCAAATAGCCCAGGAAGAGTTCAGAGACCAAATTGTGACAGAACGTGAAAGTTGGATAATTGGAAATAAAGATGCCAACCCCAATTTAAGAATTGAAGAAAACGCGAAATTAATTGAACCGGGCTATAATTTAATGACTCCGGCCCAGCAGGAAGATATTAGAAAAGAGGTAGAAATAGCTATAAAGCTTATGCCTACGCATGGAAATGGCCAATGGAAGTCGAAGATACTGGTTAAAGATGCCATAGCTGATATCACCCTTCAACAAGTACTTACCAGGGCAAAAGAATTTGATGTAATTGCTACCATGAACTTAAATGGTGATTATTTATCTGATGCCTTAGCCGCTCAGGTTGGTGGAATTGGGATTGCCCCAGGTGCCAATATTAATTATACCACAGGCCATGCTATTTTTGAAGCCACTCATGGTACTGCGCCAAAATATGCTGGTCTCGACAAAGTGAATCCGGGTTCAGTGATCCTTTCAGGTGCTATGATGTTTAAGTATATGGGGTGGAAAGAAGTCCATGATTTAATCTGGAAAGGACTGGAAGCCTCAATTAGTAACAAAAGAGTAACTTATGATTTCCATCGTTTAATGGAAGGTGCCACCCTTTTGAAATGCTCTGAATTTGGAAATGAAATTGTAAAAAATATGTAACTCAAAAACAAGTAATATGTCTACACTAAAAGAAAAACTCTATGAAAAGATAGAGGAACAAAGACCCCGTACTGAAAGGCTGATGAACGAATATGGAGATATTGTCATCGACAAGGTAACCATAGCTCAGGCCCTTGGTGGTATGCGAGGGATTAAAAGTCTTGTAACTGATATTTCTTACCTCGATCCCAATGAGGGAATCAGATATCGGGGCTATACACTAAAGGAAGTCTTTGAAAAATTACCTAAACCAAAAGGCTCAGAAATGCCCTATGTGGAAGGCTTATTTTACCTTTTATTAACCGGGGATATGCCGACTGAAAAGGAAGCATTGGATGTGGTTGATGAATTTAGCAAAAGGAGGATTATTCCAAGGTATATTTATGAGGTAATTGATTCCTTCCCCTGTTGCAGTCACCCAATGACGATCTTCGCAACAGCTATTCTCTCAATGCACCGTGAATCATTCTTTACAAAAAAATATAGCGCAGGTATTCATAAAAAAGATTATTGGGATCCGATGTATGAAGATTCCGTTAATCTTTTAGCCAAACTTCCTGAAATAGCTACTTATATATATGCTAAAATATATAGGGATGGAAAAAGAATACAATCGAATCCTAACCTTGACTTTGGTGGAAACTTTGCGTTTATGATGGGTAAGGAAAAACCATATGATGACGTTTCGAGGCTACACTTTATCATCCACAGCGATCATGAAAGTGGTAATGTGAGTGCACATACAGGTCATTTAGTGGCCAGCTCATTATCCGATATTTATTTATCCATTTCAGCAATGGTGAATGGCTTAGCGGGTCCTTTGCATGGCCTGGCAGCTCAGGGAGTACTTCAGTGGCTTCATGAGCTGGTCGATAGAATGGGTGGTGAAAAAGTGATTCCTTCAGAAGATGAAATCAAACAATATGTATGGGAAACGCTAAATTCTGGCCAGGTGATTCCGGGTTTTGGCCATGCTGTATTAAGGAAAACCGACCCAAGATATGCCCTTCAAAGGGAATTTAGTTTAAAATATCTGAAAGAAGATCCTATATTTAAGTATGTCGATATTCTTTATAAGGTAGTTCCTCCTATTTTAAAAGAACAAGGCAAAGCTAAAAACCCATGGCCTAATGTGGATGCTCAGTCTGGTGTTATTCAGTGGCATTATGGGGTGCGTGAATATGATTTTTATACGGTACTTTTTGGTATAGGTAGAGCAATAGGAATTTGTGCCAATATTATTTGGGACAGAGCTCTTGGGTATCCCCTTGAACGTCCTAAGTCTGTGACTACTGATATGCTGGAAGAATTTGCCGGTATAAAAAAGAAAGAAACGAAGAAATAATATTTATCAGACTGTTTTAATATTTCTCTAGCTTTATCATCCGCAACTTGAGTTACATTGTGGATGATTCATCAAACGAAATAGCAAGAGCTTTTAAAACAGTTTTTTTTAGTGATGTCTGAACAATTTGAAATCATATTGCCACCCTTTAGCAGAGGCTATCATCTTGTTACGCATTTAATTGAAAATGAACTAAAACAATTACCCAGAACCGGGGTTCTTCATCTTTTTATTCAGCATACTTCAGCAGGTTTAACAATAAATGAAAATGCTGACTATACGGTAAGACTTGATTTTGAATCTATTTTTAATAAGCTTATTCCCGATGGCTCAAAAGATTATGTGCATTCCATGGAAGGGCCGGATGACATGCCTGCCCACATTAAAGCTTCCATTGTGGGATCGTCAGTTACTATTCCAATTTCAAACCATCGATTAAACCTTGGTACCTGGCAAGGCATTTATTTGTGTGAATTCAGGCAGAGGGGAGGAAAAAGGAAGCTAATTGTAACTATAACATCTTGAGATTTATTCATAATTATCGCGGAGGATAATTCATCTCCCCGACAAAAATTTTAATTTCGGAGAAAAATGAATCAAACTCAGACTTATAAATATCATAGTCTTTTATCAAATCGGTCACTGCATTTTCCATTCCTGATTCAAAGGGAGTTCGGCGGGCCATCCCGCTTAATGCTCTTTCCAGGCCATCAATAGTTCCATAAGCCTTTAACCAGTTATCTTTGGCCATAAAGGGTAAAAGCCTTTTTGTTTTTGGGGGAAGTATAAAATATTTTTTCATAATAATTTTATACATACGGTGAGTAAATGAATCGATATTTTCATCACTATAATCCATCCAGTTTGCGGATAAAAAATGATCATAAAACATATCTGCAATTACACCAGCATACTTTTTATAATTGACTGCTAACCTGTTTTTCGTGCTAATAAAAACAGGGTGTGAATCAGTATAACGATCAATTTCCCTATGCAGTAAAATGCCCAGTTTAATTCCATCACTGAATTTATCAATGGCCTTTCCTTTCACATGATCGGCGATAAAGTTGCCAATGATGATTTCTTCATTCTCACCCGACAGATATAAGTGTGCTAAAAAATTCATAATTTACCGGCTACAACAAATCTAAATGAAAAATGATTTATAAATTTCCTGCCTCAGTTAAATAAACCTTAAAAACTAACAATTATTTCATTTTCGATGTGATGGGAAATAAATTTCAATGGCAATTTAAAATGAATATAGATTGCTTTAACCCTTTGAAAGACCAAATAATTATATAATTTTGTTTCAATTCACAATCGATAATTAAAGCATTTCAGCGCATTATGGAAAAAGTATTGTTATTAGGCGATGAAGCGATTGCCCAGGGAGCAATTGATGCCGGTATTTCAGGAATATATGCCTATCCAGGTACCCCATCCACAGAAATTATGGAATATGTGATTACCTCAGATGAAGCTCAAAAAAATAATATACGGTCAGGATGGGCAAGTAACGAAAAAACAGCGATGGAGGCATCACTGGGTATGTCTTATGTAGGCAAACGTTCCATTGTTTGTATGAAGCATGTTGGATTGAATGTTGCCGCGGATGCTTTCATCAATTCAGCAATTACCGGAGCCAATGGCGGATTGATTGTAGTTGTAGCTGATGATCCTTCCATGCATTCCTCACAAAATGAGCAGGACTCAAGGTTTTTTGGACAATTTGCAATGATTCCGGTATTGGAGCCTTCCAATCAACAGGAAGCATACGATATGATGCATTATGGATTTGATCTCTCTGAAAAGTTTGGCATCCCTGTGTTAATGAGAATTACTACTCGTTTAGCTCATTCAAGATCCGGTGTGGTAAAAAAGACAAGACGAAAGCAAAATGAAATTAGCTTACCTAAAACAGCTAACCAGTTTATACTACTTCCTTCAAATGCCCGCAAAAGATTTAGGTTATTACTTGACAATCAACCCGGATTCTTAAAAGATTCTGAATCCAGTCCCTTTAATAAACTTTACCAGGGAAAAGATAGCAGCCTTGGAATAATAGCATCAGGTATTGCCTATAATTACCTTATGGAAAATTTCTCTGACAGGGACATTCCTTATCCTGTTTTAAAGGTCGGTCAATATCCTCTTCCTAAACATCAGGTGTCTGACCTATATGAGCAATGCGATGAGATACTGATTCTTGAAGACGGTTACCCAATGATTGAAGAAACAATAAATAGTTACTTCGGTCTTGGAAAGAAAATAAAAGGACGTATTGAAGGTACCCTCCAGAGAGATGGTGAGCTCAATCCAAATAAAGTAGCCAGTGCTCTTGGTTTTGTACTTGAGGAAACATTGGAGATGCCAGGGTTGGTGGCTCCCCGTCCGCCCAAGCTTTGCAAAGGATGTCCCCATATTTATTCTTACAATGCTCTTAATGATGCATTGGCTCCTTATACCAAAGGTCGCGTATTTTCAGATATCGGCTGCTACACACTTGGTGCCTTAGAGCCATTCGAAGCCATTAACACCTGTGTGGATATGGGTGCATCCATTACCATGGCCAAAGGGGCAGCGGATGCAGGTTTTGTCCCGGCCATTTCAGTTATTGGCGACTCTACTTTTACCCATTCAGGAATGACAGGTTTACTGGATGCAGTAAATGACAATTCACCAATTACTGTGATTATTTTGGATAATGGTACTGTGGCTATGACAGGAGGCCAAAAGTCGCAGGCAACCGGAAAAATAGAAAAAATTTGCGAGGCTATCGGGGTGGAAAAAGACCATATTGTCGTGATGGATCCTTCGCCTAAATGGCACGAAAAAAACCTGGAAGCTTTTAAGAAGGAAATAGACTATCAGGGGGTTTCTGTGATCATCCCCCGTAGGGAATGCTTACATACGGCAACCCAAAAGATCAGAGACGAGAAGAAAAAAAAGGAACTGGAAAATATACAAAATTAACATGAAACAAGATATCATTCTGGCCGGTGTAGGCGGCCAGGGCATTTTATCAATTGCAGCAAGTATAGGTACGGCTGCTATTAACCAGGGACTATTCCTAAAACAAGCAGAGGTTCATGGGATGAGCCAAAGGGGTGGCGATGTACATTCGGACCTGAGAATTTCGGATAAAGAAATTGCTTCAGACCTTATCCCTGCTGGTAAAGCAGATCTGATCATTTCTGTGGAGCCTATGGAAGCCTTACGCTACCTCCCTATGTTATCAAAGGATGGATGGTTGATCACTAACATTGTTCCGTATGTAAACATTCCTGATTATCCGGAAATTGATGATATTCTTAAGGAAGTGAAAAAAATAAAGAATCACATTGCCATTGATGCCAATAAGGTAGCAATGGATATTGGATCCAGGAGATCAGCTAATATCGTCATACTTGGAGCAGCCTCTCCTTACCTCGATTTAAAGTTCGAAGAGTTACAAAATGCCATCAGGCAAATTTTTAACAGGAAGGGAGATAAGGTTGTTGACTTAAATTTAAAGGCCCTGGAAATGGGGAGAGAATTTGCCAATAACTTTTTAAAAAATTAAAAATACCTTTCATTTATTAAAAAGTTGTAATTTAGCAGGTCGAATTGTCATTGTTACAGGTATTTTTTGCTAAAAAATATTATACATAATTAATTATTTGTTTAACTAAATCTTATCGATCATGAAGAGGATTTTACTTTTCGCCTTAGTATTAGGCTTTGCTTTAGGAACTTTTGCACAGCAAAATCGTGCAATAGCCCCAAAGCAACTTAGAAACAAAGCTGTTCCGGATGTTAGAGCAACTGAAGGAACTATGAATCAAAGTAACCAGGTTATTCCTGGAAATAACAAAAATGCATTATTTACACCTGAAGAGGAAGATATGGGTAATACCTGGTACGATCTCCAGTCAAATACCAGTATGCAGAACAGGATTCATTTTTATGATGATGGAACCATTGGAGGTACCTTTACTTTTGGTTTAGTACCTACAGCCTACACCGACAGGGGAACGGGTTACAATTATTATGACGGCTCTGCTTGGGGTCCTGCTCCAACTGCCCGTATTGAAGACGACCGTACTGGCTGGCCAGCTTATGCTCCCTGGGGAGAAAATGGAGAAATCATTGTTGCTCACTGGTCTGAAGCAGCTACTGATGGACTTATGTTTTCTAGCCGTACTGAAAAAGGAACCGGAGAATGGCAACCGCTGCCTTACTTTGGCCCTGTCGGATATGAAGGCCTGTTATGGCCCCGTATGACAACTGGTGGAGTGGATAATTCTGTGATTCACCTGATTCCATTAACAAGACCTGTTGGTAATGGTGGTGCAATCTATGAAGGAATTGACGGAGCACTTTTATACTCACGTTCTTCTGACGGAGGTGCAACCTGGGATCCGGAAAACGTTTTATTAGACGAAATTAATGCTGATTATTTCAAAGCTATTAGTGGGGATACATACGAAATCCAGGCTCGTGGTGATGTAGTTGCTTTCACAATTGGTGATTCATGGACTGATTTTGTTCTGATGAAATCAACTGATGGCGGTGATAGCTGGGAAAAAACTGTGATCTGGGAAAACCCATATCCATTATTTGATCCTGCTGCTCCTTTTGCTACAGATACTTTCTATTGTATTGATGGTTCTAAACACCTTTCAATTGATATGAATGGAACTGTTCATGTTGCTTTTGGTATTAACAGGGCGATTTCTGATGGTGCAACCTTATCATGGTTCCCATTGGTCGACGGTCTTGGATACTGGAAAGAAGGCAGGCCTACTTTCTCTAACGATGTTCATTCTTTGAACCCATATCTTGAAAATAATTCAGAACTGGTAGAAGACTACAGTCTTATCGGATGGGCTCAGGACATTAATAACAACGGCACATGGGATATCCTTGGTGAAGTTGGTCTTTACTATGTAAGTCCTTCAGGACAACCTACTATTTATGTAGATGATAACAACCAGGTATTTGTTGTTTGGGCCGGTCTTACCGAAACCTTTAACAATGGCCTTCAGGATTACCGTCACCTTTGGGGCCGTTCTTCACCTAATGGTGGTGAATGGTGGGGTGGATTTGTTGACCTGACTGGTGACCTTGTTCACATCTTCGACGAATGCGTATTCCCAAATATGGCTCAAAACAGCGACGATTATGTTTATCTGAACTATCAACGTGATACTGAGCCTGGTTTAAGTATTAGGGGTGATTTGGATCCAGCCGGAGACAACAATATTACTTTCATGAAAATCAGCAAAGCTGAATTTCCTGTTGGAATTACTGAAAAACCAACAATCCGTGATATTGATGTAGCCCAAAACCAGCCTAACCCATTTAGCGGAACTTCTTCTGTTTATGTTAACCTCCTTAAAGCTGCTAACTTAAGCATGGATGTTACAAACATGATGGGACAGGTTGTTTATACTGTAGATGCTGGTCGTGCAACCGCAGGCTTAAACAAAATGGATATTGACGGCAGCCAGCTTTCAAGCGGTGTATATTTCTATACTGTTAAAGCAGGTGAATCTGTTGTAACTAAGAAAATGATTGTGGAATAATTCTTCCTCAATATTTATGATAAAGAGCCTTCCTTCGGGGAGGCTTTTTTTATTTCAGGCATATTTTTTACTTTTATCTAAAATTCAGAAATGAGAGCAGTAATTCAGCGGGTTTCAAATGCCAGGGTTAAAATTGATAAAAAAATTTCAGGGGAAATCAATACGGGTTTATTAATTTTTCTGGGCGTTGAGGAATCAGATACCATAGAGGACATCGATTGGCTATGTAAGAAGATTGTCAACCTGAGAATCTTTAACGATGCACAGGATGTAATGAACCTAGCCTTAACAGAAGTTAACGGAGATCTTTTGGTAGTCAGTCAGTTTACCTTACATGCCAGTACAAAAAAAGGAAACCGCCCCTCTTTTATTAAAGCCGCCCGGCCACCTGTGGCTATTCCTCACTATGAAAAATTTGTAAAAAGGCTGGAGGAAGAAAGCGGTAAAAAGGTTCAAACCGGTGTATTTGGGGCAATGATGAACGTTGAATTAGAAAACGATGGGCCGGTGACTATCATTATTGATACAAAAAACAGGGAATAATTATTTCAGACGGGCCATAAAACTTTTCTCTTCCACTATCACCCTTGTGTGGGTCCCAATCCCTATCATCCCTTTTTCGTCCCAGGCATGTACCTCAAAAATCAATTTATTCCCATTAACGCTTTTAAGGTAGGATTCACTTTTTACTTTCATACCCATGGGAGTAGCTTTCAGGTGTTTTATATTTACTTCCGAACCCACACTGGTAAAGCCTTCGGGCAAATAGGATAATATACTTTCCATGGCTGTTTTTTCCATAATCGCTACAAGGGCAGGAGTAGCAAAAACCTCCACTGCCCCTGATCCAAAAAAGCAGGCAGAGAGCGATTTGTCCACATCAATTTCAAGTGAATGCCGAATGCCTGTAGGTACTTTTATTTCCATCAGAAATTTAAATTTATTGTTTTCTTCAAATCGGGGTGCAGACTAAGATAAACCGGGCAGGTATAGGCTGACCTTTCAATAATTTTCCTCTCTTTTTCCGAATAGTTATTTGGAGGGAAATAGAGTTCAATTTTAATTTCCCCAACCCGCCTTGGGCTCGATTCCATGATCTTCCAAATCTTTGCAACTGTTCCATCCAAATTAAACCCATGCTCATTAGCTGCTATTCCCATTATTGTAATCATGCAACTTCCGAGGGAGGTGGCTAACAGGTCGGTGGGTGAAAAAGCTTCCCCTTTGCCTTTATTGTCGGGTGGTGCATCTGTAATGATTTTATTTCCTGATCTCTGATGAACAGCTTCTGTTCTTAATTCACCTAAATAAGTTGTAATGGTTGTTTCCTGCATTGTCGGCGTTTTTATTTTGTAGGACAAATTTAATGATAATTAAAATTACAAAACCTGACTCAACCCGATGTCAGGAATCCTTCAATTGAATCTTGAATTCAAAAATATAAAATAAAAAAATCCCGATCCTTAAAGAATAAAAGACCGGGACCAAAAACAAGAGGTTATCAATTTACTTTTTATCAGGACTTTCTTTTTTAGTAGTAGTAGTAGTAGTGGTAGTTTCACTTGTCGTTTTTGTTTCTTTAGTGTCTTTACATTCCTCTTTGCTTCCTAGGTCTGCTTTCTTTGAAGAGCAGCAACTTTTCTTTGAGCCGTACTCAGCACAGCTTTTCGAACTCTTTTTTGATGCCTTGGGAGGATCATCGTAAACAACTTTGTCTGTATCACCAGCTTTAACTGTATCAATTGTTACAATCCCTGCGAATAAGAACGCAAATAATCCCAATGCCAAAACGATTTTTTTCATACCTTTAATTTTAATATTATTTATTGAAGTTTAAATCTGATGCAAACATAATGAGTGATTCTTTGTTTTGCTGTTAACGACTTGTTAAATCCTGTTAAAAATTTGTTAAATTATTATCTGAAGAATTTATCACCGGTAATTTTGAGCTATGAACCGTACTAAAGTTTTTCGCTGGATCATTTTACTCACCTCTGTTTCCCTTGTTGCTGCACTTATTACTCAGTTACTTTGGGTTAGGGATGCCTTAAAATTGAAAGAAGACCAGTTTAACAGTAAGGTTGAAATAGTGCTGCAAAGTGTGGTAAACCAATTAATGACAGGGGAAAATTTTCCTCCTGCCAATTTTGCTGATTTTGACTATAACTTTTATAAGGAACATGAACAAATACTTAATGTAGTTGACCCACATACACTCGATTCGTTAATTAAGCAGGAATTTTCGGGAATGCGGATTGATAAAAAATATGCTTATGGTGTTTACCGGCAAAACGATAGTAAGTTTGTAATGGGCGATATTGGGGATTTTGAGTCAGAGTTAATCCAATCAGAACACTGGGTTTCCCTGACCTGTTTGTGTGATGATGAGAGTTATCTCCTGGCTGCTTATTTCCCTGATCAATCCTTCAAAATACTGAGTGATATGATCATTTTGCCCATCATGTCAGGCCTGTTTTTAATGGTTTTGGTTTTTAGTTTCTTCTTCACCATTTATTTTCTTATTCAGCAAAAGAAACTTTCGGAAATGAAAACAGACTTTGTGAATAATATGACCCACGAATTTAAAACCCCTATTGCCACTATTTCAGTATCCAGTGAAATGCTTACAAAGGAGCAGGTGATTAACTCACCTGAAAAAATCAGAAAGTATGCAAAAGTAATCTTTGATGAAAATACCAGGCTCAAAAACCAGGTAGAACAAGTTTTACAGATAGCCATTTTAGATAAGGAGGACTACAAGCTGAAGATGAGGGAGATGGATGCCAGGGAACTTTTAAACGAAAGTATTGATAATTTTAAAATGCAGATTGCAGAGCGCTCAGGTATTCTCAAAACACAATTAAATGCAGATAATCATCAAATTATCGTGGATAAGTTTCATTTTCAAAATGTGATTAATAACCTGCTTGATAATGCAAATAAATATTCGATAAATGCCCCGGAAATCTTAATCATAAGTGAAATTTCAAATCATCATCTTTTAATCCATGTAGAGGACAAGGGAATGGGGATAAGCCGCGAAAACCAAGCCATAGTTTTTAAAAAGTTTCAAAGATTACAAACAGGAAATATTCATGATATTAAAGGTTTTGGACTGGGGTTGTTTTATGCAAAAACAATTATTGAAAAAATGGGTGGGAACATAAAAGTTCAGAGTGAACTAAATAAAGGGAGCAGGTTTACGATTTCTTTTCCGCTTGACAAAGATTAATAAACAAATAAATTTTGAATATAAGGAGGTACTATTGAAAACTACTACACGACAAAATTCTATTCTACTCGTTGAAGATGATCCCAACCTGAGCATGGTTGTGCAGGATTATCTTGAAATGCTGGAATACAAAACTACACTTTGCCGGGATGGTGAAGAGGGCTTTAATAAGTTCAGAAAGAATAAGTATGACCTTATCATCCTCGATGTAATGATGCCTAAAATGGATGGTTTTAGCCTCGCTGTTGAAATCCGGAAATATGATACCAAAACTCCCATAATATTCCTTACAGCCAAAACTCTTAAAGACGACAGAATCAAAGGTTTTATGGTAGGTTGTGACGACTATATTTCAAAACCATTCAGTACTGAAGAGCTTAGTATGCGGATTAAAGCCATATTAAAGCGATGCCAAAATAACAATGGGTTTCAGGAGCCTGAAGATACTGAATTTGAAATAGGAAGCTTTAAATTCGATCATATAAACATGCTCCTAAAACAGGGAGAAACGGTACATAATCTTACCCGTAAAGAAACTGCCTTATTGAAGCTCTTATGCATTTATCAGGATAAGCTTCTTTCCCGGGAAACTGCTTTGAAGTCTATTTGGGGTGACGATGACTATTTTATTGGCAGAAGCATGGATGTGTTTATTTCAAAATTGAGAAAATATCTCAGATCTGACCCTAAAATACATATTACAAATATCCATGGTACAGGTTTTAAACTAGAGGTAATTGACGAAGAGTAATACCTGAATCAAACAGGAAATCTATTTGATGGTATCATTTTCTTCTTCCCAGATAATGATAAAATCTTTTTTGTCTGACGTATCTTTTATAAAAGCTTTCCCCTTTATGCTGTCCTTTGTGGTTTGAATGGAATCATTCTCTTCCCACTCTATTAAAAAGTCCTTCCCGCTTTTTCCAATATATTGCATACTATCCTCCTCTTTTTTGTTTGATTTATCCCTGCCAAATTCCTTCGTCAGTACATTTTTTAAATTTTGTTTTTCCTTTTCAATGTCCTTAGCAATTTTATTCCGAACTTCACGGGTGTCGTAATTTATTTCAGGGTTTTCTGCATCGCCGGTCATCACTAAATACAATTTGGTTTTACCTACCTGTTCGTCCTTTTCAAAGTTATCACCAACATCCTGTTTGATTTTTTCTTTTTTGCTTATAAGGTCAGAAATCAATAATTGCAGATGATATTCAATTTGGTTTTGAAACGTGTGCTGGCCAAATAAACTGATATCAAGGCTACTGGATTCAATATCCATTTCAGGGAGGTGAATCACTTGATTTGAGATTTTTACTTTATTCTTCAGCTTCGAAAACTTAACATGTTTCAATTCATCTTCTTTGATATATCCCGATAGTTTTTGTAAAGGTTTGTAATTTATCAATTCGCCTTCAGAGATTTCAAGGTCCGCAAAACAAATTACAGATTCGGGCGGAACCAGTAATTCAGATGATAAGTCTGATACATATTCAACTTCTGCATTCACCCTTCCTGCAAGGTTCTCAAAGGTCAGGTTATGTTGGTTAAAATCACCAAATTCAAAAAACAACTCCCTGATATTTACATCTGAAAAAGTGGCACTAACCAGGGTTTTGTAATCCCCTGCCAACCTTGCATTGATTGAGCCTTTAAGATTTACATTTCCGTCCATTGCTTTAAAAGAAGCCCGTTTTACCGTAAATAGTCTGTTATTTAATTGGACCTGGCCGGTAATATCGGAGGCTTTAAACTTTCTGAATGAAAAGGAATCAATGGCCATTTCCAGATTAAAATTAACAAGCTTTGAAAACGTCAAATGGAATTCTTTATCGTTTGCCATTGTGTTTTGCTCAAATAAATTATTCAAATCAAGGGTTCTGGATTTAAATCTGGCTTGTATGTTCACTGCTTCATCAGGAAGAAAAAGATAGGCCAACAGGTTTTGAAAACTCCCCTCCATGTTAAAATCACTTTTTGAAACCGATCCTGTAAAATGCCGAACCACCAGGTCTTTATTGCTAAATTCAAAACTCCCATTAAAATTTTTGTAACTATGCTTATTTCGCTTAAGTGAAAATTCTGCATTTATTACTTCCAGCGTGCCCGAAGTTTTGCTATTGACAAAGTCGCGGGTGGTAAATTTTCGGTAATCCAATAATTTCTTGTTAAACTCCATATCAACTATTAGCCTTCCTGCCACCTGATCTAACTGTTCAAAATTGATTTCCCGGTTAAGTTTATCTATATCCAGATCAGCATGAAAACTTACCCTAAGTTCAGGCCGGTTGAAATCAGTGATGTGGATGTTGCCCGATATTTTCCCTGCGGGATGAGAAGCTACCACATCGTGTAGGTCCAGTTTATAACTTGATTCATTTTTTAATTTGCCATTGTCGAAACTCCCGCTAAAAGAAAGCCCATTCAGTTTAATATTATTCTTAGCTGATTGAAACTTTCCTTCATGAAGGTTGAAGCTTATTTGAATTGACGGTATCTCATTTTGAGTTAGTTTGCCTTTGATAAAAGCAATAAAATTGACATTACCCACTAAGGTGTATTCAGCATATGGTTTAATATATTCAGCCGGGATCAGATTTACAAATGAAGAGATAGGTGCTGACGAAGCCTTAACCTCCAGGTCAGTGACAAAAGCATTTGAATATTCAATTTTGCCTGAAATGTCAAATAATAAGTTTTGAGTGCTAATATGCCCCCGAATGCCTTCAATGGAATTTGCCGTTCCGGAAATACTGAAAGTTAGGTCAACATCCAGTTCCCTTTCTTTAATGTAGGTTTGTTTTCCAATTTTCAAATAGTTTGAATAGATGTTCCCCTGCGCATCTACTATCTTAAAATCAGCTTTATCGGTTAGTTCTAGTGTAGCCTTATTTATCCTGAAAAAGTATTCGTTGTGAATGGTTTGGTCGAGGTAAAAGATGCTGATATTTTTGAAATCAATTTTTTGGATACTAATTATAACATCACTTTCTTCACCCTGTCCCGGATGTTTTATGATCTCAAAATTCTTTGACCCATCAGCTCTTTTGATGAGATTTAAAAACCCACCCTCCAGCTTAATTCTTTTCAACGTATAATTTTGATGAAGGATATCATATATATTAAATAAAAGAGAAATCCTTTCTGCTTTGATCAGGCTTTGGCCCGGCTTTTCGTTTTTTTCTTTTGAAACCACATCCAGGAAATTGATAGTGGCATTGGGGAAGCTTTTATACAGATTGATATTGATTGTGCCTACCGATATCTCCGCTTCAAGATTTTTATTGAGTTCGCCTACTACCCTGTCTTTAATATCATCTCCGTAGTAATAGGTTACCAATACCAGTCCTCCTGCTGTAAGAAAGAACAACACAAAAAGGCTTATTGCCAGCCGGAGAAGGAATTTTTTAATTTTTTTCAAAAAAATAATTTAAGACAAATAACGCTTACTTAACCGAAATATTGAAAAAGTACTTCTGCGAAAATTGCTAAAGAATTGCAAATTTACAATCATTAAGCTTTTAAAACCAGTTAATTGATTAGGTAAATTAATTCTTAAATACTTTCCTGATTCAACTTAAATAACTTCAGAAATTCTTCGCATATATATTTTGGATTTACAGATATAGATTTTAAGCTGTTATTTGGTATATACAGTTAATTTGATTATATTATCTTTGCAACCAAATAATCAAAAACTTTAAAACTTATCACATGAAAAACGTATCCATGAAATTACTTGCCATGCTGATTGTTATATTAGCAATAAGTGCTTGTGATCAACCTGCTAAAATTATGAAAGCGAAAATTCTACCTTTGGAGGATTTCTTTAAAAATCCTGATAAATCCAGTTACCAGATATCGCCTAACGGCGAATATTATTCTTACCGGGCACCTTACGAAAACCGCATGAATATTTTTATTCAGAAAAGAGGCGAAGAGGAATCCATTAGGTTAACCAGTGAAACTGATCGCGATATCGCCGGGTATTTCTGGCCAAACAACGAACAGATTCTTTACGTGAAAGACGATGGAGGTGATGAAAATTATAAATTATATGGTGTAAATATCGATGGAAGTAACCTCGTTTGTTTTACTGATTTTGATGGCGTAAGGACGCAGATAATTGATGATTTACAAGATATCCCCAATGAAGTGATCATTGGTTTAAATAAACGTAATCCCCAGGTTTTTGATCCATATCGATTGAATATTGAAACCGGCGAGATGGAAATGCTGGCAGAGAATCCAGGAAATATCCAGGGATGGATGTTCGACCATGCCGGCAAATTAAGGGTAGCTTTTGCCATTACCGATGGGATCAATACCACGCTTCTTTACCGTGAGACTGAACAAGACGAATGGACCGATGTATTAACAACGAATTTTAAAGAAAACGTATCACCGGCTTTCTTCACCTTTGATAACAAAAATGTAATTGCATCATCCAATTTGGGTAGAGATAAAAGCGCAATTGTTGAATTTGATATAGCTAATGGCGAAGAGGTAAAAGTCCTCTACGAAAATGATACATATGATGTTGAAGAGGTAAACTATTCCAGAAAAAGAAAGGTGATTACTTCAGCTTCTTATACTTCATGGAAAAGGGAACGTCATTTCTTTGATGCAGAATCAGAAAAACTATTTAAAAGAATTGAACAGGATTTAGGCGAATATGAAATTGCAATTACCGGAACCAATAAAGAAGAAACTGTTTTTATCATTCGTACCTATAGCGACCGTTCTTTGGGCAGCTATTACATTTATGATATGAATACGGATAAATTGGACAAAATTGTTGAAGTAAGTCCATGGATCGACGAAAATGAAATGGCAGCTGTTACGCCAATTACTTATACTTCACGTGATGGCCTTACCATTAATGGGTACCTCACCCTCCCTAAAGGGTATACCATGGAAACGGCAAAAAATCTACCAGTAGTGGTTAATCCTCATGGTGGCCCCTGGGCTCGTGATGGTTGGGGGTTCAACCCGGAAATCCAGTTTTTGGCAAACAGAGGTTATGCTGTGCTCCAGATGAACTTCAGAGGTTCAACAGGTTATGGTAAAGCATTCTGGGAAGCTTCATTTAAGAAGTGGGGCCTTGAAATGCAGGACGATATTACAGATGGAACGAACTGGTTGATAGAACAAGGTATTGCTGATCCTGAAAGAATTGCCATTTATGGCGGAAGTTATGGTGGATATGCTACCTTGATGGGCCTGGTAAAAGAGCCTGATCTTTATGCTGCAGGTGTAGATTATGTAGGCGTATCCAATATGTTTACTTTTATGAAAACAATTCCTCCTTACTGGAAACCTATGCTTGATATGATGTATGAAATGGTTGGTAACCCTGAATCTGATAGTTTGTTGCTAAGTGAAGTATCACCCGTATTTCATGTTGACAAGATTAAATCACCACTGTTTATTGCACAAGGCGCCAACGACCCAAGGGTGAACATTGATGAATCAGATCAAATTGTAGAAGCAATGAAAGCAAGAGGAGTAGAGGTTGAATATCTTGTTAAAGATAATGAAGGCCATGGATTCCGTAACGAAGAAAACAGGTTTGATTTTTACCGTTCAATGGAGGCATTCCTTGCTGCCCATATGATGAAGTAAAACTGTAAATAACAAATTGAAAGAGCCGGCAAAGCCGGCTCTTTTTGTTTCTGTAAATTTACTTTTTAACTTCTTAATTCACCATCCAAACCTCATCGAACCCATTGGTATACAAACCAAATTCTGAATGCAGAAGGTATCTTCAAAAGGAATGATAATCTATCCACCAATTGAAGTATGGTTTTTAGTAAATATTTCTAAATAAGGTATAAATATTCATCATTTAATTTTTTAAAATTAAAAATTCTTCCCTGCCCGTCATCGCACACTTTTATCAATATTTGAACACAACCCATACACGAACTTTTAACATTTAGCGTTATAAGCTGTTGAATATCAAAAATAAGGTTGTATTGGCATGATAATCGTTCCGGTACTAGCACCAGTTTAAATTGATCTGACATAACTAACGAAAATTGAATGATTTCACTAAAAGGAATAAATAAATCCTATGTAACAGGCACCAACACTCTGCACGTGCTGAAAGGTATTGACCTGGAGATAGGAAAAGGTGAGTTGGTTTCCATCATGGGGTCTTCCGGTTCAGGAAAATCTACCCTTCTGAATATAATCGGTATTCTGGATAATTATGACGAAGGCGAATATTTGCTCAACGGCCAACTGATGAAGGACCTTAATGAAAAAAAAGCTGCATGGTACAGGAACCAGATGATCGGGTTCGTTTTCCAATCTTTTAACCTTATTGCCTTTAAAAATGCGATGGAAAACGTTGCTCTTCCCCTTTATTACCAAAAGGTGAGCCGTAAAAAGCGAAATGAAAAAGCAATGGAATACCTCGATAGGATGGGATTAAAAGATTGGGCACATCATTTGCCTAGCGAACTTTCCGGTGGGCAGAAACAGCGCCTTGCAGTTGCCCGGGCTCTTATCTCGGAACCGAAGGTAATATTAGCGGATGAACCTACAGGTGCTCTCGATTCCCAAACTTCAATAGAGGTGATGGATTTGTTTAAAGAGATCAATGACATGGGTATCACCATTTTGATTGTTACTCACGAACGTGATATTGCCGCAAAAACACAACGTATCATACGGCTTAAAGACGGATTGATTGATTCGATAGTCGCCAATGGCCAACGAAAAAAATGGCTCGAAGAACAAGTTATGGCCTAGTTTATTTTAAACTTTAGATATTAGACTTGAGATATTAGATTTCAATGGGGCCAGGGATAAATTAAAAGCAAGAACTAAAGTAAAAGTGATTAGATATTTAGCATAATGTAAGTTCAATTAATACTTTTCGGAAAAATAAATCGCAAATCATTATTCTTAAATCTTAAATAAAAAAATGTTCGATATAGATAAATGGCAGGAAATATACAGTACGATCAGCAAAAACAAGCTACGTACTTTTTTAACAGGCTTCAGTGTGGCCTGGGGTATTTTTATGCTAATTATTCTTTTGGGCTCGGGTTATGGACTTGAAAATGGAGTGAGAAAAGAATTTGAAGGGGATGCAGAAAATACACTATGGGTTAACCAGGGAGTGACTAGTGTGGCTTATAAAGGCTATAAACCCGGCCGCTTTATATCATTCACAAATGATGATTTTGATGCGACTAAAACCATGAAAGATATTGAACATATTTCAGGGCGGTTTACCATATGGGAAAATAATACCTTAAGCTATAAAAATGAATATGGAAGTTTTGACATTTTCTGTTCCCATCCGGGTTATGGCAACGTTGAAAATATTACCCCTATAAAGGGCCGCTTCTTAAATGACAGGGACGTGGATGAGTTCAGGAAGATTACCTCCATAGGCAAACTGGTTGAAGAAGCCTTGTTTAAAGGAGAAGATCCCATTGGAAAATATATAAAAGTTGCCGGGATACCTTTTAAAGTTATCGGGGTGTTCGACGACCCGGGAGGTGACCGGGATTTATCTCGTATTTATATTCCTATTTCGACTGCACAAATGGTATTTAACCGGGGTAATCGTTTGGGGACCATGACAATGACTATAGGGGATGCCTCAGTGGAAAGAAGCCAGGAGATGGTAGAGCAGATTAAAAACGACCTGGCCCAACGACATCATTTTGACCCCGCTGACCCCCGGGCGGTTTTTATCTGGAATAACCTGGAAAACTATAAAAAGTTTATGACTCTATTTGCCAATATCAGGCTCTTTATATGGGTAATCGGGATAGGAACCATCATTGCAGGAATTGTGGGTGTGAGCAATATTATGATGATCGTTGTAAAAGAAAGAACAAAAGAAATAGGAATCAGAAAGTCTATGGGAGCTACCCCCGGTTCTATTATAAGCCTTATCCTTCAGGAATCTATTTTAATAACAGCTTTTGCAGGTTATATTGGATTAATAGCTGGAGTAGGTTTACTGGAACTGGTGGCTAAAAATTTGCCTCCTGATGCTGGATATTTTGCAAATCCTGAAGTAAATATAAATGTTGCACTTGGAGCTACTGTAATCTTGATTCTTGCCGGTGCTATTGCAGGTTTTGTCCCTGCCCGAAAAGCTTCGTCAGTAAAACCTGTTGTAGCATTAAGAGACGAATAATTTAAACCATGAGAATATTTGACCTGGATAAATGGCATGAAATCTATTTCGCCCTGCGGAAGAATCCTTTAAGGACTTTCTTTACTGCTTTTGGAGTATTTTGGGGAATATTTATGCTTATCATAATGATGGGGGCCGGAGAAGGGCTATATAATGGAGCTTCAAAGGATTTGGGCGATATGTCCACCAACAGCGTATTTATGTGGACTCAACGTACCACAATTCCTTACAAAGGATTCCCTCGCGGCCGGTTTTTCCGCTTTAATAATGACGACACTAAAGCTTTGGTAGATAATATTCCGGAAATAAAATACATTGCTCCTAGGCTTCAGGGATGGAGCAGAGGTGAAGGCAGTAATAATGTGATCCGTGGTGAACGGACGGGCAGTTTTAATATCCAGGGTGATTATCCTGAGATTAACTTTATCGATCCTGTAAACGTTACCAGCGGCCGGTTTATAAATCATATTGATATAGATGAACTCCGAAAAGTAGCAGTAATTGGTGTGAGTGTTTTTAATGAAATGTTCGAACCACAGGAAAATCCAATTGGTGAATATATTCAAATCCAGGGGGTGTATTTTAAGGTCATAGGGATGTTTCAGTCGAAAAAGAATGATCAACAGGCTGAACACGACAACCAGGCCATCTTTATCCCATTTACTACATTGCAAAAAGTTTATAATTATGGAGATATGGTAGGCTGGTATTCCATCACTGCAAAGGATGATGTGAGGGTTGAAGTAATAGAAAATAAAGCCAAGGATTTGTTAAAGCAACGGCACAGTGTTCATCCGGATGATATTCGGGCAGTAGGTTCTTTTAATCTCGATAAAGAATGGAGCAAAATGACAAACCTGTTCAATGGAATCAGCATTTTGGTATGGATAGTTGGAATAGGAACTTTGTTAGCCGGGGTAATCGGAGTAAGCAATATCATGCTGATCGTGGTAAAAGAACGGACCAAAGAAATCGGGATCCAAAGGGCAATAGGTGCGGCTCCATCCATTATTATTACGCAGATCATTGTAGAATCAGTTTTACTTACTGCCGTTGCCGGGTATTTTGGCCTGGCCATAGGAGTGGGTATCCTGGAGTTAGTAAACTTCGGATTACAATCTTCCGGAGCGGATAGCAATATGTTCAGTAATCCATCGGTAGATTTTACCAAAGCGATGTGGGCCCTTGGAATATTGGTCATTTCAGGAATTTTTGCAGGAATGATACCGGCTCGCAGGGCTGTAAATATAAAACCCATCGATGCGTTACGCGATGAGGTATAAATAATAAAATAGCAAACATTTTAACCAATATTTAGAAATGAAAAAATTTTTGAAAATTTTCCTTTTAGTCATCATCCTTGGAGGTTTTGTTTACACAATCTACTTCCTCTATGAAAAATCACAGGCTAAGCCTATCGTGTATGAAACAACCACTGCTTCCAAAACAGATATTGTGAAAAAAACTGTAGCAACGGGATCAGTTGTTCCTCGTAAAGAAATCGAAATTAAACCTAAAGTTTCTGGGATTATTGAAGAGCTTTATGTGCAGGAAGGAAGTATGGTAAAAAAAGGTGACCTGATAGCTAAAGTGAGGATAATACCTAACATGGTCAGCCTGAACAATGCAGAATCAAGAGTGAACCTTGCTAAAATAGCCCTGGAAAATGCTGAGCGGAATTTTAATCGTCAGAAAGAATTATATGAGGAAAATGTAATTTCTAAAAAGGATTTTGAGGAATATGAACTTCAGTACCAAAATGCAGATGAAGAACTTTTATCCGCCGAAAATAACCTGCTATTAATTAAAGAAGGACAAACTAAAGCAACAGGGCAAAGTACCAATACCCTTATTCGTTCCACTATTGATGGAATGGTGCTTGATATTCCGGTGGAAGTGGGAAACTCCGTAATTGAAAGTAATACTTTTAATGATGGTACCACAGTAGCCAATATTGCAGATATGGGTGAAATGGTTTTCGAGGGCAAAGTGGATGAAAGTGAAGTGGGAAAGATTAGGGAAGGCATGGACCTGATCCTCACAATCGGGGCAATAAATGATGTAAGCTTTCATGCGACTCTCGAGCATATAAGTCCAAAAGGCCTGGAGGAAAATGGCGCCATTCAGTTTGAAATAAAAGCTGCAGTTGTATTAATTGATACTGTTTTTGTAAGAGCAGGATATAGCGCAAATGCGGATATTGTGCTTGACAAGCGCGACAGTGTGCTAGCCATTAGTGAATCTCTGCTTCAATTCGACAATGATTCAGCTTTTGTGGAAGTGGAAACGGAACCCCAGAAATTCGAGAAAAAGTATATTGAAACTGGTTTGTCTGATGGAATAAACATTGAGATTATTTCAGGTTTATCAGAAGAAGATAAGATCAAAAAACTTAACTAGGTATTGATTATGAAAAATCCAATGGATTATTTTCAGATGATTAATTTTTAACATATAATTAACGCTATAACGAAAAGCCTTTGTAGCCTGAATTTTAGGCCATCAGAGGCTTTTCGCATTACTCATATTATTTACTGTTGTATTACCAATTGTATAATAGATTACTTTTGCCTGCCTAATATCTAAAGCTATAAACAAATGAATACTAAAATTAAATTACTGGGATTATTATCTTTTGCAGTTATTCTACTTTCTTCTTGTAGTAAAAGCGACGATGAGCCTGCAGGGGATACACCCAAAACAACAACCGAGAAATTAACTTCAGGTAACTGGAAAGTTACTGCAATGACTATTGATCCGGGAATAAATTTTTTTGGTACAATATATACTGATTTTTATGCACAAATGGAGGCCTGTGAAAAAGATGACCTGATAAAATTTAATTCTAATGGAACCATTACAGATGATGAGGGGGCCACTAAATGTGATGCAAATGATCCACAAGCCACAACTGAAGGAACCTGGGTATTAAGTGCTGATAATTCACAACTTACCATTGATTATCCTGATGAGGATCCCATTACAATGACGATAATTACATTAAATGCAACCACATTCAAAGGGAGTTATACCATCATGGAAGATTTTGGTGAAGGAATTCAAACTTACACCCTGACAACGACTATGTCCCTGCAATAAAAAACGATTTCGTTTATACAATTTTCTGATTTTTTTTAATACGTATACAATAATTAACTATGTTTGTAGTTATTTAACTAAAAATATAGTTAATGAAAGAATTGACAAAAGCTGAAGAGCAGGTAATGCAAGTATTATGGAAAATCGAAAAAGGTTTTGTAAACGATTTACTCGAGCATTTTCCAGAACCTAAACCCGCCTATAATACTGTTTCAACTATCGTGCGTATCCTTGAAAAGAAAGGATTTGTCGGGCATCATGCATTTGGCAAAACGCATGAGTATTTTCCGCTTATTTCGAAAAAAGATTACACAAAAAAATCCTTCAAAGGATTTATGAAAAGCTATTTCAGCAATTCATACCAGGCTTTTGCCTCATTTTTGGCCAATGATAAAACCATAAATTTAATTGAGCTGGAAGAAATGAAAGCAATGATTGAGAATGAAATAGAAAAACAAAAAGCCGGAAAAAATGAATAACCTGATAATATATCTTCTTCAATCCGGATTTTGCCTGGGTATATTGTATGCTATTTATTGGCTTTTGCTTAGTAAGGATACCTTTTTTACGGTACACAGGATTTATCTGGTATTATCTGTATTGGTTTCTCTTCTTTTTCCCTTATTAGAGATTTCTATAATCACAGAAAAAGAACAAACCTTATTAATTTTACTCGAACCAGTTGTAATTACTACGGATAGGATTACAGAGACCTTAGTTAGAAGTTTAACATTTTCACAGCTTTTTCTTATTATTTACTTTGCAGGTGTCGCATTCCTGTCCATTCGTTTTTTTATCAGGTTGTTTCAAATA
Organism: Bacteroidales bacterium; assembly: GCA_021740645.1. GTDB lineage: Bacteria > Bacteroidota > Bacteroidia > Bacteroidales > JAADJA01 > JAADJA01. The sequence continues at coordinate 106,254 of JAIOZL010000005.1, forward strand.
GGGCAGCTTATCTATAGTAACAGGATTGTCAGGAAATATGGATTAAATGTAATCACACTTTCTTCGAAGTACACGCCTTTTTCATTTTTCAATTTACTATTCATCAGTGAAAGCAATTTATCAAAAGACCAGATCGAAAAAATAATTGCCCATGAACGTATACATATTCAGCAAAAGCATTCAACTGATGTTGTATTACTTGAAATAGCAAGCATTTTGCAATGGTTCAATCCCTTCATTTGGCTTTATAGCAAGTCCTTAAAATCAGTTCACGAATATCAGGCGGATGAGGGAGTTCTAAATTCGGGATGCCATAAAAGTGATTATCAGCGATTGTTATTAAACCAAACTTTTGGAGTTCAATTAAATACACTATCTAACAATTTAAATCATTCATTAATTAAAAAACGATTTCTCATGATGACAAAATCAAGAACTAAAAAATCAGCTTTACTAAAGATGTTACTGGTTATCCCGTTAGCAATAGTATTTGCACTTGTTTTCTCTATTACAATTACTGAAAGTGTTGTTGCCCAGGCAGAAAACGCATCAGAAAAAGTTACAAAAATTAAAAAACCACAGAAAGAGGGAGATGTATTTACCGTGGTGGAAAAAATGCCTCGTTTTCCAGGTGGAGAGGAGGCAAGGATAAAATTTATGACAAGTAATATAAAATATCCTGAAGATGCAAGAAAATTGGGTGAGACCGGAACAGTCTTCATTACTTTTATTGTGGAAAAGGATGGTAGCATCAGCGAAGCAAAAGTTTTAAGAGGCTTTTACAAATCTTGCGATGAAGAAGCATTAAGGGTGATCAATGCCATGCCCCGTTGGGAGCCCGGAATGGATAAAGGGAAACCGGTTAGAACACAGTTCAATATGCCAATTAGCTTTGTGCTTGATAAAAAGGGTGAAAAAGTAGTGGATAAAGATACAAGGGATGCAGATTCACCTCCACCTCCCAGGAAAAAGTAAAGAATAACCTTAATATGGTTTCAATTGTTTTTGCTATGAGGCTTTCTTTGCTAATTATATTTATCCTGATTGAAGCCTTACATTTACAGGCACAATTTCTAAGCAGAAAAACTAACCAGTTTAACAATAATGGTTTGAAGCAAGGTAAATGGATCTCTTTTTGGGATGAAACTTGTATGATCCCCAGATCAATTGCGGTATATAAAAATGGTAAAGAGACAGGGAAATGCTATGAGTATTATAGAAATGGTGAAGTTCGACTAAAATTCAGATATCAATTAAACAGGATTCGAGTCAAGTATTTTAGTGAAGAGGGTATAAGGCAACAAAAGGGCTGGGCAATTATGGAATACACGAAAGATGATACCCATTATTACTGGCATGGCAAATGGAAATTTTATGATGAACATGGTAAATTGATAAATATAACTTTTTACTTGAACGGTGCACCACTGGAGGAAAATTTGAATAAGCAATAACATTAGCATCTGTCATTCTATATTAAGGGGAAATGAGGCAATTGGTTTCCCCTTAATTATTTTTACCATGATTTACAGATGGTCTGGACGGAGTGTTAAATTTTTGGTAAACGCAAGTGGTTATAATTATGAGAAAATAATTATTATTAAATTTGCATTAAAGAATTATTCTTATATTTGTATTTCGTTTCAATTTGGGAATAAAAGTCTCGTATAGGAACCATATGAAACCAGAGTTTGTAAATTAAACACCACATATTCAGTGAATTACGGTAATGGCATACAGTTGGAAACTAATTTTACCAAGCAAATCAAGTGTAAAATTAAAAATCGAATTGTAATGAGGTCAATCTACATAGTAATAATCGGGATACTAACCACTACCGCCCTTACCGCCCAGATTTCAAATGATACTACTTATTCGAAAGAATGGAATGCAAATACAAGTACATGGGTATACTTTGATAGGATCATTACTTCTTTTACAGGTGATCAGTTAGAATCAGAATTAATTCAGGTATTTGAGAACGAAAGCTGGGTAAATTACAATTTGGTTTCATTTTATTACATGAATGCACAACTTATTGAAGAGCATGAAATGTACTGGAATGAGTCAAAAAATGTTTGGGAAGATAATTATCGCAAATTATATTCTTACAATGAGAACAATGAGATTTCAGCAGTAACCCATCAATATATTTTTAATGGAGTATATGTAAATTCTTCACGTGAAGTATATAAATATGATGAACAAAACAGGCTGGTTGAAAAAGTAGTTGAAAAATTTGAAGAAGCCTGGACTAACTTTTTGAAATATCAATATTACTACAATGCCAATGACTTGATCATGGAAGAAAACTTAACTTACTGGGAAGGTGAAAACTGGGGCGAAGTAAGTTTTGCTGTAAATCACACATACAATAAACTAAATCAATTGGTTTCGAAAGAGAAATCAAAAACTGTAGGAAAAAAGGAAAAAAAACTTACCAGGGAAGAGTATCAGTTTAATACTGAAGGGATGCTTACTGGACAGGTTGTTTCGCAATGGAGCAACCAAAAAAATAAATGGATCAATAAAAACCGTGCAAAATACGTTAATGATTTGGACGGTTACATTGTCACTATGTTGAATCAGAATAAAAATAAACGTGAATGGTCGAATTACCTGTTCACGGAGTTCAGGGGAAATAACGAACCTATCACAGGGATGGACATAGCTGAGGGTATGTCTTTTAGCATTTATCCCGTAAATTATGGACAAAGAGCAATGCTAGAATTTAATAACCCTTATAATGAAGTATATTATGTAAAGATCATCGACGGAAATGGTAACACTTTAAGTGCAGCCACGACCAGTAAGGATGAAATTGCTATGGATGCTTCAAGATTGATTAAAGGGCAATATTATATCGAACTACAGGGTAGGAATTTATATTCAGGTAAATTCTCGATTGAATAGGACACCTTACCGTGTAGATTACCTTACCTTGATTTGCTTAGCCACCCTTCCAGGGTGGCTAACTTTTTTATGGAGATTTTCAGGTTTCGTAGGAATAGAAAGAAATATTCTATTTATTTTTCCTCAAATATTACAGTGAGCAAGGTTTGTCCAACAGCATACAGGGTAGCCTCATCTATTTTATCAATTGTATCATCTGTTGTATGCCAATGCTCGAAAAATGAATTGTTGGAAGATTCGGGATCAAGGTGGATTATATCGATAGTAGGGATATTCAGAAATTCATTTACATATTTATGATCATCTTCAATATATCCCAACTGCTCAAAAATGAAATAATTTCTGAAGTTTAACCTATGCCCAACGTTCCAAACTTTTTTAAGAACTTGTGGGGCATAAAGCAAGGAATATCCTTCCATGTAAAAACTTGCATCTTTGGCACCTACCATGTCGAGCAGTATTCCAAACCTTGCATAATAATTATACACATGTGGATTTTTTGACCAATATTGAGAACCCAAAGCCCAGAAATTATCTTCACTTTGGGTTTGTTTGTCGCGCGGGGGGCCATAGTCTTCAGCATCAAAAAGAACTATATCCACACCTATTGATGGTTTTTGCAAGGAAAGTTGACGGGCTATTTCCAGCAAAACACCTACACCGCTTGCGCCATCATTAGCTCCATCTATAGGTTTATTATAATTTTCCGGATTTTTGTCATGATCAGCAAATGGCCGAGAATCCCAATGAGCACAAAGTAATATCCTGTTTTTTTTCTTTGGAGAAAATGATCCAATAATATTTTTCCCATTAATTACAGTACCCTCAAAAGTCCTTGCTTTAAAGTTTTGAATAAGGGCAGTATCACAAAACCTATTTAATTCTTTGTACAGAAAGTTAGCACACTTGCTATGTGCTTCAGAGTTTGGTACTCTTGGCCCAAAATTAACCTGGGCAACAACATAAGCATAGGAAGAATCTGCATTAAAAGTTGGGACATCTATAGTAGTGGGAGTTTTTTGGGTTTTACTTAAAACTTTTTTCTTATCCTTATTGTTTGCGCAACTACCCATAATTAACAGGGCCAGTATAATTGATAGAAAACTTATATACTTCATGAGTTTCGACTAAAATGTTAATGTAAATACTGTTCCTTGCTCCGATTTTGATTTAACTGAAATAGAGCCTTTATGCAAATGCATAATTTGCCTGGAAAGGCTAAGCCCTATCCCAGAGCCCTCTTTTTTAGAAGTAAAGAACGGCATAAATATCTTATCAATAATGTCGGGTTTAATTCCACTTCCATTATCTGCTATTTCAATAATTGTTCGATTGTTTTGATTATTATAAGCTACCATAGAAATCTCCGCCGACTCTGTATTACTGACTGCATCAATGGCATTTAAAACCAGGTTAATGATCACCTGGTCGACTAAATCCGGGTCAGCTGTTAACTTAATATCTTCAGGATAAACATTGCATGAGCATTTGATTCCCCTCGATTCAATTTTTTGCTTAAATAATTGTTCTACTCTTTCAAAAGTTTCTTTTATGGGCAAATATCTGAAATTTGGTTGGGGTATCCGGGTAAGATTTCTATAGATATCCACGAAATTAAGTAATCCCTGGCTTCTGTTTTTTATGGTTGTTAGTGCACTTTCAATATTTTCCAGATCCTCAGAGTCAACTGTTTTAAGCTTAGGAGGCCTTTCAGTATCATCTATCAACATTTCGTTAACAGTTGAGGCAAGGGATGATATTGGTGTAATTGAATTCATAATTTCGTGGGTTAATACACGAATTAATTTTTGCCAGGATTCAATTTCCTTTTCTTCAAGTTCGGCATGGATATCATGAAATGCAACCAAAACAAACTCTTTCCCACGCATCCTGAATTCTGTGGCATAAAGTGATAGTTGTTTTATCTCATCATCCATAAAAATTTTAATCAACGATTTATCCCCGGCTTTAAGGCGTAATAAAATTTCAGGTAAATCATCCTTAACAGCAGCCAGATCATTAATATTCCTTAATATGTTTTTCTTAAAAGTTCGTTTTGCTGCATTATTAAACATATCCACCCTGCCTTCTGAATCAAAACAGATAATCCCAATATTGATATGCTGGACAACCGTTTGCAGGTAATTATAGTGCTCCTCTTTCTCGGCCCGGTTTTTCTTAAATTCATCTATCACTTCATTAAACGATTTGTTTAATTTTTCAAAGCTTTTACCCATCGATTTATCAGAAAAAGAGCTGGAAAAATCAGAATATCGGATACTATTAAAAAACTGTGTTAATTTTAAATTTGTTCGGTTCACAAATCTTATCAGGAAATATACCTGTAAAATCACGAATAAACTGAGGATAATGCTGCTAACCTCGTGATGTGCAACCGTGATGAGGTAAACCAACAAAAAGATACTCAGTACAAGAGCAAGTACCCTAAGGATAATTTGAATATAAAATCGCCTAAATATCATATTTTTCTAACCTGCGGTATAAAGAGGCCCTTGTCAAGCCAAGCTCTTTAGCAGCTTTGCTGATGTTTCCACCATGTTTATCTATAACTTTTCTGATTAGCATTTTCTCCGTCTCTTCTAAATTCATTGAGGTGGAATTCATTTCATTCCGGTTATTATCCTCCATTTGAGAAAGGAAAAAATCACCTGGTTCAAGCACATTTGATTCACCCATAATAACGGCTCTCTCGACTGCATGTTGCAATTCCCTGATATTCCCGGGCCAGGTATGTTTTTCCAGTCGTTTTAAGGTGGACTGGCTTACTCTTTTACCGGGCATATTATACTTTTTCCCGTATATTCCCAGGAAGTGTTCTATCAATTCAGGAATATCCTCCAGCCTGTCACGTAATGAAGGAACCTTTATTTCAACAGTGTTGATCCTGTAAAGCAAATCCTGTCTGAATTTTCCTTCATTTACCATTTGATATAATGGCATATTAGTAGCACAAATCAATCTTACGTCAATAGGGATTTCTTTGTTTGTACCCAGCCGTACTACCTTTCTGTTTTGTAATACACTCAATAATTTTGATTGAAGGGCAAGAGAAAGGTTGCCAATTTCATCAAGGAAAATACTTCCCTTATTTGCTGCTTCAAACCTACCCGCCCTGTCCTCTTTTGCATCTGTAAAGGCACCTTTTTTAAATCCGAATAATTCACTTTCGAATAAGGACTCACTGATAGCACCTAAATCCACACTAATAAAAACTTCATTTGACCGTACGGAAGCTTTATGAATTGCTCTGGCAATAAGTTCCTTTCCTGTTCCATTTTCACCCAGAATTAGCACATTGGCATCAGTTTTTGCAACCTTTTCAACCGTTGCCATAACCTGGGCCATGGCATTTGAGGTGCCAATTATGTTGGTATAGGACTGGCCCTGATCAGCAATTAATACCTTTTGTTTAGAGCGAAGATCTTCAAGTTCTTTTTTCGATTCCCTGACTTTTAAATTTGCAGTAATTGTGGCCAGTAATTTTTTGTTTTCCCAGGGTTTTAGAAGGAAATTTGTAGCCCCTTGTTTGATCCCATGCACAGCAAGTTCTATGTCGCCATAACCGGTAATAAAGATGATAACAGCTGCCGGGTCTATATCAAGAATGATGTTTAACCAATGAAACCCCTCTTTACCACTTGTTGCATCTTTTGAAAAATTCATGTCAAGCAAAATGACATCATAGTTTTCATTTCCCAGAAGGTTAGGAATATTTTCCGGATCCTTTTCGGTGTGCACAATGGTGAAGTGTTGTTTTAAAAACAGTTTTGCCGCTAACAAAACATCCTGATCGTCATCTACAATAAGTATTTTTGCTTCTATTTTATCCATAATTTGTAAAATCTGATAAACCTTTGTAATTCAAGTGACAAATATAGAAAATTGTTCGGAATCGGACAATAAAAAACGATCAGAAAATTTTTTACATTTTTCCTGGGCCTGCAGTGAAAAATGGATCAGGATCAAGATGCTTGAAGGATATTACAATAGTTCATTGGCTAAATTTGCCAATTCTGAACGTTCCCCTTTTTCCAGCCTGATATGTGCATAAATTTCATGGTGTTTGATCTTATCAATTAAATAGGATAGGCCGTTACTTTGCGAATCAAGGTAGGGAGTATCAATTTGATATATATCACCGGTAAAGATTATTTTGGTACCTTCACCTGCACGCGTAATAATGGTCTTTACTTCATGAGGTGTCAGATTTTGTGCTTCATCCACTATAAAACAAATGTTAGAAATGCTACGGCCACGGATATAAGCAAGCGGCTGTATCAATAGTTTTTCTGAATTCAGCGCTTCTGTTATCCTTTTGAATTCCTTATCTTTTTCATTGTACTGATTTTGAATAAACTTAAGGTTATCCCATAAGGGTTCCATGTAAGGATTTAATTTTGATTTAATATCCCCGGGTAAATATCCGATATCCTTATTGCTCAGCGGTACAATAGGACGAGCTAAAAAAATCTGTTTGAAATTTCTTTTCTGATCAAGAGCCCCTGCCAGCGCAAGCAATGTTTTTCCTGTGCCGGCTACACCCTGAAGAGTAACCAGCTTTACATGTTTATTTGTAATTGCGTGTAAAGCAAATACCTGTTCGGCATTACGGGGTAAAATTTTATAAGCAGCTCTTTTTTCTACTCTTTCAATTTTATCCAAAGCTGGATTATAATAGGAAAGCACGGATGATTTTTCATTTCGAAGGATAAAATAATGATTGGGAATCGGATCTTTTATCCCAAGTTCAGCAGCATCACACAGACCTTCAGCATATATCTTATTTATTGCATCGCTGTTGGCAGCCTCAATAAGTGATATGCCTGAATACAAGGTGTCCACATCCTTTATTTTCCCGGTTTCGAAATCCTCTGCCGGAATATTCATCGACTTCGCCTTAATCCTTAGATTAACATCTTTTGTAACAAGAATTACTTTACTACTGGGTTTTTCTTCCCTCAAACAAATGGCTGCATTCAATATTTTATGATCAGGTTTGCTATCGCCAAAAACTTTGGTTGCATCCAGTTCTTTTTCAGGGGTTTCATTCATCTGAACCTTAAACATTCCCAATTTTGGGTTTTCGAGCTGGATCCAGTCTTGTAAAGTTCCTTTAGTAGATAAACGGTCCATGATCCTTATGAATTCGCGGGCCTCAAAATTTTTAGTTTCGTTTCCTTTTTTAAAATTATCAAGCTCTTCCAAAACAGTTATTGGAATAACTACATCGTTATCATCAAAACTATTTATAGCATTATGATTGTATAAAATAACGGAGGTGTCAAGGACAAATATCTTTTTCTGCGCTTTTTTACCGGGCATTTTTTCTGGCATTTAAGTGAGGGTGTAAAGTTAGAGAATTAACTAAATTGATCAGGTGAATATTGGGGCATTTTTACCCATTTATACACATTCTATTGACATCCATATTTCATTTTATTATATTTGTAAGCAAACAATTAAGGACATTCGTAAATCTGAGATAGATTTTCAAATTTAACAAATTAACCAACTTAAATTATTTTGTCATGAAAAAGCTCTTTTTAGCATGTCTAATGCTATCTATTTTCCACTCAACGTCCTCCCAAATCCCACAAGCAATTAAATACCAGGCAGTAGTCAGGAATGCCAGTGGTGAAGTAATTTCTAACCAAACGGTCTCTTTTCAAATAAGCATACATGAAACAACCCCATCAGGACCTGTGGTGTATCAGGAAACCCATGTGGCTGCAACAAATGATTTTGGAATTGCTAATATTAATTTAGGGGCAGGTTCTGCTGTTGCTGGCGTATTTGCAGATATTAACTGGTCAGGTACTGATATGTTTATGGAAATTGAATTAGACCCTGCAGGAGGAAGCGCTTACATTTCTTTAGGAACATCTCAACTTCTATCCGTTCCTTATGCTTTTTATTCAGCACATAGTGGTAGTGCTCCTGCCATTGCAGATTCTGATGGTGATACCTATATTGAGGTGGAACAATCACCTAATGATGATATTATCAGGTTTTATAATGCCGGTACTCAGACATTCCGTTTTGATGGGAAAGGCATTCAAATTTACAATCCTGATTTAAACGTTTTAATAGGGAATGGGGCCGGTATAAATATCGTTGCAGGTACAGGAGTGAGAAATACCTTTTTGGGTTTTCAATCAGGCCTGATGAATACCGAAGGTAAATACAATACCTTTACAGGCTATAAAGCCGGAAATGCCAATACTATTGGGGAGTACAACTCGTTTTTCGGCGACCGTTCTGGTTTGTCAAATACTGAAGGAAGCCGAAATACCTTTATGGGGTATTACTCAGGTTATGGGAACTCTACTGGCGAGCACAACACATTCTATGGTTATAAATCAGGTGAATCCAATCAAACTGCCTCACGAAATACATTTATCGGCTATCTCTCAGGAAACAAAATGCTATCGGGCCATGAAAATGTTTTTGTTGGAGCATCATCCGGCTTCAACATGCAGATCCACCAATATAACACCTTTGTGGGTTTTAATGCAGGGTATAATACCACAGCCGATGCCAATGTTTTTGTTGGACACTTTGCCGGAATGTCAAATACTGTTGGTGGAGCCAATGTATTTATTGGGAAGGATGCAGGATTTAGCAATATGGATCAAGCAGCGAATACTTTTGTAGGTTTTGGTGCTGGATATAACAACATAGCTGGTAACAATACTTTTTTAGGGTGCACAGCCGGATCCCAAAACACAGTCGGTACACAAAATGTTTTTGTTGGAAGGGATGCGGGTTTTTCTAATGTTGATCAATCATTTAATACATTTGTTGGATTTGCATCAGGATATAATAATACAGCGGCCAACAACACTTTTATTGGAAATTCCGCCGGATCATTTAATACATCAGGTGCTGAAAATGTTTTTGTAGGCAGTAATGCGGGTTATGGTAATATTGATCAGTCATTTAATACGTTTATTGGGTATGGAAGTGGCTACAACAATACTTCTACTAGTAATACCTTTATTGGGAATGTGGCCGGATTTTCAAATACTTCGGGAGCAGGGAATGTTTTTGTTGGATATAAATCAGGGTATTCTAATTTAGATCAATCATTTAACACTTGCCTCGGATACGAGTCTGGTTATAATAATTATGCAGGTAAAAATACCTTTATTGGCACTAGCTCAGGATACCAGAATTCATCCGGAACCGAAAATACTTTCATAGGGCATCAGGCTGGCTATTCTAATACTACAGCCCATAATAATGTTTTTCTTGGTCATATGGCAGGATGGAATACCAGTACAGGGTGGGATAATTTATTTGTAGGATATTATGCTGGATTTAATAATACTATCATGGGACAAAATACGTACCTGGGATATGAAGCTGGTTATTTAAATAACTCGGGCAGCGGTAACGTATTTATTGGATATAAATCAGGATACAATGAGACGGGTACTCAAAAATTATATGTCTCAAATTCTGATACTGATACGCCTCTTATTTATGGAGAATTCGACAATAAAACCGTTATGATCAACGATATCCTTCAATTACCACCTCGGGGTGAACCAACTTCTCCTGAGGAGGGAATGATATATTATGATGCAGCTAATAAGGTTCTTCGATGCTTTGATGGAAGTAGTTGGTGGGAATTATGGTAGCTGAAATAATAATAAAGGTTAATTGACCACCATTTTTATCTTTTCAGAAAAAAAAGTAATTATAGAGAAATCGCTTTTGATGAATGGAACCGCATTGGCCTAATTGCACTAATTTTATGCAGTAAAACCTCATGGTCGTGAGCTGTTACTAGTTCATTTATAACCTCCGCCACCGATACAATTTTGTCAGCCATATATGCATTGGCCCCTGCAAAGGCAAAACCTTCTTCCATTTTACCCTTCGCAGAATTAAACAAGGCTTTCGCTATGCAAAACGGGGCTTCTTTGTAGTTGCATGTTGATAGACATTTCCACGGACACTTAAAGGGTTTGGCTTCACCGTTCATGATCTGTTCAACAAATTTGTTTTTAACCACTCTCCCGGGTAAGCCAACCGGACTGTCGATAATTACAATATCTTCTTTCTTAGCTGAAAGGTAAGCCTTTTTATATTCAATGTCAGCATCGCATTCATGAGTGGTTACAAAGCGGGTTCCAATTTTTACTCCTTTGGCTCCTGCCTGCATAATATCATAAATATCTTTTCCAGTTTGTAAGCCTCCTCCGGCTATTACCGGTATTTCTTTGTTGAAAGTAGTTTCAAATGGACGTATGGTATTAACGGTTTCTTCAACCAAAAATCGAATTGTAACCCTGTTTTCTCCTACCTGATCTTTTTTAAATCCTAAATGCCCGCCAGCCATTGGCCCCTCTACAACTACTGCGTCAGGGACAAAGTTATACCGGGATGCCCAATAACGAAATATCAAACCTGCTGCTTTTGCTGAAGACACTTTAGGTACGAGTTTCGTATGATGGCCAGAAAGGCCGGCATCAGCAATGATAGCTGGAATTTTTAAAGGTAAACCGGCTCCAATAAATATTACGTCAATCTTTTCTTCAATGGCAACTCTTATCAGCTCTTCATGGTCGGTTAATGCCATCATAACGTTTAACCCAATTACACCCCTGGATAAACTTTTGGCTTTTCTTATTTCTTTACGCAAGCCTCGTTTGTTCGCCTCATGGAAGTTTTTAACATAATCCGGTTCATGCATACCAATAGCAGCTGCAGATATCACTCCTATCCCTCCTTCATTGGCTACCGCAGCTGCCAAGCCTGATAAGGATACCCCGACTCCCATTCCGCCCTGTATTATGGGTAGTTTAACCTTGAGATCACCAATTTTAAATGAATGCATAATGTTCTATTTTATAGTAACGGGAACTTAGGCAAAAGTTATTTAAAGGTTCTCCTAAAATCCCCTCCGAGTTATTGTCAACAGTATCGATTATCTATGATGATACCAATTACAAAATTAAACCTGTCGCGTCGGAATTTATTAGATTAGGGCTGGATGCGATGGAATTAGTTATAAAGGACTGTTTTAGGGACAGAATTATCAAATACAGGTGTCAAATGATTAATTCCGGGATCAATGATCAAATGAGTTCTTTAAGTCTGTGGGCATAATTTTTAGAAACCGGTATCGGAAAATCAATTTTTTCGAAATAAAGCCGATACCCCTGTGAGCTGCCTTCAATTTTATCAATCATATTAATATTTGTTAAATATGAACGGTGGCATTTGAAAACAAATTTATAATCTTTAAGCAGTTCTTCTGCCTTTGTAAGGCTATAACGTACCATCTGACTTTTAATTTCCTGCCCCTCTTTCCAGAAAATTTCTATGTAATTATTGGCTGATCGTACAAACAGGATAAGGCTTACTTTAAGAGATAGGTTGTCTTTTTGGTAATCCGATATAAAATGGACCAGTCTGTCGGGTATAGATTTATTTTCCTGAAGTTTTTGGTTCAACTCGTTGGCCGATTTTAAATGCGAACGAAGTAAACGATTTCGGTTAAAAGTAATCAGGACAGATATGGGAACAATGGCAATCAGGATCAGTTTGAGGATCATTGCAAATTTAAACTCCATGATCCCAAGGGTTTTATAATACAGGAAATAGCCCACACTAACTGTAAACAATATCCATATATCCCAAAAAATTTCTTTTTTCACATTCCATGATGACCCATGAAACACTTTAGGAAAAAGGCTTGGCAAAATCAACAAGTTCAAACTTAATGAAAGAAATGTTATTACCCCCAGGCCAATAACCAGGATATACTTTTCTTTAGATGCCAATGCGTCAATCTGCAGGGGCTGGAATAAAAAAAGAAAAGCAAATACCCCAACACTGATAAAAAAAATAACTTTAGTGTTATGCTTTAAATCATCATTAAAAGGATAGGGCTTATTTAGAAACTTCAGCATATCTAAAATTAATTTCCCAAAATTAACTTAATATCATACACAAAACCCTACCTGTAAAAATAAGCTGAAGAATATGCACTATATTCTATAACTAAAATTTCGGTAACGGGTTCACTTAAAGTTTTAATTCGGGACTGAAAAACAATTTAGTTTATCTTGCTTTCAACCTTGCCAAATAACGATCACGTGCAGCAATCGGGTCCGCATCCAGTTCAATATAGATCCTGGTCCTGGCATCAATAACCACTTCCTGCATCTTCGATAAATTGGGTGAATTAAACATGGATTGTTTTTTATCTGAGTTTTTTCTGTTTTTTACGTTCATTAGAGTTTTTTTTAGCATACAAGTTTTCGAGCCTTGTAATGAATTTCATAAATACCCATTTTGGGTAGTATTAAAAGTTATTCTATCTTAATTTGTATGTGAAAATGTTAAGAAGTCTTGAGAAACCTGCAGATTGAATTTTTTATGTGATCAATTACCTGATCTCTTTAAATATGCTGACTTTTTAGCAGAAGTACAAGAATAATTTAAGATTTGAACTACTTAATATTAACGTATTATTTTCATTAAAGTATAAAGATAGGTTATTTTATTCCTAAAAGCAATTTTCTTTTTGTGTCAGAGTACATCTGACTTAGTCGAATTAATCTTTTTTACTAATGATGGCATAATTATTTTTCCCGAAATTGAACAAACCTGCTTCAATTTTATAGGTTTCAGGAATGGATTTCTGTAAAAACAATTTCCAGCTCTCGGGCCCCCAGAAGTGGATGTGACCTGCAAAAGTATCAGTGCGGCCATTGGGTACAGTTAACAATAAGTTGGCTTCTGGTTCTAAAAGATTAAGCAATTGCCTTATTGCTTTTTCAGGGTATTCGAGATGTTCAAGCACTTCAGTACACACCACAAAGTCAAATTTTCCCTGATACGGGTCATAAATACTGTGGACATCAAAGATAATATGCGGAAAGACTTTACGGCAATTTTCAATTTTAGTCTCTGAAAAATCCAGGCCGGTTAATCCTTTTGTTGTAAAATCTTTACTTATTTTATTCAATAAAATCCCTGGGCCACATCCTACATCAATAATTGAAAGCCCTTCAGGATGAATGTTTTTTGACAATATAAACCGATATACAATCTCTACGAAATCTTTGCTATTGTTTAAGGTTGTTTTAAAGTAACTAAAACTTTGATGTAATTTATTTATGTTTTGTTTTGAGTTATAATCCACTGCACTACTAATTTCTGGTGGTTTGTAACCGCGCCATATCCGTTGTAGTTTTCTTATAATTCGCGTAAAAATATTCATATCATATTTTATTTATACAGTGGATAAAAGTAATCATTAATAAGAGTTCTTAATATTTGATTTTTTTGATTTTAATTTGTTTGGGAAGTAAACAATTAAAAATTACATGGATTAATGATAGGTTTTTAATACTGATTTGAAAATATAAAATACTTTTAACATTAGCCCTCCCCATGGTGTTCTCAGAAAATGTTTCAAGTCCATTAGGATTAGGGAGTAGTGATTTTCGATAACTTTCGGGGGGTCGGTTACAGTTTGGCTTTTTGTTAGCGGCATCATATAAGCCTTTTTCTTTTCTATCTTTGCTTTTCCAGAAATTTAAACAAATACATATGCCCGAAAATAAAAAACTCTTCCTGCTCGATGCCATGGCGCTGATTTACCGTGCTTACTTTGCTTTTAGTAAAAATCCCCGGATCAATTCCAAAGGTATGAACACTTCTGCCGTGTTGGGCTTTGCCAACACACTTTATGATGTTTTGAAAAACGAAAAACCAACCCATATTGGAGTTGCTTTCGATACTATAGCTCCTACTGTAAGGCACGAAGGTTTTGTTGAATATAAGGCCAATCGTGAAAAAATGCCTGAGGATCTTGCCGCTTCTATCCCATACGTTAAAAAATTGCTCGAAGGATTTAATATCCCAATTTTATATGTGGATGGATTTGAGGCAGATGATGTGATTGGAACATTGGCAAAAAGGGCTGAAAAGAAAGGCTTTGAAACCTTTATGATGACTCCTGATAAGGACTTCGGACAATTGGTCTCAGACAATATTTTTATTTTTAAGCCTGCTCGAATGGGGAATATGGCTGAAATTATGGGCGTGAAAGAAGTTTGTGAGAAATTTGGAATTGAGCGCCCTGAACAAGTTATCGATATTTTAGGATTATGGGGGGATGCCTCAGATAATATTCCTGGCATCCCGGGCATTGGTGAAAAAAGGGCAAAGGAATTAATTGCTGAATTCGGAAGTGTGGAAGGATTGTTGGAAAATACAGATAAACTTAAGGGTAAAATGAAAGAGAATGTGGAGAATTTTGCAGCCCAGGGTTTACAGTCAAAAGAACTTGCCACAATTATACTTGATGTTCCTATTGAATTTGAGGAAGATAACCTGAAAATGGGGAATGCTGATGTAGGCGCCCTAAAGGAACTTTTTGATGAGCTGGAGTTTCGCACCTTTGCACAACGGTTTTTTACTGATCAGTCGCTTTTAAAAATTGCAGATGAAGGACAAGGCGAGCTTTTTAGCAACTCATTTGCAGAGGAAAATGCTGTTGAAACCATGGATGCGTCCAGGCACCAATATTTTTTGGTAAAGGATAAGCCCGGTAGAGATAAACTGATTAACCAACTTCAAAAAGTTACTTCCTTTTGCTTTGATACAGAAACTACAGGAGTGGATGCCCATCAGGCCGAACTGGTTGGAATGTCTTTTGCCATCAAACCAGGTGAAGCATGGTATGTAACGGTTCCTGAAAATTACAATGAGTGCCTCGCAATTGTCCAGGAATTTAAAACTGTTTTTGAAAATGAAAAAATAGGAAAGATCGGGCAAAACCTTAAATATGATATTTCCATATTGAAGTGGTATGATGTGGAGGTAAGGGGCCAATTTTTTGATACTATGCTAGCCCATTACCTGCTCGAACCAGATCAAAGACATAATATGGATGTCCTTGCTGAAAACTATCTAAACTACAAACCGGTTTCAATAGAAACCCTCATTGGGAAGAAAGGAAAAAATCAGTTGAGTATGCGCTCGGTCGACCTTGAAACAATCAAAGATTATGCATGTGAAGATGCAGATATTACCCTTCAATTAAAAAATAAATTTGAGCCACTTCTGAGTGAAAACGAGGCATTGGATTTATTCACTAAAATTGAGGTCCCTCTTGTTCCGGTGCTCGCTTCCATGGAAGCTGAAGGTGTAAAACTCGATCAGTATACCCTAACTGAGTATTCCAAACAACTTGCGAGAGAGCTTGGTGAGATTCAAAAAGAGATATTGGATATGGCTGGTCTTGATTTTAATATATCGAGCCCGAAGCAACTAGGTGAAGTTCTTTTCGAAAAAATGAAGATCACTGAAAATCCAAAGATGACTAAAACGAAGCAATATTCGACAGGTGAGGATGTGCTACAAAAATTGATTAACAAACACCCCATCATACAGCATATCCTTGATTTCAGGTCGCTTAGCAAGTTGAAGTCAACTTATGTGGATACACTCCCAGAGATGGTGAACCCCCGAACCGGTCGTATCCATACTTCATATAACCAGGCAGTGGCCGCAACCGGCCGGTTAAGCTCCAACAATCCAAACCTTCAGAATATTCCTATCCGAACTGAAAGGGGCAGAGAGATAAGAAAAGCTTTTGTGCCAAGAAATGAAAACTATACCCTTCTGGCAGCAGATTACTCACAGATAGAGCTGCGAATAATAGCCGAGCTAAGTGGCGATGAAGGAATGATTGAAGCATTTAAATCGGGGATTGATATTCATACAGCAACTGCTTCAAAAGTTTACGGTGTTTCATTGGAAGATGTTAGTTCAGATCAAAGAAGAAATGCGAAAACTGTAAACTTCGGTATTGTCTATGGTATATCTGCTTTTGGTCTGTCAGAGCGTCTTAATATTCCACGTAAAGAAGCAAAGGATATAATCGACCAGTATTTTGAAAAATATCCTGGAGTAAAAACTTATATGAATGAATGTGTTTTAAAAGCACGTGAAAATGGTTATGTAAAAACCATCATGGGCCGCCGAAGATACTTACGTGATATTAATTCTGCCAATGCGGTGGTAAGGGGTTTTGCCGAGCGAAATGCCATCAATGCTCCTATCCAGGGCTCATCTGCAGATATGATTAAGATAGCCATGATAAATATTCATCGGGAAATGCAAAAACAAAACCTGAAATCAAAAATGATATTACAGGTGCATGATGAATTGGTTTTTGATGCTTTCAAAGAGGAAGTAGATGCATTAAAACCCCTTATCTATGACCTGATGGTAAATGCCATACCACTTAAAGTTCCGCTGGCTGTAGAAATGGAAACTGGTGAAAACTGGCTGGCAGCGCATTAATCCCGACATTTCTTCCCCCTTTATTGAAGTTTTTATAACCTCATTTGCGACATCTTTTTTCTTAATGTTCAACTTTGGCACACTCCTTGGATAATTCTAACCGGGCGCCCAATTTTTAAACTTTTTTAAACCATACAGCAATGAAACGGACAAAAGAAAAAATTGGGATCAGGACTAAAGAAATGAGTGAAGCAACAGTACCTCAGACAAATGTCCAAAAAATAGTTTTCGTTCTTTTAATATTAAGTTTAACTGCGTGCGAAAAGGCTTGGTACGGATCTGATGGCAGACCCGGCGATGCTTACCTGGCACTCACATGGTACGAAGCAGAGCCTGAATACCTTGATGCAGGCACAAGTGCTATTCCTCCCGTATTTTATTGGGATGAGTATTACAGAATACAACCCGGCTATTATAACCTCTATTACGAGGGAAGTGTGTGGGCAGGTTTAGGATGGGCCTATTACGGATGGGATGTTGACTATGAGATTTATGAAATAGCGGGTGAAAGGGGAGACTGGTATTACAATGGTGGCGATGGCCCTGATAACTTCTTTATCATTGAGTGCAATCCTTATGGACCATATGTAGGCAGTTCATATAAAAGTAAAGCACTTGATGAAAAATACACCTTGCTTGAAGAGGATGATTCTACAATTAAAGTACAGGTAAAAGCTGACGGAATAGGAATGACAATTACATACAAAAAAATCGAGGTTGAAAGAAACCCTAAAGCGCTAACAAAAATAGAATAGATAAACAGTGACTCAATATAACTCCACCAGTCAAAATGAATTTTTTGGCTGGTTTTCCTTTTTGTAGGGAAATATTATTTAATCTAAGCCAAGAGAGCTTGAGCAATTTTAATATCAGAAGGACTGGTAATTTTAATATTTTCAGGATTACCATCTACCAGATGAATTTTAATTCCTAAACTCTCTACTACTGTTGCATCATCTGTAAATTCTTCTCTGTATTCCTGTTTGTAAGCCTTTATTATCAGATCTGATTGAAAACATTGCGGGGTTTGAATTAACCTGAAGTTATTCCGGGCCACCGGATAATTATGATCATTTTTGAGTTCTCTCATTGATTCATTGATGCTTGTCACAGGAATTCCGTTTCCATTTATTTCTGCTGAGGCAAATGCATTGTGGATGGTTGCCTTGCTTAAGAGCGGCCTCACACCATCATGCACACCTACAATTCCTCTTTCATTGATCTGTCTAAGTCCATTTTTCACCGAAAGAAATCGGTTTTCACCCCCTTCAACAAGCGTGTGATCGACATCAAAATCAAAACGTTTACATAACGACGACCAGTAATCGAAATAAGGAGCAGGTAAAACAAGAATAATCTCAAGGTCGTCAAATACTCCTGAAAAGCATTCAAGGGTGTGCATCAAAATGGGTTTTCCAGCAACCTGAAGGAATTGTTTAGGAGTTTTGGATTGCATTCGTGATCCCAGACCACCAGCCACGATAATTACATATTTTTTCACTTCGAACATTGATAAAAAACCCCTCAACAGAGGGGTAAATTTTATATAATAAGCATGGCGTCGCCGTAGGTGAAAAACTGATATTTTTCTTCAACAGCAATTTTGTATGCTTTCATAAGAAGGTCGAAATCTGTGAAAGCTGCTACCAGCATCAAAACAGATGACATTGGTAGGTGAAAGTTTGTGATCATCGCGTCAGCTACCTGGAAATCATAGGGTGGAAAAATAAATTTATTGGTCCAGCCGCCATAAGGTTTTACCTTACCTGTAATTGAAACAGCAGTTTCCATTGCTTTCATGGTGGTGGTCCCAATAGCACAAACTTTCCTTTTGTTTTCTTTCGCTTTATTAATTTTTTCCGCCTGAACTTCTTCAATATACATTTCCTCAGAATCCATTTTGTGTTTCGTCAGGTCTTCTACTTCAATATCCCGGAAGTTTCCTAGTCCGGCATGTAATGTAATTTCGGCGAAATCAATTCCCTTAAGTTCAAGGCGCTTCATTAATTCACGGCTAAAGTGAAATCCTGCTGTTGGAGCAGCCACTGCACCTTCATGCTTCGCATAGATGGTTTGATAACGGTCTTCATCCTCAGCTGTGACATCTCTTTGATGTATTTTTGGCAGGGGGGTTTCACCTAAGCGCTGAAGGGTTTCCCTGAATTCGCTATAAGGACCATCATACAAAAATCGTAAGGTACGACCCCTAGAGGTAGTATTGTCAATTACTTCTGCTACCAACTCTTCATTTTCACCAAAGTATAATTTGTTACCAATCCGGATTTTACGTGCTGGATCAACCAGTACATCCCACAATAGGCTGTCGCGGTTGAGCTCTCTCAAAAGAAAAACTTCAATGCGTGCCCCGGTTTTTTCCTTTTCACCATAAAGCCTGGCTGGAAATACTTTGGTATTATTAATTACAAATACATCACCATCATCGAAGTAATCAAGAATATCAGTGAATTTTTTATGTTCAATGGTTTGTTTCTTGCGGTTTAGAACCATTAATCGTGATTCATCTCTGTTATGGGGAGGATTTTTCGCAATTAATTCTTCGGGTAAGTAAAACTTAAATTGAGATAATTTCATAATAATAAGCCACTTATTTAATAATCACCTTACTTAAAAAAGGGGTGCAAAATTAGTATAAATTTAACGAAATGTCAAAGAATAAATTATGTTTTTTAAATATAACAAATGCTATTAGCTTTTGTTAATCATATTTTCAAAGAATTCCAGGCTAATAGCATCTTTTAATTGAAAGTGTCCAATCCTTGTTCGGCAAAGACCTGTTAGATAAGCACCACTAGAAAGTTCCCGGCCAAAATCTCTGGCCAAAGAACGTATGTAAGTACCTTTGCTGCAGATTACTTTGAAATAAACATTCGGTAATTGAAAATCAGTGATTTTAAACTCACTTATGGTCACATTTCGTGCTTTTAATTCCTCTTCCTGATTGTTTCTTGCAAGATTGTAGGCTCTTGTACCATTTACTTTAATCGCAGAAAAGAGGGGTGGGACCTGATCGATCTCACCAATAAATTTATGGGTGATATCTTTTGCGGACTCAAATGTGATATGATCTGTTGGAAACCTTTCGCATATTTCGGTTTCCCCATCGTATGAAGGAGTAACGGCGCCAAGATAGAATGTACCGGTATATTCTTTTTCAAATAATTGAAGTTCATTGATTTTCTTTGTGAACTTTCCTGTGCAAACAATCAGCAAGCCTGTGGCCAGGGGATCCAATGTTCCTGCATGGCCAACTTTTATTTTTTTTTGCCCGGTTGTTTTTGAGATCAGGCCTCTAATTTTATTTACCACATCAAAAGAGGTCCAGCCCAGAGGTTTATCAATTAAAAGAATTTCTCCTTCCTGGAAGTTATATTTTTTAGATGGTTGACCCATTAAACAAAAAACAGTTGATATGAAATTGCCATGATTCCTATAATGCTGCAATAAATTGCAAAATAGATCAACTTACCTTTTTTAACAACACCAACCATCCACTTACATGCAAGTAATCCTGAAATAAAAGCGGCAATAAAACCAACTGTTAAAGCCATCACACTTATTCCTGATTCGCCGGAAAGTTTACCATCCATTAAATCTTTTAGGTTGGCACCAATGATAGGCACTAAAACCATTAAAAAAGAGAATTTTGCAATCCCGTCTTTTTTATTCTTTAATAGTAAACCGGTTGAAATTGTGGAGCCAGAACGGCTAATGCCGGGTATTACAGCCATTGCCTGCGCTACACCAATTATAAATGAATCTGCATAAGATATGCTCTTTTCCCGTTGTTTGGCATAATATGAAAATGTGAGTAGCAGGGCAGTAACCAATAACATTGAGCCCACTAAAAGCATATTTCCGGTAAACATCATTTCAATTTCATCGGCAAGGGTAAAACCAAGGAAAAGTACTGGGATCATTGAGATGATGATTTTAACAATATATTTTGTTTCATCATTCCACTTAAAAGCAAACAGTCCTTTGAAAAGAACGAAAATGTCTTTCCAAAAAACAACCACTGTGCTAAGAACTGTTGCGCCATGAACAACTACGGTAAAAATCAGGCTTTTTTCAGCATTCACACCTAAAATTACTTTACCAATTTCGAGGTGTCCACTGCTGCTAACCGGCAAAAATTCGGTAAGGCCCTGAACAATACCTAATATAAGTGCTTCAATCCAATTCATAATAAATGTATAAGGTTGAGTGAGTAACGAAATCAATGACAGGGTTTCGACTTATTTGGATCATAAGTTTAAGTAGTACTTCCTCCAGTATATCCTTAGAAATTATTCTTTAGGTTTTTTCATAATGGCATATATTTCCACTACATAACCTGCAAGGACAAGTATAGGGGCAAGCGTTAGCCTTCTGAAATTAAAAATATCTTCGCTGAATTCCTTCGGATTGTCAGAGCCTCCGCCAATCATAAGCAGGAAACCCACAAGGATTAATGCCAGACCAATGAATAAGAGCTTATAATTTTGCTGACCAAATGCAAAACCAGCAGCCATATCAGTCTGCTTCTCAGCAGCCACGTTTTGTTTTTTTTCTTCTTTGTGTTGTAACTTCTTAGCCATGTGATATAAATTTATGCAAAAGTATAATTAATATTAATAATACAGTTTATCCGGGTTAATCTTAATGTATTTCCTTACAGCAAGGTAGTTAGACGTCCATGTGAGGAGAATCCCCAAAACCAGAACGATACCAAACAGGATAAGGTATAGATCGACATCCTGGAAATTGATCAGTTCAGGTAATTCTCTTTGAGAGAAATAAATGATCGCTGAGAGTAAGATAATTGAAAATATTGCACCGATAATTCCCTGTAATATCCCTTTCAAAATGAAGGGTTTGCTGATAAAGCCACGAGTTGCCCCAACCAATTGCATGCTCCTGATTATAAACCGTTTTGAATATACCGACAAGCGGATGGTATTGTTAATAAGGGCAGTAGCAATAATCAGTAGCAATGCACTGAAACCCAAAATAATTATTCCTATTTTCCGGATATTTTTGTTCACCACATCTACCAAAGATTCCTGGTACCACACCTCTTTTACATTGCTGTTTTCAAGTATTTTATCCTTGATGATCAAAAGGCTGTCGTTATTGGCATAATCAGCTTTAAACCTCACCTCAATAGTAGGAAGAAGTGGATTATATCCAAGGAAATTGGTGAAATCCTCTCCTAGCTCTTCTGTGAACTGTTTTGCTGCCTCTTCTTTTGTAATATATTTTGTGGACTTAACATAGGGTGTAGCATCCAGTATTTTCTGCAGCTGAATGATCCCTGCCTCCTTTACGTTATTTTTCATAATGATGGAAAAGCCAATATTTTCTTTCACATAATCCGAAAGCTTTTTGGTATGAAGAATGATCAGTCCGAGCAACCCAAGCATAAACAGAACAAGGGTAATACTTACTATTGTCGTAAAGTACGAACCTTTCAACCGTCGTCGATTATATTTTTCTTCCTGGATTGCCATAATTATTAGCCTTGCTAAAGTAGCTATTTTCAATCATCAAAAGTGCTAAACTTTGTTAATGTTTCAAAAAATCAACTTGCCTATCTTTGCAAAAAATAAAACAGTGTGACGAATATTGTAAAGTTTCGGTTCGAGAGTGTGGATTTGATGAGGATTTCAAACGAAATCAGGACAAAAGTGTTTATAGAAGAACAGAACGTCGACCCGGAGATTGAATATGAATATGAAGAACAAGGAAATTATTATTTGCTCTTTTATGATGAAACGCCCATTGCTACTGCCCGTTGGCGCACGACTGACAAGGGGATAAAATTGGAACGGTTCGCTTTGTTGAAAGAGCATAGAAATATGGGCCTGGGAACTATTTTGCTTGAGAAAATACTGTCCGATGTGAAAAAATTCAACAAACCCATTTATCTTCATTCCCAGGTGATTGCAAAAAACTATTACCAAAGGGCCGGATTTGTTGAAGAAGGGGATCATTTTTTTGAAGCTGATATTGAGCATGTGAAGATGGAATATAAAGGGATTTAGATCTTTTGTGATTTTTTCTCTTTGCCAAAAAAATATACAACCTCTTTAAATCCAATATCCTTTAGCAAATCAGCTGCTTCCTGCAAATACATATCCAGTTCATCCGGTTGATGTGCATCGGAACTCAAGGTTATGGGGATTTTTAGGTGATAAACCTGTTCAAGGATTTCAGCGGAAGGGAAATAGGTTGCGGCCCTCTTTTTATATAGCCCTCGTGTATTTACTTCAATTATACAATTTGTTTCTTTTGAAATAAGTTTCAGCGTTTTCCAAACCAGGTCTTTGTACCAACCCTCCTGCTCTGAAAAAAACCGGTTCTTGTTATGCATTTTAATCTTATCCAGGTGGGCAATGATATCCGGTTTCTGGGTTAGGATCATTTCGTTTAATTGGTTGTAGTAAGCCTCAACGCCTTTCCGGGCATGGCCGCCATACAGCACTTGCAGGCCTTCATCATAGTTAGCCGGGTCAGGCCCGTCAATAAACCATAAGTCTTTTACGCCTTTCTTTTTAATCAGGTGAACACCACCGATGGTGTAATCCAAATCACCTACTTTAACGAATTCAGCGAAATCTTTCGTAATTCCCGGAATAAAATCGATCTCCAGGGCAAGCAAAATATGGATATGATCTTTATATTGTTTACGCAAATTCCGGACGGCCTGGAAATAATCTTCCAGTTCTTCTTCCCGTATGGCAAATTTGTTATCAAATGGTACCGGCGCATGTCCTGAAAAACCAAGGGTATGAAAACCGAGGTCGATGGCTCTTTTTACATATTCTTCCGGGTCTTCTTTGCCATCGCAGAAATTAGTATGGGTATGGAGGTTGAATTTATTCATTAAAACTCCTCTTTTACTTTAACAACCTTATACACTTTATCACCCCTCCGCACCAGTTCTTTGGTAGGAAGTGAGCAATCTTCCCCCTTAATTGTTCTCTTCACTTTCTTTAAATCTACCCTGATCTCCGCTACAATATCCTCATACACTCCTGTGGTAGGCCCCATTATTTTAATTTCTTCGCCAATACTTAAATCATGGGTTTCCATTTTAATTTCAGCCACTCCTAATTTTGAAAAATAATTCGTGACTTTACCAATATAAATTTTCTTTTTGGTGGCAAGGGATCCATATTGCTCTGTCCATTCACCCATTTTTTTCCCCATGTAATATCCATCCCAAAAACCACGGTTATAAACCGTTCCAAGTTCAATGTTCCAGAGTTCAAGTTTTTCCTTTGTAAATTCCCCTTCAAACCATGCATTAACAGCTTCACGATAAACTCTCGTAACGGTCTTTACATAATCGGCTGAGCGGCCACGGCCTTCAATTTTAAGCACCCTAACTCCAGCAGCAAGTATTTTATCCAAAAAGTCAAGCGTTTTCAAATCTTTGGGCGACATGATGTATTCGTTATCAACAAGCAGTTCTATTCCGTCATCATCAGTGACGTGATAGGGCCGTCGGCATTGCTGCAGACAGGCACCGCGGTTTGCTGATGAATTCAGGTTGTCCAGACTGAGATAACATTTACCGGAAACAGCCATGCATAAAGCCCCATGAGCAAAAACCTCAATTTGAACTAAATTTCCGGAAGGGCCTTTGATTTGTTGTTCTTCTATCGCTTTGGTAATGGTTGCCACCTGGTTTAGATTTAGTTCCCTGGCCGTTACCATAACATCAGCAAATTGGGACCAAAACTTCACTGCGCCGATGTTGGTGATGTTAGTTTGGGTTGACATATGAACCTCAACACCCTCCTCTCTAGCATATTGAATAACCGATTGGTCTGATGCGATAATGGCAGAAATAGAATTCTTTTTCGCAGCGTCAACGATAGCTTTCATCTCCTCCAGTTCCTCATCATAAACTACGGTATTGAGTGTAATGTAAGTTTTGATGTTATTTTCCTTTGCAATATTTGAAATCACGGAAAGGTCGTCCAGTGTGAAGTTTTTACTTGACTTCGACCTCATGTTCAAATGCCCGATACCAAAATAAACCGAATCAGCTCCCCCCTGAATAGCTGCATGAAGCGATTCATACGAACCAACCGGGGCCATTATTTCTATGTCTTTTGCTGTCATTTGAATATTTTGTATTTTCGGCAAAGTTAATAAGTTCTCCATGAATAATAATCAATCATAATTATTGAACCGGATACTGAACATACTTGTCAATCCTTTCTTTTTATCTGCAATTTTTACAGTTGTAATTATTTTATTGTTGCCTCCGGTTTTTGATAAGTTTAATCTGGAATTGAAGCAAAATTCAAAATTGAACTGGGATGCAAGTATGTTTTATTTCGATCTGGATGGTGATGGTTTTAGCGAACAGATAAGCTATACCAATAATGAAAAAGGAAAATCCATGATCTATTTAAGGAATCATAGTGGAAAGACTATTAGTCAATGGAATTTTAATGATGAATTGGTTAGTAGAAGCAGAAAAATAATTTGTGATTTTGATCAAACAGGATATAAAAAAATATTTGCATTTACAAGAAGTAACGATTCGTTATTCCTGAATTTTATTGATCCCCTGGGCAAAAAGAAATATTTACTGCAAAACAGGTTCATTTCAAGAGTAAGCAAATATCTTGGCGAGTATGATTTTGCTATTTCAAGCACAAAATTCGCAGATATAAATGGTGATTCAATTAAAGAATTAATATTTGGAATTAGTGCCGGCTTTGCAAAATTCCCAAGAAAAGTTTTTATCTATGATATAAAAAATAATGTACTTAAGGAATCTGCTGAATGTGGGAATGTAATTAATGATTTCCAGATATTTGATATTAATCAAGACGGGAACCCTGAGATTATTGTCGATTCCTGGGCACCTCGAAACTATACCGACTCATCTCTTAATGTAAAATTTTCAGATACAAGCGGATGGTTATTTGTCTTTAAAAAAGATCTGGATTATTATTTTGATCCAATTTCATTTAATTATTCATTAGGAAGGATTAATTCAATAGGAATATCAAGTGATTCTGGAAATTATATCATTTCTTTTGCAATTGTAAATGGCCGTACAAATTTCGAATCATCTCTTTTTAAGATTAATTATAATGGAGAAATACTTAAAAAAGTAGAGGTGCCAAAAATTGAGTCATTTGTTTCTGCCCGGTATGGAGATTTTATTTATTATAAAAATCAAGTAATTATTGCTTCTACCGAAGGACGGTTTTTTTATTATGATAAGGATTTAAATTTTCTAAATGAAAAAGTGTTTCCGGGAACTGAAATTATTATGCCAATTATTCATCAGATGGATTTAAATAGTGATGGACAATGTGAGTTTCTTGTAAAACATTTGTCGCAGAGTGGGTTCACAATTACTGATGACAACCTTAAAAATCCTGTAATGTGGAATGTTGATGGTCACCAGGGTTTAGAAATTTCAAAAATTGAACTTGGTAATGAGCCCCCACGATTATTTGTTAAAAGTGGCAGGCAAATGTGGATTTTTGAATATAGAAAAAATCCTTTGTTTTTCTGGCATTATCCTATAGGTATAGGAATTTTTCTGGTCATTTGGTTTCTAAATATACTTATCCAAAAAATCCAGAAGAATCAGATTAGGAAGAAATTCGAAACACAACAGCAAATAACCGAGCTTCAGTTAAAAACAATTCGCAACCAGATGGAACCCCACTTTACATTTAATGCAATCAATTCAATAGCAGCTGTAATTTATGATGAGAAAAAAGAAGTTGCCTACAATTATTTTTCAAAGATTTCCAAGCTAATCAGGCAGACACTCGAAAGCTCAGATAAAGTATCAAGAACTTTGGAAGAAGAACTTGATTTCGTGAAAATTTATCTGGAAGTTCAAAAATTCAGGTTTACTGACAAATTCAATTTTGAGATATCTATTGAGGATCATGTGAACCTTAATACCATAGTTCCAAAAATGGTTTTACAGACCTATGCTGAAAATGCTGTAAAACATGGATTGGTCCACAGGAATAGTATGGGCGAATTAAAAATTGACATCAGTCAGCAAAATAATAGCCTGATATGCAAAATTGAGGATAATGGGATTGGAAGGGCAAAAGCAAAAGAAATCGGGTCAAAATCTACTGGCAAGGGGGTAAAGATTATGCAACAATATTACGATCTGTTTAACAAGTTTAACAAAACTAAAATTGAGCATGAGATATTTGATTTGTTTGATGTTAATGGCAGGGCGACAGGCACGAAGGTGATCATTAAAATACCGGTATAATCTGTATTTCAAAATATTTACTATATTTGTTACTATAAATTTGTGAAAGG
Source organism: Bacteroidales bacterium (assembly GCA_021740645.1). Taxonomy (GTDB): domain Bacteria; phylum Bacteroidota; class Bacteroidia; order Bacteroidales; family JAADJA01; genus JAADJA01. Next base: position 133,851 of record JAIOZL010000005.1, read on the forward strand.
TATATGGAAGGAATTGATTACATAATAGACGATAGTGGTGAAAAAAAAGCGATAATTATTGCTTTGGATAAATTTGGGGAATACGTGGAAGACATAGAAGATATGCTAGTTGCAATTAACCGGATTAAAGAACCAAGAATTTCGCTAGAAGAAGTAGAAGAAAAGTATAGCAAACTAAAAGGCAAGAATGTATAAAATTGTTTTTACAAAATCTGCCGAAAAAGAACTTTTTAACCTACCATCAAGTGATTTAGGAAAAACTATTTCTAAGATTAAAAGCCTGGCTGATAATCCCACCCCGACAGGTGTTAAAAAATTGAAAGGAAAAATTAATTTATGGAGAATTCGTTCGGGAAATTATCGAATCATATATACTATTCTTGAAAAGAATGTCATTATTGAAATAATAAGGATACGCCACCGCAAGGATTCTTATAAGAACATATAAATTTATGCTCGTTCCATTAAAAGCCATAATCGTTGACGACGAAACAAAAGCTCGTAACCTTCTCGAAAAGCTGGTGAAGGAAATTAGTGATCTGGAAGTTATTGGCAAAGCAGCCGGAGTGGATGAAGCCTGGCAATTAATTTTACAAAATAATCCAGACATAATATTTCTTGACATAGATATGCCAAATAAAAATGGTTTCGATTTGGTGAAAATTCTTAAAGATGCATCACTAAATCCAAATATCGTTTTTATTACCGCTTATGATAAATAAGCAGTTCAGGCATTCCGCTGCGCTGCTTTTGACTATTTGTTGAAACCTGTCGATAAGGCCGACCTGCTCTCTACCATTAATCGAATTAAAGAACAATCCCAGCAAACAAATTTTAATAATAAAGTTGATTTATTATTAAATAACCTGAACAATAAAAACAGGATTAAACTTAATACCCGCGAAGGTTATATTTTAATTGACCCAAACGAAATTATTTTCTGCAGAGCTGATGGCAGCTACACCGAAATCCACCAGACCACAAGCTCCACCGAAGTATCCACTTTTAACCTTGGCAAAATCGCAGATTATCTCACCGCTAAGAATTTCTTCCGTATCAGCCGTTCGGCCATCATCAACCTAAATTTCCTCAAAGAAGTAAACCGTAAAAAGAAAACCTGCACTTTGCTGTTTGATGGCAAAGAAATGGTTTTTGACATTCCGAAGAAACAAATTAAGGATTTGGAAAATTATTCATAGAGATGAAACGCAATTTTCTATAACTCTAATAATCTTTACAGATTATAATCATATCCTAATTATAAGAATCTCTAAAACTTGCGTTCTTATTATAGTTTTTTGGAGTTGCTTCGTTTGTGTAAAGTGGGGTTGGTTCATGAAAGGTTTGACTTTATAAAACAACTAGCCAATTATTTGGAAATTATGTATTGCTGCGCTAATTTCACAACCAATTATTTTAAATCAATATACATTCATGATGAAGCAAATTAGCAGACTACCTCTATTATTTATCCTCTTGCAAATCCAATATTTGGTTATTTCTCAACCTTCTTTAATAAAAGATATCAATCCAGGTCCTGGTCATGGTTTAGAAATGAATTCAATGTATCCCAGATTCCCTGTTCTTGATGATAATATATATTTTGAAGCCAATGACGGTGACAATAGTCACATTCTCTTATATAAATCAGATGGTACTTCACTAGGTACTAGTCTGGTGAAAAGTATTGATGACTCCGGCAACTTATACCATTTTACTTCAACTAATGACATGATTTATTTTACCCTTAAAAAAGGGACTAGTCTTAATCAATTATGGAGAAGTGATGGCACTTCTAACGGAACTATATTAATTTCTGAAAACAATGATTGGAGTATTAGAAACATTATTCCTGTTGAAAACGATATTATCTTCTTATCAAAAAATGAGGTATGGTTTAGTAACGGAACAGAGATGGGAACCCAGCATATACAAACAATTAATGGGCATTTTGGCTCAGATGACCCCTATAATGTGATAGAAGAGAAAGTATATTTTAAGAGTACAAAGACAAATTATTCTGATGATACCTTATGGCTATATAATAATAATGAAAAAACAGTAAGCCATCTTTTTTCAATTGCTGAGGGGTCTTATTTAAACAGTAGCGTAGTCTATAATAATAATTTATACTTCTGTTATTCAAATGATTCGTTTGGTTATTTGTATAAAGTGAATAATTCAACTGATGAAGTTGAATTAATTAAAATGTTTGACTCTCCTATTGCTCGAATTATTGCAAATAACAATGGATTATTTTTTCGCAAAACAGTTAATTCAAATTTTCCATATACCTATCAAATATGGAAAAGTGATGGAACATTGACAGGTACAATGTTGGTTACAGATAATAATTGGTTTGGCATAGGATTTTTTATTCCTGCTGGGGATTATATATACATTGACTCATATGTTAATAATAATCAAGAGACTTATGGGTTGTGGAAGTCAGATGGCACCTCTAATGGAACAATTCGAATTCATGATTTTGAATATGGAATTAATGGACCCGCTTCTATAATTCAAGAATTTTATTATTCGAATAATAGATTGTTTTTTCCTTATGAGGACAATGGTGAGGATTTACATTTATTGATTATGGCTAGAGATAATAGTCAGGAACTTGAAATTATTGATACAAATTATATTGCGTTAACGATACGATATTCCTGGCTTAAAAATGAAAGTTTAGTATATCAAAAATGGGAGGAAGAAACAGGAAAAGAGTTATGGAGAAATAATTGTCAGGCTTCAGGATATCTTGATATCGAAGAAAAAGAAAGAAATCCATTAGAAAAAATAGAAATTTATCCCAATCCTACAAAAAAGAAAGTTGTAGTTTCAAATAAAAGCATCAATAAATATATTGATAAAATTGAATTTTATAACATGGATGCTGTATTGTGCTTTTCAAAGGAAGTAAATATCCCCAGAGACCAACAGATGAATTTGCAATTTAAGAATTTAATATCAGGCATTTATTTAGTAGTCTTATATTCAGGGGAAGAAATAATTTCAAAACAAAAAATAGTGGTATCAAACTAAAATTGTTTAAGATATGGATGTTAATGATCAAAGAATTGAAAAAGTAAAAAAATTACTCATAGAAACAATTGAGGAAATAAAATCTCAAAAGACAATATTTAAGCGAAGAAGTAATAAAAATCGCAGAAGATTTTTCTGGTTTAAAATAATTATAACAATCCTTGCGGTTATTGCACCTTCATTGGTAACCTATACAACCCAACACAATTCTAATCAATTATGGGCCATTATAGCAATTTGTGTTACTGCAATAGCGGGAGCTTCTGCGACACTGCAATCTATCTTGGACTTTGGTGATAGGTTTAGAAGAGAAGCGATTACATTTCTTAAATTAGATAAGTTATTTTCTTCTGTTAACATTAAAATGGAAGAGACTGAATTTATTTCAGATGTTATGGAAAAGTACCATAGAATTTCCCAACTAAACGAATCTGCCAGAACAGAATTAAATAGTATTCTTCGTAATCATATTGAATCAGAAATTGCATTTATAATATCCGTTGAATCAGAAATTGAAAAAGAATAAAACTAAACTTAATATTAGTTTATGTTTACTTCAAAATTTAACTAATTTTGAATTATACATAGATTGTTAACTTTCATGTTTTAACAATATTTTCATTAATTAAAATAGTAAATATTTCGTATTTTGGACAACAAAAAATTATTGTCCAATTTACAAATAAATCAATGAAAAAATTTCTCCTAACTTTTGTCATTTTTATTTTTCTAACCCAACTGATTGCAAAAGATAACCCTTTGTGGCTCCGCTACCCATCCATTTCGCCCGATGGCAAAACCGTAGTGTTTTCGTTCCAGGGCGATTTATTCACAGTTCCTGCAGCAGGTGGAGAGGCCAAACATCTTACCATACACCAAGCATACGACTTTATGCCGGTATGGTCACCCGATGGAAAACAAATTGCATTTGCATCTAACCGTTACGGAAATTTCGATGTTTTCCTTATCCCTGCAAAGGGTGGACAGCCAAAAAGGTTGACCTATTATTCTTCCGGTGAATATCCTTCCTGTTTTAGTCCGGATGGGGCTTTCGTTTTATTTTCTGCAAGTATTGATGACGCAAAAGACAATGTTCAGTTTCCATCAGGTGTTCTTTCTGAGTTGTATAAAGTTGGAATTGATGGTGGAAAGATTAAGCAAGTTTTATCCACTCCGGCGGAGATGGCACAGGTGGACTCCTCCATGCAGAGGATTATATACCACGACCGCAAAGGATATGAAAATAGCTGGAGAAAACATCATATTTCTTCTGTAGCACGAGATATATGGTTGTATAATATATCAACAGGTAAACACACCAAATTGACAAGCTTTGCGGGTGAGGATCGCAATCCGGTTTTTAGTATTGACGAGCAGAAAATCTATTACCTGAGCGAGCAGTTCGGTTCATTTAATATTTGCCAGTTCCCAATTGATGACCCGGATAATGTTAGCCAGGTGACCAACCACCAGAATCATCCTGTCCGTTTTTTAAGTATTTCTAATGACGGAACTTTGTGTTACAGTTATCAGGGTGAAATATACATTATTCCTTCGGGTGAAGACATTCAAAAGGTTGAGGTTTCTATATCTGTTGATCAGAAAGAAAACCAAAATGAATTTCTTACCCTTACTTCTGAGGCTACAGAGATGGAATTATCCCCCTCAGAAAAAGAAATTGTTTTCATTGTCAGAGGGGAAGTATTTGTTACTTCAGTAGATTTCGAAACAACCAAGCGTATAACCAATACTCCTGAACAGGAACGGTCAGTCAGTTTTAGCCCCGATGGCAAGGCAATTTTGTATGCTTCTGAACGCAACGGCAGCTGGAATCTATATCAATCAAAGCTGTTAAGGGAAGATGAGGAGTTATTTTCGTTATGCACGGTGATTGATGAAGATACCATCCTCACTATTGATGCTGAAACTTTCCAGCCAAGGTATTCCCCTGATGGAAAAGAGGTAGCCTATCTGGAGGAGAGGGAAATACTTAAAGTCATTAACCTGGAGACAAAAGAATCCAGGACTATCCTGGATGGGAAATATAATTACTCTTATGCTGATGGTGATCAGTGGTTTGAATGGTCACCTGACGGAAATTGGTTTGTTGCCAGCTATTCACCTAATACCCTATTTATGAATGATGTGGCACTCATCGATGCAAAAGGAGGTGCTGAACCCATTAATTTAACAAAAAGTGGGTATTATGATGCCAGTCCGCGCTGGATGATGAAAGGAAATGTAATTATTTGGTATTCAGATAGGGAAGGAATGCGCAGTCACGGAAGTTGGGGAGCTCAGGACGATATTTATGCCTACTTTTTAAATCAGGATACCTGGGATAAATTCAGGCTTTCAAAAGAAGAATATGAATTGATTAAGGAAAAAGAAAAGAAGGAAAAGGAGAAGGAAAAAAAGAAAAAGGAAATAGCTGGTAATTTTGAAGAGAAAGAGGAGCCTGTGGATAAAATAAATATTGACCTCAATAACCTTGAAGACAGGAAAGCTAAATTGACCATTAATTCATCATCCCTTGCCGATGCAATTTTAACTCCTGATGGAGAGAAGCTTTATTACCTGAGCAAGTTTGAAGATGGCTATGATTTATGGGTACATAAATTCAAGGATAAAGAAACAAAAATGGTGATGAACCTTAAAGGCAATGCGGGTTCCCTACAAATGGATAAAAAGGGCGAAAATTTATTTTTATTCTCTGATAAAAAGATCATCAAGATTACCACAAAAGATAAACCTGAAAAAAAAGACGTGAGCTTCAAAGCGGAATTTAATCTTAATAAAGCGGTTGAAAGAGAGTACATGTTTGAGCATGTCTGGCGGCAGGTAAAGAAGAAATTTTATACGCCAGATTTACATGGTGTGGACTGGGATTTTTATAAAGCGGAATACATTAAGTTTTTACCCTGGATCACTAATAACTTTGATTTTGCTGAAATGTTAAGCGAAATGCTAGGTGAATTAAATGCTTCACATACCGGATCTGGTTATCGATTTAAAGATGAGGGGGGTGATAAAACGGCAAAACTGGGCGCTTTTTATGACCCTGATTTTGAAGGTACTGGTTTAAAAATTTTAGAAATAATAGATAAAAGTCCCTTGCTTCAGGCTGGAAGTAAAATTGATACCCATACCATCATCGAAAAAATTGATGATATATTGATTGGAAATGACATGAACTATTTTCAATTACTTAATCATAAAGCAGGGAAAAATACCTTATTGTCCCTATATAACCCTAATACAGGCGACCGTTGGGAAGAAACGGTAAAACCCATAACCATCAGTCAGGAGAACCAGTTACTTTATCAAAGGTGGGTTAAAAAGATGCGTAGTCTTACTGATTCGCTATCTGAAGGGAGAATCGGATATGTTCATGTCAGAAGTATGAATAGTGCAAGTTTCAGGGAATTTTATTCTGAAGTTCTGGGAAGAAACTGGGGCAAGGAAGCGCTTGTGGTAGATACTCGTTTTAATGGAGGAGGATGGTTGCACGATGATTTGGCTACCATGCTTAACGGTAAAAAATATGCTGACTTTTATCCTCGCGGAGTGCATTATGGGTTCGAACCTCAGAATAAATGGATCAAACCTTCTATAGTTCTGATCAGTGAAAGTAATTATTCCGATGCACACGGGTTTCCATTTGCTTACAAAGCACTGGAAATCGGTGATTGTGTGGGTATGTCAGTTCCTGGAACGATGACAGCCGTTTGGTGGGAAACGCTTCAGGACAATTCACTCTATTTCGGAATTCCACAGGTGGGGACAAAAGATATTGAAGGGAACTATCTTGAGAATAAACAGCTTGAACCTGATTATACTGTCAGGCAGGATTACGATGAGGTGGTTAAAGGCCGTGACCAACAACTTGAAAAAGCTGTGGAGGTACTCCTGAGGGGTTTAGATGAAAAATAATTACGTTAAATTACAATTTTCAGCTTCAATTCATCCAACTGCTCTTTGGAAATAACTGAAGGAGAATCTATCATTACGTCTCTTCCAGAATTGTTTTTTGGGAATGCAATGTAATCACGAATTGAATCAGATCCCCCGAATAAAGCTACCAACCTGTCGAAACCAAGGGCAATTCCACCATGGGGAGGTGCACCATATTCAAAGGCATTCATCAGGAATCCGAATTGATCCTGAGCCTCTTCCTCCGTAAACCCTAAGAGATTGAACATCTGTTTTTGCAAGGCTTTATTGTGGATACGAATGGATCCTCCACCAATTTCCACACCGTTGATCACCATGTCGTAAGCATTAGCCCTTACACTCCCCGGTTCTGTTTTCATTTTTTCAATGTCTTCGGGCTTGGGTGAGGTAAATGGATGATGCATGGCATAAAAACGTTGGGTTTCTTCATCCCATTCTAACAGTGGAAAGTCAGTTACCCAGAGAGGTTTAAAAACATTTGGATCCCGCAATCCAAGATGGTTACCTATTTCAAGGCGCAGCTCATTTAGTGCTTTGCGGGTATGATTTGTCTCTCCTGAAAGAACCAACAAAAGATCACCAGGTTTTGCTTCCATTTTTTCTGCCCAGCTTTTCAGGGCTTCCTGATCAAAAAACTTATCCACTGAAGATTTGAAAGTACCATCCTCATTGCATTTCACATAAACCAATCCTTTTGCTCCAATTTGTGGTTTTTTTACAAAGTCTGTTAATTTATCGAGTTGTTTTCTTGAATATTCACCACAGCCATCAGCTTTAAACCCAACTACCAATTGCGCTTCATCAAAAACAATAAATCCTTTGTCCTTAGCAACATCATTCAGTTCAACGAATTTCATCCCAAAGCGTAAATCCGGCTTGTCTGAACCATAAAATTTCATGGCATCGGAATAGGTCATCCAGGGGAAGTCTTCAATTTCAATATTTTTTACTTTCCTGAATAAATGTTTAGCCAATCCTTCAAAGGTTTTTAAAATATCCTCCTGTTCTACAAAGGACATTTCGCAGTCAATCTGGGTAAATTCAGGTTGTCGGTCGGCTCTTAGATCCTCATCCCTGAAACATCTCACGATTTGGAAATATCGGTCGTATCCTGCCACCATAAGCAGTTGTTTAAATGTTTGTGGCGATTGCGGTAAAGCATAAAACTGCCCTTCATTCATTCTTGACGGTACCACAAAGTCGCGTGCTCCTTCAGGGGTAGATTTAATAAGAAAGGGAGTTTCAATTTCAAAAAAGCCGATAGAATCCAAATAATTCCGGGTTTCAATTCCCATTTTATGTCTCAGTGCCAGATTCTTTTTCACTGGATTTCTTCTGAGATCGAGGTAACGGTATTTCATCCTTAACTCTTCACCACCATCTGTTTCATCCTCAATGGTAAAAGGTGGGACCAAAGATTTATTAAGTATGCTTAAAGAATCAATAATAATCTCAATTTCACCTGTTGCGATATTTAAGTTTTTATTGCTACGTTCAGTAACTTTACCGGATACTGAAATAACAAATTCACGCCCAAGTTTTCTGGCCTGTGCACAAAGTTCAGCATTGGTTTCCATATTAAAAACCAATTGAGTAATCCCATAACGATCGCGTAAATCAACGAAAGTCATTCCTCCAAGGTCTCTTGATTTTTGCACCCATCCCGACAGGTTTACACGCTTATCGATATGATTTTTTGTTAATTCCCCGCAATTATGTGAACGTAACATTTTATTTTAAGATTTTAATTTTCAGATATACAAATTGGCTGCGAAATTAGGAAAAATGAAAATGATTAAGGTATTTATTTTAGCTATTGACTCGCAGATTGTCAAAAACCGGAAGCAATTTGAAACGGGAATCAAAGATCGTTAATGAAAATGATGCTTCCTCCATCAAACAGCGGCCCATCATAAAGTTCGATAATATCATAATTCAGCGCTTCTAAAAAAAGCCTTACGTTATTGCCTTCTTTATAATTATTTAAATTTCCGATAATGAAAACCCGGTCTTCAAGCACACCACATGCTCCGCCAAAAAAACCATGTTTTTGACCAGGAAGAATTATTCCGTCAGGATTTACATAAAGGACATTAAGTTTTGAATTTTGCAGAATCCTGTATATCCCCTCATCGGATGTGATGAAATTATTATCTTTCAGTGGAAGTAAATTACACCTGGAATATCCCTGGTTTAAATGAATTAAATCAAGATCACCCTCATTATCGGTAATGCATGAATCAGTATACCTGAAATTATGCATCAAATATTTGTCAGTAGCAACTATATTATATTTCGCGGTTTCAGGAAATTTTTGCCCCAGCGGCTCTTCTCCCATCAAATATGAAATTTTATTCTGCTTCAATAATTCCACAAATTTCAGGGGTAGATTTGGAGCGATAATCAGTTGATTATTTATCCCACACATAAAAATATCAGGATGACCGGATATGGCTTCATAAACTATCCCCTCAGAAAGGAAAGGAATGGTTTGCCCAAATTGCTCTAATTTTTTTTGGGCAGGGAATGGAATTCGTTCGTCAAAAAAGATAAGCATATATCAAAAATTGTATCTTCGCAGTGCAAATATAAGTTTATCAAGGATGTTCACCACAGCAATCGTAAAATTACCAGGAAAAAACCTTGCAAATGGATTATCCCAGTCAAATCTTGGCCAGGTTGATTTCGACCTTGCACTAATGCAGCATCAACAATATATTTTGGCTTTGGAAACCTGTGGATTGGAAGTTATAGTGCTGGATGCTGACGATAATTATCCTGATTCCACTTTTATTGAAGATGTAGCTTTATGCACTGATAAATTTGCCGTGGTGTGTAATCCAGGAGCGCCAAGCCGTAATGGAGAACAGAATGATTTGGAAGATTTACTTCCTGATCATTTTAGTAGTATAGAATACATAAATACACCGGGAACCGTTGAAGCAGGCGATATAATGATGGTGAGTGATCACTTTTATATTGGCCAGTCAGACCGCACTAATATTAATGGTGCTAAGCAAATGAAATACATTCTTCAAAAATATGGAAAGACGGCCTCTATTGTTCCTCTTAATAAAATGCTCCATCTAAAAACAGGATTATCCTATCTCGAAAACAATAATCTATTGATTTCCGGAGAGTTTATTGAAAATCCGGAATTTAAGGATTTTAACAAAATTATAATTTCTGAAAAAGAAGCTTATGCTGCTAATTCGCTCTGGATAAACGGTAATGTGCTGGTCCCGGAAGGTTATCCCGATACGTTGCAAAAAATTGAAGACGCAGGTTATAAGGTTTTAGAAATAGATGTTTCAGAATTCAGGAAACTGGATGGGGGACTCAGTTGCCTTTCCCTTCGTTTTTGAAAATTTCGTAATTTTATTAGCTTAATTTTAACTTCGAATAGAATGAATCAATTGAAGCTACTTTCTATCCTTGTTTTTCTTTTCCTGTTAAATTCATGCGGGCATAAATACCCCAGGGTTTTGATCTTGACAGAAATCGGTACCATAGAAGTGGAACTTTATACAGATAAAGCACCCATTACTGCTAACAATTTCATCAGGTATGTGAAGGAAGAAAGGTTTAAAGGTGCCACATTTTATCGAACGGTTCATCTAAGAAACCAACCGGATTCAAAAATAAAGATTCAAGTAATCCAGGGGGGGGTATATGAAGATGATCATCCACAAATGCTGCCACCTATTAAACATGAGCCAACTAATATAACGGGTATTTTGCATAAAGATGGAGTGATATCCATGGCCCGCTATGAACCAGGCACTGCCACCAGTGAATTTTTTATTTGTGTGGGAGATCAGCCCTCTTTAGATTATGATGGGCAAAGGAATGAAGATGGTTTTGGTTTTGCTGCTTTCGGAAAAGTAGTGGATGGAATGGATGTGGTAGAGCAAATCCATACATCTACGGCAGAGGGTCAATATTTGGATCCACGCATCAGGATATTGGATATGATTTATAAACCCGATTAACAGGAAATTTAAATTTACCTTATGTTACTGATACTATGCCTCAGATAAGACTTGAATATTCAGGGAATATTGCTCCTCCCGGGGTAGAAGAAATTTTCCCGCAAATCCACCAACTGTTGAATGAACTGGCTGGTATCCCAATTGGTAATTGTAAAAGCCGATTGGTTAAACTTGATGAATATTTTGTATCAGAAGGAGAAATAAATCAAGCTTTCGCACACCTGGAGATTGCTTTATTAGAAGGCCGTTCAAAGGAAATCAAACAAAAAATTGGCAATGGTTGTCTTCAATTACTCAAAAATCATTTTCTCCATGAACAGCATCAAAAGGATATCCAAATCACTGTTGAAGTAAGAGATCTTATCCATGATTGTTATTTTAAATTCCCTGAGGGCACCCTATCAAAATAAATGCTATGGATACGATAAGTGTAAAAAAATTTAACCAGATCGAATTTGAAGTGACTGTGGAATCAAGGATCACAACCATTCATAAAGTTTCACTGCCCCTGGCCTATTATCAAAAACTCACCTCAGGAAAAATACCCGCTGAAATACTCATTGAAAAATCCTTTGAGTTTCTTCTCCAGCGTGAGCCCAACTCAAGTATATTAAAAAGTTTCGAATTATCGGTAATCGGGCGTTATTTCTCCGAGTTTGAGGAGGTAATCAAATCACGAATTTAAGCATTGTGTTAAAATCCATAGGAAAATATTATTTTCAAAAAAAAGGCTTTTATCCCGTAAAGATCAATGGCCGGAAATTCAAGGGAGATCCTTTCCATATTGGATTCTGGCGGATTGTCAATAAAGGTGGTTTTGAACCTGAATTTTATAATCTGCTGGATCAGGCACTTAGCAAAGAAATGGTTTATTGTGATATTGGATCATGGATTGGCCCTACGGTTGTATACGCTTCAGCATTGTGCAAACAAATTTATGCCTTTGAACCAGATCCCACGGCATATCCATATTTACTTCAGAATATTCAAACGAATAAACTTGATAATATAACAACCCATAACATTGCTATAGGTAATGAAAATGGCAGTATTAAAATGGGCAGTCATGGCGGGCAATTGGGAGATAGTATGACAAGTATGGTAAATATCGGGAATGTTTCAAATACCATTGAAGTCCCGGCCAGGAAATGGAGTACATGGCTTAAGGAAAACAATTATCCCGTAATTGATTTTTTAAAAATAGATATTGAAGGAGGTGAAGTGGAATTAATTCCCTCCATGGCAGATTATTTAAAAGAGGTTAAGCCCATTCTACATTTATCTTTTCATGGACCATTTTTAAAAAAGGATGACAGGGACATTTTACTTTCTTCGATTTTTGAGGTGCTTGAAATTTATCCAAAGTGGTACAATGAAAAGGGGGAAGAAATCAAATATGAACAAAGAATATTAGAGCGTGCCTGCACTCATTTTTTATCACTTTATTTCAGGCCATAGGGCCTACATTGTTTCAAAAACCTTAAACAGGATATCTTTTTTCCGGGAAGAAACAGGAACGATGGAATCATCGGACATTACCAGGTGGCCTCCCTCTGATTTGTCATAGCGCAAAATATAATCCAGGTTCACCAGGTGGGATTGATGGGTACGGAAAAAACCTGAAGAACCCAACATTTCTTCAAATTCCTTTAGTGTTTTTGAGACAAGCAACTTTTCTGCATTATTTAAATAGAAGGTGGTGTAATTAACATCGGCTTCGCATCGAATAATGTTTTTGATGTTTACAATGTGGATGCTTTCTGCTGTTTTTAATACTATTTTTTTAATCTTTTCAAGGTTATCCAAAAGCACACTTAACTTGAGCTCAGTATCCTCTTTTTGAATACTTAGCTTAGCTTTTTCCACAGCATTTAAGAGATCTCCGGCCACAATTGGTTTAAGTATGTAATCAATGGCGCTGAATTTAAAGGCCTGTATGGCATACTCCTCGTGGGCAGTAATAAAAATAACCCTGAATTTGAGGTGATCAAATTTTCGTAAAAGATCAAAACCAGTCCCGTCCGTCAGTTGGATATCCAATAAAACAAGGTCAGGGGAGGTCTTTTTAATGAGGGCATATGCTGATTTTATATCATCGGCTTCTCCTTTTATTTCTATTTCGGTTTGGCTTAATCCCAGGATATTAATAATGGTTTCACGGGCTTTACTTTCGTCATCAATTATTGCTATTGAAATCATACCTGGTTAGAAAATTCTATGGTTGTTAATTCTTACAAATATACTATCTTTTTGATTTTAATCTAAAGTATTCTTTATTTGATAGGGCATATTAAACTTCACGCGGGTTCCATTTGGTATACCATTATCGTCTTTGAGATCTTCAATTATCAGTTCAAACCTCTGACGGTTTTTCCTTTCCATTATAGCCAGGCGCTCGCGGGTTATAGAAGTGGCCATCGACTGGTGTTGCTTTTTATTTTGAATCTCCTGAGATTTTTCACGGCCTACCCCATTATCTTCAATAATGCAGCTTATGTCATGTTTTCTTTGTACAAAGTGAATTCTAAGCATCCCTCTTTCCAATTTGTGACGCAGGCCATGTTCAATGGCATTTTCAATAAAAGGCTGAGCCAGCATGGGAGGGATAAAAAGGGTGGCCTCATTTATATCAGGATTTAGTTCGATCTGATAGTCAAATTTCTGATCAAAGCGCAAAGCCTGCAACTCGATATAAACCTTTAACATTTTTATTTCTTTTTCCAAACTAACGAATTCAACCCGTGAGTTTTCGAGGGTGATCCGGATCAGGTCGGCAAACTTAGCCAGGTAATCTCCTGCTTCCACCGCTTCCCTTTTATAGATATAACTTTGTATGGCAATAAGTGAATTAAAAATAAAATGAGGGTTCATTTGCGACCGCATTAACTTTTGTTCCAGTTCCACCGACCTGTGTTTAACACGTAACTGATGATTTCTCAAAAGGATGTAACCGATAATTAATAACAAACCTATCCCTATCAAAGTCGCAAAATATAGGCGGTTCCTTCTGCTCAGTTTTAAATCCTGAACCTCGTTTTTTTCTTCCAGCAAAGCGAGTTGATGTTCCTTTTTTTCCGACTCATATTTCACTTCCATTTCGGTTATGGCTTTATATTTTTCAGCATTAAAAAGACTATCTTTTAATCTGGAATAGACCTTATACAGGTCGAAAGCTTTTTGGTGCCAGCCTACTTCTTCATATATTTCTGATAGGTTGATACTGGCTTCCACAATAAGTTCGAATGAACCCATTGCATTGGCAATATCCAGGCCTTGCTGCGACATCGATATGGCTTTTGATAATTCGTTCCTGTTTTTATAAATAGCTCCCAGCTTAATAAGTGCTTCAGCCTGCCGGGCCATATCCTGTTCCGAAAGGGAAATTTTTAAGGCTTTATTGTAATAGATAATGGCTTTATCGTCGTCGCCTTCCTGTCGATATGAATCACCGAATAAAATATAACAATCATCCAGTTCGTGGGAGTAGCCCGATTCCTCGTATAATTCAAGCGCTTTATTATAAAACTCATGTGCTGTTTTTGGTTCATTCATATTGGCATATACATACCCAATGTTGAGGTAGCAGGTGTTTTCTCTCACTTTATCATCCGTGCTTTTGGCCAGGGATAACGAACGGCTGTAATACTCCAGGGCTTTATTGAAATCTAATTGTTTACTGTAAATATCACCAATGTTTTGATAGCATGCAGCTACCCTTCTGTCGTGGTTTAAACTTTCAAGGGTTTTTAATGCTTCGAGGTATAAATTCAGAGCAATGGTAAGGTAGCCCTGTTCTTTATAAATGTTTCCTGTGTTTATTTTACAACTTGCTATCCATGATGTATCACTGGTTTTTTCGGCGTAATCCAGTGCTTTGTTGTAATAGGTCTGGGCAAGGTCGTATTTCCCTTGATTTTTATAAACAATTCCAATTTCACTATAACATTCTGATAGCAGTCCCACATTATCCATTTTTTCAACCTTTTCGAGTGCTTCAAAATAGAATTTTAAGGCTTCTTCATATTTACTTTGGTAAAAAAACTCTATCCCAAATTCAATTAATCCCCTGATCTCAAAATATTGATACCTAATAAACAGGGGAGAATTTATTTTTTCCTCTTTCTTTAATTGGCCCAGGTTTTGCCGGATGACATTTAACGCCTGGGTATAATAAAACAATAATGAATCGGATGGGCCATTAATATACAGGTCGCCCATTTTAAACAAAGTATGTATCCTGGTAGTATCGTGTTGTGCATCCCTCAGTTGTTTTTGAAGGTTTGAAAGGCTTTCCTCAGCACGTGCGTTAAAGCATAAGCTCATCATCATGAGTAAAAGAGAGAAAGCCAAATATTTTTTAGGATAAACCAATGCGGCAAAAATTACATGAATTATTTAATTTGTGTAGAAAAATAAATCCTAAACAAATATAAGGAAAAGTAATTTCAGGAGCCTTTATACACTAGAAAGTATGTTCTCCAGGTTTTCAAACCTTTGCTGATAATCTTTTTGTGAACGGGTAATGATCTCAAAAGCATCCTCTTTACTAAAGACATCGGTTATTTCCACGTCGCGGGGATTACCGGGAAGGTCCTTATAGGTAAGAAAATAATGTTTCATCCGGTCGACCACCAAATGAGGCAGGTCACTGATATCCTTATAATCCTGGTATAATGCATCGTTGTTTAAAACGGCTACCAGTTTATCGTCTGATTCATTTCCATCAATCATTCTAAAACCGCCTAAGGGCCTGGCCATAACAAGAATATCGCCATGAACGATATCCTTTTCAGTCAATATACAGATATCAATGGGATCGCCATCTCCCTTTATGTCCTTCTTCCCGGTTTTTTCCATGCAAAATTTGGCTACATTTTTTCCACTATAGGTCTGGGGAATAAAGCCATAGAGTGCAGGCACTACATTTGAATATTTCTGAGGCCGGTCTATTTTTAAATACCCTGTCACTTTATCAACTTCATACTTTACGGTATCGGTAGGAACCATTTCAATAAAGCATGTAATGACCTGAGGTGCATCTTTTCCTATATCCACCCCATGCCAGGGATGCGACTTATACCTTAGTCCCATCAGTTTCCCGATAGGGTCCATTAATCTGTTTGATGCCATGATGTTTTTTTATTAGTATTTATATTTTTTAATGTTTCTTGATAGTTTTTAGTATTCAAGAATTGTCAATAGCTTAGTTTGTATAGCTGCAAAGCTAATAATAAACTACCTTGCATCGGGGATTTGTTGCCTTAAACCGTTCCATGTTTTTTTCGGAAATCCGGGTATTAAAACATTTTAAGCTTTTCAAGTTGGTTAAACCCTCTAAAGCTTTTATATTTTTTACAAGGGTATTATTTAATTCAAACTCTTCCAATTGCACCAGCTTTGAAATTGCTTTTAACGATTTTACCTGTGTCCCTGAGATATTTAAGTTTGTCAGCCTGTCGAGATCACTTATGGGTGAAAGGTCCGACACTGCAGTATTTTCTATATTCAGTTCCGTTAATTTCCGGTTTCCGCTAACAAAGCTTACGTCGCTAACGGCTACCTGGTATAGATGTAAAGTTTGCAGGTTTTCAAATGAAGAAATGGATTGAAGGTTCAATCCTTGCATATTGTTCACCTTAAGGGTTTTTAATCCTTTAAGCATTTTCAAAGGCTCCAGAGTAATAATTTCGTCCTGGTTGCTTATTTCGATGGAAGTACTGAAAATAATCTTATGCAGTTGTATGGGTAAAGGGGGGGAGTTGAGGCGATAGTTTGATTTAAAATAGGTCTTCCATGCCTCTGACAATAACCCCCACCATTCATTAAGTTTATTGGTTTGGAAAATCACAATGCACATTGGGTTTTGGGCTACAAAATCAAATGCAGTTTTTTCGGTTACGCTGCTGCTATCCGCATATATAACCTGAAGGTTTGAATTTTCTGTAAGCGGCGAAAGTGATTTAATTTCCGTATGCCGGATATCAAGAATTTTAAGATGATTGAGCGCTTTGAGTTCAGACAGCTTACTTATATTAGTCCCCGATATATCCAGTTCTTCCAATTCAATAGCCTGAGATAAAGGTGAAAAATCTTCAAGTTTCAGGTTTTTCATAATAAGCTTATTAAGATTGTAAAGACGTTGGATAGGATCTAAAGTAGTTACTCCAGAGTTGGTAAGATTTACATATTCAATTTGCAATAAGCCGTGTAAATCTTCCTTTGTTGGGTTTTCAGGCAAGCCAGTGGCTTCTGTAGCAATTTTTTTCCAGGGTTCTTCAAGAGCATCCCAACTGCGCAGCAAGTCTTCCGATTCAAAAATTACCAAAGTAGCGGGTTTGGCCCGCATAAACCGTATAGCTTCATTTTTTCTGGCCTCAGCATTTAGGGCCAGTAGATCATTACTATCCCAATAAATCCGTTTTAATGTCGGGATGGATTGTAAAGGTTTTAAATCGCTAATAGAGGTATTATTGACCCTTAATATTTCAAGTTTTGGTAAGCCAGCCAGGGGTTTAACAGATTGAATAGTGGTATTGTCGCAACTCAGATATTTTAAGTTTTGCATACCGGATAGTTCTTCCAGATCTTGGATGGCTGTTCCCGAAAAATCCAGATCAATAAGATTGCTTAAATTTGGTATTTGCCCTGCCAACGCTATTTCGGTATTACTCAGATCAAGCTCCTGAATTTGTGTTAGGCCATTCAGAAATTCTGTATTATTAATGCGTAATCCTGCCAGGTTAAGCTTAACCAGGTTGGTGAGGTTTTTAATTACTGACGCATCATACACAAGGGTATAACTACAATTTAAATTTTTTAGGGATTGGCTGTAAACCAGCGGAGAAATGTCGGTAAGGGGTGTGTTAGAAATATCAAGCAGTTGTAACTTGTTTAAATTTCTTATGGGAAATAAATTACGAATAAGGGTATTAGAGCAATCGATTTCAACGAGTTCAGCCAGTTGATTCAAAGGCTCAAGAATTTGCACTTTTTCATTTCCCGAAATGTCGAGTTTGCGAATTTTCCTTATCCCTGCCAAACGGTTGTACACATCCCGTGTATCAATAATAATAGAATCTAAATTTAAAGCTGGAATTTGAAAATTTCTGTTTTCAGGTAATTCAAGCTTGTAATCTAAATCCTCTTCCGGCATATTTTCTTCAGATTTTTTCTCTATTAGAATAAAATTATCGTCAATCAATGCAATCCGTGAAAATTCTATGGAATCCGCAATAAAAATCTGACTACCGAATATCTGCCGCCAGGTTTTATTTAATCCGTTCCACCAGTTTCGGGCCTCTTCTTTTTCGTTAATTTTAGTGGTATAGATGCTTGCTATCTTCAGGTCATTTTCTGCTAAATCAAGGTTGATCTCCATATACCTGATCTTTCGCGAATGTATGCTGTCCCCCTCAATGCTGAGGCCCTGCATATCCCGGTTAAAAGTGACTTTAAAATAATGCTCGTTGCCATCTGTCACAAAATGATCTATATCTATAATGATGAATTGGAATTTCACCCTTGTGAAGAAAAATCCTATATCCTTTAAATAGGCCTGCACGTCTTTATGTAAAGGGACTTCCCTCGCATCATCCAGGTCGTCTTCTATTTGCACCTTATCATCTTTAAAAATTTTAAGGTAACTGTTGTTAATTATCACCTCTTTTTCTTTAGCAACAGATAAAGGATCCCCTAAAAAATTTACTGTTCCTTCCAGGTATTTGATTAGCTGGATAACCTGGGTTTTGTGTTCTTCAATTGTGGCAGCAGACATGGGGTTGTCTGTCTTTTCTTGAGAAAGGGAAAGAAGTGGAATACAAAGCAGGAGAAAGAAGCTTAGATGAAAGGTAAATGTTTTCACGGCAGATAAAATTGGAGAAGTTCGTTTTTTTCTTTTTCTGAAATTTTATAAAGTTTTGAAATCAACCATCCCGAATTAGGCCCGGGACGGTTAAAATACGACACCTCAAAATACCATCCATCCATCTGGAAAAAATGAAATTTGAGATTTCCTACTGATTCATAAACAAGGCTGCCTTTTTTAAGTTCATAGAAAAAAAGTGTCTTGTAGTCGGGCTTAAAGGTTTTGTCAGCATAATACTCAGCATATCTTGCATCTTTAAATACCTTATAAATATTCATAAAGTCAAGCTCATGGCTCATGGGATGAAGAAATGATTTTTTAACTTTTGCACTTTCGCCTTTATTGAAATGTTTTAAAAACTTATCGAAATATACATTAGTGATCACCCATTTATAACCCTTATTTTCAGCTTCGAGTTGCAGAAACAAAATCGGGGTTTCTTTAACATTATTGAATTGAAAATTGGTAGCCAGCTCAGCAAACCAGTCATCCCCATGAAAGTCAAGGTAAAAAGGGTGATTTGCGTTGCAGATGGTTTCAATAAACTCATTCCGAAGATCAGTAGCAATCAAAGAACTCTGATTATCGAATAACATATTCATGTACGTTATTCTGAAATCATTATCGCGATAATTTTTATTATCTGGCAAATAGGCTTTTCCAAAGCGGTCTTCTTCATTATTAAAACGTTTAAAAAACTGGTTAACCTGTTTGGTTTGACCATACAGATCGCTTTCATCTCCTGCGATTGAGCCAAGGTATTTCTGACCCTGCAGGCTTGTCAATAAAAGTCCGCTGATAAGCAGAAAAAGGATACTTTTTAATTTCATAAAAATCAGTAACGATAAACTTTGTAATTACTTGCAAAACTAGGTGATATTTTTGCCATTAAAACTTTCAATATATAATCTTTTTAATAAGATTGCTGACAGAGAATTTAATAAAACATATACCCCCTGCAAAAGGATGCTAATAGCCCAACCCACTTTTTATAAAGGGAGAATCATGCACTAAGAAAACGCAAAAAGGCCCGTCATTATAACGGGCCAAATAATTTCCAGTATTTGACTAATTATTCCTTTGTAGTTTCCTTCACCCGAATATCGCCTAAAAGTACATCCCAGAAACCAATTAGTTTACCAGCTATTTGAGTTTCTTTTCGTTTAACATAAACGGTAATGTCCTTTTTGGTTACATCCTGGTATACCAATCCGCCCTCTTTGTCGTAGGCCGAAAATTTCTGGAAAATGGTGATCACGCCCACATAGGTACCGTCAGGCTGGCGCTCAAGGTCACTTACATATTCAATTTTATACCACTCTACATTAACTTTATCATAATTCAGGCGCATTAATCTTTCAAGGTATTCGCGAACGGGGTAATAATTGATCCCTTCCCTGAATAACGAAGAAACGCCTACTTCACTTTCATCTATAAAAAGTTCCACAGCCCTGTCAATAACCCGGTTCGCCTCAGAAAATGGCGTATCTTTACTCCCAATCAAGCTGATGTATTTACTCAGGTCGCGTATCTTTTCGAGGGCCAGGCTATCGATGGCTTGTTTACGTTCCGGACTTAGGTTATCCTGTGCAAAAACCTGAAATCCAAACAAAACCAGGAATGCCACTATAAATATTTTATATGTTTTCATGCTTTTTTATTTTTTAATAAGTTCAATAACTGTAATTTGTCCGTAACTATCTTGTTTAACACTTTCCACTTTATTCGGATTTTTTTTCGTGTCTTTCAGGTAATTAAGATACTTGTCAATTGTAGTAGGCTTATCGTAGTCAACCCCATCGATGGTTTTGCTGATTATGATCAAAACGGGGACATCATCCGATACAAATAACTTTTTAGCATCGCTAATACGGGCATTGGCTTCTCCTGCACTTTGGGCAGTGGCAATCTGGCTAAAATATTCTTCTATATAAGAATATTTCGGTTGTTCTTCAGCCTGTTGCTTTTGTTGCTCTTTAAGTTTTGCCTCCATTTCCATTTTTTCCTTTTCAGCAGCAATTTTAGCTTCTACCTGTGCAATCAGGTCATTTACCCTGGAGTCATTCAGGTTCTGGGATTTGATATTATTCAGCCTTCTTTCCATTTCAACAATGGGCATGGTACCGTCATCATTGAGAATGGCAGTGAGTTCTGCAATAGCTTTCTCAACCTTATCGGCATATTCCAAAGCAGCAGCCTCCTGGGCCAATTTTTTCTTGCTTTTACAGGAAGTATTTCCAAATGCAATCATTCCGATCATTAAAACCAGGAAGATGCGGGGTAGGATTTTCGTAATATAAAATGTTGTTTTCATAGTATTTTATTTATTAGTGCAATGACGGTTAAAGCTTGATATCAAATAACAGCAAACAGTCTTATTTATTATAATTGATCAAACAAAATTATCTATTTTTATTACCTGATTTTTTTATGAAAAAAAAACATATTAACATACCCATCTTTATACCTGAACTCGCTTGTCCCTTTCAGTGTATTTATTGTAATCAACGAAAAATTTCAGGACAGTTAGCCATACCCGATAAACAAGCAATTATTCAAACCATAGAAACTTATCTTCAGTCAGTAAAAGGTTCTGAGACCGAAGTTCAACTAGCCTATTTTGGCGGTAATTTTACTGCGATCAAACGGGAAGAACAGGAAGATTATCTGCAAATTGCCGAACCCTATATCCATAGCGGCAGGATTTCAGGAATCAGGATATCTACACGACCCGATTATATCAATGAAGAAATCCTAAAGCTTCTGAAAAGATATCATGTAAAGGCAATAGAATTAGGTGCTCAGTCAATGGATGAGGAGGTGTTACTGGCGTCAAAAAGGGGACATACTGCAGTTAATACAGTGCAAGCCTCTGAAATGATTAAAACATTTGGGTTTTCACTTGGGTTACAAATGATGATTGGCCTGCCTTCCGATACGCTGGAAAAAGCCATTTTCACTGCGCAGCAAATTATTGGATTAAAAGCTGAAAATACCAGAATTTATCCTACCCTTGTCATTAAAGGGACACATCTTGAGAAATTATATGAAAGAGGAGAGTATGACCCATTAACGCAAGCAGAAGCTGTGAAATGGGCTGCAAGCCTCTATGAATTATTTGAGGCAGCTGGTGTAAGGGTTCTGAAACTTGGTTTGCATCCTTCTGAAGGATTGACTTCAGGTAAGGACTTGAGGGCAGGGCCCTTTCATCCATCTTTCAGGGAGCTGGTTTATACCACTTTGTGGAAGAACAGCCTGCAGCCTTTATTGAATCAACAGGGTTCAAATTTGATCCTATGGGTTGCCCCTGGCCAGGTAAACCATGCTGTTGGTTATTCTGGAAGCAATAAAAAGAAATTACTGAATAACTTTGGCAGGGTAGCATTCAAAACCGAGCTTCAACTTACTGACAGGAATTTTCGTTTTGAAATAACAGAAAAAAGCGAATATTTGTAAATTAACTGGTTTGCAGACAAAATTATATGGTTTGATATTTTTTTTTATATATTTGGATGTCGAATTCAATACAGGAACATTTAGATTAACCATAAAATTTATTAAAATGAAAAAACATCAGATTACCAAAGGTGTCCTTTTACTAACTGTATTAGGATTTATTGTTGCATTCAGCGGATGCAAATCAAAAGAAAAAGTAGCTAAAGTCCCGGGTGAAGAAATTATTGAAGTGTATTGCTCAGGTCCCGAATTTTTTGCCAATGCAGAATACTTCAGGGCCAATCAGGTGGGAGAAAGTTTAGACCAGGCAACTGCCAAAAAGAAAGCCATGAGTAATGCCCGTGCTGACCTTGCCTCTTCCGTAGAAACAACCATTAAAGGGGTTGTGGATAATTATGTAAATTCAAGAGAACTTAATAACGTGGAAGAAGTTGAGGAGCGTTTTGAGTCACTCACCCGTGAAGTGATCAACCAAAAACTTACAGGGGTAAAGACAATTTGTGAAAAAACAACAAAAACCACAGACGGTAAATACAAGACCTACATTGCTCTTGAACTGGCAGGGGATGAGTTAATGAATGCCATGAACGAAAGACTTTCAACCGATGCCAAATTGAAAATCGATTACGATTACGAAAAATTTAAAAATACCTTTAACGAGGAAATGAAAAAAATGGAAGCCGAAAGAGGTTACTAAATTTTATATCCAAAAGAGGCTGTAAAATATTTACAGCCTCTTACTTTCTATAATCGTGATTATTATTTGTAGCCATGTTGTCCAAAATTGTTTATTTGGCCAGTATTTATGTTTTGTTGCCGGTGATGCTTATTTCTCAGGAAATAAAAAGTACCGGACCGGATAAAGATTACCAAAAATTTTCACAAACACTCAATAAGGAAACAACCTACCAACAAAAAAATTCAGGACAACTATCCAACTATGTCCTTCACCCGGTTCAATTACCCGCCTGGTTTTTTAAACCTTCTGATGCTGACTCCAATTATATTTATGGTATAGGGATTTCAGAACCTGGTATGCCTGAAAAGGAGGCCTTTGAATTGGCAACACTCAGGGCTAAATCTGTAATCGCTCTTTTATCTAACGCCACTTTAAAGACAATGGCTGATAATTTTATTCAGGAGTCAAATGGTGAAAAGGGATCGGACTTTACAACTAAATTTACCAATTTCTACCGGGTTGAGGCCCGCGAGGCATTTGATACTTCCGGTTTTGTATTAGTCGACACTTACTTTACTTCTTTCAATGAGGCCATTTGTCTTTTTAAATATCATAGATCCAAAAATCTGCCCAATAGTTATATAAAGGTGGTAGCAGATGTTTACCAGGCTGAACGACAAAAACACAATACTTTTGAGGCAGAAGAAAGGTTTGATTGCTCAGGGAAACTTTTCTTTGGAAATGATTCTTCATCTTTTCATTATATGATCCATTCGTTCAATAACGTTTTTGAAATCACATCCAAGGTAAATAGCGACAGCCTTATTTTTCCCTACTTTAACTTCAGATACACCCAGAGTGATGAAGATACACAGCAATATCCAGCAAATTTTCAAAGTAAATTGAATTACGGACTTTGGAAGTCATTTTTCGAAGTATTTTTACAGGAACTTTACTTTATTGCTCAAAATCCCGATGTTTCAGTAAAACAAATCGGTGATGTATATACGGATCAAACCCTCAATCTTGCCAGAGAAACTACCCATGTTACTCTGCCGGTTGAACTCAGAAACCTTTATATATCCAATAATCATTTTGCCATGAAATTAGATCTCATAAAATAGCCAACTATGAAAACAAAAATATTACTTCTCTTAATCTCTTCCTTTTTTATTGGCTTTATCTCGTATTCCCAAACATTTGAGGAATTTAAAAAACAGCAGCAGGATGGCCTGGAGGCGATGAAAAAACAGCAGGAAGAATTTATAAAAAAAATGCAGGGAGAGTTTAATGAATATGTAAAACAAAGAGATAAAGAATTTGCCGACTATCTGAAAAATCAATGGAAAGAATTTGAAGCCGTAGAGGGAGAAGAACCTCCTGAAAAACCCAAACCTGACGAAATACCTGCTTATGAAGAAGTGCCTGACAGGGTTGAAACCTGGGCTAAAGTTCCGGCCATTGTACCTACTATCGACATCAATCCGGAAAAGGAAAAGCAGGTAGTGGTTCCACAGATCAGAAAGTCGGATGAACAATCGTTTGATAAAGCTAAAATGGCCTTTGATTTTTTCGGATTTAAAATCATCCTAGATTATGACCAGCAATTTAAGTTTGAACCACCAGCTGCTATAAACCCCGGAACTATCAGTGGGTTCTGGGAAAAAATGAGCGGAACAAACTATTCCGGTTTAATAGCTGAACTTGAAATGTATAAAACACAGATGAACCTGAACGACTGGGCCTATTATTTATTGGTAGATGAGTTCTCGAAAAATTTATATGCAGGCTCAGATAACGGCCAAAACCTGATGAAATGGTTTATGCTCAATCGTTCTGGCTATAAATCAAAATTGGCCTATGCGAATAACAAAGTAAGCCTGTTAGTCCCTTCTATTTATACTGTGTATTCCAAAAGTTATTTAAACATCCAGAATCAAAATTATTATGTGATGAGAGACCTTGGTGCCATGGATATTTTTACCTATGAAAAGGATTATCCTGGTGCCGGAAAACTTATCGATTTCAGTATAAAAAGTCCACTGAATTTCGATAAAAAGATCGTTAATAAATCTCTTGGCTTTGTATATAAGGATAAACCCTATTCTTTAAATATCAGCTATAATCAAAACCTCATTGATTTTTACAAAGATTACCCCCAGGTGAACATTAACATCTATTTTGATGCAGCTGTTTCACCCGAAACAAAAGAATCTTTGCTTGAAAGTTTACGGCCTGTGGTCAACACTATGTCGGAAACTGAAGCTGTTGGATTTTTACTCAAGTTTGTTCAAACTTCGTTTAACTATAAAACCGACCAGCAGCAATTTGCTCATGAGAAATTCTTTTTCCCTGAAGAAATTTTATATTATCCTTATTCCGATTGCGAAGATCGCTCGGTTTTCTTTGCCTATTTAGTAAATGAATTACTTAACCTGAAAGTGGTTGGTCTTGAATATACCGGGCATATTGCCACCGCGGTAAATTTTTCCGCACCCATTGAAGGGGATTATGTGATGTATCATGATGAAAAGTATACCATTGCTGATGCTACCTTTATAAATGCTCCTATTGGTCTGACCATGCCAGAGTATAGAAAGAAAGAAATGAAGATCATTGAGTTGGCCAATTTCAGGAATACAGGAAGAAGCTATAAAACCTTTTGGGAAAGAGCGGAAGAATCTGGCGGCTTCAGGGGAAATAATTTGCAGGATATCGTATTTGATGAAGAAGGGAATGCCTACCTGACGGGCTATTTTACAGGTGAGGCAAATTTTGGAAGTACGGTTCTGTCCAATTCGGAAAATTCAGGGAAACGGAACTTTTTTATCGTCTCCTATTCTCCTCAGGGCAAACTTAACTGGGCAAAAATGGCCAGGTCGTCCGACAATGCTACCGGATATTCTATTGCCATTGATAACAACAATGATCTTTATGTAGCGGGTTCATTTAATGGAAAACTTACTTTTGAAAATGGCTTGGCTGAAATTCAGTGTAAGGAGGCTATAAATGATGTATTTGTAGCAAAATATAATGTTGCAGGCAGGTTTGTTTGGGCCCGTAAATCCGGGCTGGATACATATCCACAGGAAAACTATCTTACATATCTTACCAAGTTTGGAAAAGATGGTACGAATAAAGGAACTTCTTTTTATGGCGAGGATCAGAATTTTAAAAATTTCGGCCTTCAACTAGGGCCGATGAATATGCTTTATATCACTGGAGCTTTTAATAATACTTCAGGATTTGCCCTGGCAAAAAATGAATTAGTAACCAATGAATCGGGCACCTTCGACTTGTTAAGCAGTCTGAAGGAAGAAAGTGACAAACTTATTCTTGAAAACTATGAACAGCATATAGCAGGATTATTTTCGGTATTAAATCATGTAAAATACAGCGGAATTAAACTTGCAGGTGAAGATGCCCAAAAAGCACTGAATAAATACAACCCTGTCTTCAAAAAAGAGTATCCTTCAGTCTATGAAAGCATTGGGAGGATAAACTTCCTGGTAAATGATGACGGGATCATCACCCTGGAAACCATTAATGGTAAGTCTATGTCTATCGATAAGTTAAGAATTGATAACGAATCGAAGATTAAAATTACCTCTTATAGCACAGGTGATGCTCAAATTGATATAATGTCAGGGATTAGTGTGGGTAAGTTGATGATTTGGTTCGATTTAAATTATGTAAAACTTTTTAAGAAATCCGGGGACCTTTTATTTGACTATGATTCGGATCATACCCAAAAAGTACTAAATTTAAAACAGGATTTATTATACTAGCATTCGATAATTGAAATATTATGAGAAACAACTTTTATTACGTTATTTTCCTCCCGATGCTTTTTTTGTTAGGGATTTCAGGTTGTAAACAACTTGATTTAGTGAGGGAAGCCGCCGTGCTGACACAACCAGCAGAAGTTATGAGTTCCAGCCAAATAAGAGCTTATGGAAATATAATAGATTTAGGCACATCTGAAAGTATTACTGATTTTGGTTTTTGCTGGGCAATGAACCCTTCACCAACTATTCATGATCAGTTTTATAGCTTTGGACTAAGGTCGTATACCGGTGTTTACGATCATATTTTAACAAACTTACAGCAAAATACAACTTATTATATCCGGGCTTATGTTAAAAATGATGGGGTCTATTACTATGGTAAAACCGAACAGGGAACCACTCTTTTTAGCGGGCCTTCCTCCATGTGGCTACACTACGATGATGGTACTAATGATGATAACGGTATTGGGTTAACCGATGGGGGAGGTTTTGACATTGCAATTCGTTTTCCGGCAGTGGATCTGATACCTTTCAATGGTTTTCGTATTTCTAAAATCAGGTTTTTCCCGAGGGAAGGATTTCCTGTAGAATATTCTGCCACCATTTGGGAGGGTTCTGGCTTGCCTGATCTCATGTATACCAGCTATATACCAAATCCCAATATTAATTTCTGGACTGAATATTTCTTGCCGGACAATTATTTTATTAATGCCTCTAAGGAATTATGGATTGGAATTTGGGTACAAAATCAGCCTCCGGATATATATCCGGCAGGGGTAGACAATGGCCCGGCAATTAATGGTTTTGGAAATATGATCTCAATGGATGATGGCGATTCATGGGATCCTTTGTATGAGTTGAACTCTGAATTAGATTTTAATTGGAATTTGCAGGTTTATGTTACCAATTATAAAGGGGAGGAATTGCCACTGGTAAAAAGCGTACAGCAAAAAAGGCTGAAACATCCCTATTTGCAACCAGGGAATATTTCAGATCAAATATCATCAGCTAAAAATTAATATTGTAGAAGAATATAAAATAAGATCATGAAACATAAATTCGGATATTTTATCAGCATCATTTTTCTTTTTTGTTTTAGTCCTGCTTTTGTGAATGCCCAATCGAGTGCATCCATCGAAAACATTGATTTTTTTGCTGAGGGTAACAATCTGGTAATTACTTACGACATTGCTAAAGCCAAAACAGGTGAGACCTTTGAAATATGGGCCAAAGTGGTTATGGTTTCCGGGAATGTGATTATACCTAACTCCATATCGGGTGATATAGGCCCAGGGGTAATTGGCGGAGCCAATAAAAGAATTATTTGGGATGTGCAAGCAGATAATGCAAATTTAAATGAGGAATTCCATGTGGAAGTTTTTGCAAGGTCAGGGGAAAAAACAAATCAAACCAGTCAAACGGAAAAACCCACTAAGATCAAAACCAAAAAAGAAGGGATTAGTGCCGGTGGAGCCATGCTTTTATCTGCTGTTTTACCGGGGTTGGGGAAGACAGTAGCTAATCATGGCGGTGCCCATTGGATGTGGGGTGTAATTGGTTATAGCTGTGTGGCAGGTACTATTGTAATGAACAACCAGGCATACAATGCCTATGAAGAATACAAATTGGCTACTACTGCTGAAGACAGGGATGACTATTTTCAACAGGCTGAAGATAACGATCTCTATTCAAAGGTTTTTTTGGGAACAGCTGCCACAATCTGGATTGTTGATATAATCACTACCGGAGTTTACGCCAGTAAAAAAAGAAAACAAAAGAATTCTAATTTTTCGATGCACTATAGTTTCGACCCGTTTTCAGGAAAACCTTTGGTTGGGTTTAATTATAAATTTTGATAGCATTAATAATCAAATATAAGGTAATATGAAATCTATATGGACTTTGCTTATAGCGTTATTAATTACGTTTGCCGGTTTTTCCCAGGTAATCTCAGGCAAGAGTTTAAGTAAAAAAGTAACCTTTTTTAAATCGCAGGAACGCTCTATCATTACACAACTCCCTGATCTCATCATTCAGGGTGAAAGGTTTACTGATGAAAATGAAAATAATTTTATTGATGCAGCTGAAAACTGCTCATTGAATTTTACTATTGGCAATATCGGAGAAGGCATTGCTGAAAATGTAAAAGTGAAACTTTCTACCAAAAATGGAATAATCAATGGCCTGAGTTTTAATCCATATGTCAGTCTTGGCGATATTGCTGCCCACAGTTCTAAAAATGTGGTATTGCCCCTCGAGGGGAAAATGGAACTTCAAGATGGAATGGCTGAATTCTTCATTGAAGTTTTGGAAGACCGGGGTTTTGATGCTTTCCCCCTTGAAATTAAAATTGAAACCAAAGCATTTGCCACTCCTGAAGTTATTGTAGCCGATGCTGTATTCAGCACAGAAGATGGGGGATTGATAAAACTAAATTATCCCATCAATCTAAAAGTGATTGTTCAAAACATAGGTCAGGGTGATGCCAAAAATGTACGGGCCGATTTTAATTTGCCAAACCCTAATTGTGTTTTTCTGGGAGAATTAAATAGTTATGACCTGGGCTTGATGAAAAGAGGCGAAAGCCACGAACTTGAGTTTTTGTTTACCGCCACAAGGCGCTATACTTTAAATGAAATTCCGGTATTGGTGGATATCAAGGAAGCATTGAATAAATATGCCAAAGACACTACCTTATATGTTGGTTTAGAGCAACGCTTAACTGCCCGCAATGAAGTAGTGATAAGTGGGATTAAAACAGAAACACCAAACATTGTAAGAGCCTCCCTCACTTCTGAAGTAGATAAAAACATTCCTGTAAATATGACCAAATATCCTTATCGGTATGCCCTGATTATTGGTAATGAAGACTATTCAAGATTCCAAAGGGGGCTGGATAATGAAGCCAATGTTGAATTTGCCCGCAATGATGCGAAAATATTCAAAGAGTATGCTGTTAAAACCCTGGGTGTGGATGATATGAATGCACATTTGCTGCAAGATGCCACTGCTGGTGAAATTTACCAAAAGATTGACCTGGTTTCCAAACTGGCATCCAAAACAGGTGAACAGGCAGAGATAATCTTTTTTTATGCCGGGCATGGGCTTCCGGATGAAGTTGACAGAGCACCCTATCTTATACCTGTAGATGTCGCAGGTTCAAACCTGAATGCCGCCATAAAGCTGGAAGAAGTTTATAAAAAGTTTGCTGAAAGTGGGGCTGGAAAAGTAAGTGTTTTCCTCGATGCTTGTTTTAGTGGTGGTGGGCGCGATGCAGGATTAATAGCCGCACGAAGTGTGAAAGTCAAACCTAAAAAAGATTTGATCAATGGCAGCCTTGTTGTATTTTCTGCAAGCACAGGTGAACAATCTGCCCTCCCTAATGAAACAGAACAACATGGAATGTTTTCATTTTACCTATTAAAAAAATTGAAAGAAAGCCAGGGTAATGTTACTTATGGTGAACTGGCTGATTATATCTCCACAAACGTTTCGATTGAGTCGTTGCGGATTAATCAAAAAGAGCAGGATCCAGTTATCAATGTGAGTCCACTGGTAGAAGAGACCTGGAAAGAATGGACCTTTAATTAAATTATTATATAATGCACAAGAAACTTATCTTTTACATACTTTTCCTGGTGTTCCCTTTCGTTTCTCTTTCCCAGAAAAAAGTGGAAATTAAAGCCACCGGTCAATACGAAGCCCGCGACCTTACTCTCGAAGAAGTAAAATCCAGGGCTATTGAGGATGCAAAAAAAAATGCCATGGTCAAAGCTGGGATTGCAGAAAATGTTACGGTAACAGATTTTCTTTACACCTTTGAGGATAATGATAAATTTCAGGATATTTTTCAATCTTTTGTGTCAACAGAAACTGGTGCAGAGATTGTCATTGAAAAAGTTACAGAAATAAACAGGGATATCAATGAATTTGGAAATATCCTTATTGAGGTGGAAGTGGATGCCGTAATCTACAAACATAAAAATAAACCGGATCGGTCTTTTGTGATCAAAGTAGACGGGATCAGGGAATTTTATTATGAAAATGATCCGCTGAATTTTAGTTTTTTGCCTACACAGCAAGGATTCCTGAGAATATTTAATGTTACTGATAAACTGGCATTCGTCCTTTATCCTTATGAAGATACTGAAAACTCCATGCTCAATGATGAAAAAGGAGTAGTATTTGAAAAGAATATAAAAGTTAATTTCCCAGTCAACAATAACATGGATGGGTATTACTTTGGGATAGATGATCCCGTTAAAGACAAAGAGTATAACCTTTTAATTTTTGTTTATACCAAAAATGAAATCCCTTTTCTTGACGAGCCTAATGTAGCGAACATCATGCGTTGGATTTATGAAATACCCATGGATGAGCGGGCCGTTGAACAATTTGGGGTGGTTGTTAGAAAATAAGTCACTAAATCATAAAAAATGAAAAAGCTCACACTTATAAGTTTCATGCTTTTGGCAACAAGTCTTATTGCCATCTCTCAGATTGATAAAATGCGGGACAAACTGGATGATGCATCCGCCGAAGAAGAAGGGCTGTTGACACTTCGGTTTTTTAATGCCGAAACTGGTGAAGGGGTTCCTGATGCTATGATTAATGTTCAGGATATTGGGACCTTAACCACGGATATAGAAGGCAAGATAAGGTTTGAAAAGCTGGGTGATGCCGTATATCCATTTCAGTTCGAGAAAAAGGGTTTTATCTCTGAAAACAATAAATTTGAGGTGGTAGCTGGTACCATTTTCTGGAATCGTTTTACTGTTTCCCCAACCATTGAAATGGGAAGTATCAGGATTGTGCTCGACTGGGATAAAAAACCGTCCGATCTGGATGCCCACTTTGTTAAAGAAGGAGAATATCATATCTCCTACCGTGAAAAAACAATTTCAAATGATGGAAAAGCAAAACTCGATAGGGACGACCGCGATGGCTATGGCCCTGAAACTATTACGGTGAAAGATATTGATGAAAAAGCAGAATATACTTATTACGTAAAAGATTTTACCAATAAAGATTCGAAGAATTCAAAACAACTCTCCAAATCGATGGCTATGGTTAAAATATATGGAGAAGGAAAGCTTTTGAATATTTGGCAATTGAATGAAAAGCAAAAAGGAAATGCATGGGTTGTGTTCAATATCCAAAACGGTAAGCTTATTCCGACTGATGAAGTGAAAAATTATTATTAAAGATATTTATACCCAATTTTTGATTAAAACATACTTCCAAAAATTTTACAAGAAATCGTGTTGTTTCGATTTGTAAATTTAAAATTCTTTGCGTTCTCATTTTATAAAATTCGTAACAATACCTTGTTATGTCGTTGAATATTATTTCATGAAATAAATAAGTTCCGGTAATTATTCCTATAAAAACATTGAACATTTCTATTTTATCAATGTTTAATGATACAATTTATAAATTAAACAAAATGTTGTTAGGAAAAAAATTTAGGATTTATATATTTTCATTGCTATTCTGTATTCCCTTAGTTGCAAGTGCAGCTAATCCTTCAAGGTGGAGTGGTGAGCAAAAGCAAACTTTCTGGTTAAACTGGAAAGCAGGTGTCGGCCTTGGTTATTCCTCTTATTTTGGAGATTTAAGCAGGTATGATAATAACTTCATAAAAAAGATTCAATTGGAAAGTGACCTTCTTGGAAGCTTCAGACTATCCAAGAGGATCAATAAATCTTTCAGTGCTTCAGGCGAATTAATGTATGGAGGTTTTGAGAGCGATAATAATGATCAGAAAGCATTCAAAACTAGGATTTTTGAATATAATTTGCAGTTACGCTGGCATCTGATTAAAACTATTACCGGAAATGACAACAGCCCCATAGGATTGGACTTATATGTGGGTGCGGGACAATTTTTCTTCAACTCAACCCAATACTCCTTCATGGAGGGTAATGAAATGAAAAATATAAAGAGCACTGATATTCCTGAGTTTGTTTTTATAACAGGAGGCTCATTGAGTTTTAAAATTTCCCGGACAATTGACTTAATTGCTGACTTTGCCATCCGCCAGGCTCAAAACGATAAGTTAGACAATTTGGTTAAAAATGACGATTATGATTACTATTCAACTGTTAGCATTGGTTTATCATATTCCATACAAAATTTATTAAATCCTTTTGAAAACAGAAGGAAAGGAAGTGCTGCCGGGGGATTAAAACTTACGCAAAGAAGATAAATCGCCAATACAATAACTCAACATATATCTTAATTTTTCTTTTTTATACTATTGCCCGGCTTTAAAACCGGGCTTTTTTTTGCCTAAAACCTTCCTTTAACTAAATCAAACCTTCCACTCCCTAATTGGTAGTTGTAATCGCTTGTTTCAGCTAATATATTTGTTTAAAAATTGGAACAAAATGAAAAAAGGCATCATCTATTTCGGGATTAAAAAAGCCCAGGAACAAATGGAAGACATCGGGTTAAAGTTATTCAGTTCTGCAAAAATATCAGTGCTAATAAACTCACATCGGGGTGAATATTCCCTGGTGTGTATTTATTCTAAAAATGCAGATACTAAAAACGAGAAATTTCCTGATAACACATGCCTTATAAACTAAAAATATCCAAATTATGAAAACAATAAGATATTTACTCGTAGGATTTCTTCTTTCGATGTTCTATTATGGTTTTGGGAATAACCCGGACGAATGGTCTGGTGAGCCAAAGCAGGTTTTCTGGCACAACTGGATAGTAGGGCTGGATGCCGGATTAACTTCATATTTTGGAGACTTAAGTCAATTTGATACGCAAATTGCAGGTAAACTAAATGAAGAGAGCCGCCCTGCCCTGAGTTTAAAATTGACCAAACCGATCAATCCCAAGTTTGAAATTTCCATACAGGTATTATATGGTGGCGTGCAAAGTGATTATATCCCTTCAAGGGCATTTGTTACATCTTTCTTTGAATTGAATTTACAAGGTAATTTGAATATACTCAATACCTTAAAACCCAATACTAGTTTTCCACTGAGCCTTAATATCTATGCAGGTGCCGGCAGGATATTCTTAGCAGAAAATTACCATAAGTATATGGAAGGATCTTTAACAGGGAATTCAAAAAGCAGCAAAACAGCAAATATGGTTTTTTTGATCGGTGGGAATTGCCAGGTCCCAGTCTCCCCCAAAGTAAAGATATCACTTGATCTTTCTATGCGTCAGGTGCAAAATGATATGATCGATAATTTTGAGAAGAACAATAATCTGGATTACTACACTTATGTTAGCCTGGGTGTTAACTATGCAATCAACAATTTAATTTGCCCTTTCAAAAAAGAAAAAAAATACAGGGCACATGAAGGCCTCAGGTTGACGCGCCACAGGTAATTAAGTTGTTATACCTGTGATAAGCCCCGCATGCGGGGCTTTTTTTCTGATTCAGCAGAAATTATATAGACAAAAAGATCCCGAATCTAACGATCCGGGATCTTTAAGTTGACCCATAAGGACTTCCCGCCGGAAAAGGCGGGATAAACTTCTCGTCCTTATTACTATCATATTGGCTATTTGATTCAGGTAATAAAAAAACCCCAGTTAATCTTGAACCGGGGTGGAAGTTGACCCATAAGGACTCGAACCTTAAACGTCTGAACCAAAATCAGATGTGTTACCATTACACCATGGGTCAATTTTTAAGAACGTTTATTTGAGGGCGCAAAGGTAATAATTATTTTAAATTCACAAAAAAATTGAGAATTATTTTAGCGACGGCGATATGAATTTAGCAGCCTGATTCACAATTATAAAAGCATAAAATAGGAGGAGTTAATTAAAGTTAATTAATTCATCCTGATATCTGCAATTGACTCGAAAATGTTTATTTTCGCCCTTTGAATCAGAAATATTTCACCTCCATGGAATTATACAAGAAATTGAACCGTTTTATTGGTTGGGCAGTGTTTGCCCTGGCCACTCTCGTTTATTTTCTAACTTTAGAACCTACAGCTAGTTGGTGGGATTGCGGGGAATATATTGCCACCGCCTATAAGCTTCAGGTAGGACACCCTCCCGGAGCCCCATTATTTCAAATAATTGGCCGTTTCTTCTCTCTATTTGCCTTTGGCGATACCTCTAAAGTCGCGTTGATGGTTAATAGTATGTCAGCACTTAGCAGTAGCTTTACTATTTTGTTTTTATTCTGGACAATCTCCCATTTTGCCAAACGGATTGCTATTCGTGCAGGTGAAGAATTAACTACTGCAAAAACCTATGCCATAATCGGAAGTGCTCTAGTAGGCTCTTTAGCTTTTACATTTTCTGATTCATTTTGGTTTTCAGCCGTTGAAGGTGAGGTTTATGCCATGTCTTCCTTATTTACTGCAGTTACTTTTTGGGCCATATTGCGTTGGGAACGTGAGGATGAAAAACATGCTAATCGATGGCTGATTCTCATTGCATACATCATTGGCTTATCTATAGGTGTGCATCTTCTCAATCTTTTAGCAATTCCAGCTATTGCCTTTGTTTATTATTTTAAAAAATACAAACCCTCTTTAAAAGGGATAATTATTACTGGGATTATATCCGTATTGGTTCTGGGAATTATTATGAATGGAATAATCCCATGGATCGTGAAACTTTCCAGCCTTTTCGAATTGACTTTTGTAAATTCTTTTGGCCTGCCCTTCAACTCTGGTACTGCTTTTTATTTTATTGTCTTGATTGGAGCCATCGTATGGGGCCTGAGGTATACCCGTCGGAATCAAAAAGCCATTTTAAATACTGTGTTGATCGGATTTACATTTATTCTTATTGGTTATTCTTCCTTTTTTATGATCATTATACGCTCAGCTGCAAATCCACCTATTGACGAAAATAGTCCTGAAGATGCTATTAGCCTGCTAGCCTACCTTGCAAGGGAGCAATATGGTGATTGGCCGGTTGCTTATGGCCAGTATTATAACGCTCCAACTGTGGATGTAGGTGATGGTAACCCTATCTATGTTAAAGATCATAAAAAGGGCAAATATGTAGTTACTGATGATAGAAAAGGGACCATTCCTATCTATGATGAAAGGTTTATGACCATATTCCCACGGATGTGGAGTAGTCAAAAAGCATCTCACAAGCAGATGTACAAACAATATGGAAAAGTGAAAGGTAGGCCTGTCGAAGTTGAAGGAAATGATGGAGAACCAGAAGTTAGAATGGTTCCGACATTTTCTGAAAATCTGCGTTTTTTCTTTACTTACCAGGTGGGCCATATGTATTTTCGATACTTTATGTGGAATTTCTCCGGCAGGCAGAATGATATTGAAAGCCAGGGCGAAGTGCAAAATGGTAACTGGATTACTGGCCTGAATTGGTTTGATGAAAATGTGTTGGGTCTGGGACCCCAGGATAACTTACCCGATAGTATGAAAAGCCGGGCAAGAAATAAATTTTATATGTTGCCATTTTTACTTGGCCTTATTGGTTTTTTCTTTCATGTTAACAGCCATAAAAAAGATACGCTTATTGTTGTGTTATTATTTCTAATGACTGGCTTTGCCATTATCATCTATCTCAATCAATATCCATATCAACCCAGGGAGAGGGATTATGCGTATACCGGATCATTTTATGCATTCGCCATTTGGATAGGTCTTGGGGTCATGGGCATTTATGATACACTCCGGAAACGGCTTAATCCTAAAGTTGCTGCAATATCTGCAACCCTGGCGGCTTTATTGCTTGTGCCGGTTATAATGGCGAAAGATGGATGGGACGATCACGATCGTTCCGGAAAATATGCTACTCGTGATTTTGCGAAAAACTACCTGAATTCGTGTGAACCTAATGCCATATTATTTACCAATGGGGATAACGACACTTTCCCTTTGTGGTATGCCCAGGAAGTGGAAGGGATAAGGACGGATGTTAGGATAGTTAACTTTATGCTTGCATCAGGACATTGGTATATTCATCAAATGATGAATAAAGCCTATGAGTCAGAGCCATTGCCTTTTACTCTCAGTTACGATCAATACCAGAATGGGGTGAATAATGCCGTGGTATTTTATGGAACGAATATAAAAGAGAATGTGGAGCTAAAGCAGGTGATTGATTTTATTGCCAGTGAAGATGAAAGAACAAAACTTGCACTGACTACAGGTGAAAAAATTAATTTTTCCCCTACTAAAAATTTCAAACTTACGATCGACTCAGCTGATGTTGTCAATAAAGGGGCTGTTCCTGATTATATGAGGAGTAAAATTGTAGATGAGATTAAATGGAAAGTGAAGCAAAGTTATCTTTACAAAAATGACCTGATGTTATTGGATATCATCGCTACAAATAATTGGAAAAGACCTATTTATTTTGCCAATCCAAGTAGTTTAAGTAAAGTGTTGAACGTAGACGAATATTGTCATTTAGAGGGTTTTGTTTACCGGTTTTTACCGGTAAAAGCGGAAGGATATATAAACGGAGTAGGAGGGGTAAATGAAGAAATGTCATATGATATTTTTATGAACAGGTGTGCCTGGGGCAACCTAAATGACCCCCACGTTTATGTAGATCGTGAAAGTTACAGGAATTCAATCATTCCTAAGCAAAACTTTATGCGTACAGCAAGGGCTATGGTTGATAAAGGTGAAAATGAAAAAGCGATTGAGTTACTCGATAAATGCCTGGAAGAGTTCCCGGATGAAAAGATCGCATTTGACATGTATATGATCCCTTTTATAGAAGTTTATTATGATGCTGGTGCTCCTGAAAAAGCAAACGCTGTTTCAAGGCGTGTATTTGAGGTTTACGACCAAAATATGAATTATTATTATCGTTTGAATGATAGGTTGATGGATTATTATGAGTCAGATTACAACCAGGCATTAGGTGTGTTGCAGCAATTAAGTATGATGGCCAGATTGAATAAGCAGACAGAATTCCAACAGGAAATCGATAGTGTGTTCAGGGAGCACCTCCAAATAATGGAATAACCTAAGGATTGGTGATTTAAGCTTAAAAGCTATTTTGATAAACTTCCCTTTTGGGAGTTATATAAAAAAACTAATCCTGCCAGAATTAATGGGATGCTTAACAATTGACCCATATTCAGAATCATATTTTCTTCAAAGCCAACCTGTGGTTCCTTTATAAATTCAATAAGGAAACGAACCGAAAAAAGGAGGGTTAAAAATAATCCAAAAATAAGCCCTGGGCGAAGTTGTTCCTGCTTTTTCAAATAGATCATATACAGGATAATAAAAATAATGAGATAACTGAGCCCTTCATATATTTGCGTGGGATGTTTAGGCAAGGTTTCACCCCAACGAACGAAAATAAATCCCCAGGGAAGGCTTGTTTCAATGCCGTAAATTTCAGAATTCATTAAGTTTCCCATACGAATAAAAAATCCAGCCAAAGCCACTACAATTACAACGCGGTCTAATATCCATACATAGGGTTTTTTAACTTTTCTTGCAAACAACCAGAGGGCAATCAGGATTCCAATTGCTGCCCCGTGGCTGGCAAGCCCACCTTCCCATATTTTCAAAATCCTGATTGGATTTGAAAGATAATAGGCCGGTTCGTAAAATAAACAGTGCCCAAGACGGGCGCCTACGACCGTTCCTACAACCATATAGGTTGTTACTGTGTCCAGCGTTTTAACCGGAATTTTTTCCAGTTTAAAAATCTTTCCAATGATAATGTAACCGAATACAAAACCCAGGGCAAAAAGTAGTCCATACCACCGAACAGCTAAACTTCCTAAGGAAAATATTTCGGGATTGACGTTCCAAACGATTGAAGATATGATCATACTATGTGTATTGAAGGGGCAAATATACAAAAGCTAAAAT
Source organism: Bacteroidales bacterium (assembly GCA_021740645.1). Lineage (GTDB taxonomy): Bacteria > Bacteroidota > Bacteroidia > Bacteroidales > JAADJA01 > JAADJA01. The sequence continues at coordinate 172,442 of JAIOZL010000005.1, forward strand.
TTCCTGCAATTTATTAATTTACCTTGTTTACAACCTTCAACAATTCAGAAATCCTCTCATTAAGTGTTAGGTAATCATTGGTTAAAGAAATACCTTGATAATTTTGACAGTCTTTAAGGGCTTTAGAGATATTTATTTTTTTCTGATCCATAGAATAGAAAATTCCCTTATCCCTGAATATACGTGCCAGGTATTCTTGCTCTGTTTGGCCAGGAGTGGGAATAAAAATGGCTTTTTTACCCAATACCGACAGATCCATGATGGTTGAATAACCAGGTCGTGAAAGAATTATTCTTGAATCCATGATAAGCTCTTTTAAATCCAAACTGTTAAGATGCGAGTAGATAAAAATATTATCGGATTCATTGTATTTTTCTTTTTCTTCGGGTTTGCCCAGAATTACAGCTGCTTTTATTTTCATTTGCCGCAATTGGGCCAGAGCTTCTTTTTCAAAATGCGTACGTTGTGGTTCCGGTCCTGACAACATCAAAAGTATATCATAACGAAATTCCGTGCGATTAGTAATTTCTTTGTTATCAAACCGGGATAATGGTCCAATAAAAAAAGTTTTAATTCTTGTGGATTTAGTATGCGATAAGCTACCTGAAAGATTGGGTTCGTATTGATTATCAGGGATCCAGCATTCGGTGAAACTTTTTATGTATCTGAAATTGATCCTGGATAATACAGGTTCAATAAATTTAAGGGCAACAGGGGCTTTTATATACAACTGATGAGTGATAAAAACTGAAGGAACTTTGTTGGAATACAGTCCGTAGCGGTTATCTGATATTACCAGGTCAATATGGTGTTCATTAATCAGTTTTTGCAGCATTTTATGTTCCTGTCTAATAGATTTCAAAAAGCCCGGGATTTGTCTTAGGATTTTAATAACCATCCCAGAATTTTTAGCGGGATAGCTTATATTGTAATTTGGAAAATCAATCACTTTGAGATTTGGGAATTCCTGTTTTAAAAATGCCAAAGAACGGTTTGATGCAGCCAGGATAACTTCCACATCTTTTTTTAATATCTCCCGGATCACAGGCACACATCGCGTAGCATGGCCTATTCCCCAATCGAGTGGACAAACCAATACAGTCGGTTTTTTAATCAATGTAAAGGAATTTTGAGCCAAATTACAATATTTCTTTAAGCACTAAAAAATTTAAATTATTTTTGAAAATCAAAATACCAAAACGTTGTTGTTATACCAGATTGCCATAACATTAATTCCTGGAATTGGCGATATTAATGCCAAAAAGCTCATATCGTACTGTGGAAGTGCCCGGTCTGTTTTTGAAGAAAAAAAACAAAACCTGATGAAAATACCGGGAATGGGTTTATCCACGGTAAATTCCATCCTAAATCAGCAAGTATTAAAGCGGGCTGAGGAGGAACTTTTATTTATAGATAGAAATAATGTAAAAACCTTTTATTTCCTTGATAGCGATTACCCTGTTCGGTTAAAAAACTGTATTGATAGCCCTGTAATGTTATATTTTAAGGGTAATATTAATCTTAATTCCAGCAGGGTGATGAGCATTGTTGGTACAAGAAGAGCAACAGAATATGGCCAGGATATGTGCAATAGTTTTGTCCGGGATTTAGCGGAGGATGGATTACTCATAACAAGCGGATTAGCTTATGGAATTGATACGCTTGCACATAAAGCCTCATTGAAATATGGATTACCTACTGTGGGAATACTAGCGCATGGCCTCGACAGGATTTACCCCTACGCCAACAGAACTCTTGCAGAAAGTATGCTGGATAATGGTGGCTTACTTACCGACTTTATCAGTAATACAAACCCCGACAGGGAAAACTTCCCTAAACGTAACAGGATCATAGCCGGCCTTGCTGATGCCCTTTTGGTTGTTGAATCCGCAAGCAGGGGAGGAGCTCTGATAACAGCCAATATAGCAAACTCATATAACCGGGATGTTTTTGCCATTCCGGGTAAAATTGGAGATACCTATTCAGCTGGTTGCAATTACTTAATCAGAACAAATAAGGCTGCTTTGGTGCAATCGGCAGAGGATATAAAATATTTAATGGGCTGGGAACAAAACAAAGTAAAATCACCAAGACAGGTAAAATTATTCAGGGAATTAAGCGATGAAGAAAGACTTGTGATGGATATATTGAAGGAAAATGAAACCTCAAGTATTGACTTTGTAGTATTAAAATCAAAACTTTCAAACTCGAAAATAGCAGCTATTTTATTAGCCCTGGAATTTGACGGATTAATAAAAAACCTTCCGGGGAAATTATTTAAAGTTTTGTAAGGGCAGACTCATAGGTAGTTTACTTTTTATTCGTCATTTTTTATCCGCTTATACTCCTCGTTAATTTCGAACGCCTTATAATATAGCATTATTACGATGATAAAGATTCCAATACTGAGGAATAACAATAGCCTGTAATCTTCTTTATCGGGAATAAAACAAAAAAAGTATAAAGCATGAAAAAATGCTGCTCCGAATAAACCAGTCATGGAATCTACGAATTTATTTTCACGCGATTTGCCCATGCCCACAAAAAAGCCCATAACCACTGCAAAGAAAACATTGGCGATAGTTACTGAGTAAATATAAATTATATTTATTTCGGAATATACTGGCAAAGTAAGGTAAAGAATATTTCCCATAATGGCAAACCCAAGCCCGATCATTACGCTGTAAACGATACTATCGAGAGGTCCGTTAAAATTACTTTTTGGGAAATTATAGTAACGTAAAATCAAATATTTCCCAAGCTCTGACCCAATACCCATCACAACAAATGAATAAAAAATACTCCTTCTGATATTTCCAAATTCGTCGATACCAAATTTATGTGCGATGAATTGAAACAGGAGGTAAATCACAATACTCCCCATTCCCATAAAAAGACTTGTCAATAGCCCCGGGTATCTGTCCTTTCCTCTTTTTGTCCAGACAATACCAATAACTATTGCGGCAAGTAATGGTCCAAGTAGCAGGGATAAAATATAATGAATGGTCATAACTTATAAGATTTGGTGCTCAAATATACAAAATGATTTAAACCAGAAGGACTAGATTATATTTATTTTAACAAATACCCGAATTAAAATCATTTTCCCTTGGGTTTTTTCATGTAAATTTCAGTTTGTTTACGGATGGATTCAGTATGCACATTCTCAAGAAGTTTTACCAAAAAATCACGGCTAAGCCCAACATTAATTCCTGTCTTAAGCCGGTCTGAAACAATATTACTCCATCGTTTTAGCTGCAAAATTGTGATGTTGTGATCCACCTTGTAATTGCCAATTTCTTCCACCAGGCTCATGCGTCGTGAAAGGATATGCAGGAGTTCAGCATCAATTTTATCAATTTCTGACCTTAATTCTTCCAGCCTGTTCTCAAATTCGTTGCTACCCTTTTCAAATCGGATTACGAGGGAGTCGATGAGTATTTTCAAATCTTCAGGGGTAAGCTGCTGCTGAGGATCGGTCAGGGCATGATCAGGGTCAAAGTGTGATTCTATCATGAGCCCATCCATCTCCAGGTCAAGGGCTTTTTGGGCGATATCCAATAGCAGTGCCCTCTCCCCGCAAATATGACTTGGGTCACAAATCATAGGTAAGTTTGGGACCCGGCGTTTAAGTTCTATTGGTATTTCCCACATAGGAGCATTGCGGTAGGGTGTTTTATCAAAGAAATAGAACCCCCGATGGACAGCTGCAATTTTTGTAATACCAGCCAGCATAAACCTTTCCACTGCCCCTAACCAAAGGTTAAGATCGGGGTTTACCGGATTTTTAACCATAACTGGTATATCAACGCCTTCTAAGGTTGTAGCCAGTTCCTGCAAAGAAAAAGGATTAACCACCGTACGTGCGCCAATCCAAAGTATGTCGATATTGTTTTTTAAGGCAGCTTCAATATGGCTGGGATTAGCTACCTCAACAGCTGTGAGCAGGCCTGTTTCCTCTTTTACCTTTTTTAACCAGGGCAGGGCTTTTTCACCCATTCCTTCAAACATTCCCGGCCTTGTCCTTGGCTTCCATATTCCTGCCCGGAAAATTTTTATGTTTGGAATTTTGGATAGTCCATGAGCAGTTTTTAATACCTGCTCCTCCGATTCGGCACTGCAGGGTCCACTGATAATAAGCGGGCCATTTAGTTTGCCCAGCCAGCTCTCAAGAGGTTGAATATTTAAAACAGGTGCCATATTAGCCGGCAAAATTAGTGAATTTCAATACAACCTTTCAAATTACTCTGGGCTCTTTCGGATTTGTAATCCGAAAGTGAGTGTTTCAAGGATTTGTAATCCTGAGACTGGACATTTATTTAGACGATTGAAGTGCCAATTGATCGGGTTAATTTTTTTTATTGACTTATATGGATTTCAAATCCATGATTATCGGGTTCGGATTACAAATCCCAAACAGCGCACTAATGCATTACAAATTTTTTAAATAATATCAAAACCAATTAATTATGAATTCATGAAATAGCAATTAAAAAAGTGCCTAATTTTGTATCAATAAGCATTTAAGTATTTATAGATGAAAGATTTGAAGAGAACTAAAATTGCTACTGTCCTTAAAACCCCTGAATTTGGAAGCATTAAAACAATATGTGGCTGGGTTAGGACAAAACGAGTAAGTAAAAATGTAGCATTTATTGCTTTAAATGATGGCTCGACCATACATAATATACAGGTAGTTGTTGATCTTGAAAAGCATGGCGAGGAAATTATAGCCGAAATTCATAGTGGGGCTTCTCTTTCAGTGAAGGGTGAGCTCACTGAATCACCTGGTAGCGGACAGGTTGTTGAATTGCATGTGCATGAACTAAACTTATTGGGTAAAGCAGATCCAGATGAATATCCTTTGCAGCCTAAAAGGCATACGCTTGAGTTTTTAAGAGAAAAAGCTCATTTGCGTTTTCGTACCAATACTTTTAGCGCTATTGCAAGAGTGAGGCATGCTATGATATTTGCCGTTCATAAATTTTTTAATGATAAGGGTTTTTATAATATACATACACCCATAATTACGGGGAGTGATGCCGAGGGTGCTGGTGAAATGTTCAGGGTTTCCACCTTGGATCCAAAAAACCCACCCCTGAATGAGGATGGCTCTGTAAACTTTAAAGAGGACTTTTTTGGAAAAGAAACCAACCTTACTGTTTCCGGACAGCTGGAAGCTGAATTGGGAGCCCTTGCACTTTCTGAAGTATATACCTTCGGGCCCACATTTAGGGCGGAGAACTCTAATACTACCCGTCATCTGGCGGAATTCTGGATGATCGAACCGGAAATGGCCTTTTATGACATTCATGACGATATGGATCTGGCAGAAGAAATGTTAAAATATTTAATAGCTTATGCCCTGGAAAATTGCGCTGATGATCTTGCATTTTTAAGTCAGCGACAGCAAAATGAGGAAAAAAACAAAAAGGAAGAAGACCGCTCGCCTATGGAGTTGAAGGAAAAACTTTTATTTGTCCTCGAAAATGAATTCGAACGCATCACCTATACTGAGGCAATAGATATTTTAAGAAATTCGAAGCCCAATAAAAAGAAAAAATTCCAGTTTCCGATTGATCAGTGGGGGGCAGACATGCAATCAGAGCATGAACGCTATCTGGTTGAAAAACATTTTAAAAGGCCTGTTATCGTTACAGATTATCCCAAGGACATCAAAGCGTTTTATATGAAGGTAAATGCCGACAATAAGACCGTAAGGGCAATGGATGTATTATTCCCTCAAATCGGTGAAATTATAGGTGGATCACAAAGGGAAGAAAATTATGATACACTTTTGAAACGAATGCGCGAAATGAGCGTACCAGAGAAAGAACTTTGGTGGTATCTCGAAACAAGGAAATTTGGTACAGTGCCGCATAGTGGATTTGGCTTAGGTTTCGAGCGTATGATACAGTTTATTACAGGAATGGGAAACATAAGGGATGTGATTCCATTTCCAAGAACTCCGCAAAATGCAGAGTTTTAAAATTGAAGGTAACTTTGAATTTTGGTATATTTTTAAGATATTTGTTCAAAGCAAGCGGGAATTATAGAAAGAGCATATGTTAAATCAACGTTTACAACAAAAACTACTTCAAAAACTCTCTCCTCAGCAAATATTGCTGATGAAATTACTACAGGTCCCTACCATTGCTCTGGAGCAGCGAATCAAACAGGAAATTGAAGAAAATCCGGCATTGGAAGACCAAAGTGATGAGGAAGAGGTCTATGAGAGCGACCAGGAATTTGAAGACAGGCAGGATCAGGATGATGATCTGGGTGAAGACGGCGAAGAAATTGAAACATCCAATAGTGATGATGAATTTGATTTTGATGATTATATTGCCGATGACGACGATATTCCAGCCTATAAGCTCAATTCGAATAATCACAGCTCTGACGATGAAAGACGTGAAGTTCCATTTGTTTCAGGAACTACGTTCCAGGAATTACTTATATCACAACTGGGACTATATTACCTTGACGAAGACCAGCATCAGATAGCCTTACATATTATTGGTAATCTCGATGATTCAGGGTATCTGAACAGAGATGTCAATGCCATGGTAGATGACCTGGCCTTTACCCAGAACCTGCATACTTCACGTGAGAAGATACTGGAAGTTTTAAAACAAATTCAAGAATTTGATCCTCCGGGTGTGGGTGCAAGAAATCTGCAGGAATGTTTGCTGATCCAATTGCGGAAAATTGAAAACCCTGAACCTTCAGTGGTTTTGGCTATTTTAATTCTCGACCGCTATTTTAATGAATTCACCAAGAAACATTATGATAAGATCATTAAAAAGGCCAAAATTACTGAAGAAGAATTAAAAGTGGCTATTGATGAGATCCTCAAATTAAATCCTAAACCGGGAAATTCGTTGAGTGAAACCACCAAGACGAACCATTATATACAACCGGATTTCCTCATTTTTAATAATAATGGTGATTTGGAGCTTCAGCTTAACTCAAAAAATGCTCCTGACCTGAGGTTAAACCGCACTTACCTGGATATGATGGAGGAGTATTCCAACAGCAAGAATAAAAGCAAACATAAGCAGGCCCTTACTTTTGTAAAACAAAAAATAGATTCGGCTAAATGGTTTATTGATGCCATAAGACAAAGGCAAAATACCCTCCATATTACCATGGAGGCAATTATGAATTACCAGCGTGAATATTTCCTTTCTGGTGATGAGACTTCCCTCAGGCCAATGATTTTAAAAGATATCGCAGAAATAGTAAACCTGGATATTTCTACTATTTCACGGGTGGCCAACAGTAAATATGTCCAAACCCCTTTTGGTACATTTTTATTAAAAAGCTTTTTTTCAGAATCGATGCAGACGGATAGCGGAGAAGAGGTCTCAACCAGGGAAATTAAAAAAATCCTATCCAATTGTATTGAAGCTGAAGATAAAAGCAAGCCCCTGACGGATGAACACCTGACACATATTTTAAAGGAAAAAGGGTATAACATTGCCAGGAGAACGGTAGCTAAATACCGTGAGCAGTTGAATATTCCGGTGGCCCGTTTGCGCAAGGAACTTTAAGTTTAATTGGATGGAAAAAAAATTGGCTCAGGTTATCTCTGTCGTTTTTCAACCCTTACTCATTCCAACATTCTCTTTGCTTATTTTATTTAGTCTTAAAACTTATGCAACTCTTTCCATACCCTCGTCAGCAAAAAATTTAATCCTAAGCCTGATATTTATATTAACATTTGTTTTCCCTGTTATTTTTCTTTTTTTGTTTTATAAAAGAGGGATTATTAAGTCTGTGAGTATGGAAAGCCGTGAAGAAAGAATATTGCCGCTTTTTGTCACAGCTATATTTTATTTTCTCGCCTACCAATTAATCCATCAGTTACAAATTCATTATATCTTTCAGCTTATTTTTCTGGGATCTGCTATGCTGGTTACCATAGGTTTGCTGGTAAGTTTGGTTTGGAAGATAAGTGCCCACATGATCGGGATCGGGGGGCTATTAGGAGGTTTAGTGGGTGTAAGCCAGGTAATTCCGGTGGATTTGTCTTTTTTTATCTTAACGGTAAGTTTTCTCTGTGGTTTAGTGGGATTTGCAAGGCTCAAACTGGAGGCTCATACATCATCCCAGGTTTATGCGGGCTTTTTAACAGGATTTGCAGGTATGCTTGTCCTTTTCCTGATTTAGAAAAAATAATTTTACCACAGATTTACACATCAGCACATTAACTCGTAGCGTTAACAGTTAAATGTGGCAGTAATATTTCACCAACATTTGATAAATATGCTGAAAAGCAATATGCATTTAGCCTTTATATACGGCCTTTAATTTAGAAAGGGATAATTGTAATACCAACTGAAATCGGGTACATATCAGGGCCACTGCCTTTCACAAAAGTAGATGAAAGCTGGTAGTAACCCCAAATATTCAGCCATTTGTAACCTATACGGCCAGTAAAACCATAACGGTTTTTTTCTAAAAAACTAATATTCCCCTGTTTGATAATGACTTCATTTTTTAAATCATTAATAAAATCATCTCCCTTAAATTTGGTTTGGGCATTAATGAGAAACCCAAACTTAAAGCCGACAGCTAAGCGGAATTCAGCTTTCGATTTATATCTTAACTCAAGGGGTATATCAAGATAAGTGGTAGTAAATTTTGACCGTTTAAAACTAATGTCGTCGGGTATCACTTCAAAAAATGATGAATCGCTGTTGGTTCCAATCCTGGATTTACTAAAAAGATTATGAACGCTTAATCCGAGGCCAGGCGAAAAACTGACATTACTTTCGCCAAAAATATAATTATAAGAACCAAAAATATTGACTCCGGGATTGAGTGTGCGAGGTTCAAGTGTCTTAGGGGTTTCCTGCCAGATGTCTGTGAATAGGTCGAGTCCAAAAGTGAATTTTCTTTTCGTTTCTTCATCTACTACCTGTGAAAAGGAATTAAAGCAAACTAATAATAGCGCCAGAAGAAGTATGTTTTTCATAAAGATTGATTTATTGTGACTGCAAAGATAAAAGAAACTTAATGTATTTCCGTGAATTAATAACGGGTTATGCTTTGAAGTAGTATTATTAACATTTATTAATACTTACATCCATTTTTTTCTTTTGAACAGGAAAAGCATAAATAAGGCAATGACCATCATGGCTCCGATCACCAGCCAAAATGACCTGGGATCATTTTGAAGTGGTAATTTTACGTTCATACCATACAATCCGGTAAGGAAAGTGAGTGGTAGTAAAATGGAAGAAATAAGCGTAAGAATTTTAATGATCTCGTTGGTGCGGTTCGCCTGCAATGAATCAAATGTTTGGGACAGGCCTTCTATCAGTTCTGCATAATCTTCTGTGAGGTCGTACATGCGTCTGTAATAGTCAAGAATATTTCCCCAGTAATCTTCCATGTTGTCGGCAAAGCCTTCAATCTGCCCCGACTCAAAGCGTCCGAATAGGGGTAACTGTGGCTTGAACATCGTATTGAGCAGGATCATGTTTTTACGGATCTCCGAAATCTTTTCAATGGTTTTTTCAGCTCGAATGTTGAACAGGTTCCGGTTGATGGCATCCACATCGTCGCCCATGGTTTTGATGATCCGTTGGGTCGATTTCATAAGCCGTTCAAGGATATAATACAAAAGCTGGTCGGATGTACCTACTTCAAATTCTTCACCACGGGTTTCCTGATCTTTGCCTTCTTTAAACATTTCAGCCACTACCCAATGCGATTTTCCTATTGTTATCACATAGTCGATCCCCCAGAAAATTTTTACTTCTTTCACCCTCAGGAATTTGTTTTGCCTGTCATAATTCGGAAAATGAAGGATCATGAAATAGTAATCATCATAAATATCGAGCTTAGGACGCTGGTTTAAATCGCTTCGGCAATCTTCAATATCAAGGGGGTGGAAGTGGAAATTTGCTTTAAGGTATTCCAGGTTTTCATCGGTTGGATTTAAAATATGATGCCACTTTAATGTTCCTATTTTTAATGTCTCTATCATATTAATCCCTCCTATTATTTATTTTACATGTTCCGCTTTGTGATAATTGTCCGTTATCCTTAGAGTTGAATTAACCGGATGGGCCAACGGGCAGATTTATGAAGGTCAAAGATAAAAAAAAGCCGGTTGGAATCAACCGGCTTTTCGTTTTTTTTAATTCCAGAGCCATAGATTGGGCTCATATCGTTTCCGAAACTATTCAACCAAAGTAGAATTTATTCTACGATCATTTTTTTGGTTACAGCAGTATTTCCAGATTTAACCGTATAGAAATAAACCCCTGAATTCAGGTTTTGAGCTTCGATTACAAGTTTAGCATTACCGGCAGTATAGGTTTTAGCAGGTAATTGATAAACTATTTGCCCAACCAGGTTAGTCACCTCAAGGCTTAACTCAGCTGGTTTATCTAATGCTACGTTTACTGTAGAAGTTCCATTAAACGGATTAGGTTGATTTTGAGAAATATTTAAATTTGAAATAACATCTCTTTTCCTGATGCCATCAATTACTTCTTCTTTTGCAATCTTCATAACCCTTATAAAATTGTCTCCTGGAGGGTCTGCATCACCTTGAACTGACATACCAGGTTCATTATCTGCCTGGTACATAAAGTATATATTGTCATCTGTTGTAGGTGAAACTGAAGGGAAAACACATTCGTCGAAAATATAAACAAGATCCATATTCATATCATAGAAAGGGCCCCAGGTCGTACCTCCATCAACTGATGCTCTTATCCAAATATGCCTGTAATTTTGAATTCCATTGTCAAAGGTTTCAGTAAGTGATGAATACACGAGGAACATTTGATTCATGTCATCAATTATTATCTGAACTTTACTTGATAATCCTGCATTGTAAGAGGGTAGGTCATCCAAAATATCCAACTCACCATTCCCATTTACATCTTGTGACCAACCAATTAAGTTATAATCATCGATGAGTTCTGAATCGGGATGGCCATATGGATTTAGTGCATTTATATCGTCTGAAAAACCAGGCATTGTTTCGTTCCAGTAGACGACTCCATCAACACCCGGGTAATAACTGAAAGTTGTCCAGTCTTGGGTAATTGAACGGGTTAGTCCAAAAACAACATGAATTAACCCATTATTATCAATAGCTAAATGATGAGAACCATCAGGACTGTAAAAAGTGTCTGTTGGCATACCAGTATTTAATGGATAGGGGCACTCCCAAACAATAGTACTTTCCCAAGAGTCACCGTCATCCGTTGATTTCATCAAAACAAGGTCAGTCCAATTATCACCTACCAAAAAAGCGACAGTCCCATTTTTGGGTTGAGCAAAATCATAGATATCACCCCCCATATTGGTGTAATTATTTGCTCCTAATTCGTCAAATGTATAATTTTCGGGATCCCAGGTAGCACCTCCATCACTTGAACGGGAATATAATAAAGCATTATCCTGTCCATTATATGCCACATAAGTTACTGACAAAAAGTGTATAATGTTATTGTCTGGTCCGGAAGTAATTCCGCGTGGCCACGAAATATCCTGTGCACCTGAAGGACCTGCCTGAATGTCAATTGCCCATTCTCCTGTTCCTTTTTCCTCACGGATACCATATAATAATCCATCAAGCATGTGGTGACAAACAAAAAGCTCACCGTTTTCGCCATATGGAGTATATGCAGGCCATCCTGTTTTAGTATCTTCAATACGAACCGTTGGTTCCGGACCCCAGTTTGAACCATCGAAATAGTTGTAACCAGTTCCTCGTTGTGCATACCCTGTCGGATTGAATCCCTGTGTCCAAACGCCTCCCATTGATCCATCTTCATAAAGGTATAGCCTGTTTTCGCAGGATACATTCGTTTGAAGATCATAAATAGTTCCTCCAATTTGAGTATCTACCATCAGGTTGGTACTTTTTGTTCCCGGAACAATTGTGGTTGAAAAATTATTTCCAACATCTTTTATTGCGGCAGATTTTGTGTAAACTTTATCCCTGATACTTTTGGCTGGAATAACCCTTTGCTGTGCCAGCACAGTTAAGCCCAATCCGATAACTAACATAAAAAGTAATAATTTCCTCATAACAATAGTATTTTTAATTAAACATATATTTTTATGTATTCTGTTGATTTATTTTTCACATTCTGTACAAAAATAATGAATATATCTAACTACACTTAGGAAAACATAAATTTCGACTATATACCTGGAATTTAACTACAAATATTAATTTTCCAATTGATATCAATAATAATTAAATTCCTAAAGTTTCGCAGATAAAGGTAAAAAAATTAAGGATACAATACAAGTATTAGGCAGTTAGCGGTAAAGCCAAACAAGATAACGGTAAACTTAGGTCAAGAAAATTGGGTTGGAGGATTTATAATTTATAATTTTCGTGTAAAGAAAAGCCCCTGCAAATTATTTAACTTGCGGGGGCTTTTTAAACCAAACCTATATTAATAATTTTATTTTTTACAATTAGTCGCCACCCAGAACGATCCCGAAGTTAATGGAGATCACGCCGTTTTTAATATCTGGTGTTTGTGTTTCGTAGGTTATAGCACCTGTTAAGGGGTCGAAACCGGTAGCTACTTCCATTTCCTTTCCTATGCTGGCAAGGCTCATATTATAGCGCAGGTCAACTAGCAATTTCATACCACCCAGGGGTACTAAGGTTCCTGCACCGATTACCAGTCCTAAATCTGTGCTGCTGTAAAAGTCTTTAACTTTTTCTTTTTTCTCGATCAGGTTGAAAGGATTGTTAGGGTCTTGCTCATAGGTGGTGAATTCAGATTCCCCATCCCATTTAGCCCCCATTAATAAGCCGATGGTAGGCCCCACCTGCCCGAAAAATTTCATGTCGTCACCAAAAGTAGCTTTTGCCATAATGGGGATATTTAAATAATTGAAACTCCCATTAACATTTTCTTTATCCCCTGTTTCATTTATGCTTTCGTATTTTGCACCTTTAGCATCGTAAAGTGCTTCGGCTTGCACTGAAAACATTTCATTTACGGCAATGTTACCCATTACACCAATGTTAAAACCTAAAAGCATACTGTTGTCAGAAACGTCATCGCCACTTTGATTAGCAAGGTTTACGCCCAACCTGGGGCCAAAAGTAAACTGGGCCATTGCGCCAAGGCTAAATGTAACCACAGCAATAACTGTTAAAATTGTAATCTTTTTCATCTTAATTAGTTTAATTAATACTGTTTTGATTGATATCTACCAAAGATATAAATTTTATTAATTACCAGAAGGAAAAAGAAATGGGACTATTCGTTTTCTTTAACTATTTCAAATTCAGATACCGAAACAAAACGGTTTCCTTTTTTGTCAATCCCTTTTAAGATCACTTCATACTCGCTGGGGTGATCTGAGGCATACAATACCACATCCATGTTTGCTTTCAGTTTTAAAGATGGGTTCCAGTAAAGGAGTGTTCTGTAGTCAGGTTTTGGAGATGTTATTTCTTCACCATTTGAATATTCATGGTTTTGAAATCTTGCCATGGGTTGGAGTGTTTGAAAATTAATAAAAGTCGCGTCTTCAGGGAGGGATATTCCACCAAAGTTTCCGGTTTTTGTAGTGATAAGGACAATGCCTTGCAATACTTCATCACCCAAATAAAAGGTTTTGTTAATCACATCAATTTTTTCAACAGATGAAGGATGGATTTTAATCAGGTCATTCATATTTGCCAGTGGGATATTATCGACCAGAACCAGGGGATCAGTATAAATCAGGTTAGTTTGTGAATCGATGATCGTAAATTTATATTGCCCTTTCCTTTCGCGGAATTTTACAAAAGGGACAATTTCATTTAATACGACATCCATCGAAGGCAAATCAATGTAATCTGCAAGTTTTATTGAAATTTCAGGCTCCCCAAAGCCTGAACTGAATGTATATGGCGTTTCAGATGATAAGGTATTTTCTTCTTTTGCGATGCTTAGCTGATAGTTTACCAACATCGATTCTATCAAATCACGGTAGGTGAAGTCAATGGCCAGTGGGGCCTGATTGAATTCGGGAAAATCTTCTGAGAAGTCAGTATTTACTAATATTTCATTATTGGTATTCAGGTCGAGGGTGGATAAAAATAAATCCTGCCGACTGAAATACAGAGGCATGGAAAAATTGAATAAGCCCCCTTCCTTTACACGTGTAAAAAAAACGTCTTCCTGCTTGCTCAAATTAGTGAGCAACAGGCTTTGATCCGATGCAGGTAATTTTGTTTCTTTATCTCTTACAATGCCAGAGAGGGTAACACCCCTGGTTTCGGGCAGCCAATCCAGGTTTATGGTTCCGGATGGTTTACCGGCCCAAAAATTTTGAGATTGTAAAAGTTGCTCCTGGTAGAGAATGAGGCAGGCTTTTATTTGTTCCTCAAAGGATTCGGATAGGGTTGAACTCGTTATTTCATAATTAAGCAGGGATAATGGGTTTTTAACCAGAAATCCCGGTAAACTGTTAAACCTGCCGGAAGAAGTTCCCTTTTTAACTACCGCTAATGAAAAAACCGAGCTGGCAAGATAATCAAGATCCTCTGTACGAATTTCCAGCTTGATTTTTTCACGTGGCGAATATTTCATTTTTTCGGGAGCAATTAGCTGCCTTGCTTGAATATTATATACCGTTTGGATATTCAGTGTAGAATCAAGCTGGTTTGTCAGGACAAAGTGATTAATACCCTGGCTTATTTCAAATTTATAAAAGCTTTTCCTGTAATTTTCCCCGGCAACAATATTGGTCTGAAAGGTTTTTAAAAAGTGATCATTATATATGGCAAGTTTCAAGTTGGGGTCATCGGGTTTTTTATATGTGTCATCAAAGGTGATAGTATAGTAAACGGAGTCGTTTTTAATCTGGGATCTGGCTGTATATCCGGGAGAGGGAGTGCGGTTAATTTCCTGTAAAAGGCTATCTCCATTGCTTAAATATAAAATGAGATTGAGTTTATTTCCTGAAAAATTGTCCAGATACAGGAGGCCGCTGCCATTTTCAAACAGCTTGACATCCGAAAAGACTTTTTCATCTTTGTCAAACAGTTTTAAACTATCGGCCATTACAAGCAGGTCGTCACTTAAGGTAAATGCAGCAATCTTATCTGAATCCGTTATTCCACCCTGATTTTGAGATATTATTTTTACTGTTCCCGTATTTTCATTCCGGTATTTCCTTAAAACCTGGTCAGGATTAAGGATGGTCATGGTAACCTGAGGATAAAATGCCGGGGGATAATTTCTAAAGTACCGGGTATAAGCCCTCAGGAAATAATTCCCCGTGGGTTGTTCTACCGGTATGATGATCTTTCCGCTGGCCACCCCGTCAATAATTTTTATTTTTTGTTTGCTCACAACTTTCTGCTGAGCATCAAATAATTCAACATAAATAGCATAACTAAGCGAGGAAGCTTTTGAAGGATCGTTTTTAGAAACACAAAATATCCTGAACCATATGTTTTCACCCGAAAGGTAAAGTGTCCGGTCGGTTTCCAGGTCAATTATTTCAAGTGGATTGGCAGGTATTTGTGCAGGCTTGTTTTGCCCTGATACACTTTGAGTAACAAGTGTCAGGGAAAAAATGCACAGAAGAATTATGTTGAAGTAAGTTTTCATTTGTGTTTTCAATAATTTATCCAAAAATCAGGTTCAATGATGGTCCCTCCACGTTCAGTACAATCTACACATGTCTGCT
Source organism: Bacteroidales bacterium (assembly GCA_021740645.1). GTDB lineage: Bacteria > Bacteroidota > Bacteroidia > Bacteroidales > JAADJA01 > JAADJA01. Next base: position 188,129 of record JAIOZL010000005.1, read on the forward strand.
GGCCTGGCAGTGCCGGATATTGGCCGGACCCTGCTGATTGGGCTATCAAATAGAGCGGCCACTTTTTACGCCATAACCACAACATGGTGTACATATCTTCAGTGATTATGTCGCAGGTGGTATTATAATTAAAGTTCAGCATGGTGGGGCGGTTTACGAAAATTCGTTTTGAAGAAATACCACCCGCAAAAAAGTAACCCAGAACCGGTTCATCCGGATCATTAATATTTTTAATGTTTCCCCTAACCTGGTAGGGTTGTCTGGCGTAAATGGTTCCCTGCTCTGAACTGATCTCCCTAATCTGTTTCCAGTATATATGTGCTGCTTTTGACAGACTAATTTGTTCGGCCAGCAAGCTATATCTCACCGATAACTCCCTATCTTCAGTACTCACATAGTGAAGAGGAAATTTCAGGATCCTTGGTTCACTCAGTGTGGTGGTATTCGAGGTAAAAACCTGGTCTATTTGTTCGGTCTTCCAGCAGGTATAAAGCGAATCGGGATCAGTAAAGGCATGCATTTCGCCGTCGTAAACATAGCGTATTAAGTAATTGGAATTGTACTTATAAGTGGAGGTTAAACGCCATAAATAATAGGCTGTATCTACTTCAGCTTCTTTGGTGTCGATGTAAAACTGAAAACCTGAAAGGGTATATTCATAATCCGGCGATTCGTGGTATTCTATCTCTGGATAGATGGAATCTATTCCAACAGCCGGATTTAATAATTCAAACGTAGATTCATATTTTTTACCTCCGGGAGAATCGAGATGCAATTTATACCTTCGGCCGGGCACACCCGAAATACCTTCTGATAATGTGGTGTATTCACCGTTCCCGACTTCCTTAAGGTTTTCCATGTAGCCCGTATTATCTTCAATGCTCACTGTATATCCTACAGCGGGATTGATTACAGGGTAATTTATTTGTGATGTAAATGAAAGTTTGATCACATAGGGTCCGGGTTGGTCGGTAATCATTCCATCAATTACTAAAATAGCCTGGTTGGCATTTTTTATTTCAGGCCAGTAATCGTCAATACAAGCAAATAAAAAGAACAATCCACTCAGGAGAAAAATCCATTTGATTTTCGCTAAAATCCAGGTTCTGTTTATTTTATAATTTATCGCCATTATTTTATCGTGTTTTCATCTGAATCAATCCAAAATTCCGGTTTGAAAATATCACCACCTCTTTCCCGGCAATCAGTACAAATGGCCTGAGGCAGGGCCAACCTGGCGGTTTCATCCCGAACCACATACAAAGGCCAGGTTATGGGGTCAGTCCAGCGGATATATTTATAGGCATCAATCTCTCCATCACCCACGACACAAACAGGATAATAAAATTCAATATTTGTTTGTGGTTTATCCACAAAAATTCGTTGAGATGCTTTTCCGGCCACGGTAAAGTATCCTAAAACAGATTCAGCAGGATCACTAAGGTTTTCTACATTTCCGCGAATATGATATAATTGCTGGGTAAATAAAGAGGTTTCCCCGGAATTTTGTTCCCTTACATTGTTCCAAAAATCAAAAGTCTCTTTGGTCAGTGTAAGCTGGTTAACCAACAGGCTGTACCTCGTCATTAATTCCCGGGTAGCTGTTGAAACAAATAATATCGGGAATTCTTCAATTACAGGAACTGATAAGGTAGAAGTATTGAACAGGAGGATTTCGTCGATTTTAGATGTTTTCCAACATGTAAAAAGTGAATCCGACGGACTGAAAGGAAGTAATAGCCTGTCATCATAAATATATTTTATAGTATAGTCCGCATTATATTGATAAGTTTTTTCAAGTTGCCAGAGCACATAGGTGTTGATCTCGCAGGCCACTTCAGTGGAAAGGTAAAACTGGTATCCGGGTAAGTCAAAGGTATATCCTGAAACAGTCTGGTATTCAAGGTTTGGGTACAGGGTGTCGATTTCAAGGGGGGTTAATAACTCTTCAAATCCTGAGGCATATGTTTTCCCATTCGGACTTACAATCTTTATCTTATAGGACCGCCCTACAACTCCTTCAATTTCGCCTACTACAGTCTCGTATTTGCCATCCTCAATTTCATTTAGCTCTGCTTCATTTCCCATGTTATCCAAAATATAAACTAAACAGTTTGTATAGGGTTTGTATTCAGGTTTATCTACACTTGTTGAAAATGAAAGATGAATAGTAAATGGCCCGGAGCCATTGGTAAGCAATCCATCCACAACTAACAAATTCTCATATTTGCTTATTTTGGGCAGGTATTCATCTACACATGAATATAAGGCTAACGAACTACAAAGTGCAATAATAACAAGTGCCTTGTATCCATATAATTCCTTCATATATTTAAAACCTGTAAACATTTTCTTAATCTATCCAAAAAACGGGTTTATTAATCGTACCCCCTCTTTCACGACAATCGACACAGCCCTTTTCAGGCACTGCACGCCTCCCACCGGGGGTTTCAATGGCGTAGACAGGCCAGGTAACCGGGTCCGACATCGACAATTGTCCATAGCGCTCGAAATCAGCATCTGAAAGTGTACATTGCACATAATATTGCGGAAGTACAACGGGGGATGGCCGGTTTACAAATATCCTTTTTTGATTTTTTCCAGCTACCAGGAAATACCCATATACAGGTTCAGTTGGATCATCTAAATTTTTTATGTTCCCTGCAATCTGAAAAGGTTGTGTGGTGTATAATGAATTTCCGTCGTCCAGTATTTTCCGAATATTATTCCAAAAATCAAACGCTTGCTGATTAATGCTGTATTGAGCTACCAATAAACTATACCTGACCGATAAAGCCCTTGTTTCAGTATTCACAAAATGCAGGGGCAGTTTTTCAACTTTTGGGATAGTTAGGTTATTGGTGCTTGAGGTAAAAATTTTGTTAACTCTTGAGGTCGTCCAGCAAAAATAAAGAGAATCAGGGTTATGGAACCATTCCAATGAACCATTATAAATCCAGCGAATGGTATAATCAGAAGTGTATTTATAGGTAGCTTCGAGCTCCCATAAAAAATATTCCTGTCCCAGCTCTGCAATTTCTGAATCGACATAAAACTGTATACCTGCTAAATCATGCACATTGCCCGGGTTTTCTCTGAATTCAACTTCATGATATACTGAATCAATAGCTACCGGGCTGATTAATTCCTCAAATCCTGAAGAATATTTTTTCCCATCCGGGGTGGTGATAATAAGGGAATAGGTTCTGCCAGGAATTCCCTGCAGATCCTCTTCCAGGGTGGAGTATTTCCCATTTCCCTGTTCATGTAAGGTCCAGGCGTTTCCGGTATTATCTACTACTTCTACGGAGCAACCTTCATAAGGTATAAAAACGGCATCCCCGGGTGAAGAAGATAAGGAAAGGCTTACCGTAAATGGGCCTGGCTCATTGGTAAGTTTTCCATCTACAACAAGGGATTGGATATGCTGGTCGAGTTGAGGATTGAATTCATCAATACACGACGATAATATGACAATAAAAACAAGTAAAATATAGGGGCATTTAATTCGCATAATTCCCAAGTTTAAAATTATAAGTAATGGAAAATATGGGTACCCCAAAGATGGAAAGTTTGTATCCTTTAATTATTCCGTTTTCCGATTTAAAGTAAACGCTATAGGCATTTTTCCGTCCATTAAGGTTATAAACCGAAAAGGCCCACGATCCATGAAATAATTTATTTCGTTTTAAGTTCCCCTCGAAATTTATACTGGCATCAATTCTGAAATAATCAGGCAATCGGTATTCATTTCGAAGAGAGTAATTGGTAATCTCCATGCCATTCTGATAATAGATAGCAGTGGGATAAGTAATGGGCCTGCCTGTGGAATAAACTATGTTACCCGAAAAACTTAATCGTTTTGAAAAGCGATAATTGGCTACCAGGTTAAAAGCATGGGGCTTATCATAATTGGCAGGATAGGAATAACCAAAGTTATTTTGTTCGCCAGTGGCTATATTATTTACTAAAACATCAGCACTGGAATAAGTATAGTTTACCCATCCGTTAAGCTTGCCGGAAGGTTTACGCAGCATAAACTCCAGGCCCCAGGCATCCAGGTCGCCCTGTACTATTTCTGTTTCTGCATTGGATGCAAACACCAGTTCAGCCCCATCTTTATATTCTACCAGGTTTTGAACGGTTTTATAATATCCTTCCACAGAGAACTCCAGAAAATTGGCCAAAATATTGGTATAAATACCTGCTGAATACTGGTCTCCTTCCATAGGTTTAATATGCGAATCAGATAGTTTCCATGAGTCAGTTGGTGAAACAGCAATGGTATTTGACAGCATAAAGATATATTGATGCAGGCGGTTATAACTGGCTTTTACGGAAAGGTTTTCATTAATAAGATACTTGGTTGCAATACGGTAATCGATTCCGGAATAATCGGCTATTTTTTTATTCTTTCCAAATGACAGGGTATCAACAATATAGTCTTCTTCACGCGGTAACCCGGGCAGATATGTAAAAACGGTTTTAGGACCCAGATAAGCGTAATAGTTAAAGCGAAAGCCAGCGCTTATTTCCAGATCATCATTTATTTTCCAGGCATCACCGATGTATATTGCTGATTCTGTCCCTTTCTCCGATTCAAATGATTTTCTCTCAATAAATGAATTTTCATTGAGAGGCAAAAAATCCCCTTTACCCAAGCCATACAATATACTGTTTATCCCGATGGTAACCTGGTGTTCTTTGCTGGGGTTTAAATACAAATTGGCTCTAACTTCATCATGCGACAAATCAAAGGATTGGTGATAAGATGCAAATTCATATTCCAGGTTGTCGTTCTCCAGGCCATATCTTGCAGATGATAAACTCAGGTCGAAGAAATGTTTATCATTGATATTATGATGCCATAAAAGTGAAGCGCCTGAATTTTTATAAATATACTTTGTAAGGCCTGCGATAGTAGCATTATCATAACTATAGTAGGAAAAGAGCTTCAGGTCGTTTTTGGGATTAAGTTTGAATGAAAAGTTTGCAATGGCATCTCCAAAATAGGCTTTGCTGTTCCTTATTGAAGGATCATCCACAAGGCCTAATATCCAATTGGAATAAGTAGATCTGGCGCTAAAAAGGAATGAACTTTTATCCTTCACTATCGGGCTTTCCAGCAACAAACTGCTTGTGATGGGGCTAAGCCCTCCACGCATTGAAAACTTCTCTTTGTTCCCTTCTTTGGCAGAGATGTCGAAAATAGATGACAGCCGGCCTCCAAATTTTTCCGGAATATTACTTTTTAACAATGTAAACTCACTAATAGCGTCAGCGTTAAAGCTTGAGAAAAATCCAAATAAATGTGATGTGTTATAAACCGGAACACGGTTAATGTAAAATAAGTTCTGGTCCACAGGGCTGCCTCTTACATTAAATCCGCTTGTTCCTTCACCTACACTCTGCACGCCCGGGAGTAACAACGCCACTTTTATTAAGTCCCGTTCTCCAAGTACGACTGGAATTTCTTTAATTTTTTTAGTATCAATCCGCTCAAATCCCATTTGTGAACCACGGACATTATGTTTCCGGTCGGAGTTGACCACAATTTCATCCAATAAATACATCTTAGTCTTGAGGGCAATATCCAAAGTTCCGTCGGATAGAATCTGGATTCTCAACTTTTGCTCCTCACTCTCTATGCTGCTTATGGTGGCGGTGTAGGTTCCTTTTGCCAGAGTAATGCTGTAAAAACCCTTTTCATTGGTTACCACAGCTTCTTCAATTTCATTAAAGTAGATGGTGCCATTAATGATAGGAGAATTGTCGTCGGAGCTAATGATGGTCCCGTTTAATGTAACGGTCGTTTTCCCAATGCCTTTTTTCCTGTCGCCTACAACAATGTTTTTTGAGATATAATCTTTATTGGTATTGAGGTATCCGTCTAAATGATTGTTATCTGCCGGTGAATTTTCAAGAGGCTCTGGCTGGATAGCTTTGAAGAAATCTGGGGCAAGTGAAGTTTTGATTGATTGATCAGGAGTAAGAAAAATGCTGTGTTTATACTTCGAAATCTTTATATTATAGGGATTCAGATTTTCTTTCAGTGCTTCAATTAAAGTTTGTTTATCTGAAGCAACTTTGAAGGTAAAGTCAGGAATGATGTCCGGATCAAAGTAAAGTTTTATTTTGTAGTCATCTCTTATAAGTGAAACAACCTTGTACCAATTCTGGCCCTGGTAATAACTTTTTATGGTTTCATTCTCCTGCCCGTAAGTTGTGGAGATAAATGCCAAAATAATAAACATCCAGCTAAATAAACTTCTTTTTATTTGGCTACTTACTTTCTTCATTACAATAGGATATTAATTTCCTGATTTGTTGTGCAGGCGCGTCTTTGTAGTTGATTTTATTTTTTTTCAAATATTTTTTCAAGGCTTTTTTTTGTTCAGAAAACTGAGTCAGGAAAGTACTTTTGGACGGAAGTTTTTTTAGGTTCCCATCCTTATAAATATAATGGAGATGTTGCTGTTTGCCATATTCTCCATAAGGCTTTAAATCGGAGTATACCTTTTTGAATTGTTTAAAATACTTTGTAAAAAAAATATAATCGCCTCTGTAAATCATTTCTACATAACCCAAGTCATACTTATCAGGAAGGATATGGTGTGAGTTCACAAAAAAATGTCCTTCCAGTTCTACCGTATCTATTAATCCTTTTTGCAATGCGATGTATTGGTTTTCTCCCGTGCTGGTCAGGTTTTTCAGAATAAATACGTCCTGTTCAATATCGTATTTTAAAGTAACTTCCGGGAACTTTGAGCCTTTAATAAATACCATGCCGGTCGACCAGGCATTTTTATCAAAATAGGGGTAGTTAGCAGCCTTACTATTGGTAGGTATATAAATCTGACCTTTTATCAGCAGATCATTTGCGCCGTAAATGTTCTCTGTATGCTGGTAAATTGCTGCTTCATTTTTTAAGAAAGCAGATGCTTTACCCTGGCTGAGAGCAAGTGCCGGGATCCACAAAATAATTATTAATAGATGAATGTAAAGTATAAATTTAGGGGGCATAAAATCTCTTTGTTTTGATTGTAAAATTATGGATTATATGTGATAATTAGTGTCAAACGCTGATGATTTTGAAATTATTATCAGAAAAGAAGAAAAAAAAAGCTGCCTTAACAAGGCAGCTTTTTTATACATTATCTGTATTTAGAATTTATCCCAGAACAAAGGTACGTTGTAATTTTCAGTTTCTGGTTGAGAAATACCCATTGCTTCAACAGCATTATAATAGTTTTCACCATTTTGGGCAACTTCATCATATGGATAAGGCATACGTAATGGGATCATATCGTATGTCATTCCTTCAGGAACATTCAGGATTGGGAAGTCGAGCCTTCTCCATTCAGCCCATGCTTCAATTCCCCTGTTATAAAGGGCAAGCCATTTCTGAGTTCCGATAGACTCTTTCCAGTTTGCAGCATCGTAAGGATTAGCAGCAAGGAATGCAGCAGCATCATCAGTGCTTCCACCCCAATATACAATACTTTCTGTGATAGCAGTATTATAATAATCTGCAGCTGAACCGGAAACACCATAACCACCTCTTTGTGCAGCTTCTGCTAACAGGAACTGAACTTCAACATAGTCAATTATGATAGCCGGGAATGTAGCTTCAAAGAATGGTGCGGAGAAGTTAGAAAAGTTATTATAGGATTGTGCACCATCTAAACCAGCAACAGCACCTACATAGTCACCGTCATATTGGGTAAACCACAAAGGTAAACGAGGATCGTTCATGCTTTTCATCATATCAATGATGGTATTGGTTGGCAAATAATCTTTACGATTATCCACTACAAAGGCATCATAGATGGCATTTACATGAGGAACAACTCCGGTATAATTAACCATTCCACTTTCAGCTTGTGAACCAATTACTCCATATTGTAAAGCATTGGCAACGGCAGAAGTTGAAGCAGTAGCATTGGCATCAGCTAAACGCATTCCTAAACGAAGTAATAAAGAAGCTCCAAACTTTTTCCAGGAAGCTACATCTCCATTAAAGAATACATCAGCACTTCCAAAACTTCCTGCACCGGTATTCAAATTACCTAATGCAGTAGTCAGTCTGGAAATGATATCTGTGTAAATAGTAGCTGCATCATCATAGGCAGGAGCTGAATTACCAGATCCCTGCAGTGCTTGTGAATAAGGCATATTGCCAAAAGCATCTACAATTACATGCCATGCGTATACTTCGCAGATTTCGATAATATTCACCATATTATCTCTTTCGTCAGGGTCTCCACCATATTCTGGAGAAGTTAAAATACTTTTTGCTTCTTCAAAATCAATAAGTGACCAACGGTACATTCTGTCAGCATACTCATCCGGAATTTTACGGTCCTGGAATAAATATCTAGACTCATCGAAATAAGTCGTTTCCTGCCAGTATTGTACCATCAATCTGGTGATGTTGCGGTTGACACTAACATGGTCAACCTGGTTAAAGCACGCCAACATGGCATTTGTAAATAAGGTTTCAGCCGGGACTTCTGAGGCTTCTTTGGGATTCACGTTATCAGGCAACTCGCAGGCGGATATCCCAAAAATCAGTACAAATCCCAGTAACAAATATTTTATGGTTTTCATATGATCTGTTTTTTATAGTTTAACATATTTAAATTATATACCAAGTTTTAGGTTAAATCCAAACGTTCTGGCAATTGGCCATGAACCTGTTTCAATACCTTGTTGGTTACCAGAACCAAGTCCTGCTTCAGGATCGAAGTGTTCGGTATTCTTATGAATGATCCAAACGTTACGTCCTACTACAGAAAATACAATGGTTTGTAATGGAGTTTTATCTACTACTGATTGTGGCAAGGTATAAGATAATGCAACTTCCCTTAGTTTAACGTAAGAGGCATCAAATACATAACGTGCGGTTGGGCTATTGTTATAGTACCATGCACGACCCCACCTGAAGGCAGGAACATAAGTTGTATTTTCTGAACCGTCTTCATAAACTGTTTCAGGGAAACGATACCCTCCGCCTTCTTCAACTGGATTACGCATTTGAATTCCTTTGTCGTTGTTTTCAGCAGTTTCAAAATATAAACCGGTAGCTTGTCCGTACTTGGTGTTCACTGAATATACATCTCCACCTTTCTGAATATCAACTAAAAGATTTAATGTGAATCCTTTATAAGTAAAAGAAGTAGGAATACCCATATTCCAGTCAGGCTGGATGTTTCCAATGATTTCTTCACCTGATTCTGTCTTCAGGTAATATCCGTCTTCACCAACAGTTTTCTTTCCATCGGTATAAACGAAATCAGTTCCTTTAATTGTACCATAAGGCTCACCTACTGTAGCGTTAACTGAAACATCCCATGCAGAATAGATAAGTAGGTTTTCAACACCACCATAGAGGCTTAATACTTCATTTTGGTTCTTCGTCCAGTTAATACCAATATCCCACTGGAATGAGCTGGTTTTAACAGGTGTACCTAATGCAGCAATTTCAATGCCTTTATTTTCAATCTCCCCACCATTTACAAACATCCTGTTATATCCTGTAGAAGGAGAAACAAGAACTGGCATGATTTGATCAGTACTGTTCGACTTATAGTAAGCGATGTCAAAACTTAATCTTCTTTGGAAGAAGCTGGCCTCAAGGCCAAACTCTAATCCTGAAGTTTTTTCAGGTTTCAACATATCATTTTGTTTTGTATCATTCACTGAGAATAATGCTTCATTTCCCCAGCTGGTATTTTGCTGGTAGGTATTGTATACACTATAATAAGGAGCATCATTACCTACAGCAGCATAAGCAGCTCTAAATTTAGCAAATGATAACCAATCTAAATCCTGAATACCACCCAGTTCACTAAGTACTACACTTAATGATGCGGATGGATAGAAATAGGAATTTTCATTTTCAGGTAAAGTAGATGATTGATCATTACGTGCTGTCAGGTCGAGATATAAGAAACTCTTATACCCAAATGAAGCACTTGCAAACACACTGTTGATTCCCCACTCAGCTAAAGATTCAGTTACAGCGGCAGGTGAAACAGAGTTAGAGATCGAATAAAAATCAGGAACAACTAATCCACCGTTAGTTTCACCTAAAATGGATTGGATCATATTTTTCCTGGAGTTTGTACCTACTAAACCATTTAATGAAATGTCACCAAAGTTTTTGTTGAATTTCAACATCATTTCATAGTTGGTTTCCCTGAACTTACGGTTAAAGCTTGAGAAATAAGAAGGATCAACACTTCCTACTGCAATTCTCTCGTTCTGGATTTCCTGGTAGTTATCCAGCATCATCTTACCAGAGATAGACAACCAGTCAGTAAATTCGTAAGTTAAACCAGCAAAACCAAATATCCTGTCGCGGCTGTCATCTTCAAAGTTTTTGTATCTAACCCAGTATGGATTATCAAAATAAATTGGATGTAAGTCATTCCAGTAAGCAGAGTTCCATGATAACTGGCTTCCGTCTGCCCTGAGATACCTGTCTTCCAACCTTTTCAGGTCGACGTTACGCTCAAACCATTGTCCGAATGATTGCATGGGGTTTCCACCATCGTATCCGGTTCCTTGCCTGCCAACTACACTTGTATTTGAATAAGTTAGGTTGGCTTCGGTTTTTAAGCGTTTGCTAAAATTATAATCGCCTGCAAAATTGATAGAGTTTTTCTTAAGTGAACTGTTCGGTGCCATTCCTTTTTCATCCACATTAGTATAGGATAACCTGAAACGGCCAAAGTCGTTACCTGCATCAAATGATACATTATTTGTCCACTTTACTCCAGTACTAAAGAAATAATCTAATCCGTTTTCACCAGCAACCCATGGCCTTTTTTCACCATAGTTTGAAGCATTTGGATCAAGGGCATCCCACTGAACTACCATCAAATTTGGATCAAAAGGATGACCCCATGAAGCATCTTCTGATGTAGGTGTAATAATACCCAGAGTTTCATCGTAAAAGAAGTAATAGTCCTGAGCCCCGGGATAGTTTTCATTTTCATAAAACGGACCATAACCACCACCGTATTTATCCTGCCACTTAGGCATGGTGGCTTTATCTACGTTGCTGATTTGTACACCTGAATTAACAGTTACACCAATACCTTTTTTGCCACGGGTCCCTTTTTTAGTGGTAATGAGGATTACCCCATTAGCAGCTCTTGAACCATAAAGTGCAGTAGCTGCAGCACCCTTAAGAACCGACATGGACTCGATGTCATCAGGATTGATATCTGCGGCAGCATTTCCGTAGTCATATCCACCCCAACCATCATTTTGGTTAGCGGTAGTTTCGTTGGCGGAAACCCTGTCTTCGTTTGTATTGTTGTTATCTATTGGCACACCATCCACAACAAACAATGCCTGGTTGTTTTGTGTGAGTGAAGTAGTACCCCTGATAAGAACGTTTGCAGAACCACCCATGGTGTTGGATTGACGAACATGAACACCGGAAACCCTACCGGAAATTGAATTCACGAAGTTCGTTTCACGTACCTGGTTTAAATCTGCACCGTCCACTTCCTGAACGGCATAACCAAGTGATTTTTTCTCCCTGCTGATACCCAGGGCTGTTACAACCACACCTTCAAGGTTTAGGACATCTGGCTCCATTACAACCGCAATTTCGGTCTGAGAACCAATTGCCACTTCCTGCGTGGCCATACCTACAAAACGGAAAACAAGTATTTTGGCTGTTTCAGGTACAGCCAGGGTGTATTTTCCATCCAGGTTGGTAACTGTACCAGTTGTAGTACCTTTTACCAAAACCTGTACTCCAGGGATAGGCTGACCATCGTCCGAGCTGGTGATGGTACCTTTAATTTCCCTGTCTTGAGCTTGTAAAAATTGCATCCCTATGAAAAATATGAATGCAAGAAATAGGGTAAATTTTCTCATAACATAAGAATTTTAATTAGTAAATATGATTAAGAGTGCTTATTAAACTATTATTTAGTTTATTTTTTTGCATGCCAATGAACGCTAAAACCCCTTAAAAACTCCGCAAAATAGGGATAACTAATTATTAAAGCAAGAAAAAATTAATTTTAAATTAACTTTAAATTTTTAATAAACTCAGCATCAATGATTCGCATTACCAATTTTTCTGAATTTAGTAAAATCAAAATATGCGAATAATCCCCATGTATGCTATTATTGCTAAAACAAAGATAATAAATTATTAAATATCGAAGGTTTAAGTTAATTTTTTCAGAAAAGGTAAAAAAATAATAAAAGTGGAAAAATAAATTAAGGTGCCGGTTAAGCTGCCATAACCAAATACATAGGACAATACAATGATTAATAAGGAAGAGAATCCAATAATATACAGGCCGTATCTTTTACGTTGCCAAATAAACATAATTCCGGTAAGAGCCGCACCATGCAGCATAAAAGCCAAAAGCCCTCCTATAAATACCCTGGGAAAAGAAATACTGGATTCCATGTAATAATCTGATAGTATTAGGGTGGACCACCGGTTAAAAAGTAATAGGATAAAAAGTAAAATAAAAATTAATCCAAAATAAATATATCCTGAAACACAAAATAAAGTTAACAGGAAAGGTCTTGGGATATATGTGGATTCGCTTTTATTTTCAGTTTCCATAGGTCAGGTCATAAGTTTTATTTGGCTGAAATATCCAAATATAAAAGCACTAGTCAGGAACAGACTCACAACCGAAAACATTTTGGGATCAATCATTACAGCAGGTAAGATTAGAATAAATAGCTGTGAGGCAGTATATAAATGGAATCCAATTTTATGCAGATTCCACATTTGAATAGCTCCTGCAAGGGATACCACATAAAGTACAAATCCTGCCAGGAAAAATGATTTTCCTCCTGACAGGATCATAGCAATTTCAGGAATGTTGATGGTCGTTTCATCCATCAGTTCTGAAACTACATCAAAGGACAACAAAATAAACAGGTTAGAAAAGGCCGCTAATCCACTACCGATAAAAGTGAGTATACACAGAAGTTTTAATAGTTCAAGGCGATTTTTGTATTTTCCTGCCGGATTATAATTTTGTATATCCATATTTGTTTTTATTCAAGACTGCCAACTACTTTTTCTACTTCAAATAAAATCTCACAGGATTCAACCAGGTCTTTCATTTTATTATGATCGTCGTAAAGAGGTCGGTCAATGTCGAGGAATTCAACGTATTTCCTGATCACTTCTTTTGCTTTGGTAACTCCTTTTCCAAAATTATATTCCCTGAAATCGAGGGCCTGGGCGGCAGCCATAAATTCAATTCCCAAAATACCATATGCATTGTCAAGAATTTGAAAGTTTTTTTGCGCGGTATTCATACCCATCGAAACAAAATCCTCCTGGTCAGCGGCAGCCGGTATGGACTGAATAGATGCCGGGGCCGAAAGAATACGTTGTTCCACAATTTGCATATCTGCTGTATACTGGCTTAACATCAGGCCTGAAAACATTCCGGCCCCTTTGGTAAGGAAAGCAGGCAAACCTACACTTAAAGCAGGGTTGTTCAACCTGTTCATTCTACGTTCCGACATCACACTAACCATCGTAACTACCATTCCAGCCATATCCATAGGAACAGAAACCGGTGTTCCCTGAAAGTTTGCTCCTGAAAGCTGAAGGTTCTCATCCGGGAAAAAGATCGGGTTATCACCCACCCCGTTCAATTCTATTTCTACCTGCGACCGGGCGTATGCCAGGGCATCATGAGCAGCTCCAATTACTTGTGGGGTCGACCGCATAGAATAAGCATCCTGTACTTTGCATTTTATCCGTTGTTCTTTCAGGTCACCCCCGTCAACTAACTTGTTAATTGCATTGGCACTTCGTATGGCTCCTTTAAACCCTCTTACTTCATGTAATTTCGAAGTATAAGGTTTCATGTTGGCTTTTAAAGCTTCTAGCGACATGGCTGCTGCAATTTCTGCTTGCTTTAACCAATTGTTGGCATCAACGAGGAATATGGCACTCATCGCTGTTAAAACGTTGGAACCATTAATAGTTGCAAGACCATCACGGGCCTGTAAGCCAGGGATTTCAATACCGGCTTTTTGTAAAGCTTCTTTCCCACTATATAATTCTCCTTTATAATAGGCTTTTCCTTCGCCCATCATCAACAGGGCAATCTGTGACATAGGTGCCAGGTCGCCCGAAGCTCCAACAGAACCTTTTTTACAAACCCAGGGAGTAACTCCTTTATTGAGCATATCAACAAGTGTCTGGGTAATTTCAAGGCGAACACCTGAATTTCCGTGGGCATGTACATTGATCCTGCCCAGCATGGCTCCCCTTACCCACTCAATGGGCATAGGTTCTCCAATTCCGGCTGCGTGGTTATAAATTAAATATTTTTGAAAATCTTTTACCTGGTCATCGTTCAGTACAACCTCTGAAAATTCACCTATCCCTGTATTTACACCATACATTATTTCCCTGGCCTCGATTTTTTGTTCGAGCATGGAACGGCATTTTTTAATGGCTTGAATGGAATCGGGATGAAGTTCTACTTTTTGGTTGTAACGGGCAACATTTACTACGTCTTCAATAGTTAATCCTGCACCTTTTATAACTAATGTGTTCATTTTGTTAAGTTTTAAAATAATAATTTAGTTGAAATTGAAATGTAATACTTTTGAAAAATGAACTAGGAGCAAAGTGCTTTGCGGTTGATTTTAATTTTAAAACGTAAATTCCAGCTTATCGCCATTTTTATGTATTTAACGAGGCGATAAAAGTATAAAAAACATCGATAAGATGTTTTAACCTTCATAAAAATAAGGATATGCAAACTGAAGATATAGAAAAATTACAAATCCGGATAAAGAATGAATTAGGGGTTCTGCTCTATTTCTATAATGATGATTGTGCGCCATGTATCAGTTTACGACCAAAGGTGCAAAAATTGATGGATGAAAAATTTCCTAAGATGAAGGTGAATTGGATAAATTCGAAACAATCTCCGGAAATTCCAGCAGCTTATGGTGTTTTTGCTAATCCTGCTATTTTGTTGTTTTTTGATGGGAAAGAAACCAGGAGGTTTAGTAAATATGTATCCATTGATGAGTTGGGGATTGCCATTGAAAGATATTATCAACTCATATTTTGATTCCAGTTTTGATTATAAGCCTGGAAGGTAACTAAGCAGAAAATCATTCAAACTGCAAACCCTGACATTTTCCCGGATTAAAAAATCCTCTGACTGTGGTGTAATGATAAAATTTACTTTAGATTCCAGGGTTTTAACCGCAATGGTATTACCTGAAGATAATGATGGACTGGAAGTAAACTTAATTTCTGCACAGGCAACTATTTTCATGCTTTTTGTAAAAATCAAATCAAGTTCGCTTCCATCTTTGGTTCTGTAAAAACTTAATTCAATATTTGGCTCTTTTAATCCTGAAATCTGGTTTATTACATAAGATTCCCATGAATTGCCTATACCTGGATGAGCATACAAGTCCTCTAAACTATCTATACTTAACAGCTTATGCAGAATGCCTGTATCAGTAAGATAAAGTTTGGGAGACTTAATTGTTCGCTTTTTAATATTCAGATAAAATGGCTGTAATCGATTAATTAAAAAGGAATTTTCAAAAAAATCGACATAGGTTTTAAGGGTTGGAGAACTTAGTTGAAGAGATCGTGCAAGGTTTGAATAATTAATTATCTGGCCATTCAAATATGCCAGCATTGTCCATAAACGTTTTATTAGCATAGGATTTGAAGGGAAACCTAAGCCTGGTAAGTCACGCTCAGCATAACTATTTATAAAATCCTGGAGCCATTGACTTGACATAGTCGCTTCTTTGAGCAAAAGAGCTTGAGGAAAACCTCCTCTAAACCAGTGTTGGTTTAATGGTACACTATTCTTAAGTTCATTTAGTAACAGTGGTTTAAGTTCAATATATGATATTCTGCCTGCAAGAGATTCCGAGCTTTGCCTTAGTAAAGCAGGAGAAGCTGAACCCAATATGATAAATCTACCCGGAGTTCGGTATTTATCGATGAGGGAGCGTAGCAGTGGAAATAGTTCTGCTTTATTTTGAATCTCATCAATAATTACGCATTTATTTTCATGTTGTTCAAGATATAACTCAGGGTTTTCAAGTTTTTGATAATCAGATAAAGACTCCAGGTCAAGATATATTGTTTCCTTATTTACCAGCGGGATTAATTGTTTTGCTATCGTCGTCTTCCCAACCTGCCGGGGACCTATTATTCCCACAACTGGAAAGTACTCCAATCGTTTTTTTATTTCAGATAGTTTTGCCCGTTCTATGAACATTGAATTATTTTATCCGACAAATTTAAAATAAATATTTAAAAAAGTCGTAATAAATTTTTTAAGTCTTTTATGAGACAAGTAGCCCCAGCGTCAAATGGAAGGAGAATAAATATTTAGATTTGCGAAATTAAGGTCTCAATTGAATTAAACTGAGTCTGATCGCCAGCTATCATGTTTTTGACGGTAAGGATCCCCTGTTCCATTTCATTTTCACCTATCAACACCACAAAAGGGATGTTCTTATTGTTGGCATAGGTCATTTGTTTTTTCATTTTGGCAGGCTCCGGGAAAAGTTCAGCATTGATCCCTGACTTTCTCAATTTGTCAACCAAAGGCAGGCAATAGTTTTGTTCTTTCTCCCCAAAGTTAACAAACAAAACCTTTGTTGTTTCTTCGGCATCCTTTGGGAATAAATCAAGTTCGAGCATTACATCATAAATTCTGTCGGCACCAAAGGAAACACCTACACCTGAAACATCAGGAAGGCCAAAAATACCAGTGAGGTCATCGTAACGGCCACCACCGCAAATACTGCCAATTTTCACGTTATTGGCCGAAACTTCAAAAATAGCCCCGGTATAATAATTTAGGCCGCGAGCCAGGGTAAGGTCAAACTGAATTTGAGATTGTAGGTCGAAGTTTTTAAGTGTTGTAAAAACTTCTTCTACCTCAAGCATACCTTTATTGCCGGTTTCTGAGCCTTTTAATAATCCTTTAAGGAAATAAATTTTATTTTCATTATTCCCTTCAAAATTCAAAACCTTTGCCAGTTTTTCTATTGCATCTGCCCTAATTCCTGAATCCAATAACTCCTCTTTAACTTTTTCGATCCCTATTTTATCCAGCTTATCTATTGCAACCGTTATGGACTGGAACTTCTCCGTTTCACCAATGTATTCGGCAATGCCAAATAAAACTTTTCGGTTATTGATTTTAATTGTATTTGAAACATTCAATTTTGAAAAAACGGCATTCATGATTTGAACCAGCTCTACCTCATTGAGCAAAGAATTGCTGCCAATCACATCCACATCACATTGAAAAAATTCCCGGTACCTGCCTTTTTGAGGCCGGTCGGCGCGCCATACCGGTTGTATCTGGTAACGTTTAAAGGGGAAAGTGATCTCATTCCGATGCTGAACCACATATCGGGCAAAGGGAACTGTAAGGTCGTATCGTAATCCTTTATCAGCTATTAAAAAAGTAAATTCTCCAATTTTTGGGTTTTGGATTTTTTCACCTGGTATTTTACTGAGATAATCTCCTGAATTTAAAATCTTAAAAAGTAGTTTATCGCCTTCAATCCCGTATTTACCCATTAGGGTCGAAAGATTTTCCATCGAAGGGGTTTCAATAGGTTGATAGCCATAAAGCTTGAAAACGGTCTTAATGGTATCGAATATATAGTTCCGCCTCACCATTTCAGTTGGGGAAAAGTCACGTGTTCCTTTCGGTATGGATGGTTTTTGTGCCATTATAAATAATCGTAAGTCAAAATAAAGTGATGCAAAAATAAACGTTTTGGTGGAATGGAAAACGAACGTTTGGATTTTAGAATTTGAAATTAATTCTGATTAAAGGGAAATATTCAATTCAGTTAAAATAGCATTCAGGTATTGAGAACATCCTTCATCTCCTTCTGATGGTGCCCACGGGGCAAAATTTTTATCATCGGATGGATCATACGGACCGTCTTTCAATTCATAGATAACAGAATTTGGTGCAAGACAGATAATGGTGTGATAAACCCGGGCATCCATTTCTGCGGCGAATTGGTTTTTCGATGTATCAAGGATCATATGATCAGTGACAGCCCCATTTTCATCAAATTGAACCACGACAAATTTGCCGGTTAAAACAATAAATACTTCACGCTTATCAGGATTCTGATGTTTGTGGGGTTGCAAGTAAGTGCCGGGCTGCATCGCATTTAGCATTCGCTGCAGGGTGTCGCTCATTTCCGTATGGAAGTTGTAATTCACCCGTTTCCTGTTTGATGCTCTGGCTTTAGAAATCATCTCCCGAATCAATTCTGAATTGATCTTTTTCATTTTCTTTCAGGCTTAAACAAGGATAATTGTTTGTAGGTTTTTTCATGGTCGAGCAACCACTCTTTACGCCACAATCCCCCCGCATAACCAGTGAGGTTTCCATCATGGCCTACTACCCGGTGACAGGGTATAATGATTGAAATTGGATTTTTGGCATTGGCTCTGCCCACAGCCCTTATCTTTTTTGAATTTCCTAAACGATTGGATATGTCAAGATAACTTAGCGTTTTCCCGAATGGTATTTTTAAAAGTAAATCCCAAACTTCCATCTGAAACGCGGTTCCCTTTATCGTTAGGGGAAGATCAAAAAACTGCCTTTTACCGGCAAAGTATTCATCAAGCTGACGAAATGTATCCTGTAAAAAAAGATCATCACTATTTATTTTTACCGGTTTATCAGAAAAAATGAGTGAGGAAATACCTCCATCTGTCATCTCCACTATGATGGTTCCGATTGGTGAATTATAATAACCGGTGATGCTCACTGACATAATTTAATGGATAAAGGTCATTGACAGGGGATACTGGAAACTTTCACCATTATTGGCTTTTATGGAGGCAATAATGATCATGATGAGTTGAAATATTCCCAATGCAATAAGCAGCAGAATACCTACCACTATTAGAATAAGTATAGCGGATATAATCATATAGATTATCATAGAAATATGGAAGTTCAAAGCTGCCTTTCCCTGTTCGTTCACAAATGGAAATTCATCCTTTTTCATCGACCAGATGATCAATGGTCCTATGATGGATCCGAAAGGAATAATGAACATTGCAAAGGCACTTAAATGACAAAACATTCCCCACATCCTTTCATCTCTAACTCTTTGATCGATTTGTTCCATAGCAGTTTGATTAAATGATAAACTGATAAAATATTACCAATAAGAACAATAAAATTAAGCAAAGTCCGGTAAACCGATTAAAAAATTCATTTCTTTCAGGTGAATTTTTTTTCACCGATATTGCTTTTCCTGCCAAACCTATCACAAATCCAGCAAATGCTACCCCAATTGCAATAATAAAAATATCATCCATTTTCATCCCTGGGCGTGTTTAGAATTAGACTTTCAAGAACATTAGTGGCAGCAGTCCAGTTAAAATTTGAATGAACGAACGTATGCCCTTTTCCTGCAAGTTTATCAGAATAAAGTTCATCTTCCAGTAAACTGACTATAAATTGTGCGTATTCTTCGGGTGTATTCCCTACTAATATTTCTTCCCCATGTTTAGCTTTTAATGCCTGGTTAGCAAGTTCAGAAGTAATACAGGGAATTTTCATGGCCATAGCCTCAAGTAGCTTGTTTTGAAGGCCGGTCCCTATTTGCATGGGCGCAATAAAAATTTTTGATTTGGCATAATATTTCCGGATATCATCTACCCAGCCGGTTACAGTAACTTTATCATTTGCCAGTGCCTGAACATTGGCATGAGGGGTTGCTCCGGCCAGGCCAAGCCTGACTTCAGGTAATTTTTGATGGACCAGGGGAAGTACTTTTTTTACCAGGTATTCAGCAGCATTAATATTAGGAGGATAACCCATGTTGCCAATGAATACAAGTTCGTAAGCTTTTGGAATTTCAATTGGTGTAAAAAAATCGGTATCTACCCCATTAATCACAATTTTAATCTTGTCTTTTTCAGGATGGGGAATGAGTGCCCTGTCTGGTTCGGAGATTATTGTTTTGTTATCGAAAATATCAAAAACTACTTTCTCATATTTCAACAATCGCCTGTACTCCATTTTAAAAACAGGTTTTAAGTAAAACCTTGCCGTCTCAGCCCTGCGCGCCATACCCTTTGAAAACACATCCTGGTAGTCTAGGGTCTTAGGGATGGATGTTTTCTTAACATATTCAGCCACCCTTAAAAGCTGGCAATAAATGTGATCCGGTTTTATTTCTTCGATTAGTTGGTGGATATTTCCTGAGGCCTTTTTATTGTAAAAATAACCCACCTGCAAAGGCAATCCCTTTAAAAAGGCTTTAAGGATGTTTATTAAAATTGAAAACTTTGATAACGAAAGAATATGTATGGATTTACAAAATGGTTCTAGTGCTTTTACATAGTCAGGTTGAATTTTAATATCGCTTAAGGTGCATAAGTGGACTTCATGATTCTTAGCCAGGTGTATGATCTGGTGATATGCCCTTAGTTTATCGCCCTTTTCAAGTGGGTACGGAAATCTTGGTAATAAAACAAAGATTCTCATTCAGCCTGCTCTTTAATAATAAAGCTTTCAAAAGTAAAGGATTTAGGGTAACCCTCAAATAAATATTTTGATGGAATTTAATTTAACAAGCGGGAATAGAATTCTTCCAGCTTAAAAAGCACGTGATCAAGACTGTGTTCCCTCTCGATAAGTTGGCGTGCATTTTTTCCTATTTCAGCGCAATGTGTGCGGTCAGTCATGCAGGTTCGAACCGCATCTGAAAATTCTTCGGGAGTATTGGCAATCAATATATTTTCCCCATTTTTATAGTTGATCCCTTCGGCCCCTATGGTGGTGGAGATAATGGTTTTGCCCAGGGCCATTCCTTCGATGATTTTAATGCGGATGCCACTTCCTGAAAAAAGAGGTACAACCATTATTCCCTTCGACAAAATAAAATCCCTGGCACTTTCAACTTCACCATGAACAACAATGCCGGGCTCATTTAATGATTGCAGCCATTGGGGCATTTCCCTGCCCGCCAGATGAAGTTTTAATTCGGGGAACTTTTTACTTAATAAGGGCCAGGTTTTTTGTACAAACCATTTTATCCCTTCTTCGTTTGGCATCCAGTTCATCGATCCAAGATGAAACAAGGATGGGAACTCTGAACCACTTGAATGGATAGGATATTCTTCCATGTTTATACCAAAAGGAACGTAATCAATGGGTGTCGTTTTGTTAAAGGATTTAAAAAATTTGGCATCAAATGGACTGATGGTCATTAATCCATCATAATAATCAAGGTGCCCAAGTTCAAAGTTCTTAAGTTTTTTAGCCAGGTATTTGAGGTATAGTTTTTTGAGTGGATTTTTTGTGATGCTGGCTACCCTTTCCCAAATCTTATGTTCAATATTATGCGACCGCATAACTATAGGAGCTTCTGAATACTTTCTGATAGTATCAATATAGGGAGTCATATAGAGCATTTCAAGCTGCACAATGTCAAATTTCTCCTTCTTTAAAATTTCCCTGATTTTATTGCTTACGTCCTTTGAAATAAAGCGTTCAACATGATACGATTTAGAGGAAAAGAGATTAAGAAATGCATCCATCGGTTTAATGGAAAGATCCACGTAAACAAATTCAATCTTCGTTTGATTTCTAAAATCTTGAGGGATGCTAGCAGGGTCGGTACGATATTTATTGGTGTTCAGGGCCAGGACTTTAACCTGGTGTCCGCCTTTAAGCAGGCTCTGGATATTGGCATTTATTGCCAGGGGGCCACCTTCGCCAGGGGGATAAGGGGATTTATTGCATAGAAAAAATATCTTCATTCAGAGGACCTCCGTTTACCTATTTTTCTAAAAAGTTTTACCCATGCATCGGCATCCAGCAGGGGAGAGTCAGTTGTTGCTTTCATTGTAAGGAAAATACCCAGCGGAAGTAAAACCGCCGAAGCGATCCACATTCCTGTATTGGCATCAATTACTCCTGATTTTACAGATTTTTCACTTGTGATTGAAATAATATGAAAGAGGGTAAAAAATAAAACCGATACCACTACCGGAAGCCCGAGCCCTCCCCGGCGAATAATGGCTCCTAAAGGCGCACCAATAAAGAACAATACAAAACAGGCAAAGGACAGGGTAAACTTACGGTGCCATTCAGCCTGGTGTTTATACACCATTTCTGCCTTTGATTCCAGTTCACCAATGTAATGCTCGATATTTTCCTTTCCACTTCGGCAGCGTTTTGTGGCTTCATCAATGATGGTCATCTTATCATAATTATTATATCCTGCAAGCAAGTCCTCAGTGTAGGCTTCTTCAGTAACAAAATCTGCTGCCCTTGTTGAATCAATTTTATTGTAGAAGTAAAAATTCCTCAGCAACATTCGGGGTATTTCCTCTTTTCTTCTGTTATAAGATGTAATGAGAGAATCCTCTGCTTCCTGCAGCTGGTGAAGGTTTAGCATTGAATAATTACTTTTAAACAGATCTTCATTTGTGCGGGATAATTCAAAATCCATCAGATCGAAACGTTTATAATTTTCCCTGAAATTCGTTTTTTGGAACGGCCTGTTTTTTTGCCAATGCCGTTGGTCTGTTTTATCGGTATAATTACTCCCGTTATAAAGGATAAATATGAGGTTCCGGCCATCAGGCGATAGCTCCATAAAACCTGAGTCAGCTACCGTTACATTTACATTCCCCCTGTTATTCCTGTGGTCATAAATCATTATATCCTTTATTGTCCGTTCATCTTTTTCTTTTTTGCCTATCCGGATCACAAATCCATCCAGCCCATCATAAAAAACACCCTCCTTTATATCTAATGCAAGTTTTTGTTCACGCACATCATATAGCAATGATTTAAACTTCAGGTTGGCTATTGGTAATATATTGTTGGAGAAGTAAAAGGCGATAAGGCTAATTAATATGGAGGAAATGATGAGGGGAAACATAATACGCCGAAGCGAAATGCCAGCTGCTTTCATGGCCACAAGCTCATAATTTTCGCCAAGGTTGCCAAATGTCATTAATGACGATAAAAGGATAGCAAGCGGCAATGCCATAGGAACAAATGTGGATGAGGCATAAAACAACAATTCAGCAATAACATACCATTCCAGGCCTTTCCCAACCAGGTCATCAATGTATTTCCATAAAAACTGCATTAACAAAATAAACAGTGAAATGAAAAAGGTCATGACCAATGGCCCCAGATAGGATTTTATGACAAGCCAGTATATTTTTTTCAACCTGGTAGAAAATTTATAGATGCAAAGATAGTCAGAAACCTTTTCAGGCTATATTTTAATAGATTGAATTCCTTGCTATTTTATCATTGGGTAAACGACCGGTTTCATTTACTATTTTAAAACTGCTTTAAAAAAAATGATTTTACGGCGGTTTGATCATATTTTATATTTTTGTTGGCTTTATGCTTCGCAGGGCAGAGGATTTAAGCTTATTTTAATTTTATGTTTGAAATTGTAAAGGTTGAAAATAAAAAAACAGCCAGGATGTTTCTCGACGTGGCACATGTTATATACCGCGACGATCCGAATTGGATTTGCCCATTGGATGACATAATTGAAGGTATTTTTAATCCTGAAAAAAATAAATATTTTGAAAACGGGGATGCGTACCGCTGGATTTTACGGGATGAAAACAACAAACTGATAGGAAGGATAGCGGCCTTTTATAATAAGGATAAAGCACTGAAATATGACCCTCCGGCAGGAGGAGTTGGTTTTTTCGATTGCATCCATTCGCAGGAAGCGGCCGACCTTTTGTTCGATACGGCTAAAACATGGCTTGAATTGCATGGAATGGGTGCCATGGATGGACCGATCAATTTTGGCGAAAATGATAACTACTGGGGACTGCTTGTAGAAGGCTTTACCCCACCGGCCTTCGGAATGAATTATAATCCCCCTTACTACAAAGACTTATTTGAAAGTTATGGATTCAGGTCATTTTTTGAACAGGAATCCAAACACCTCGATATTACCAAACCCTTCCCTGATCGATTTTGGAAAATTGCTAAATGGGTCATGAGCCGCAATTCATACCGCTTTGAACATTTTCGGAAAAGCCAGCTCAAAAAATATGCAGCTGACATTGTTCAGATATACAATGAAGCCTGGGTACAACACGAACATTTTTCACCATTAACCCTCGAAAAAGTACTCAAAGGATTTAATGAAGCAAAACCATTTATCATTGAAGATTTTATTTGGTTTGCTTACCAGGGAGATACCCCGGTAGGGTTTTTAGTCATGTTGCCCGACATGAACCAGCTCTTTAAGTTGTTCAATGGAAAACTCACCTTATGGAATAAAATCCGGTTTTTATTGATGAAAAGAAGCAAACGGATCAACCGCTCCCGGATCACCATTTTAGGAGTAACACCCAAACACCAGGGCAAAGGGGTAGAATCAGCCATATTCTGGCACTTACAGGATCCTTTGATAAAACGACGCCCACATTACAATGAAATTGAAATAAGTTGGGTGGGGGATTTTAATTCAAAAATGCAGGCCACTTTGGAGGCAATGGGAGCCAATCCCGGCAAAATCCATGTTACCTACCGGAAATTGTTCGATGAGAAAAAGGGATTTAAAAAGGCATCGAAAATCGTTTAAAAAACTTCCTGGAATATATTGAACCCAGATACCAGATGATAATTCCGGAATTTCCAGACATTAGCTTGCTTTCACTTGAGGTTTGTTATGGGTACAATAGATGCATAAGCACATGTTGATTTATACTTCAGTTAATATTGCTTTAAGACTTTAAATTTCTTATTTTTGTTTGTACAAAAACAAATTCACCAATAAGACAAAGCCATGCGTTATTTCATTACCATCTATATGACATTCTTGCTGACTGTCATTTCATTTTCGCAATCAAGGGTTACTCCACCCGCAAATATCCTTCATCGAAGCAAACCTTATGTATTAAAACATGAACGATTTAAAACCCACCAAAATGAAATAATTCCTGAAAAATTTCCTTCAAACTTTACCGTTGAAGAGGAGATTGTTGGCCTTACCTGGTACGACCTGCAATCGCAGGGAAGTATATCCACCAGGATAGTAAACTATGAGGACCAGACAAAAGGAATCATTTTTACCAGAGGGATGGAACCCATGAATTTTCTGGATAGAGGGACCGGTTATAACTATTTTAATGGCACGGAATGGCATGCCTTGCCCGATTCTTCAATTGAATCGCAAAAATGCGGTTGGCCCGCCTATCAGCAATGGGGTGAAAACGGGGAGATTGTGGTTGCCCACCTTGCTGGAGTATCCGATGATGGCTTATTAATTAATAAGCGCGAAAACCGCTTCCAGGGTGATTGGGAAGAATCCCTGTTCCAGGGACCAGAAGGGTATGAGACACTTTTGTACCCTCACCTGGCAACCGCCGGGACTGATCATACCACCATTCACCTTTTAGCCCAACTCGGAAATTTTATTATGCCCTATTGGGGAATTATGAACCCACCCCTGTATTCACGCTCCATCGATGGCGGAGTGACCTGGCAAGAGCAAAACACTTTATTGAATGGAATAGCCACCGGCCCATATGCAGAATTTAGTCTTGATCAGTTTAGCCTGATAGCTAAAGATAATTGTGTGGCCATTTTATTTGGAGACTTCTGGAACGATATGGTTTTATTTAAATCGATCGATGGGGGCGAAACCTGGGAACCTACCATTATTTGGGAACATCCTTACCCAAATATAAATATTGTCCCTACACCTACAGATTCATTTTATTGCGTAGACGGTTCCCATCATTTGTGTTTTGATGATAACGATAATGTACATGTTGTTTTTGGTATCAGCAGGGCTTATTCAGATGGTGCTACTTTATCCTGGTTCCCGGCAGTGGATGGGGTAGGCTACTGGAACGAAAGCAGGCCGGTTTTTTCCAATAACATCAACGCCCTGAATCCTTATGGGCATCCTGATTCTGAACTAGAGGAGAATTACAGCTTAATCGGTTGGTCACAGGATATAAATAACAATGGTACACTTGATATACTTGATGATTGGGGATTATACTACCTGGGATTTTCGAGTATGCCCCAAATTTGTTTCAGCGAATTTTATGGCCTTGTTGTCATCTATTCATCTGTAACTGAAGTTTATGACAATGGATTGCAAAATTATAGGCATTTGTGGGCCCGTGCATCAATCAATGAGGGGAATAATTGGGGACCGTTTTATGACCTTAACGGAGGTTTGGTGGGTGTTTTTGATGAAAATGTTTTTCCTTCTGTAGCTCAGCAGGTCGACGAGTCAATCCATATTGTGTTCCAGCATGATAATGAACCGGGAATGGCAGTTAGTGGAGACCTGGACCCTTATGGGGAAAACCGTATCAACTATATGAACATTCCATTTTATGTAGGTGTGAAGGAAACCCCTTATCAGGATTCTTTTATTGAAGTTCGAAATATGCCAAACCCTTTTACCGGTAAAACCCACATTTTTTGTGAGCTTAAAGAAGTCGCAAGCCTTAGCCTGGAGATTTGTGATATTTCTGGTATAAGAGTTTATACTTTTAAAAAGGGACAAGTTGGACCTGGTACTCATTGTTTTGAAATTGATGGTAATAAGCTAAACCAGGGATTTTATTTTTATACAGTAAGAGCTGGTAATAAAAAAGTATCTGGCAAGATGATTAAACGATAAATTCAATCCAAATCTTAATCATACATCTAAGTCTTTTAAAATAAAATTACAGGCCTCTTAAGATTCACGGATCTTACTCCCTCTCCTCTAAGGAGAGGGTTGGGGTGAGGTGTTATTTAAATTCTGACTTAAAAGATTAAAGTAAAATACAATTACTAAAATAAATACCCTCTCTGTCCTGCGGACATCTCTCCCAGGGGGAGAGAATTCAAAAAGTATAAGTTATGTGTAGTCAGTTAACTCCCTCTCCTCTCAGTAGAGGGCTGGGGTGAGGTGTTAATTAAATCCCGATGTGCAAGATTTAAAACAAATTGTTTTGTAATACTAAACAGCCTCTCTGTCCTACGGACATCTCTCCCAGAGGGAGAGAATATTGAAGCATATAAGTTGGGTGTAGCAATATACTCCCTCTCCTCTCAGGAGAGGGCTGGGGTGAGGTGTTATTTAAATTCTGACTTAAAAGATTAAAGTAAAATACAATTACTAAAATAAACACCCTCTCTGTCCTGCGGACATCTCTCCCAGGGGGAGAGAATTTAAAAAGTATAAGTTATGTGTAGCCAGTTAACTCCCTCTCCTCTAAGGAGAGGGCTGGGGTGAGGTAATATTATAAAAAGCTTTGTTTGATTTCCTCTAACACCCCATCAATATGATTATAAACCTCCTGATTTGTAAATCGTATTATTCTAAACCCTTGTTCTATCATAAACTTATCCCTATCTTCATCATAAAGAATACTTCCAACATTATTATGGCT
>JAIOZL010000065.1 GCA_021740645.1 Bacteroidales bacterium
ATTTCGGATAAGTATATTTTGCAATCTTCGTCCGTTTTAAAGCGTTCAGCAAACTGTATGAGATTTTGACCTCTGAATATTTCCATATTTCTGTTGATTTTCAGGATGCTAAGATATGAAATTAAATGATGACCTCTAATAATCTTTATACCACCTGCTCAAGTCCCTTTTTATCAGACCTTCAGTCTCTTTGATATCATTATAAAAAACATCGCGGACCAGCATAGGTTTCAATGAATCAAAATCTTCATTGATCAAGACCGGTTTGCTGTTTATTTCGTTCAGGTAATATTTCACAAACATCCTGATTTTTTTGGATGGAAGGATCATTTTGAAAAATTGATTCACCGGATTAGCTGTATTGAGGGATTTATCAATTTGATTTGATCTTATTTTTACCGTTGGGAAAGTTTTAATATTAACACTGATATCTTCCTCTCTTACCCCTAAAAACCGCTGTATTTCAAGAATGGTCTTCTTCCTGTTTAGTAGAAAATCCTCTTCAAACAATATGAATTTTAAATTTTCGGTTGGGAAGAGTTCGAGGTAGTTTTTAATTTGAAAGGCATATAAACTTCTGTCGAGGTAGCTCGTCACCCGGTCGAAGTTGATCCCAAACTGCAAACTTTTCAGGTTTTCATCTATCACGGATGATAACGGTCTTTTTTCATAACCATGCATATACATCATCCTGTAATGAGAAAAAGCCCTGTCGACAGGATCACGGAGCAAAATGATGATTTTAGTGCCTTTTCCAAGGATTAGCAGGATCTGTCTTGGGACCTCAGGAAAAAACAAGTAGGAGGGCGAGGCTTCACCGATAGCTATGGCATTTCCTGCATCCTGAAAATATTTAGCATAGTAGCCGATCCCTTTTTTAATTTTTTCCGGATAATCAAAGAAATGAACCTCTTTTTCAGGGGGCAGGTAAATTTGACTGTGTTGGTTTAAAATGTCAAACAATGAAGATGTGGCTGCTTTTTGCGCCCCGACGATTAAAAAATCAGGAAGTATAGAATTCTTATTTTCCAAAATCCAGCTTGTTTTAAATTCTGTCAATCACAGCCTCCTTAATAACTTTAACTTATATTTCATGTTTTTTTCAAATGGCTTATTAATGCCTTGTAAATTATTACTGAGTGACTGAGATTGAATCTCATTAATTGTCCTATGGTTTTTTTAGTCATCATAAAAAGCGCCCTATTCAGTTTTTCCGGAAAATTTTTCTTAAAGAATTTTAAATAATTAGAATAGTAATACTTAGCCGTAACCGGATTGAAATTTTGTCCTGTACTATACTCCAGGCCGGTTGAAGAACCTTGCTTATGGTAAACATGGCTTTTTGTACAAACAATGTTCACAAAACCTTTTTGGTTTGCTTTCAGGCTCCATTCAATATCTTCGTAATAGAGAAAATAATCCTCAGGCATAAACCCGATTTTACTGATAACAGAAGCGTGGAAAAGCATGGATGCCCCAATCACCCAATCTGTATTGATTTCTTCCGGTAAGTTTAAACCGGAAAGTTTTTTACCCTCTTCATTTACTTTAAAAATGGCCCGTTTTAAGTCAATTTCCCCACCGGCGTATTGAATCAAATCATGGTCGGAGAAATCAAGTATCAATGAGCCGATAAATGCAATATTCCGGTCCGCATTTTTACAGTAACAATTTACCAGGTTCGGTAATGTTTCATGGTCAATTACCGTGTCATTATTCAATATCCAGATAAACGATCCGGGGTTCTCCCTGAGTGTGATTTGAATTCCAATATTGCAGGCAGCCGCAAATCCTTTGTTTTCTTTTTGCTCAATAATCCTGTAATTGTTGCTGGTTAGCTTTTGGGTTGTTTCTTTTAAAAATTTTAAAGAATTATTGAGGTTGGAAACATCAACGATGATGATATTAAGCCCATTGGAACAATATTCGATACTTTGCAGGCACATAACCGTGTCCTCCCAGTTACCGTAGTTGACCAGGATAATGTAAATATCGAAATGTTTGTCATCCAAATTCATCTTCAAATAAGGGGTAAGTGAAAACAGGAAAAAACCTTTGTTGTCAGTCGCAAACAAAAATAGATAAAATCGAAAAACAGCAATAAACAGTTATTAAAAAAGTTTTGTATTTTTGGTTTTTCAATCAGGTAAATTATATGCTGGAGACATACGATGATAACAACATTAAGGAAAATGTGAAAACGCCTAAATACCGGCAACTGATGAACCTTATTATTTCCGACATCGAATCCGGTGTTTTTAAGGTTGGTGAAAAAGTTCCATCTGTAACGGAATCAAGTATTAAACATTTGCTGGCAAGGGATACCGTTGAAAAGGCATATAAACGGCTTAAAAGTATGGGAATATTGACCTCTACACCATGTTTGGGTTATTATATAACCAATTCATTCGTGACCGAAAAAATAAAAGTTTGCCTGCTGTATAATAAACTTTCAAATTATAAACAGAAGATCTATTATGCCTTTACCCAAACCCTTGGAAAGGATGCCAGTGTAGACCTTAAGATTTATAATTACAATTTGAGTTTATTTGAAAAGATCGTCAGCGAAAATATTGATAACTACGATTATTTTGTTATCATACCTCATTTCCTTCCCGGAACAACTGGAATCATAGAAGTGATCGAGAGTATCCCCTCGGAAAAAGTATTAATCCTTGATAGGAAGTTACCTGCATTAAACCAGGAATTTGCAACAGTTCATCAGGATTATGAGCAGGATATCGTCAATGCGCTTGGAGAGGGTTACGAACTTTTAATAAAATATAAAAAAATCAATCTGGTTTTCCCCAGTGATCTATTTTATGCCCGACAGATCATTCATGGTTTTAAAATATTTTGTGATACGAAAAACATCAATTATTCCATACTTGAAAAACTTGAAAAGAAAACACTGAAGAAGAAACAGGTATATATTCTGACGAGAGATGAAGATCTGGTATTGTTCATTAAATTGTGTAAAAGTGATAATTTGGTTTTGGGAAAAGACCTGGGCCTAATTGTATACAATGAAGACCCTTTGAAAGAGATAATAGCCAATGGTATTACAACCATATCTACCAACCATGAACAGATCGGGATCGAAGCTGCCAACCTGATTTTATTAAAAGAAATTAAAGATGTGAAAATCCCTTTTAATCTTATCATGCGTAGCTCACTGTAGCCGAAATTTACCATGATTAAAACTGGAAATATTTAAATCCGTAATCAATATTATTTCATACCACCTAAAAATTATCTGATGATACAACCACCCAACAATTTTGTATCTTATCTCTCAAAAGGTTTTTTGCTTGCTGTTGTTGTTATCATACCATTGGTTTATGTTATCCCTATCTCTGATCCGGTGCAGTCGCCAAAGTTGTTTGCCTGGGGTTTTGTGACCTTCGCTTATCTGGTTTTTTTATTTAAAAACAAAGAACCTTGGGGGATTCGAACTAATTTCTTCAGATTTAACTTATTGCGTATTTTCCTCTTGTATGCTCTTATGATTGCAATATCTTTATTTTATGCAATTAACTGGAAGGCTGGATTGTTTGATCTGAGCAGGACCATTCTTTCCATTCTTACTCTTTTAATAGTTACAAATATTTTATTAATACAAAAAAATGGCCTTTCATATTTAACCCGACTTGTTCTCATTTCAGCAACAATTCTGGTTGTTATAGGTGGTTTCCAGTTTTTCTGGTTTGCTGCAGGAAGATCAGCCAGCTATTTTTATGCTTCCTTATATGAAATAAAGGGATTAAGCGGCCATAAAATAACTTACAGCATCTATCTCTACCTGACATTGCCATTTATGATATATGGTTTTTACATACTTCCAAAAGGATGGAAAATCTTATCAGCATTGCTTATTTTATTAGTTCTGGCATTGATATTACTTATACAGACAAGGGCTGTTTGGGTAGGACTATCCATTATGGTCCTTGTGTCTGCAGTTACACTGATTTTTTACCGGATTAAATTGGGATACGGATTAATTCGTATGAAGATAAAAGTATTGGTGTATTCCGTCATCGTTGGAATTATTTTTATTGGTCTGGCTTTTTTGTTCGCTCCGGGTTTTAAAGAAGTTGCCCAATACCAGGTTGAAGGTATGCAGAAATATCAGTTGGAAAGGAATGTGCCCCGGATCAGTATTTTGAAATCATCCTTCAGAATGTATTTGGATCACCCGATAACGGGAGTGGGGGCAGGTAACTGGATCATTGAAATCCCTCCTTATCAGGATGACTATATTCATTACCTGATGCAGGATCGCAATTCGGACTTTGGTTTCCAGAACTGGATCAGGCCGCACAACGATATTATTTGGATTTTATCGGAAAAAGGGCCTTTGGGCCTTATCCTTTACCTGGCAATATTTCTGGCTCTATTTGTTTATTTGATAAAAATCGTATTTCGTGAGGAAAATAAAAATAATGTCCTCTTAAGTATCCTGATCCTGGGGAGCCTTGCAGGCTACATGGGTATTTCAATTTTTAGCTTTCCGCTTGAGCGTGTGGATGTTCAGGCAATACTTATGATATTGATGGCTGTGGTTTTTTCATTGAACATAAAAACCTTTTCAGGTGAGTTAAATTCAGCAAAAATTAATAGAAAACATTTGGTTATCCCTGGTTTTGTATCGCTGCTTGTATTGTTTTATGTTTTGTTTCAATTTAAATCGGAGTGGGATTTAAGCCGGTTGATGGATACAAAATCAAACAATGAGACTGCCAGCAGGGTTGAAAAGAGAAATCGGGATAACGCCCGGATCATTTCCCTTGATCCTTTTGCCAATCCTGTAAAATATTATCTCGGTATCTGCAGGCTCAATCACAACGATGCGGGCGGTGCTTTAGATTACTTCGATAAAGCCTATCATGAGCATCCCAATAATCTCAACTTGTTGTTTGCTTTATCCAATACTTCTTTAAAAGTGGGAGACATTCCGGGCAGTATATCTTATGGCAAAAAAGCAATTGAGGTTTACCCCTTTTACCCGAAAGCCCTCCTAAACCTGGCAACAGCCTACTATATGAATGGTGACTTTGAAAGATCACTACAGGCATTGTTAAAGATACCGGTGACAAATCCAACTGTCCTAAAAGCGATTGAAAGGACGAAACAGCAATTGGATAAATCGTAACATTCAAATTGATAACAATAGTTTTTAATTTCAAGGAACCACATTTCACTTAAAATATCCCTATTCAATATTTTTAACCGGTACAGGGGGAGTATATTCGATATTTTCAAATGATACTTCACTTCCAGATTGAATTTTAAGTAAAAGCGACTGGTAAGGTTCAAAAATCAATTCTGCATCTTTTTCCCCGTTTCTGGTATTGATTTTAATTGGCTTCGTAAAGGCGCTGTCCGTAAAGGATTGTCCATAGCTCAAAGGATATGTAAGATCGGCGGCCATTGGATGCGAAATGAAGATAAGCATTTCATCTCCCACAACCCGGCACCTGAATTCCGGGATTTTATCGCCAGAAATTAGTGGTTCTCCTACGTTCAGGTTGGCCAATTCACTGCTGACATTCGGAAGTTTTTCCATTTCATACAAAAGTTTTTGAAATCCGGGATCCTTCCGGTAACCTGCTTGCTTCGGGCTCTTTTTAAGGCAAACCGGCAATCCCTCATTAGCCAGTTTTTTAATGGTTTGCAAAGCTTCAAAATCTATATAATTCACATCAACATAAAGCATGTTGAATTCCAGTCCATTGATGGTTAATTTCCCATCCTGAACCCGGCCCTGTTCAAGAAAACTATTATTCACCCAGGTCGGCTGAAAACCGGTAAGTTCCTCGTTAAATTCGGTATACCGCATTTCATATTCTCCCCATGCCCATGGGAGTTGTTTTTCTTTGGGCAATTCGCCGGCAATCCATGCATCTTCCTGAGGGATGTAAACAGCAATGTCGGTATAGGGTATTCCCTGTCGCATAAAATCCGATACCTTCTCCAGGTATTGGTTAAATTCCCTTAAATCCTTGCTGATATTACCCTTTTCACCTACATGTACACTGGCATAGAAATATATGGTATCAATACCTACCGGGTTAAAAGGAGTCCCATGCCAGATGATGTGGTTGGTGCCATTGGCAAAAAGGGCATCAGCCATCAGTTTCAGGTCAGCCGTTTGTTCCTTTCTGATATAATTTGCTGGCCAACCGTACAGGCAGGTGAAGGTTTCGGCACTAACAATGGGTTTTCCTGACAAAACTGCCGCAGAAGCAACAATCTGCGAATAACCGGGATTGTAAAGCATGGCCTCGGTTTCAGGAATGTCAACCGCGGCATAGGCATCAATAATGTCGGTGGGTGATCCGGCACATTGAACACGGGAGTAACCATCAAGTTCATGGCTTTTTTCGGTGAACGGAATATAAAAGTTTTCCAGAACCATTTCTGCAACCAGTTTCATGTAATCATACCGGGGACCTTCATTTCCTGCATCATAAATTTTATCCATAAAGGGTTCGATCTCATAACCATATTTTGCTTTGAATTTTTCTCCAAAACCTTTTGTCCAGATTTTGTGGGTTTCAACTTCCCACGAATCGCAAAAGAGGGCCGAATTTGAACCGACCATTGCAGGTTTTAAAGCCTCTCCCATCACTTTTGCATATCTGTCGAAGGCTCCTTTATTCAGGTGGTCAATCACGTTTCCGGTATCGGGATGTGTCCACGAGAGCCGCAAGGGTTGTTTGAAAGCAGTGTCCCCGTAAACTTTCGTACGGTTAGAATCGGCCACAAATGTTCCACCGAATGGCCAAAGTGTTCCGAATGTGAAATCGCAACCGAACCCAATGCTGTCGCAATACTGCTTGGCATAGGTAACCAATTCGGTCCATTCCGGGCTCAGCCAGGGAACGCGTTTGGCATTGGGATCACGGTTAATGGGATAAATAAATGCAATCTCCACCCCTCCAAAATGGTTTTCATTCAACCAGTCCAGTTGATTTTTGATGTCTGTCTTTTTTATTTCAGAGGCAAACCACCACCAACGGGTATAGGGCCGGGCATCCTGAACCGGCAATTCACCTGTATTTTTTATTGTTCTTTTTTGTAATTCACTGCAAGAGGTTAAAAAAACTATTGTTAGGGCAGTTGTAATTAAAAGAATCATTGAATATTTGGTATTCATATATGATTTACATTGATTGTTAGTTAAGCAAATAGCAGTATTAAAAAGTTTTAATCTTCATATCTATTTCTTCCAGTCAGCGCAATTCCAACCCAGTAATTTTTCGACCTCATTTATATCAGAATAAAACAATTCAGCTAAATGTAGCTTTTCATCAGTAGTCATGGATCGGAAATAATTGGATTGATGTATCAATTCAAACTGGTATTGAAATTTCTCCGGATCGACGCCTAAAAAATCAAAAACCTGCCTGACAGTTTCTTCCTGATTTTTCATATAATCCTCATACTTAATAAACATTACTTGTTCTGAAGGGAAAAACTTTTGGGCTCGTTTAATCTGTTCGGCATATAATCCTCTTGCAACATAAGAATAAATTCTTCGCGCATTGTTAAGCCCATTTTCTATTCTATCTTGTTCGTGCTTAATACAATAAAGGAAATCTTCGTGCTCATTCTTCCTGTTGAATTCCATATTCCAGTTTGAAAAGGCTCTAGTGGCAGGATTTCTCAGAATGAAAATCAGTTTCATTTCTTTATTGTAATTCCATATTCTTTGTATGCTGGGTTCCCAAAACAAATAAATAGGTGTTGTTTCGCCGTAAATTTTTATTTCTGGTTTCGGGTCAAAATATTGGTTAATTGCCTTATGATTATTTTCTGGTCTGGAAAACAACTCATCGTTGTCAAAATAATGTAGCTCTTTGACATTTGGCATCCCGATTTCAGGATGTTGATTCAGGTAGTAATTCAATGAGGTGGTGCCGGCTTTTTGTGCGCCTCCAACTACAAAACCAATTTTAATCTTGTCGGGTTTCAAAAATTGTCTCTTTTTCCAGAAAAAATTATTCATATTTTTCCATTGCTATCTTTGCAAAACACAAATAAAATAATTTATCTTCTCAAACACTAAAAAACCTTTTAAGTTCTAGAATGTGTTGTTCATCAATACCTTCCGGTTCAAACCCATACATTTTGCATATCAGATAAATTTTAGCTGCTTTTGAAATAATATCTATTTTATCGAAACATTCTAAAGGTGTGTGTCCTACTGCAAATATGCCATGTTTTTCCCAAAATATCAAGTTATGTTTATGCAGTAAATCCACGGTTGCATCTGCAATATGCTCTGTGCCCGGAAGCATATAGGACAAGAACCCAATTCCTTTGGGTACGTTGATCACTACTTCGGGATGCATCGAATGTAGAAGTTGCGTGAGTTTATTGGAATTTTTAAACGCCTTGTTATGCGATAAAGCGATCAGTTCGTTGACGTGGGTATGAATAACAACTTTTTCGTTTCTTTTTTCTTTTTGAATGAAATCATGAATTGCCAGGTGTGTAGGTAACTCAGAAGTTGGTTTGATTTTTGCAAAATCTGCCCCATTGTTAACAATGTAGAAATAGCTTTTACCATCCTCCGCAATCTTGATTAAAACAGTATTATTCAATGCTTCAGCAGCAATATCCCTAAATCGTATTCCTGAGCCACTCATGATGAAATACTGATTGGCTATGTGTTTGTATGTTTTCGTCAACGAAAAGTTTTCAACTTCTTGAATATTTTCAGGTTTTTCATTTTCAAGCACTGAGGTTACATTAACCGATAAATTTCCGGCATTGCTTTCAGCCCAACCCCGCTGATAAAACAATTGTGCTACAGATTTGATTTCACTGATTATATTCTTTAACTCCCCATTTGATATGGTAATCTCTCTCATGAAATTTAATTATATTAGGTTCAATTTTTACAAATGATAAACTATTTACCCCCTTGCCATGCTTTTATTTGCAGATATCTTAGTTTCAGTTTTGATTATCCGGTTTTCTTTATTTTCTATATGTTTTATTTCTTTGATATTGATTCTACAAAAACCTGATGATATTGGTCAATGATATCGTTGATCAAATACTTTTCCTCCACTTCTATTTTGTTGCCGTTTATTTTATCCAGGTTCTTTTTTCTTTCCGATCCATTATTAATAACATAGGAGACGTCATCGCTGTTCTTAAAATAGAAAGCATTGCCATTCAACACATTTCTGTTAAATTCATTGTTCGATGCACAAATCAATGCCGAAGACGCCATGGCTTCGATTAATGAAGGATTGGTACCCCCAACAGAATGCCCGTGAAAATAAATACAACAAAAATTTCGAAGGTTGTTCAGCAGATTGATATCATAAATTCCACCCAAAAAACGAATAAGATCGGAATTGTACTTGCTAAATAAATATTTTCCATAATCGTTTTTCAAGCTGCCTATAATGAGTAGAGGATTTTTGGTCTTTGATTTTAGAACACCTTCTATGATAGGTTCAATATTATTTTCGGGTTCCATGCGGGCTATTACAAGGTTGTATTTATAAGGTTTAATATTGTATGAATTAAGAAGGTTCAGATCGGGATTTTGGAATACTTCAGCACCATAGGGAATATAGTACGATTGCTTACCATATTTTTCGCGGATATATTCCTCAATTACCGGGGAATCGGAAACCATGTAATCGGAATATTTGACGGCAAGCCGCTCGGCAAATTTTAAGAATTTTTGTACTTTGGGGCTATACTTACTCCTTTGCCATTCAAATCCATCCATATTATAAATAATAATAGATTTTCGGGGCAGCAACCAACCCCATACAGAACTGCTTGTGTATCCCAGTTGCAGGATGATGTCAAATTTTCGTTTATAACTATCCAAAATGCAATTCAAGTCGTAAATGAACTGCCCCGCAGTACCGATCCTATGCTCAGGGTCATACTTATGAATAATATTAACATTATTAAATGTTTTTTCCTGGTAGGGGTGGTTATGTGAGTTGTACACATAAACATCACAACCCCTTTCGACCAGGTTGGTAGAGAGGTATTCGGCAAATTGCTCAAACCCACCGTAATTGTTCGGAATGCCCCGTGTCCCTAATATTCCTATTTTCATTTTTTATAGATTTAGATTGCTCTGTTTTGATAATTAGAAAAAATATGTACAAGATAAACATAGGGAAATAGTAGTAAAACCCGTTTAAAAATGCCATCAAAGGCATGGAAAAATATATAGCGAATATGAAATAATTGTTTCTGATAAGGGAACTGTTATCACGATAAATTTTAATGTAAAATGCCACATATAATAGCAGGCAAAGGATCCCATAAGAATATAAGATGCTCATGAAATCATTGTGAAACCACTCAAAAATGTATACATTTTGCAAATTAGCCTGTAATGAGGAAAAATATGTTTTCCCAATAAGGATATCCAATGCCCCGAAGTCTGATATTTCCTTTAACCATGAGTTCCATAATATTATTCTGGATAATCTTGGAAGGTTATCAATGGCTGTGATAAAAAAAGTAAAATACTGATGGGCAAATGTGTCTTTGGTATACCAGGCAATATGTTCCCTGAAAATAATTAACAGTGAGAGGATTAGGAGAATGACTCCAAGAACAGGCAACCTTTTGGGTTTTAATGCCAACCAAACAGCACTAATTAGAAGTATGGTGATGGGAAAAATCCTGGTGCCGGTATAAAACACGATTAATCCGATAATTGCAAGTGCACCAAAGCTCCAGATTTTATTACGTTTCCAGAAAAAATAAAAATAAAATAGCGCCAGAAACCCGAAAAAA
Source organism: Bacteroidales bacterium (assembly GCA_021740645.1). GTDB lineage: Bacteria > Bacteroidota > Bacteroidia > Bacteroidales > JAADJA01 > JAADJA01. Next base: position 10,792 of record JAIOZL010000065.1, read on the forward strand.
TAGGATGCGACCTGGGGAACCCTGAATAGTCCCCGATGATATTGTCTGCCATATTCCAGGTAATCCAATTCCGGATTGGCAAGGGAATTCAGAAAATTTTCCGTAAGAAAGGTTTTTTTAAGCTTTTGGCTGGTTGAGGGTTTTTTGACTCTTTTGCCTGTTTCGGTTTGTTGTTCTGTATTTGGATTTTTTGGTGGCCCAACATAATTATCCGGATTTGAACTGCTGAAAACAGGTCCGATGTTATTGATCCCTATCAAGGTGAAAGAAAAAAGCACCAGAAAAGTAATGGCAAGTACATGAAGCCATTTAGGGTTCAAAGCAATTTTATTGGAAGCATATAATAGATAAAATGAGAATAACAGGATAATGAAGAGTAGGTCTGAAATATTTTTTGCATGAAAGCCATAAATGAGGTTATTGATAAGGGTGATTATAACAAAAGGAATAAACAAAAATAATAGCCATTTTTTGTTTTGTCTACTATAACTTCTCTGACTTAGCAATACAGGTATAGAAGCCAATCCAAATACCACAAAAAAAGGAAAATCAATAAAATAATTTACTATACGATCAATGATAAATGCGATCAGAAAACTGAGAAATAGATAATTAATATTAATATTTCTGATTCTATTCATCATATTTGACCCAATTTTATACATTGATCAGTCTGTTTAGCAGTTTCTGTGGATAACAAATGGATGCAATCAACAAATAATAAAATTTGTTGATTTTTTTGTCTGCCAACTGATATTTACGGTAATTCCTGATATAATAATAATAGATGCGCATTTTTAAACGGGAGGTATCCCTGCCAAAAATGTGGTACCTGTGCATAAAAGTTCTTTTGATCCCTTCAAATGTCAGGGTGCTTGTGGAACTTTTATCATGGATCCGCATCAGGTACAACGGCTCTTTTAAATTGGCAAAAACCAATCCGTCCCTGATCATCCTCGAAAACAATTCATAATCTTCTGCGGGGAATTCCTTTCCATACCGGTATTGTTTCATCTTTTCCGTTTTGATTATGACTGTTGGATGCTGGATGCCATGTTCTCCCTTTTCGAATTTTGAATAAATCTCATTATGTGTTAATGGAAAATTCGATAGATTAATTTTTCTTCCGGTATGGTGCCTGAAATAGATTACATTCGAACCCAAAACATCAACAGATGTGTTATTTTCCATGTAATCAAATTGTGTTTCAATACGGTTTGGAAGAAGCACATCATCCGGGTCTGCCCGCATAATATATTTGCATCCGGCTTTTTCGATACCTGTGTTTAATGCTGAAGTAAATCCTTTGTTTATCGAAAACAGGATAATTTTGATCCAATCCAGGTTTTTATATCTTCTCAGAATTTCAACCGAATTATCATGGGATCCGTCATCAACAACAATAAGTTCTTCCGGCAGCACTGTCGAATTAATGATGCTTTGGATAAATTCATCAAGGTAACGGCCGTTATTATAATTGGCCGCAACAATTGAAACACTTACAATCCTTTTTTCAGAGTTAAAATCCGACATAATTCCTTTGTATCCTGCTTACCAGGTATTCCTTAATAATACTGAAATTTAAAAAGTACACTGCTACAAGCGGGTTTGATTTCCGGGATAACCAAACCATCTTAGTCCATCTATTAAGAAGCATTTCTGCAAAAGATCTCCTTTCATATATTTTTTTAACAGAATTGTAATAAAGCAGTTTGATTAACCAGTTTTTTGCTTTCCGGAATGTTTTAATGTCCTGAATTAGTAATCCTTCACGGATTATATGATGTATTTTTATTTCTTCTTCGGTCGGTTCAATTCCCAATTCTTCAATTAATTCTTTGTAAACAGCTACCAAATTATCCTTTACAATTTTTTCACCGGTAATGGTCATATTTTTCCCATGAACCCGGTATTTAACTAAATATTCAGGTAAATTCCAGGCTTTGGCCTTTTTCAAAATATCCATCCAAAGTTTGTAATCCTCAACTATTTCGTAGCCTGTTTTATAAAGATAATCGGGCAAGACATCCCTACGGAAAACTACGGACGACTGAACAAAATAATTTTTGAAAAGCATAATGGATGGGATTTTATCAGGAATTCCTGATAGTTTCCATTTTTTTCTCAGCAATTTTCCATTCTTGTCGATCAATAAAGCCCACGAACCAACCATTCCGAAATCTGGATGTTCTTCGAGAAATTCAACTTGTTTTCTGAACTTACCGGGTAAGGCAATATCATCCGAATCGAGCATCCCGATATATTTGCCCGAAGATAACCTTATTCCCTTGTTGCGGCTGTAAACAATTCCCTGGTTTGTTTCATTCTGATGGATTTTGATCCTTTTGTCATTAAAAGATTTGATAATATTTAATGAATTGTCGGAAGAACCATCATCAATAATAATTAGTTCATAGTTATTCAAATCCTGGTTCAGGACACTTTCTATCGCTTCATTTAAATATAATTCAGCGTTATATGAAAGCATAATTATACTTAATAAAGGTTTTGACATCCTGTTTTGTTTTTATACATTAAAAATGGAACTATATTCAAACCTGATTAATTTTTCACAAAAATATTCAAGCAAGTTCAAACTATTATCCTGTTCTGTCCTGCTTTTTTTCATAAAATTCTTAAATTGCCCTGTTAATCCTTGTTTTATGCCAAATAAAATAATTTTAAGTTTTGATTAAAGCTGCAATATGAAATTTTAATCTTATTGAATTTGAACTAAGTTTTCCTTTCAAAACATAAAGCAAGCTTAATCTGTAGTAATCCATGGATGTTTTTCTTTCAGATAATTTACAATGCGATGGTAATTGTCTGTTGTTTCGGTACGTGACATTGAAGTTTTGTGTACCCTGTAGCGAGCCAGCACTTTGGGTATATAAACACCAAAAAATCCCTGTTCAATAAACCTTAACCAGAAATCCCAATCTTCCAGGCCATAAATCATAGCAACATCATATCCGCCGGCTTTTGCCCAGGCTGCTTTACTTACCATAGCCATTGCATCTATATAGTTCTGCCGGGCAAGGTGACTTGGATCCCATGGGGCAATGCTTAATCGCAGGGAGTCGTATGATTTATAAATATACAGTTTATCTTCGCCAAACAATTCCAATTGAGGATAAACCATTGCAGCCCCCGAATTTTTTATTGTAGTTAAGCATTCTTCCAAACAGGTTGGCAAAAGTTCATTATCAGCATCTAACTGCATCACCCAAATTGAGTTGATATAGTCAAATCCAATGTTTCGGGTGGCACTCAATTTAGAGTTGATCTTATTTTTTAATAAAGTACAGTTATTGAAACGCGGGGCATTGTTTTCCATCCAATCCAGTACAGTCTGCAATGAGGAATCGGTTGAGCAATCATCCACCACAACCAGGTCAATATCATTTAAGGTTTGATTTTTTACAGAATCCAAAGCCCCCAGTATATATCTCTCATAGTTGAAAAGGGGAATGACAACACCGACATGAGAGACTTTGCCTGATTTAAATTCTTTTACAATTTCATAATCAACCACATCGGGATAACTATATTTGTTATTTCGAGAGGACTGACAATGATTAATGCTGAATTTATATGTTTTTTCCCTTAGGGACTGGAAGTTAATCTCAATATTTTTTATTATTTGAGAATGATACAATAATCGAAAGGTTAAATGATTTCTTTGTTCGGGACTAAAGTGCCACAGAACATGATGCCGTGCCGCCCGACCGGTTTTTTTTCTCAGTTCCGAATCGGTAAGTAATTTTTTAATGCAATCATACCATTGGTCAGAGTTATAAGCTAAAAACCCATTCTTTCCATGATCGATAACATCTTTAAAGGGCTGGGTTGGGGAAGCAATTGTTGGTATTTGTAACAAGGCTGCCTCGAAATATTTTAGTTCACTCTTGGCTTCGTTAAAAGGATTGATTTGTAAGGGTGCGATGTTTATATCGAACCTTGCTATTTCATATTGAAGCTCTTTAAAGGGAACCATCTTCCTGTTTTCAATCCGGTTTATAAAACCCGATAATTCAGGAAATTCATCAATTTCCAAAGCATCATTGAAAATAACAAGACTGACGGCAGAAAATTCATTAAATATTTTTACAATAGCCGGAACTAACAACTTAAAATCTTTCTGGTGTGTTTGCGAACCTCCTGCATAATCTATCCTTATTAAATTTTTATCTGACTTTGGAATTGAAATCATAGAGGTCATCATTTAATTTCATATCTTAGCATCCTGAAAATCAACAGAAATATGGAAATATTCAGAGGTCAAAATCTCATACAGTTTGCTGAACGCTTTAAAACGGACGAAGATTGCAAAATATACTTATCCGAAAT
>JAIOZL010000066.1 GCA_021740645.1 Bacteroidales bacterium
AATTTTACGACATGTCTGCAGGATGTTAGTACAACACCACACCACCACATAACCACATTATCTCATCATCAAATTACCATACCACCCCCTAGCAACCATTATTAAACAAAAAACATCATTACATTTATACTTTAAACCTACGAAGCGCCGTTAAATCTACTGAACAAAAATCTATGAGAATCCATCTTATATTTCTCTTCTTGCTTGTTGGAGGAATTTCAGAATCAGTTCTGGGACAACGATATACCATAAGTGGTTTCATTAGAGATGCTGCAAGTAATGAGCAATTAATTGGGGCTAATGTGTATGAATCTTCAAGTCTGAATGGTACCATTTCAAATTTTTATGGATTTTATAGTTTATCACTAAGCCCAGGTGAGGTAAGGATTATTATTTCATATCTTGGCTATGAAAATCAGCTTCATGCATTTAAACTCACAAAGGATACGGTTATAAATTTCAACCTGAGTCTTTCTTCAACCGAAATTGAAGAAGTTACTATTGTTGGAAATATACAATCAAAACTCGAAACCACTCAGATGAGTATGATTGATATCCCCATTGAAAAATTCGCCAAAGTTCCTATGCTTTTGGGTGAAGCAGATGTGTTAAAGGTGATTCAACTGCTCCCGGGTGTGCAATCCGGGACTGAAGGTTTCTCCGGAATTTATGTCCGAGGCGGCGGACCCGATCAAAATCTATTTCTACTCGACGGGGTACCCGTTTATAATGCCAGTCACTTGTTCGGTTTTTTTTCGGTTTTTAATCCCGATGCTGTTAAATCGGTTCAGCTTTATAAAGGCGGATTCCCGGCAAGATATGGCGAAAGATTAAGCTCTGTTATCGATATTCGCATGAAGGAAGGAAATGCCAAAGAAGTACATGGAAATTTTTCTGTGGGGATTATTTCATCCAAATTATCGGTGGAAGGTCCAATTGTAAAAGATAAAACCAGTTTTATGATTTCCGCCAGAAGAACCTATGCTGACATTCTTGCCCGTCCATTCATTGCCATGGCAAACAAACAGGATGAAAATGGATCAACCGCCGGAGGATATTATTTTTATGACTTAAACACCAAATTAAATCATAAATTCTCCGACAAAAGCAGATTGTATTTCAGTACCTATCTGGGAAAAGATGAGGCTTATTCAAAAGATAAGTATTCGGCAGATTATTACTATGGAACTGAACATACAAAATACGAATCAACAGACAAAACCGGCCTGGGATGGGGCAATTTTATTTCTGCCCTGCGCTGGAATTACCTCTTGTCAAACCGTCTCTTCAGTAATACAACCCTAACCTACAGCAAATATAATTTTGAAGTATTTAATGAATATGAATCAAAAGATCTGGTAAATAATGAAACAGAAATTGATGAATTTAAATATTTCTCAGGAATTGAGGATTATGCATTAAAACTTGACTTTGATTATTATCCTTCGCCGAAACATAGCATAAAATTTGGTAGTTCTTATACCTATCACGATTTCAAACCGGGTGTTACGCTATTTAAATATGACTATGGCGGCGAAGGCAACTCCATTGATACAACCTTTGGTGATGTAAAAATATTTTCAAACGAATTTGTAGCATACGCAGAAGACGATTACGAAATTACATCTGGATTAAAAATAAATGCAGGTTTAAGATTTTCCATGGTGGACGTACAGAGCAAAACCTATGCAATCCTCCAACCAAGACTTTCATTGCGATATAAAGTAAATAAAAAACTTAGTTTAAAAGCCGGATACAGCAAGATGACTCAATTTGTTCATTTGCTTACCACCTCTTCCATCAGCCTGCCTACCGACTTGTGGTTGCCGGTTACTAAAAATATTGAACCCCCAATCTCTCATCAGATCGCGGTAGGTGGCAGTTATCAATTGCCGAAAGACCTTATGCTTACCATTGAGGGGTTTTATAAAACTATGGATAACCTGATAGAATATAAAGAAGGAGCCGGATTCTCAGGTACAGGAACCGGTTGGGAATCTAAGGTTGAAAAAGGCAAAGGCTGGGCCTACGGGGGTGAAATTCTGATAGAAAAAACTTTAGGCAAAACAACAGGTTGGATTGGATACACTTTATCATGGACAAACCGTCAGTTTGAAAATCTGAATTTTGGTAAGGTATTTCCTGCTAAATACGACAGACGACATGATATCAGTCTGGTACTCACCCACCAGATTAATAAAAATATTGATATCGGCACAACCTGGGTGTATGGAACGGGAAATGCTTATACCCTGGGAGTTATGAAATATCCATCCTTAAATTTCCCCGGGACTTATAACAATTATTACTACACTCCTCAAATTACAGAATACGAAAGTAAGAATAATTATAGGGCTCCTGCTTACCATCGGTTCGACTTTGGAGTAAATTTCAACAAACAGAAAAAGCACGGAATAAGAACCTGGAGTTATTCAATTTATAATATTTACAATAGAAAAAATCCATTCTATATTTTTTGGGATACAGAATATGATTTTAAAAACGATACCTCCAAACCGGTTTTGAAACAATTCAGCTTATTCCCAATTATTCCTTCAATATCCTATTCCTTTAAATTTTAAAATATGAATTACCTATATAAGATATTGATTATTAGCCTCATGATACCAGGTGGTATTTCATGTGAAAAAGTAATTGATTTCAAAGGAGCTGAAACTAAGCCTAAGATTGTGTTTTATGCAAATCTTCAATCAGACAGCCTTATTAGCTGTCAGATTGCTCTTAGCTATGCTGTTTTTGAAACAAATTATTCACCTTCCCAGATAAAAAATGCTGATGTTAAACTTTTTAAGGATGATGAATTCCTTGAAAACCTTTCCTACACCGATCCTCCCGAAGCAGATATAATAAATGGTGATTATGAAATAAACTACTTCTCCAATTATTCTTCCTCCGGACTTATCCCTGATCCCCAATCTGAATATCGATTCGAGGTCAGCGTTCCGGGGTATAATTCGGTTCAAAGTACGACAAGATTGCCGGAAACGATGAATATATTAAGTTTCGACACCACCGTAATTGAAAAAGAATATACCGTGATGGAATATTATCCCGATTCAAAAACTGTTTACTCCTTTAAAGAAATACACGTAAAGATTAAATTTTCAGATCCCCCAAATGAGGATAATTTTTACAGATTAGCAGTTAATCAGTTTGTTGGCCGGTATGCCGGCGATAAGTTCCAGCCTTTCGATAACTCGGTCCCCATTATTATTTCAAATTACGGCGGATGGATAACAACAACCGACCCCCTGCTCAATCCTTCAGAGGAAGAAGACATATTCGGATCATACGAGGGCAATGAATTTAACCTTTTTTCGGACGAAAAGATTGCCGGAAAAAGTTATGAATTAAATTTCCAGTTTGTTATAGACAATAACTCTATTGATACTAGTTTTTATGAATTCCTTCATTACCACATTAATTTGCAATCCATTTCCAAAGATTTTTATTACTACCTCAGTTCTTTTTCAAAACATAATATGGCAGAAGGTGGTTTTTTGGTTGAACCTGTCCTTGTCTATTCCAATATTGAAAATGGACTGGGTGTTTTCGGCGCAACCAGTAACACCCTTAAAAGCATTAAATATGGACAATTTCCGGTAGAAGGAGTGGATTATATTAGCGAAAAGGAGTACTGGTCAGAATTTTATTAGTTTGATAAAACACTCTAAAAAATAAGATATTTAAACCCTGTCATTAAAATATTGAAATAGATTTCCTAACTTGTGGAGACTTAAATATTTCAATATTCTGCTATGAACGTAACGCGAACCTTTGACCTGCTCGACAGGTATATAAGCGAATTCTCAGACAAACCAGCACTTTCCGCAAAAGAAAATGGCAAATGGGTGGAATACAGTCCACAACAATATAACGAGTTCGCCCACTTTTTCGCCTATGGTCTGCTGGAAATGGGTTTCAAAAAAGGTGATAAAATAATTACCATCACCAATAACCGTCCGGAATGGAATTTTGTTGATCTGGGAATGGCTATGATAGGAGTGATTCATGTTCCCACCTTCACATCTTTAAATCCTGAAGAGTATAAATATATCATTGCTCACTCTGATGCTCGTATGATAATCCTTTCAGACATACACCTGTTCGAAATGATCAACCCAATATTTACAGATATTAAGACGGTGGAATATTTGTTTTCATTTAACGATATTAAAGACGTTCCAAACTGGAAAGAAGTTCTTGAGAAAGGAAAAAACTGCAGAAAGGATTGTATTGAGAGAGCTGAGGAGATTCGATTGGAGATTAAACCAGACGATTTAGCTTCCATAATGTACACATCGGGCACCACAGGTAAACCAAAAGGTGTAATGTTGTCGCATAAGAATCTGGTTCAAAATTTTATCGCAGCTTCAATGATTTTCAAGCTTACACCTGAGGATAAATTTTTAAGTATCCTTCCCTTATGTCACGTGGGTGGAAGAATGGGAAATTACCAGACCCAATATAGTGGGGCGTGTATCTATTATTGCGAAAACATGGGAACCATTGCCAGCAATCTCAGGGAAATAAAAGCATCGGGATTCGATGCGGTACCAAGGATTCTGGAAAAAATATACGATACCGTAATCGCAAAAGGAAGTAGTTTAAAAGGAGTTAAAAAGAAACTGTTTTTTTGGGCTGTAAAGATGGGCTTGCAATACCAGCCATTTGGCAGGAAAAGTTGGCTGTATTACAAAAAATTGAAGATCGCCGATAAACTCATATTTACAAAGTGGAGGGAAGCTCTGGGTGGAAATGCGCGTATTGTAGGTTGCGGCGGGGCAAGCCTGCAACCCCGGCTGGAGAGGGTGTTTTGGGCATCTGGACTCAAAATCCTCAATATGTATGGACTTACAGAAACTTCGCCAATTATAACTATTAATGGCCAGGAAAAAGAAATCTGCCGGCTGGGATCGGTGGGAGCCATAATAGATGGTGTAGAAGTAAAGATAGCCGGAGATGGGGAAATTTTATGCAAAGGACACAATGTGATGCTCGGATATTATAAAGACGAAGCTCTGACAAATTCTGTTTTAGATGAGGATGGATGGTTCCACACAGGTGATATTGGGGAATTGGAAGATGGTAAATTCCTTTCGATCAAGGACAGGAAAAAAGAGATCTTCAAACTTTCGAATGGAAAATATGTTGCCCCTCAGGTAATAGAAAACAGATTAAAAGAATCAGAATTTATCGACCAGGTAATGGTTATTGGTGAGCATCAGAAATTTGCAAGTGCCCTTCTGGTTCCTAATTTCGAGTATCTGAAAACATGGTGTGCGGACAAATCATTCTACAGCAAGCAAAACAGCGAAGATATTATTACTATCCCCGAGGTATTGAATGTTTTTAATAAGGAAATATTAAAAATCAATAAACATCTATCAGCTCACGAAAGAATACAAAGAATACGTCTGATTTCTGATGTATGGTCGCCACAATCGGGTGAGCTTTCTGCCAGTCTGAAAATGAAACGAAAATTCATTGAATTGAAATACCAGGAAGTTTTATCGGGCATATACAAGAAAAAGGAGCTGTTCTAAAAAATGCTTTTCAAAAAATGATACTATCAGAAGTTTTACAACAGAAGGACAGACTGGACTTTCATAATACTGCCAGGCTGATCTATAAGGATGATGATACCTGGGTTTGCCCGCTCGACAAGGAAATTGAATCGATTTTCGATCCTGAAAAAAATACCTTTTTCAAACACGGGGAAGCCAAAAGATGGGTACTCCATGATGCAACCCACAAATTAATTGGAAGAATTGCTGCTTTTATCGATTATCATTCATCAGAAGATCAGGAACAACCTACCGGAGGTATTGGATTCTTCGAATGTATAAACGACTCAGAAGCATCAGCAAAACTTTTTGATACCGCCAAAAGCTGGCTAAAAGAAAAAGGAATGGAAGCTATGGACGGACCCATTAATTTTGGTGAGACCGATAAATACTGGGGACTTTTGGTGGATGGATTTACCCACCCCTCCTATGAAATAGCATACAACCATTCCTATTATCAGCATCTTTTCGAAAATTATGGTTTTCAAACGTATTATAAACAGGAGGGCTTCCATCTCGATGTGAAGAAACCTCTTCCTGAACGATTTCTTAAAATTGCAGAATGGATCGCCCGAAAACCTGAATATGAATTCAAACACTTTGAATGGAAGTATGCTGATAAATTTGTGGATGATTTCGTTGAAGTCTACAATGAAGCCTGGGCTTCCTTCAAGAAAAATTTTAAGCCCATGGAGGCTGCTTATATAAAAAAGACCCTTCAAAAAGCTAAAATGATTATTGATCCGGATTTTATCTGGCTTGCCTACCACAATTCAAAACCAATTGCCATTTACCTTATGTGGCCCGATGTTAATCTTATTCTGAAACGACTGAACGGAAAGCTCTCACTTATAAGCATGCTGAAATTTCTTTATCTGAAAAAAAGAAAAACAATAACTCGTGCCCGTGGGGTTTTAATGGGAGTTATCCCCTCTTTTCAAGGGCGGGGCGTCGAATCCGGTATAATACTCAAGGTGGCCGAAGCAATGAAAAAGAAACCCGAATATACAGAGATTGAATTTTCGTGGGTGGGTGATTTTAATCCCAAAATGAAAAAGATTTTCCTGGGTGTTGGAAGCGTTTCAGTGAAGCATTACATTACATACAGATATTTATTTGATAGAGATAAGGAATTTGTTAGGTTTCCTATTCCTGTGGAGTAGAAAGTAGGAATACCACCCTTCGACAAGCTCAGGGCAGCGCGGAGACACGGATTACACGGAGGTTCACAGAGTTTTTATTTTTTGTCGCTTTGGGATATTTGATGATATGTAATATTTGCTGTTTTATTTGAATTTAAAATATAAAATAATTTTTCTCTGTGGTTCTCTGTGTAATCCGTGTCTCCGTGGTATTCTTCAGTCTTTGTATCAAAAAATAATAATAAACATATGCAATACGATATCATAATAGTCGGAGCCGGATTAGGCGGCCTCACCGCTGGAGCCAAACTCGCCAAAGCAGGTAAAAAAGTACTTTTATTGGAGCAACACGACCGGCCGGGAGGATGTGCTACTACTTTTATGAGAAAAGATTTCACAATGGAGGTGGGATTGCATGAAATGGACGGATTGCATCGTGCCGATCCAAAACTAAAAATATTCAATGACCTTGGAATCATGGATAAGGTAGATTTTTTGGAGCTTCCGGATTTTTACCGCTTTGTTAATGAAAGATATGATATCGTTATACCTCATAATCCTGATGAAGTAAAAGAAATATTATATAAATCTTTTCCTGATGAGAAGGAAGGAATTGATACATACTTTTACCATGTGCTGAATGCCAGAAAAATAATGAAGGAATCGCAAGGACAAAAAGATAAAAGTCTGGGTGAATTTCTCGATAATATAATACACAATGAGGATCTGAAACTGGTTCTTCTTGGCAATCTGGGGTATTTTCACGACGACCCCTATTCCTTGTCGTATTATTACTATATAAACGCCCAGGGTGCCTATTATAACGGCAGAGCCAATTTTATAAAAGGTGGTTCACAACAATTATCTGATGCCTTGGTTTCTGTTATTGAAGAAAATGGCGGAACAGTAAAATTAAATAGTCTGGTAACCAAAATAAATCTAATAAATGATAAGCCTTCCGGTGTAAATTACCAAAATGGGAAGGGATTAAAGAAACTCGAATTCAGTGATGAAGCACCGGAAATAATTATAAACGCCGCGATACCCAATCTGGCTAATGACCTTCTTCCAAATCACTTAGCTAAAGGCTTGATTGAAAAAATAAAGGGCAAAAATATTGGAGCCTCCCTTCTTACTGTCTATTTCGGATTTAACAAAGCTTTAAAAGATATTGGGAATCCAAATTATTCTACTTTTATCTATCATGAATCTGTAAAATCCCAAAAGGATATCCTGAAAAATAATCACAGCGATTTTAATTCGCGAAGCTTTACCTTTGTCGATTACAGTCATGTTGACTCGGAACTGGCGCCGAAAGGTAAAAGCGTGGGAGCTGTGTGTTGCGTGGATTATCCTGAAGACTGGGAAAGTCTTAGTCCAAAGGAATATAAAGAAAAGAAAGCCTGTGTTGCCGAAGTAATTACCGAAAGGTGTAACAAACTCATACCCGGATTCAGGGATGCAATTGAATATGTTGAAGTAGCTACTTCATTAACCGTAAAAAGATATACATTAAACCCCAAGGGTGCCGTTTATGGATTTGCTCAAAATCCGGATAAATCTACAGATTACCTTTCAGCCTTGCCCGAAAATATTCACATTGCTTCGGCATGGGGAAAATTTGGCGGAGGATTCTCAGGTGCAATAATCAGTGGGTATATGACAGCTTTTGATATTTTACGGAAAGCCTGACTCTAATTACAAAAACAAAAAAAGCAGTCATTTCTGACTGCTTAATGTAATCTGTTTATAGCTTTATTTTTTTTCGGTATCTTTTTCATCTTCAGCGGGCTCGTCTTTGGTAGCTTTTTTAAATTCTTTCATACCCTGCCCTATTCCTCTCATAAGCTCAGGAATTTTTTTACCTCCGAAAAGTAAAAGTATTACGATAACAATAATAGCAATTTGCCCTGGGCCAATCATTCCAAGTATCACAAAAAGAGTATTCATATTCTAGGTTTTATTAAATTAATTGTCAAAGTTAGTTAAAAATTATTATCAAAAGTAATTTGTTCTTTTTATTTAAAAAGGTTGATAATATCGTTCCCGTTTGCATATAAAAGAAGACTCAGAAGCAGCACCATACCTACCGTTTGAGCATATTCAAGGAATTTGTCGCCCGGCTTTCGCCCTGATACCATTTCGTAAAGGAGAAAAGTTACATGCCCACCATCGAGTGCAGGAATAGGTAAAAGGTTCATAATAGCCAAAATTATGGATAAGAAAGCCGTCATAAGCCAAAAAGTTTGCCAACTCCACACCGATGGAAAAATACTTCCAATTTTAATAAATCCTCCAATTTCCTCATAGGCTTTGGTTTCGGGCTTGAATAACAGTTTTAACTGTTTAAGGTAACTCTTAATCATTGCATTTCCTTTGGAAATTCCGGCAGGAATTGAACCGAGTATTGTATAGCTTTTTTCTTCAAACTGGAAAAATCTGCTCATATCAAGATCAGGTTTAACACCAATAGTGTGGGTGTCAGAAACCAGAAGATTCAGGTTAACAGTGTCTGTTTCATTCCTCAGAACTTTAACCGGAACCACTTCATCAGAATACTTTGCTATTTCAGATTTAAACTCATCAAAAAATTCAGTTTGCACAGAATTTATTCCAATAACCTTGTCATTTCTTCTCAGTCCCGATTGATAGGCCATAGAATCCTTATCGGTAAAACTATCGATATAAAAAGGCATCCGTGGTATTATCGGCAATTCCGATTTCAGCAAACTGGCAATGGTGTTTTTTGGAAGTTCCAGTTCCATCTCTCTGCCGTTTCTTTCTATTTGCAGGGTTTGTGCATCATTTACCACAATATCATGCACTATAGACAGGTAGTTTTCAACCTCTTCCCCATCAATCCCAATAATTTTATCTCCATTCCGAAGTCCAAGATTCATGCCCGTTGAATCGACCATAACACCGTAAGTCATGTTTTTAACCGGCAGATACGTCTCTCCCCATGTGTACAATACGCCGGCATAAATGATGAGAGCAAAAATAAAGTTTACCATTACCCCTCCCAGCATAATAAGCAGTCGCTGCCAGCTTGGTTTTGCCCTGAATTCGTAATCCTTCATGGGTTGCTTCATGGCTTCTTTATCCATCGACTCATCAATCATTCCGGATATTTTTACATAGCCACCCAGTGGCAACCAACCAATACCATATTCCGTTTCTCCAATTTGCTTTTTAAATAGGGCAAACCATGGATTGAAAAAAAGATAAAATTTTTCTACCCGGGTCTTAAATAATTTTGCGAAGGCAAAATGACCCATTTCATGTAATATTATTAAAATTGACAAGCTCAAAAAAAACTGTCCTGCTTTTACAAGGATTTCCATAATTAACGAATTAAACTTTTTGCAATTAATCTGGCTTCAGAGTCCGACTGTTTTAAATCATCATAGTTCGGATGGGCCAGATAACTTGACCCCACTAAAACTTTTTCTATTATCTCCGGCATTTCAAGGAATCCGGCTTTGCCCTTTAAAAAGGCATCCACTACTATCTCATTTGCAGCATTCATTAAACAAGGCCAGTTACCTCCTTTTTTCATGGCTTCAAAAGAGATTGCAAGGTTACGAAATTTTTTTGGATCGGGAGCCTCAAAAGTTAAATTTGAGCACTTAGTAAAATCGAGTCGCGGCAAAGTGGAAGGCAATCGCTCCGGAAATGCAAGTGCATAATGTATAGGCATCCTCATATCAGGTTCTCCCATTTGGGCTTTGACCGATCCGTCTTTAAACTGTACCATAGAGTGGATAATGGATTGGGGGTGAACAACGATTTCTATTTCTTCCGGCTTCAAACCAAATAACCATTTTGCTTCAATGGCCTCCAATCCTTTATTCATAAGAGATGCCGAATCGATGGTAATCTTATTCCCCATGCACCAGTTGGGGTGTTGCAAAGCCTGTTCCGGACTTACATTTTTAAGAAAATCCATTGATTTTCCCCGAAAAGGACCACCCGAAGCCGTAAGTATTATTTTTTCAATCCAATCGGGATTCTCGCCTGTTAGGCATTGAAAAATCGCAGAATGTTCTGAGTCGACCGGAATAATATTCACCCTGTTTTCGATGGCAAGTTTGTTTATAAGGCTGCCTGCCACCACCAAAGTCTCCTTATTCGCAAGAGCAATATTTTTACCTGCTTCAATGGCCTTAATGGTTGGCAGCAGACCTGCATAACCCACCATTGCCGTTAGCACTATATCGATACTTTCGAGCTGTATGGCATCGACCACAGAATCGATACCTGCAAATACTTTTATTGGAAAATTCTGCAGCTGGGTTTTTAAGAAAGTGTAATGATCGGGATTTGTGACAATTACAATATTCGGAACATATTGAATCGCCTGTTTCACCAGCAATTCAACATTATTGTGAGCAGAAAGAAGCTCAATGGAAAAATGTTCGGGATTACTATCAATAACCTGAAGCGTTTGTGTTCCTATGGATCCTGTTGAACCAAGTATTGCAATTCCTTTTTTCATTTTTCAGTCTAGAAAACGATTAATTCTTCAGGATTGAGAGACACACCGTTCTGCCATATTTCAAAATGAAGATGAGGACCTGTAGTTAATTCTCCCGAATTGCCGATTATGGCAATGGCATCGCCGGCTTTTACTCTGACTCCAACTTTTTTAAGCAATTCTGCATTATGTTTATAAACCGATATGAGGTTGTTATCGTGTTGAATCTGAATAACATGTCCGGTTTCCAGGGTCCAGCTTGCCATAGTCACCGTCCCGTCGAGGGTTGCTTTAACCACTTCATTGGGGGCCGCTACTACATCTGATCCAAAATGATTCGCCATAGGATTGAAGCTGTTGGTTACCATACCTCGTACCGGAGTGAAAAAGTGGAGTCTTTCGAGGCTTACATTTTTGCTGTTGCTAAGACTGACAGGGATGCTAAGTTTTTCAGCCAGGTCAAGATCATGCCGGAGAATGGAATCCGATTCAGATCGCATAACCGCCAGATTAGCCTGTCCGACAGAACTGACTTTTTCGGTTTGAAAATCTTCAGGTTTATTTCCCCGGATCACCGAATTTAAATTAGCAAAATACTGATCCCTGTATCTTATTTCCAACTCAAGCGAATCGAGCCGTATTTTAGTCTGAATAATATCATTTCTCATTTTAACATCGGGATACCCCGGTATTAACTCCCTCAAAGGTGTATAAGCTATAGCTGACCAAAATGCTGCAATAACCAATAGCATTAAAAAACCCCCAACAAGAATAAAATTCAGCCTGTTAAGCTTAATACTTGCTACTTCCTTAAAGGTAC
Organism: Bacteroidales bacterium; assembly: GCA_021740645.1. Classification (GTDB taxonomy): domain Bacteria; phylum Bacteroidota; class Bacteroidia; order Bacteroidales; family JAADJA01; genus JAADJA01. Next base: position 12,028 of record JAIOZL010000066.1, read on the forward strand.
TATCGTTTAGCAATACAAAACGATACTTATTTCTAAGTTTTTCCAGTATACTATCTCGTACTTTTTTCTTTTCAATCATCTCCTCTTAATTAATCAATAACCCTGATTTCCATGGATTCACTTTGCCATAATCCATGATTGGTGCATACAGCCATTGCGGCGAGATTCATCGTTTGCTTAGGGACAATATAAAAATCAACTTCCACCTGCGAAGGCTGATTCCCAAGCATTCCCGGAGTAAAATGCGCCTCGGCTAAAAATGTTTCCCGATTCCACAATTGTATATAACTTATATAATGTTCAGGAACATCAGGATGCTCATAGTGTTCACCAACAATAACTTTCACTTTAAGTTTCTGGTTTCTTTTAGCAGTTTTAGCCGTTACTATTCTGGGTGTATGTCTGTCGAAATAGTCCTTCCTGACTTCTTTCTCTTCCTGGCTGATATCGACGGGCGTAAATACTCTTGGCATAATGAAAACGTATTTAGTAGAGTTTTATTCAAATTTTTCTCAAAAATAGCTGATTTTATTTGACAATACTAAAGAAAGCACTACATTTGCACCCACAACAGAGAAAAATCGTTCTTTCGATCAAAATATATTGCGGGGTGGAGCAGTTGGTAGCTCGTTGGGCTCATAACCCAAAGGTCATCGGTTCAAGTCCGGTCCCCGCTACTCAGAACCCCTGTAAACAATTGTTTTACAGGGGTTTTTCATTTTGTTAAAAACCATGTTTGTAGTATACGTGTTATATTCAAAAGATTTCGATAAAATTTACATTGGATATACTTCCGATCTGAATAATCGTATCCTTTCACATAATCAATTAGCTACAAAGGGGTTTACAATCAAATACCGCCCATGGACCGTTATCCATACTGAGCAGTTCCCTTCAAAAAAGGAGGCTATGGTTCGGGAGAAACAGCTTAAGTCATTTCAAGGCAGAAAGTTCATTAGAGAGATTATAGAAAAATCTGAAAAATAACATACGCATTCCTCAACCTCTTTCTTTCCAAATATGCTCGTTGGACTCATATCCGCCAGCTGGCGGACGTAGGTTCAAGTCCTGCCCCCGCTACTAAAGAGGACAACCCACCGATTTCGGTGGGTTTTTCTTTTTTACTGTCCTTTGTATTCCTTGTAAATGAACGCTTTACGCTAAATAAAGCATTAACTTTTGAAGTTAGATATTGCCGTTTTTGTGTATCTATGCGAATTCCCTCTGGAAACATCAGTTTTTGTATCTTTTTCTTATGATCCAAATTCCCGGATACCCAGTATTTACTGACATTCTGAGTGAACTCCACTGCTTTATTTAAATTGATTTTCAAGTTAGATGTGTCAATCCCCGAAAAGTCGTATTTTGCATCTAACTCCTCAATTTGGCCATCAATTTGACATAAAAACTTATCATATAGACTCTGTTCGATTTCTCCAAAAGCAAACCTTTCTTCAAGCTTATCCTTTTTGTTCTTTAGTTCTGTTAACTGTTTCGTATAAATAGCCTCTTCGTTCTTCTTTACCATATCGGTTGAAGATAAGATCCTCTTTAATTGAAGCTTAAATAGGTCAAGATACTTCTCATCAAGTTGATAGGTATTTAGTACTTCTACGAATAAATTATGTGCGCCAATATTCTTTTTCATTCTGTCAGATGTATCAGCATTAATGGATACTCCCAGACACTTTCCACATTTATAGTAGTGGCGACCCTTTTTTCTTACTAAATACCCTGTCATTCTTTGATTGCAAATTGGACAAATCAGCGTGCCCTGTAAAGGACGGTCATCAGCATCACGGTCAATCTTATACCCTTGCTTATTCATTTCTACTATCTTTTGCACCTTCAGAAATGTTCCCCGATCAACCATTGGTTCGTGTTGTCCTTTTACGATGTCATCCAGCAAACTGTTTGAAATTAACCCACAGTAGAACATATTTCGCCACATAGCACTTATCTTTTGTTTTGAAATATCGACCCCTAATGTTTTTAATCGTTTGATTATAACGCTGTCTTGTTCACCTTCAACTTTCCACACCCATGCTTGTCTTAGAACTTTCCCAGTTTGATTAAGGACAATTCTTTGTTCAACTTCCTTTTTAGCAAATTTATTTACTCTGGGTCCGAAGTGGTCATAGCCAAAAGGGGATACCCCTAAAGATTTTCCCTCATTTAATAATGCTTTCATTCCTGGAATGGTGTGGTCAAGCCGTGTGAGATTTTCTTCATTTGCCATAATCAGCCTTCTGAAAACTTCATTTTTCCCCTTGTCAGTTGTTGTATCAATTCCTGATTCAGTTTCTATAAGATGGACCCCATAATTGTTAATTAAATTAACTGCAAGTGCAATACTTGAACCCCCTGATCTGGAAAACCTGTTCATTTTAAAAACAATTATTGCGTATGGTTTTCTTTTAGTTTTCCTTAGATCATCGAATAGCCTGGAAAATTCCTTCCTTGTTGTATCTTGCTTTGCACTTTCAACCTCCTCAAAGAAATTTACAAGGGAATATCCTTTACTTTCTGCAAAGCGTTTCGCCTCTGCCTTTTGGTTTTCAAGGCTGTAATTATCCTTCTGCTCCTGACTACTAACTCTTATATAGCACCAGACTTCCTTGTTATTGCTCCTAACTACTTCCTTTTTTTTTCTTAATCTTTTAAATTGTTCTAAATTGAGTATTTCGGAGTAAAGTGTACAACGCAATCCGGGATATAGTGTACAGCCCATTCCGGAGCAAAGTGTACAATTTTTTGGAGCGTATTTTTTAATTTTTTTTGAATTTGGCGGGGCGCGGCAGCGCTTTTTACCG